>NZ_QNUL01000050.1 GCF_003383615.1 Dyadobacter luteus
TTTGTCTAAATCAATTTGTTAAGCTAGGCATGCCAAAGGCCATCAAACTTGTTCCCAAATAACGATGCAACAAAGCCGTTTGTAAGTTAAAAATTTATCTCAGGCTGATGGGAGCCAAATAGTAAATGTTGCTCCATGTCCCTGATCGCCATCGGCGGTAATTTGGCCACCATGTTTTTCTATGATCTTTTTGGTCACAGAAAGACCTATTCCCGATCCTTCGTAACGTTCTTTCGTATTGAGCCTTTCAAAAAGTGAAAATATTTTATCCCGGTACTCGGTCTTAAATCCTATCCCGTTATCTTCTACCACGATGCAGTGCATGGGCACGGGTGATGGCCTTGAGTCTTCAGCATGCGGCCGAGTCCAGATCCGGATCACCGGCGCGGTACCAGGACTTGAAAATTTAATAGAGTTGCTGATCAGGTTCTGGAAAACTTGTTTGATCTGTGATCGTATTGCCTTAACCACCGGCAGAGATTGCACAATGAGCTCCACGTCCTTTTCTTGGATCAACACTTCATAATCTTCCTTTATTTCGTTGATAACATCGTTCAATTCTATCACTTCCGAATTTGCTTCCTGACTCGATATCAGTGAATATTTGAGAATATCGTCAACCATGTTTCGCATCCTTATAGAGGACGATGAGATCTTTTGCAGATAAGTGGTAATCTCAGGGTTCGATTCCTGGTGGTAGGCGGTGGACAGCAGATTTGAGAAGATCAATATTTTACGTAAAGGCTCCTGTAAATCATGAGATGCGACGGATGCAAATTGCTGTAAATCGTAGTTACTTGCTTCGAGCTGTTGGTTGGCAAGCTGTAGTCTTTGGTTATTTTCACTTAGGAGCCGCTGAATATCCTTTTGAAATGACAGGTCCGTCACAATCACACTCAGAGATTCCCGTCCATCAAGTTCCAGAGTAGCCACTGAAAGCTGACAGGGAATAGTTTTATTATTTTGTCTGATCAACAATTCAATTTTCAAGTCGGTTGTCCAGCCTTTACGGATCAAATCCTGAAAATCCTCCAACGACTCGTCGGCGACAAATGATTCGAGTAGTATACCCACAACACTTGACAGAGGTGCCCCCACCATTGCTGCAAACATTGAATTACAATACAGAATAATTCCCTGACGGTCAATTGTCACGGCTCCCTCATTCATTTTCTCAATGAAAACTCTGTACGTCTGATCCGCTGAACGGAGTGTATACAGTTGCTGGCCGGCATCGGGATCCTGCACAATAATAGCATCAACCTGCCCGGTCCTGATCGCTTCAATGGTATCGTTGGATTCCTGCAACTGTTCAGAAAGATATTCTATCTGATCCAGAAGCTGCTGACGTGTTCTGTTGTCCTCCATATTTATACCGGATCGATGATGCCAAGGCTATGCAATACTTTCGCAGTATCCGACATATCTCCGATCATCTTTTTTTCAGGATAAGGACTACTTTTGATCAGCATAGGTAGTGCCAGCAACTGCTCCCGGGAAGCAAGAGCTTTGTCCTGATGTACGTCAATGATTTGTAACTTGTAATTGCCTTCCAGATGTTTTTCACATATTTCCCGAATATTGCTGATCGCCCTGATGGAATTTGGCGATGCCCCAGCCACATAGAGCCGTAACACGAAGGATTCGTCGCCTTCATGATTATGCCCTGCATAAGTATCGGAAAGTGATCCCTGGCTCATTGTTGTTTACCGGTAGAACGAATATCAAGTCCTACGAGCACCTTCTCTTTATTAGATAAATCTCCGATAATTTTCCGAATAGGCTCAGGCACCTTTTTGACCAATGTTGGGATAGCCAGAATCTGATCACCCTCTGCTAGCTGTGGATGGACAAGTAAATCGATCACCTCTATCGAATATTTACCCTCCAGGTACTGCTCACAATAATTTTTAAGATTGGAAAGAGCGGCCACAGATCGGGGTGTTTGTCCGGCGATGTAAAGCCTCAGCTCCCATATATCTGCTGAAGGTATTTCGGATTCTATTTGATCAGTAATCATTGCGTGTCTCTTTTTTGTGTAAGCTCATGTCTGTTCTCCTGAATAATACTCTTTTTGAGCTCCTCCTCAATATAAGTTCTATTAAGCTCTTCCTGGATGGACTCAAACTCTTCTTTAAGTGTGGCAATCTTCGATTCAAGTACCAGCCTTTTACGCTCAATTTCACGGTCTTTTCTTGATACCGCATGATCTCGCAGTGCCATGCCTGTTTTTTCAAGCAGTTGCTGCTCTTCCCTGGCTGAACCAGTAAGTACACCTTCAGGACCAAGAAAAACGTCAACCAATTTAAGGCCTTGATCAGAAATTACAAATTCCCTGACCTGATTGGAGTGCTTCATACCCCTTGATTTCATGATATACAATCCTCTATTTCGTTCTCCGTTTGCTTCGATATCACGAACAAGCAACCATGCATCTACCAAAGAAGACACACCTTCATCGGATTGCTCTGATTTATTGTCTTTGAGCGCAAGAGCAGTGAACATGACCGTGATACCTTTTGACTGCAAATAATCGATCAGCCTGGTCAGCAAACTTTTCACCTCGCTGGTTGAGCCTACTGTGATCAGATTGGTGATCGGATCAAGGACTACTACTTCAGGCTTGACTTTCTCAATAAATTTGGTCATTGAAAGCAAATGCAGTTCCAACCCATAAAGCGTAGGCCGGGCTGCACTGAAATGCAGAAGCCCGCTGTCGACATAACCCTGCAAATTGATCCCGATCGAACGCATATTTCGAATGATTTGCTGGGGCGATTCTTCGAAAGCGAAATAAACGCAACGCATTCCATCTTTGCAGGACTGATTCACAAAATTCCCGGCAATACTGGTTTTGCCGGTTCCGGCCGTCCCCGAAACAAGAATACTGCTACTTTCGTAAAAACCTTCTCCGCCCAGCATCTTGTCAAGTGTAGGAATTCCGGATGATATTCTTTTTTCTGATACTTCATTATTTAACTTCAAGGAAGTGACCGGCAGAACAGATATTCCCTCTTCATCAATCAGAAATGGATATTCATTTGTACCATGAACAGTTCCACGGTACTTGACGATACGCAAAATTCGTGTGGAAACTTTGTTACTGATTCGGTGGTCGAGTAGTATCACACAGTCCGATACGTACTCTTCCAGCCCCTGCCTGGTCAGGCTGGCTTCTCCCTTTTCTCCTGTGATCACTGCTGTTACACCCTTCTCTTTAAGCCAGTGGAAAAGCCTTCTGAGCTCTGCCCTTAATACGGCCAGATTGTTAAGCCCGAAGAACAGGCTCTCAATAGTGTCAAGCACTACCCTTTTGGCTCCTATAGAATCTATGGCATATCCAAGCCGGATAAATAATCCATCCAGATTATACTCTCCGGTTTCTTCAATCTCACTACGTTCCACATGCACATGATCAATTTTAATCAGTTTGTCTACTTCTAACTGCTTTAAATCAAATCCTAGCGATGCCACATTTTGTGCCAACTCCTCTGATTTTTCCTCAAAAGCAACAAACACGCCTGGTTCATTGAATTTTTGAGCTCCATGAACCAGAAATTCAATAGCCATTAATGTCTTGCCTGAACCAGCTTCCCCGCAAATTAGCGTCGGCCTGCCCTTCGGAAATCCCCCGTGGGTAATCTGATCAAGTCCGTCAATCCCTGTAGGTGCCTTGGGTAATTTCTGAATTACCGAATTATCAGAATTGTAACTCATAGAGTTGTAAACTATTGTCTAAAATTTTAAAGTGCATAAGTTATTTGCCACTGGCGTACCAGTTCCCCGAATCCCTGAACAGAATCAGGTTTCTTGTAAACGGCTGCAACGCCGGCCTCCAGAGCATCAGAGATAAGATGGTCGCTGGGCGAGGTAGAAAGTATAACTACCGGAACATTTGCAGCTGCAGGAATTTGCAATATCTGCAATATAGTTTCTAATCCGTTTAATCTCGGCATGTTCATATCTACAACGATCAACACCACCTGATGACTTGCAGTCCTTAGCAGGTCAATCAGGTTGAGACCATTTTCAGCCTCAATGATAGTTGCATTTATTTTCTCACAATTTATAGCGTTTTTCACAAAGAAACGGTCATCGCTGTCATCATCAGCTATATAAATTGCTCTACAGGTAATATTGTTACTCATCAATTATGAAAATAATGCGATATCTGATTCTGTCAGTAGAAGTAAATTAGAAATGAACTTGACCAAGGCAAAGTTAATTTAATATTCCATATAACAAGCCTATCGTACCCACACACGTTGTAAAGCGAAATTTTAAGCATTTTGACAGCCATTAAGGTCAATCGCATTATCTTTCACCCAGATTTAGGCAAGCAACAATCTCACCGCAGATTTCAGTTTTCAATCTCATACTAAGCATAGATTTATTTTGATATTGTGGTTCTGCAGAAAGGAAAAACGCATTTATCCGACAACGACCTTACCTTTGACAGTATGGTCAGGCTGTCCGAGATGTTGATAGGTATTGGTTAGCTATTTCATCAAAGTACAAGCAGTATAAGTTTGGGATAAAAATTAGTCTCTAATTTTGGGAGACTACATGGGATAGTTGAGTCCTATATGGCCTTTACTTCAGGCTGGCAATACCTGCCCCCCCAACTGCAAGCCAGTAGTCTGGTAACAATATATTACGCAATCGTAATACTTGCCTAGCATACCATAAAGGTGTAAAATTATCATCACCTGAATTTTAGGTCTGGTAAGAAAAGGTTTCTAAGAGCCGTGTATCGTTTTAAAGACTCTTGGACGACTGCCTGACAAGGCGCTTCGGAAACTTTGGCTTTTAGCAACAATTTTTGCTCCAGTCCATGTGGATGCGATGACCATCCCAGCAGCAATCAATATGATGTCTTTAATAATGTATTGAGCCGTTAGAGTAGGTGCGTGTAAAGGGCCCGGAAAAAGCTCAGAAGGATAAATCATTAGAGGGGACATTGCTCCCATCATCTGAAAAGCTAACAACCATACGCCTACCCGCAGAAACCTGCCACTTAAAAAACAAATTCCGATCATGCATTCAAGCACCGCTACAAAAACCATCGCGCTGTGACCAGAAAAAATGCCAACTGTCAGAACAGTAGTTGTCCGGGCTACAAGAGATTCCACTGGGCTTACGCCGTAAAAAAACTTTAGTATTCCAAATCCAAGAAACACTGCGCCCATACAAAACCTGAGGATATGGATGCTATTGGCCACCAGCCATTGATTCATCTTTGTATCCAAATCGTCAAATCTTTCAAATAAACTGTGAGCCCTGTTCATAGAAATAAAGTTTTGAAAAATCTACGATAAATAGCTTTCAGAAGATCATATTCTCATCGTGAACCAGAGTAAGCCATATATTTCACTTAATGACCAGTAGTGCTTTAAAAGCTAACATTTGCCTTCTGGTTATCTTTGTAGATTTACGAAAAACAGGGCAAATCAAAACTAGGACTTTTAAAAAATCACCCCAAGTTTTAAGCTCGCTGCATTCCGGCACCAGGTTGGTAGTAATTCATGAATATAACCAAACAGATCCACTCTTGACTGAGATAATTCAAGGTAATGCGCTTTGCCCGTTAGAGAAAAAGCTGTACGACTACCTGGATAGATAGACAATTTAAGCTGGTTATGAATGGCATATAATATCCCTTCATAACTTATCTTTTCCCCTATTCTTACCAACGCACCATTCCCAGGAGAAGCCAGCCATCTGCTTTTCTTGTAGCGATTCAGCAACTGACCAGAATATCCCTGCTTGTTAAGCGACGAGGTAACGGCGACTGTTCCCGAAGGCCAATCACGCAGAAGCAAGTTTTGTTTCGTTTGATAAACTCATAGTTTTTTATATCGCAAAAAAAATATAAATGCACTATGCAACACGTCAACGGACCAATAAAGGCTAAAAAGAAAAGCTACACCAACAGGTACGCCCCCTACTCAATCAGGTGTAGCTACTGATTTATCCAGGAAGTGATTTTACTTTGAACAAAGCAGCAACAGCGAAAACCCCTTTTTATAAACCTGGCTTTCCGACCTATGTCTGTAAAGTCAGATTTATAATCTACGCTGAACAAAATCCTCAAAGTATAAAGCTACCGAATCAGCATGACTAAAAAATGGCTCTGCTTTCAGCAGGCCCAGTCAGCACCAGGAGTGCTTCGGTTTATTGAGAATAGACTTTATAATCCCACCCTATCAGCGCCATATGTCAAAAGAGAATCGCAAAAGCCAAGCTTGAAAAACTTTTTATTACTATGCGCTACTCGAAAATTTTTTCCTACTTTTAATATGATCGTTACCAATGTGATCGAAGTAGGTTAACTGCCAAATGCAAAACTTGGCAAATAATAAACGGATCTGATTATTCCGGGTCCGTTTATCTTGTTTTCATGCCACATTCTTTGAGAACACCGGAGAGGATTTACCAATCCAAGGATTAGAAACGGTATTGGTAGCTGATCAATGGTTCTAAGAATGTGACGATACAGAGTTAAGTTTGGATCAAAAGATCCTATTTTGTATACCATTCAAATAAGATTCATTTCCCAAAAGCACTCAATTCAATCTTCTGAATTTTTTATCTCCCTATTTTCTGATAAGGAATATCTGCCAAATTTGTTTTGTCTGCATTCAGATTTAGCTGTAAGTTTAAGGAAAAATGATCTCAGCATGCGGTTAGTCATCATTGCATGCCCAAAAGCATTGGAAATGTTTTCTTTGAATTTGCTGACCAGAAAACTGACTTTTCTAAGAAAGTACATTGCTGATGCTGGATCAACGTTAGTGGTGACGAAAATTGACTTTTCCTACATATAAAATGACTTTTCAATTTAAAATTCAAATCAAGAATATTACCAGACCACCTGTTTGGAGAAGGGTACTGATTGCAGATTCAGTAACCTTCGAGCACTTTCACCAGGTTATTCAAACAGCGTTTGGCTGGGAGGATTATCATTTGTTTGAGTTCTCGGCAAAGGGATTTGGTTCTAGCGAAGTGATCGGTATAATCGATGAGGAGTTTGATGATTTGTTCGAGGGTACTACCAAGCTGGATGCTTCACAGACCAAGCTGTCGGAAATATTTGAATTGGCCGGTCAAAAATACACCTATATCTATGATTTTGGCGATGACTGGGCACATCAGATCACGCTTGAAGACATCCTTTCGGACACGCTTCTCAGGCCCGAATTACTGGCTGGAAAAGGGGCATGTCCACCGGAAGATTGCGGTGGTGTATGGGGCTATGCTGAACTCAAAGAAATACTAAGTGACAGAAAACATCCTGAATACAAAGAAATGAAGCAGTGGCTGGGTCTAAAACCTAAACAGGATTGGGATCCCAATTTTTTAGATCTTAAGCTACATCAGATGGCTGTCAGACTATGCTGAGCAAGTCAGTAAAAATTGTCACTTACCCGCCAAAACAGATTGCTTTGGCGGGTAAGCGAAAAAAATGACTAATGTTCAACCATAACTTGCGCCAGTCTCCTATAAGATCAATAACAGAACGCACAGACAGAACACTGTGCTCCCCCTCTTGTATTCAGAGCTGCGCGGTGGATAACGGCCAAGGCCGGATTCTGTTATCCATTTAGATCAGTGTGGCGCGTTCGCATGCCTTAGATACAGGTACACATCGGTGAATTTACGGCACGCTACCCAGTTTGATTACTCATTACTCTCAAATCAATACAAACAATCCTGCAAAGCGATTTGGGTTTACAGCTGTTTGGTTTGTATGATCAAAGCCCGGCTGATCAAGACAGCTAACAAACATTACACAAGCTCAGCACCAGCCAGAAATAAACTCCCGTGGACTACTTACCAAATTTGCGCATGTTTCCGTTAAAATCGGTTAACAACTCAATTTAACATATACCTAATATTGTGTTACCGAAACACTTTATAATCCGGTTGTCGTTGCTGCAGCGGAGTTGAGAAGACCTTACCCCTTCACTCTGATTTTTGAGAATGACGCCTTAGGTAGCATTAATCAGACAGATAAAACTGTCCTAAACCCAATCATGATTCTGTTCTCAGAGTAATATTCTGGCAACGGGGATCCGGTACAGCCACTGACGTATTCAACGCAAATAAATAAACATGGTAAAAAATAAAATTTTCAATACAATTTGTCTCTCATTATTTGCTTTCAGCTATGTATCCGGCCAGCAGATCACAAGAAAGGACGCTTTAATTCAGAGCTATGCAAGCTACATGATCTGCTCTGTCCCCGACTCTTTGAAAGCAGATACAACTTTTTATAAAAAGTACTGTGATGCACAGGGAATACCCATCATGTCGTCGGCGAACACACCCGATGACGGGCTGCTGGTAGCCCGTGATATAGTAAACTCGATGCTGATAAAAAGAGAAGATATAAGGGCAAGTCTGGTGCAAAAAGGGGCACGGGTTCTGATCATTGCTTATCAAGAGGGTGAAATGGACCTTCCTGAAAGAAGAAATTGGAAAAAGCCAGCCAAGGATGACCGCAGGCTCACCCCAGGTGAGCGTGAGAAATATGACCTTCCCGGTGGCATAGGTAGTATGGACGATAGAACCTACTGGAACGGCAGGGCAAGGGGTATGGGTGGTACGCTCACTTCCTGCGCGGAAGAGAATCTGTTAGGATATCCGGCAACCAGATACTATGGTGAGAATATTCTGGTTCATGAATTTAGTCATAACATCATGGGAGCCATCCGGACAGTGGATCCGGAATTGTATGACAAGATAGGTAAGTCATATGATCTGGCTAAGGCAGCAGGCATGTACAAAGGCCAATATGCCATTAATACCAAGGAGGAATACTGGGCAGAGGGCAGCCAGTGGTGGTTTGGATCTAATTTCCCTTTTGATGACGGCAATAAAAAAATTCTCAGGGGCCGCATCGATCTTAGAGAGTATGATCCTGCGCTGTATAATCTTCTTGAAAAAGTCTACAAACCAGAAAGTATCCGATCGGATGTTTACTCACAATTTTATAAGTAACGGCTCTGTTGCAGTGATTTGCATAACGCATCTAAGTATCTATTGTCTGAAAAGTATTGTAAAGTCAGCTAGCATCTGTTAACCAGCATCAGTTAAGCGAAACAAATTCTGCTGTATCAAGCTCAAAACAGCTTTGCATTTTTTGAAATTGAATAATAAAAAAGCAACCGAATGTGCCTGAAAAACACGTCCGGTTGCTTTTTTACTTGATTGGTCTAATGTACAATTACAATTTTTGCGTTTTGCGATGCACCGTTTTTCAGTGTAATCACCAGTGTATATGTACCAGATGGAACATGCTTTACATTAATTTGTCCCTGTTCTAATTTATTGGCAGCATAGGCAAGCGTTCCACTTTGTGCAAACAGCTGCACTTTTGAAACATCATTCAAATTGACGTCTTCCCATTTCACTTTTAGAATATCACTAGCCGGGTTGGGGAAAAATGAAGTGTACAGATTCGGTTCAAAGCGTACACTGCTGATTTTGCTGAAAGCAAATGTTCCGTCGATATCTACCATTTTAAGACGGTACAGGTTTTCTCCTCCTGCAGGTCTCTGATCTATGAATTGATAGGATATCACGCCGTTGCTCTCTCCGTTTGCAGCAACTGACCCGATCGTGGCCCAATTTCTTGCATCGATGCTACGCTCAATATCAAATCTTTCCGAATTCATCTCTTCTGAGCTCGCCCAGGAAATTACGGCCACTTTGGCTTCAGACTTGGCAGAAAAACGTAGCAGCTTCACAGGTAATGACCCAGACGAAGACAACGTATAAACTGCCGGTGTAGACTCCGCACCAGCCGCATCAACCAAGGTAAAGGTAAAGCCCAGCGGGTTTGAAACATCACCACTGCCGACCGCCCCGTAAATTACAAGTTTTTCAGGGTCAAAATCCCCGATTACCGTACCGGCTGTAACAGGGATTACGCTACTGCCGTTGTTATAATAAAGCAGTGTATTGCTGTTCACAGTAGTGAAAGTAACTGTATTATTTTCATCCTGCAGATCGCCATCCTCGCGGTCCTCACCATTCATAGGTAGCAGACCCTGATAAGGGATCGAAACATAATTAGCTACCTGCGGAAACTGCGCAGGTGGTGTGCTGCTGAAGTCCGAGTTAGCAAGACCAGGATTATTTACATCATTCGCTACCGGAATACTATTCACTCCGAAATTCACTCCGGTCACTGTTGTTGCTGTCAGCGTAACAGCGATTACGCCGGGTGTACCAACAGGATCCAGGCCTGCGCCCGAGCCGTTGCCGCTCCCGTATGACTCCCTGGTATTCACATAAGGCATTGTAGCTCCGGAAGGCAGTGAAGCAGAAGGCGCGTCATCCCCTATCGCTATATTAGAATTATTGCTCAATACGACAGTGTAGCTGCTACCTTGCGAACCAGTCAGAGAGTAAGCACCTGTAGCAGGATCCACTGAGGCTTTATCTACAACGATCCCATTATTATCTACCAGGTAGATTGTCAGGTCTGACGAACCTATGTTGCTTCCACTCTCTGCAGGATCTATATTTCCATTTCCGTTAGCGTCAATAAAAACAGTTCCGGTAATAACCGCTGCATTATCTCTGATACCAAAGTTCAGGTTTGATTTATCGGAATCTGATGTGGTGACAGTAACCGGGCCGCTCCATGAGCCGGCAGGACCAGCTGTTCCAAAATTGATACCTGTATGAACCCAGTAGTCAGGAAGCTGCTCAACTATTGCTGCTGCCGGAGAAGATACTGCATGCGTTGCATCATTACTTAGTGTCAGCGTGTAAGAACCTTCGGGTATCGACGGCATTTGCCAGCTGCCGTCATCGAGCACATCCGCTTTCCCAACAATTACACCTGCATCATTGATCAGATATACAGTCAGCGTCTGGGAAGGATCATTGGTTACCGTGTTTACTTCACCGCCTGATTTAATACGATCCTGGTTCAAATCGTTCCATACATTACCACTTAGCTTGATCCCCGCAAAAAAGGTTAATGGACAACGGGCAGCATCACCATTACCAGCCGCGATTACAGCAGTAGAGGATGCAACCGTTGGGGTCATTGTTGCAGTGGCACTGTGTACCCTTGCTATCTTGTAAAGTGGGGATCCCGACGCCTGAAAGTAAAAGTTACCTTCCGGATCACAAAAGGCCGCAATGGAGTTTGCGTTGGACAAATTGCCTCCAAGATCGGTAACTGCTCCACTATTCGAATTGATTCGGTAAACTTTGCCACCGCCTACTCCGTAGAAATTCTTATCAACCGGGTTAAAAGCGATGTCAGAAATACTGATACCACTCAAAGCATTGATGCTGAATGTCCCCACAATCTGAAGGTAAGTAGCTGAAGCGGGGTTAAGATCTATCTTGAAAAGTGTTTTCTCTCCTGTAGCCTTATTTCCCTGAAATCCATAGTAAATACCGTCAGCTGTTATATCACCTGCACCGATTGAAGTTTGCTCAACACCACCACATAGCCAGGGAATGCCGGAGATACCAAAGTACTGAACAGAACCATCACTTCCGATCCTGGCCAGATGTCCGGTCCCGAATCTGTAACCCCAGATATAACCGTCCAGGGGATTAAACCCTATCCCGTTGATCAGTCCGCTTTGAATACCATTGGTAATATTTGTCAGGTCAGTTCTGGAAAAATTCTCTGTATCGATCGTAGCCAGGTTTGTATTGGTGTTAAACTCTGAACATTCTCCGTTGCTGCCATGGGTTATAAAATATGCTTTGCCTTCATTACAGTCAAAAGATGGCTGGGCAGACTCGTCGTAAACCGAAGCATTACGGCAATGGGCACCATCAGAATTTGCCGGAGGATTATTGCCCGACAGCTTAACCATACCATCCGTGTTTGCAAGATTAGCCGGGGCTACCATAAATATTTCACCCGTCGTTCTCTGCGCAAATAATCGGCCATACTTGTCATAGAATGTATTCTGGACTGTAAGTCCTACATTGGAAGCAGTAGTAGTCTGCGTGTAAGTATTTGAGGAAATATCACGAAGCACCAGTACCCCGTTACCTGCAGAATAACCATAAACCTGAGTTCCGGCATCATTCACTGACATATCTGTGAGGTTTGCTGCGGCTCCGTTGAGAGCTACAGCCGTGAAAGGCTGTGTACTCAGGTTAACCCTGTACATGCTCGTTGCAGCTGCAGCATACAAAAAAAGATTACCATTTGCATCCACATCACCGGCTGTGAACTGCCTGGCAGCACTTGAAGCTGGAAGCCCCGAGACCACCGGCAATCTTTCGCTGATCCCGCTGGCGCCTATCCTGACTATATTTGTAGTCCCCGGCTCGAAGCCATAAATAAAATTATCTTTCACATTGTAGCCAATCGCATCGACAGCAATGCCCGCATTGGCTGACGTGCGTACTACCCCAACCACGGTTTCGGAATAGTTGGGTACCAATGTTACCTGGTACAGGGTGCTGACCGAGCCGCTTGTTTTGACGATGTAGGAGACTCCATCCTGGCAAGCGAACGGACTTTGGGAATAAGAAACAAAACAGATCAAATTCAGAAGCAGCACAAAGGCCAGCTTCCGGCAGGTGTGTAAAATAACTTTCATGATAAATTTTCTAAATGAACGAATCTATTTAACTATGGCACTACTACTTTACTTGAATAATACTGACTGCACATGATTGTCAAGCCACTCAAACATGCAGACAGAATAGGCTTCGCGTTATCAAATCAGAACTAAGCCTGCATAAACCGGGCTTTGGCCCCATCAATGGGGCTGCTTGTGCGCCCTTGGAAGGTGTTATCTGATCTGTAAACAACAATCAGCAGTTAGATTATTTAAAAAAGGACACTTGAAAAACCTGCAATGTGCTGTGGACAGATCAAAGACTTTCGGTAACTATCGGGCGCCATAGCCATCTGCACTCACGACTGCATCAAGTTGAAGTATTCCCGACACATTCATTTTGCGGAATATATTTTTTTTGATGGTGCTGATTGTGGATGGCCTGCGGTCGAGTTGCTTTGCAATTAACTGAGTGCCCTTTCCTTCCAAAAGTAATTTAGCTATCTGATTTTCACGTTTAGTAAGCATTTTAGGTGCTGATTTTATTAATCCGTTTTTCTCATCAAGCAGATACAGAATCAGATCGGCCGGGATATACTTCAGCCCGGCCATTACTTTGAGAAGACACTGCTTTATTTCCTGCAAATCGCTGTTAACCGGAAGATACCCACTGACGCCATTGTCGAAATAAGCCTGAATTATACGGCCATTTAATCGTCTGTCAACCAGTATAATTCCAGAATTTGAGAACTTCTTAGATACTTGTTTAACAGTTTCCAGCATGACAGCATTTGTAATACCAGCTGCGCCCAAAATCAGAAGGTCCGGCAGCTCTCTTTTATTTAATTTCAGAAACTGTTCCAGATTTTCTGCGACAATTATTTCGGAGCTTTTTACGAATTCTTCAATAATACCACGCAGACCATGTGCTACGATGGGATGATTGCCAATTATACCAATTATCTTTTTCATTGATCTAACTTTGATTTAGTCGTAAATGCCAGATAGCAACTGCCAGAGCCATCAGTGTTTTGACAAAATGCGGACTATTGTTACTGAAAAATCACCTGCCGGGCACGTATATACGAACTCACTAAACCAGCGCCTCCCCCTTCTTGGACGAGTACAACAATCCGCCGGCAGGTGAGAGGTGTGTGTATAGTAATGATTTCAACTTCCCGGATCGCGGAGCGTGCTGTAACAGGCTGAAATTTCATTAAAACCCGTCTGTCCGCGCTTGGCTCATTGTGAAACTTCCTCTATACCGACAAACCAGCAATTGTAACCACAGCTTTCTCAAATGTGCAGCCGTTAATCTCAGCACACGCCCGCATCAGGCTGAGACTCTGCTGTGCCGGGTCTGATCAGGCGCAGCGGAGCGCATTACGAAAACCAGCCTGAAAACCGCTTCCTGTAGGGTAAATGGGTTTAATAGTCTGTTTACTGCTTGGGCTAAATCCGATTTGAATAAAACGGAGGATAAAAAAGTATGCATGTGAATAATGTTTGATGATGATGTGTTTATAGCGACGAACCATCATTGCTCACAGACCGGAGCAAATAAAGTTTACAGCTGTAATGGTTACAAAGATATATCAGATACATAACCGAAAAGTACCTTCAAATAGGTATTTTTCGGTTATGCAAACAAACAAATACTATTAGAATTCGTGGTGTGGTCATTAACAATAACAAAATCGTATACATAAATAAAATATTTCATACCTATCATCAAACATTTGGACAATGCTTAGTAAACATCCTGTATTCATTGCATAAATAATCAGGTCATTATTTAATATTTTTCTTAATACAAATTCTATTTGAATCATCAAAAACGCCTAGATCATTCCGTTCTTGACAAGAAATACAATCAGTTCTGCAATGGAATGAAAATCCGATTTTGCAAGTATATTCCGCCTGTGGGTAACAACTGTGTGTTTACTCAGATTCAGTTCCTGTGAAACAGTTTCAACCGTTTTACCCTGCGCGAGAAGCTTCAGTATTTGTGTTTCCTTATTGGTCAATTCCAGCCTTGCCGGGTTTTGGTTACTATTGGCAAGTATATCTCTGATCGTGACAGATAAATAGGTTTTCCCTTTCTTACAAGTATTCAAACAATTAATCACTTCCACAGGACTGTCTACTTTACTGATAATTCCGGCCAGATTCGATGAAAGAAGTCCTTTGAGCAGAATAGAGCTGGTCAGTCCTGTAAGCACAATTATCTTTGATGACCTGAGCCTGCCTCTCACTAAGTCAATCACTGTTTCGATATCAGTATCAGGCAGAAAATAATCCAGTATAAACACCAGATTATCAGACTTATACGATGAGATAAAACTAAGGAAATCTGGAACGGCATCGAAACTGGTTACACTTGAAAACTGTCTTGTTTGCTGCAAATACGACGAAAAAATTACAGAAAACATCTTATGGTCTTCCAGGATTACGACATCACTCATATCAAATACATGGCACTATTAAATCTGAAATAATTATTGATAAAAATCAGCCTTTAGAATAATCTATTACCATAATCTATTATTAAATTTTTAACAATAGAATAATTCCATTGCTTTAAACTGAATCTTGGCACAAACATACGTAAAGACCTGCAGCACAAAATACCTATAAATAGGTATTTTGCTATTAAATTCATCAAATAAATTTGATACTGACACGCATGTATAATATAGAATTACATTAACTTTAAAACTGAAATAAGCCAAATATTACAAGACGTAGAATTTTTTCTAATAGCGCTACCTGCTGTACTACAGTTATGCAACGTCGGAAGAAAGCACTGGGGCCGTATTGGCTTTATTACACTACCATCAATGAAACTATACCGCTATCTAAAAATTTATACAATCGGAGCTCTTTTTCTGATTCCTGAATCAAAAGCGCAGATCAGTCAAGGTCTGTACAAACAACTGCCTGCATCTATAAAGCCCAAAGATGCTGACAGTCTGAGGATATCAGAAGTAAACTGCTTGCTCAAACACTGGTTCGAGTATGCCCACTGGGACCGCACCCAGCATGCGGAGATGGACAGAATATGTCGTACTCATGCGGGACGGCATAAACTCATTGACAATACTGATGAGCAGGTCGATTTTCTTCACAGTGTGTGCAGCTATCTGTACTATTCAACCAGCTATGCACAGGAACGCGACGAGCGGCTTAAAGATCAATATGAGTTATCTGCATCTCAACAGGCCCTTCTGGGACTATATTACTGCGAAGTATT
The DNA here is from genome assembly GCF_003383615.1 of Dyadobacter luteus. Classification (GTDB taxonomy): domain Bacteria; phylum Bacteroidota; class Bacteroidia; order Cytophagales; family Spirosomataceae; genus Dyadobacter; species Dyadobacter luteus. The sequence continues at coordinate 15,808 of NZ_QNUL01000050.1, forward strand.
CTTAAAAAAATTCAAGAATATAACATTAACTGACAAACATTTTCTGTCCAATATTTATCTTTTCAAAGCGCATTTTTTAATGGCGGTTGAAAAGCATGCAGATGCGTATCATGCATTGGTTGTATCCAGAAATATCGCTAGAAAAGCGGGCAAACCTACAAGTGAATCCGTTGCACTTTCATCAATGGGGTTTCTTGTTGAAACACTGGGACTATGTGATCTTGCCATCCGTCATTATGATCAGTCCTACGAAGCACTAAAAAACGAACCGATACAAAACAAGTGGGTAACAGGTCAGCGTGTCTACCTATATTACAGTAAACAGCGCACCTACTTTGCCCAGTACATCAGAAAAAACAACCCTTCTCTGCTGGACAGTATCCAAAACCTGCACAATAATATTATCAAACTTGACCGAATTTACAATGGAGGAATGCAGGCAGGCTCACATCTGGCTATGGCAGGAGTAAACTACTGCACCGGGCATTACGATCAAGCGATTGCGCACGTGGACACGGCGCGCAGCATATATCCGAATCTAAAAGCGCGCGGACTGGAGGAGAACGCCCTTGCTTTTAAGGCTGTGAGCCTGATAAAATTGGGCAAAATACGGGTCGGTAAAGAGATGATATCTGATATGAATTTTACGATGGTTAATAATCCAATCATCGAGCGGATACTAAACGATCTTTACGAGATCGAACAACAAGACGGCAACCACAAAAAGGCGATGCAGTATCAGCAAATTCTGATCACTCACCTGAAAAGGAAAAGTATGCTTGATCTGAGAGGACGGAGCCTTGAAATGGAACAGTTTTATAAAGTCAGAGAACAACAGACAAAGATTGACAACCTGAATGTAATACAGCGTCGAAACACATCGATCAGTATCCTACTTTTGTTGATCCTCATCATTGTTTCAGCTGTCATCTACTACCGTTATACATTAGGAAAAACAAATGGCAAAAAGCTGATTAACCAAGTAGAGAAAATGACGCATCTGCACGCTGTTCAGATTGCCGAAGCCAAGAATTTGGAACGTAAAAAAATGGCACAGGACCTGCACGACGATTTATCTGCTTCCCTGGCCGCCAATATGAATTACCTTAGATTAAGAGCAATCCAAGCCAGCTCTGAGAGGGAAAAGCAGAACTCACTCGCTTTGCTGGACATGCTGCAGGACAGTTATGACCGTGTCAGAAAAAAATCACGCACAATGTACTGGGAGCAGAAAACCGAAGGATTCATAAGACGACTAGAGCAGATGGTAGACGTTTTGTTTTTCGGAACCGATACAAAAATCAGTCTGGTAAGTGATATTGATAATTTTGAACTAAATGCAGAAGCAAAAGAGACGGTGCTACTGATCCTGAAAGAAACAATAACCAACATTATCAGGCATGCTAACGCATCGGAAGCAGAGATTACCTTCTATCTGGAAGCAGATAGTTTGATCCTTGATATTGCAGACAATGGCAGAGGGCTGAAAAAGAAAAAAAACGCAAACTCGCTGGGATTTGAATCTTTACAAAAAAGGATAGGCGATCTGAACGGCATCCTTAAAATATCACAGAATCAGCCTAGCGGAACTATTGTGAGCTGCAGTTTCCCGCTTGGTCTGGTTGGTAATTTCAAATATCAGGCCGAGTCGCCAAATATTTTTTGATTGCTCAGACCGTCTTATTTAACACCTCGTTTTCAAAAGTAGGAAGATCAGATTACAAAATTTAGCAAGTACGAAAAAAAAGCTGACAGCCCGGGCTAAAGTGCTGCAGTTACTTTAAGGGCTTAGTATACTCTCTATTGAATAATAAGTTGTCAGGGCAGCCACATTACGCTCATAACCACTCCTAGTTATAGACAATTTAAAATCAGTTGTACATCGTCCTCGACCTTCTTTGCCTGGTTGTATTATTTTTACTATCAGAGTGAACGTATTAATCTTCAATTCCTAAAAGCTACCTGTTTTATTCAGGACATGCCTAAAAATTGCACGGGGAGAGCTTATTTCATTCAATAAACCCAAACAAATCAAATCTTTTGGAGTTGGTTTAACTGCATTCGCATTAAGCCAATCAATATAGTTCACTGATATTTACCATATTATTCTTAATAGCTTTGACGTTGCTACATTTGTTTGGAGGCAGTTGATAGAGGTCTTTTTGCTTGTGGGATTGTATTCTTTCGAATACGTCTGTTAGCCACTGTTGCTCATCAACGCCATTTTTCTTACATGTTGCCATAAATGAGTACATAGCGGCTGTCATTTCTGCTGCCTGGTGCGATCCGGCGAATAAAGAGGGTAAAGCAACTGAATAAAAGACAGCCAGTGCACAGACCCAGTGTTTATCCCGGACATTTGACATCCTTCCAGCCAGGCCCGGCGGCTAACTTAGCAGCAGAATTGATAAGTGATCTTCAGGAGAAATTTCAACTTTAACAATCAGTTTCAATGCATTAGTTACATCTGATAAAAACAAAAATATGATTTCAAAAACGCATCAGGATCAATACAAAAACCTTTACGTGATCACAGGAGGCCCCGGAGTGGGAAAGACTGCATTATTAAGGGCGTTGCAACAATCAGGATTCAACACTGTTGACGAAGACGCAAGAAAAATCATACAACAACAGGTAGCCACTGGCGGCGACGGACTGCCATGGAACGACAAAGTACTGTATGCCCGTCTGATGCTGCAGGCTTCGATTGACACCTATCAGAAAACGGCGGCTCTGGAGTCAGAACAGCCAACATTTTTTGACAGAGGCATCATTGATACGCTGTGCTATATTGATATGGAGCAGATCCAGTTACCAGAAAGACTTGACAAGATGATCAGTGAATACAGATACAACGCAAAAGTCTTCATTCTTCCCCCCTGGAAAGAAATCTACCAAACGGATTCAGAACGCAAACAAAACTGGCAAGAAGCAGAATTTACTTTTCATCAAATGAGCAAGACATACTTGAAATATGGTTATGAGCTGATTCACGTTCCTAAAATCAGTGCTGAATTACGGGCTCAATTTGTGCTTGGGCATATTTGAATAGCTCACGGTACGAAAATACATTCTCAACTGAAATCTGTAAACATGTTCGCGCACCTCAGCGGCGCGATAACTCTCTACTTTCAAAACTGCGGTAACACTTATCTGGATTACGATCCTCTGGGTAGTAAGGATATAGCCTGAAAAAATTTCCAATACACATAGTGACTGACGGAGATTTTGAGTAGCACTTGTTTATACTATTGTACTCGTTGGGTGAAATCAAGTAATCTGAATTTTAATATTGTTGATGTTCCTTTTAAATAAGTATTTGTTAATATATTGAA
>NZ_QNUL01000051.1 GCF_003383615.1 Dyadobacter luteus
TTTCTACTACCGGCCGCCAGTTAATTAGGTGGTCAATTTGCCACGGAATCAGGTGGTCAACTTCTCCGAAATACCCACTTATATGACATTGAGAAAATTATGGATACCGTCTATGGAACCAATGCTTTAGCTGACTTAGATCTTTATTCTACCATTGTAGAGCATAGAAGCAAATACAATTCAATTAAAGGAATTGATTATTCCCTGCACAAACCACCTACGGCGTCATTTATTCCAGGTAAGAATATTATTCGAAAATGGGAACAAGATTACAAAGCGATGCAGGAAAGTATGATATATGGAGACTCTATCCCTTTTTCAAAGCTAATTACAAGAATGAAAGTATTAGAAGACCGAATAAGGTCATTGTGAAAAAAATGCACTTCAACCCATTTTCAATATCTTACTATGAGCACTATATTAGTTTTTTGATCTAGCTAAACAATTCAAGAAAATCTTCTGCACTCAGTGATTTTAGTACCCCATCGGTTGAAGAGACAAGCTCATCAGCCAGTTGACGCTTGTGGGCCTGCATATTCAGGATTTTCTCTTCCAAAGTATCCTTGCAGATCATCCTGTACGCCATCACGTTATTTTGTTGCCCGATGCGGTAGCAGCGGTCAATGGCTTGTGATTCAGCGGCAGGGTTCCACCACGGGTCTACTAGAAAAACATACTCGGCAGCTGTGAGATTAAGCCCTGTTCCACCAGCTTTCAGACTGATCAGAAATACACGTGTGTGATCATCGTTTTGAAAGAGATCCACCATTTTGCTTCTTTGATCTTCCGTCGTCTTACCATCCAGATAAGCATATCCGAGCTGGGATTTTTCGAGCTGCTGTCTGATCAGTCCAAGAAACCCGGTAAAACTTGAAAACACCAGAACTTTGTGGAAGGGTGTTATTTCTTTCAACCGCCGCATGAGCTCCTTGATTTTCGCAGGCTCTGCTTGTTGCTCAACCTGAGCTTCAACCAACATAGGCGCATTGCAAATTTGACGGAGTTTCAAGAGTCCTGCAAGTGCGTACAATTTGGAATTGACTGAACCGGTTTCGCTGAGTTTTTCTTTAATAGCCTTTTGATAACGGATGCGGTAGGCATCGTAGACAGCACGCTGTTGGGTTTCCATCTCACAGTAAATAACCATTTCCGTTTTTTCTGGCAGGTCTTTGGCTACCTGCTGTTTGGTGCGCCTGAGAATAAAGGTGTTAATCACCTTTTGCAAGTAAGCTGTCCCATCCGTTTCCGCTTTGTTTGCGAGCAGTTTATTGAACCCACGCAAACTTCCCAATATGCCGGGATTGACAAAGTTCATCAGGGCATAAAGATCATTGCCACTGTTTTCGACGGGTGTGCCCGTCATTGCCAGTCTGATGCGTGCATCCAGAATGCTGACAGCTTTGTAGCGTTGTGAAGCCTGGTTTTTAATGGACTGCGCTTCATCGAGGATCAAATATTCGAACTGGGCATGCCCGAGTATATCGATATCATGCAGCACCGTTTTATAGGTAGTCAAAATAACATCACCTGAATCAAGCCGTGAGGCCTGCTGTTGTCTGAACGCGCCATGATAGCGGAGTACGCGAAGATCCGGTATAAACTTTTCCGCTTCCTGCTGCCAGTTAAATAAGAGCGAGGTTGGTACAATTAAAAGACTCGGCCTGGTATGCAGACCATTTTTATACACTTTTTGTAAAAGTGTTAATACTTGCAATGTCTTTCCCAGCCCCATATCGTCAGCCAAAATTCCTCCCCAACCATTGTCTTTTAAAAACATCAGCCAGTCAAACCCTTCCTTCTGGTACGCACGAAGTTTCGCCCGCACGTTATCAGGGACTTGTCTGTCTGTGATAACTTTGACCTTCGGTGCATGACTTTTCAGGTTTTGTGCAAATCCTTGCAGGCCCTGTTGGCCTGAGTGGTCGCTGAGCTGATCCAGTAACTGAGCATGAAAGCCCGACAGACGCATCCCCGATTTTGAGGGTTGCGAAAAGGACAGAACAGTTTTCAGCTTCTTTTGCCAGCTAGCTGGGATGGTGGCACGTGTTCCGTCTTTGAGTGTGAGCTGCCCGTCATTTTCCAAAATCGCATGTCTGAGCACTTCACTGCTTATTGGAATCTGGGAACATGACGCTTTCAAAGTAATGTCAAACCAGTCTTTATCTGAATGAATACCCATACGGATATCTACCAGATTCATATAGTCTGCCAGTGCTTCAATGTCCTGGATTCCAGTCACAGTTATCTGATTTTCTTTCAGCTTTGATAGCATATCAGGCAAACAACCTGTGTTTAGGATGGTAGTCTTTGGCAAGGAAAAGTAGTCTTCATTTTTGCAAGCCTGGCTTGCAAAATCAGTATGTAGTGACCTTACAAGTTCTGTTAACGTAGCTTCTTTGGCTTTGTCACGGATGAAAATGACCGGATGCGTGTGAATCTCAATCCAGCTGGTCCCGCCACTTAAAGTTGGCACCAGCAATTCTTGCCCGTAGTCCACCTGCGGCTGGAAGCAAAAAGAACCGGCATGCTCGAAGATCCGCAACTGCATTTGCTGTACCTGTAAAATTCTCTGATCAGCGCCAACAGAATCATGTTGAAATGGGTAGTGCCGTGTCAGGAACTGAAGTACAGATTTGTTAAAATGCTCAAAATGGATGTCCATTACTGTAAGTACTTGCCCGGTTATTGTAAGTGATGTGATCAGATCGATGTCTCTGAGCGTAGAGGCTAATAGATATACACCACTGCCTTTATCGAAAACAAAAAGGGGGGACCTCGCTGGAAACAGCTCGTAGTAGTTCAGTGGATTTGTGTCCTTCAACACGTGCAGCTGTAACCTGTAACGGGCTTCTTGTTTGGTCAGAGTGAAACTCACGCCCAGTTCTGAACTTGCAGCCTGGAAAGGTTTTGTATACCCCTTCTTGGGTTTGTGATCAAATTTGATCTTGCGCCCTTCACTATACCGGTTTACAAAACGCTCACCGGCCAGCAGTGGATGTGCCCTGGACCAAAGATCAAGCAGACGCTGCCGGTACGTCTGAATTTGTGAAAGTCCGGAGGTTGTGTATTCGGATACAACCTCTTCCAGGCTCTGCGTGGTATTAGCCCCCTGAATCTGCAAGAGCCGCTCTGTGATGGTTTGAATCCGTGAGCCGATTGCATTTAACATCAACTGCCGGTCCGTGAAAACGATGTGTTCGGGCGCAGTGCTGGGCTGAAAGATGGTGCTGAAGGATTTGATAGCACTACCATCGTTGAGCATTTGACCCGTGAACCCTGCCAAAAAAGGAAAGTGCTCCTGCCGAAAAATAGTGTAAAGACTGTAACCGACCTGGTCATGCGTAATGGTTGGCTGCTGATCAGCCGCTGGGTCGGACTGTGGCATAGAAATCTTCTGGCTCGGTATGTAAACACTGCCGAGCGTTTTGGCTGCTTCGAACCGGATACCTTCCAAGCTGGTTTTCGCCTCAAAAAGATCCGGATATCCTTCTGCCAGTTTGAATAGGTCAGGCTTGTAGAATCTCGAAAAGTAGTCCGCACCTCTGCGACTTACTAATGTAACGAGCACTTTGTGGGCATGTACGCATAGTTTTTCTGTGTGCTCATTACAGCTGCAGCAAACCAGTAGATGCGTGGGAAGGACGGCTATCCGTAGTCTTGTCAACAGTTTGCCGAAAGGTACTTGAAGATCAAGAACCTGATCCTTATATCCGACAAAGGTGATGTCGAAGTAAGAGAGTTTATTGCTGCGGACACTACTGTTAAATACATGATGACTATCGATAATTTCTTCTGTGAGCGTGAAATCTTGATCGTCAAACGGGATCAGATAATGCATATCGGCTGTGCGATGCATATGTGGTTCAGCTTTGAGAACAGGATTTTTCATAGTAACACGAGTTTAAAGTGTGGCAACCATATTTGTTTGCTCCTGGAGTGAGGCGAGTTTGCAGCTACAAAGCGAGTCACTGATGTCTTTGAATACTTCCACCTTTTTCAATAGTGCTTCAGCCTGATGAACGGTGACTTGAAAATCGTTTTGATAGCGGGTATCCAGATAGGCGCGGTTTAACTTTTGGAGCAGGATCTGATCTTTTTTACTATTGGTAAAGATCTGCGGAATCTTTGGTGAGAAATAGCAGCAGAGCGTAAGCAACCTGGAAAGATGATGGATATTGTACCGGTACCCCATCCATACCCTGATCAGGCCAATGGCTGACTGCTCCATGGCTTGATGCAGCAAAAACAGGCAAAGCTTGAAATCGCGATCGTTAAAGCGCTGACGGGCGGAAACAAGAAAACCCTTGGACAGCGCGCTGTGATGGCTAAAAAACTGCCGGGCATCTTCATGGTATTGGGCAGGGGTTCCAGCGTGAATAGAAGACAAGGCGTTGTAACCGTCCGATGTTGTCAGTAGCAGTCCGGTTTTGAATACCTCACAAAAAAAGCGGTTGCCCTCAGCCAAGAGTTTGTCGACCTGCCCGCTCCAATGGGAAAGCACCGTTATTTGAAGGTCCGGGAAGTGATGACTCAGAAAGTCCTGAATCGTATGCTGCTGGCTTTGGCGGGTGTTGGTAACTGCTAAAATACAATAAGCCTTAAACCCTGCATAGTGGTTGGTGGTAAAGCAGCTGCAAGCGGCAGATGCCGCTTGCCGGAAGCCAAACAGGAAGGTGTGTTGGATGTCAAATTTTAAGCAGATCGCCTCGACAATACCGGAGAGATCATGCTGCTGCTCTTCGCTTAATATATGTCCGTTCAGCTCCATGATACGCTCCTTTTACTTGTTAACAGAAATGACAGGGTGAAGTAAATCTGCTGACGGCGTATAATCCATTCCGGATTATTCTATTTTAGAACTGCATAGGAATAAAATATACCGAATGGGCACAGAATAGAATGTTTTGCAGATTCGGCCAAAACCGGTTAACTTGCTATTATGAACATGGCAGGTGACAAAACGAGCAAAATCCATCACTGCAGAAACATCAAGCAATAGATCGTTCTTGATAATTTAATGTCATCCAGCACAGCTTTCAGCTTAGGTTGGGTGATTCCATTTCTGAGACTATCCAGCAACTTTACTTTTGGTAACCACCATTGCGCAAGCAAGCTGTCGCGAAGATCTCTATAGGTTTGTTTCACTTTAGGTGGCTGCGCATCATAGACCTGATTGATGCAATAGGGAAAAGCCATCTGATATTCCTGATCTATACCCCAGATATTGTATTTGTATTCTGCTGCAGTGATCAGCATTTTTGCATCATCATTGGTTTTAAAGAATGGAAAGGTTCCGTAAGAGGGATGGTCTTTTGACACGGCAAGCAGACTTTCTTCCGGATTTTTGGATTTTGAAAATCGTGTAAGTTCAGAAGCAACGAAAGGACTTACTTCAACACACCAGTTCTTGTAACCCTGCAAAGATGCAGATTCGAGAGCATAGCTCGTCAACCGAGAAATCAACTCAGAATTGTGATATTCCCCCCCCAGGCAACAAACTGATTCTCTTTGAATTGATTCATTAGTAGTTCCCACCCGTATCCGTTTGGTTTTTGTCCGTCGAAAGTGAATGAACTCAGATGTTTCGATAATGCCGTATTGAATTTGAGCGAATCGCTTACGGTTTTTGCCTGACCGAAGCAATCAGTTCTTGCAAGAAGACTAATGAGTAGTAATAATTTTTTCATAAGTAGTTAATAGGAGTGCTTAACGTGCTGACATGCACATAGTAAAGTATTTTATGCGTTTGGAGCCGTTGTATGTGATAAATTTACATAATATAGCTACGATCTGTATACGTAAGGTCTGTTATTTTAGCAGCACATACTTTCTTGTAGCCATTTTTAACCAGGAAGTCCATCAGTTTTTGATGGGTCTTCCAAAGATTTGAGGTGTCCATACGATATGATATCTAATTTAAGGACACAATTTACGTTAATATTACCCCAACTCTTTATCGATAAGGCACTGATTAAAAGTCTTTTAAGTAGAAAGTTGGGGTAATAAAAAGTTTGGATAAGCGCAGTTGTTGTTGAATGCTATCGCTGCTTTATTGGATTCGAAATTATCCTTTAAATATCCATTATTGCATGCGATTAACCGACCGCAATATTATGTCATTAATTTCAGAACCTAATACTCCATTCCGAGAGGCACTCTGAATGACCGCTTGATCTGATTGTGTGAAAAATGTGCTGCCAGATAAGACAGACCCAATAGTTGCTGCAAATCACAAAGATTTCCCAAAGCAGTGTCCTGTTCAATTCAGTATAGATACCAGGTGGCAAATCTGAAAAATCCGCCATAGGCTGCATTCTGGGTGGCAGATAAGTTCGGGAAAGTTGGACTTAATAATACAGGCGATAGTTTGCTGCAACTGTTGAGAAATATCGTTTAATATGCCTGTCTCTGTACGAGCTCAGCTTATTTGAATGATAGACACAGTCAAATGATTCGGTCTAACTACAAAGTTAACGTTTTCTGCCAAACACGAACGTTCATAAACTTTTTGGTGCCAAACGGGTCCATTTTAGTACATAAGGGGCTTTATTGAGCTGCAAAGTTACAAATCAGTCCTTTTTGGTCTTTTTGAGGATATTCTCGGCATTTTTTGCCTCTTGCTTTTTTATTTTAAAAGTACTTCTGCCTCCTTGACCACCAATTCCTATGCTTGATGTTTTTCAGTCTCTTGCTCGTCAAACTCCGGATTCTGAAAATAGATGCTGTCAGTCCATGCAGCTATTTCTGGATACACTGGCCGGATCGTCCGGTATTTTCCTTTACATGCAATCGAATTTTCACTGCTGGTGGTAGTAACAGGCTTTAGTCTCACTGCTGATACAATCAGCAAGATGCCAGCTGAAATAATAGAGCTTTTCGATTGCAGCCCGATATGCTGATGATACTTCAGCTGGGATTTGCCAGATGGCTTCAATAATTTTTGTGTAAGCTACCGATTCGGGCGGTCAACGCCTGTTCGGATAGCTGTTTGATGAGTTGCATTGTGATTTCTTCCGGCATCATTTCACAGTAGTCTCCTTAGAGATCTCTTTCTGCGTTTAGTATGTGTAGGGTAGCTGCAACTGGAAAGTTGTTGCTTGCCAGCTGCAGGCATCTTTTCCGCGGATCAGAACACATTAGTACTCGTCGGTTTTAGGCACGTGGCTGTGTAAGAACCAACCCGGTCAAGCCGGCTTGGTGAAGGTATATAGGTGATTCTCTGAGTGGTACATCAGATTGTCATAAATGTCGATCTTGATAAGTTTTCCGTTATGTAGATTTTCCAGGATGTAGTTATTACGCTGAAGATACTGAAATCCATAATAGGCAGTAAAATCATTTCTTCCAGGACTGTTTGAAGGTTGCCTGGGATGCTTCGAGCCGACGAGTTTAAAGCAGAAGTCTTCATATCCTGAATGTTTAACAGCTGTCTCCAGCTCAGTCCAGCCAATTGTATTTTCTATCAATTTTAGTTTATCTGTAAAGCCCGGCCAGTTAGGCAGATAAAGTTCCAATATGTGCTGCTGGCTGTGAGGTCTCAACCATTTGAGAGTTTCATATAAATCGGTGGATTTCCAGCAGCTTGCCAGAAGATGCTTCCAGTAATCCCTCATTTGTTTACTAAGGCCGGCAGGGAAGACTTCTCTTTCGTGGATGTAGTCAAAACTGTACCATGTCTGAGTGCTTATCGCGTTGTGTCCACCACTGGGAGAAAAGCTTAGCTTAAACTTAAAGAGCGATTGGTTGGGATCGGGAGTGAGCGCCCTTACCCTTGATTTATGTTTCATATGCAAAATGGTTTCTATCGTAGGATTAAGTAATATTTAAATTTCAATTGCTGAATAGCTCAATTGTTCCATAGAAATTTCAATTGAAAGAATTGAAAGCAAAATCAGCAGACCAGCTCTGATTTTTGGGCATAGCAGACTGTTCAGCACAAAGGACTTTGGCTGTAATCTTTCCGTTCGTTTAGCAAACTATGCGCTTAGCTTGCGTTGATATTTATTTTGCTGGCCAGCCAGCAAATAATGTTCCTAATTCAGCTTAAATCATTTATCTACCTGGACAATCTGGAGCTTTCTGCCATTGTCGACACATAATAATCAAGAACCTGATGGTTTCTTCTGCACTACGGATTCTGTTAGGGATTCTCCAAAGCTTCGGCTCTCAACTCAATTCTGCTGGGTTTTCTCCAATAATAACACGGCGTGTAGTTTACATATTGCAATTGATGTAGGTCTGCCATTGCTCTGACATAGGTTGAAGAGCTAGCTATTTTTGCCACGGCCATCACTTCGTAGCTATAAAGGTGCAGTGGACCTTTGGCACCTTGTGTTTCCCATAGCCATACCAAACTAACGTACAGGGCTATATGTGTCGTGTTGATACTGGGGTCTATTTCGGCTTTTCTAAAAAATTCTGTCAACATTTGAGTAGTTTTCATTCCGGGCTCGTAAAAGGTTATTAAATCTTCCTGCCGCGCCTTTTTGAAGGGTTACCGGGTTGTTGATCTTCTTTGCGGTTTGTCTCTGCTTGCGCGTGGGACCTGGTTTGCTGCTCGGACGGCTCCCGGTGCTGTCTGAGACGCTGCTGATTTTGGTCAAATACAAGCAGTGTTTTGAATTTGGGATTGGCTTCAATAAAGATTTTCTGCTCACCGTCCGGGCCTTGCAATGTTGCCGGTGTTCTGTTTCCCTTTTTGAGTGAGTCAATCAGCTCCCTTTTGACAGGTTCAGAAAGGTTTTCTTTCAACGGAAGCTGTGACAAGGATTGGTAAAGGTCAAAGCCGTATCTGTTGTTATAGCGCTGCATCTTGAAATTGCCGTTAGATTCATGCTGCTTGAAATCAAGTGCTAACCAGCTATTGTAAAGTCTTCCTTCCCGGCTGACAAGCTCTTTATGAATAGATCTGCCGTCAAGAAGATTATAGGCTTCCTTCCGGGTGATATTTCCTTCCCTGAGAACAGCAAAGCGCTGCGTGTAGGTCTGTGCACTATCTGCCTTTTTCAACGTAGATTCAAAACTATTGAAAAAGTACCGGTCGGTTTCGGCGGATTTTCTGAAGTATAGCATTGAGTTGAGCTGATCGGGCCCCTGTTTTACCTGGTGATGAAGTACAAAATTGTCCTTGCCGGCTTTAATGTTTTCTTCCAGAGCCGAGCTTAAACCGGTACCAAAGCCTGAATATTTGATCTGATCCTGCAGATACTCAAAGTTTTTCTGATTCATAACTGTTGCATCGTTAGTTTAAAAAGATTTAAAGGGGCCTTGCTCGCACGATATGACGGTTTGAAAGTGCCACTTTCAAATGTCGTCCGCCATTTTTTTCATTCAGCGTGATCCACAGCCGCTTGTGGTCTGAGAGTGTAAAGCCAGAGAGTACATAGATCAGCTCGCTTTCTGAGCCGGCTGCCAGATTGCTATCGTGTACCGGCATCAGTAGTGGTGTAAGCAGCACTGACTGACTGGCTGTTCTCTTGATCTGTTTTTGATCACTGATCCAGAATTTTTCGGATTCAATGCGGTAGGGGACAGAGCTGGTATTTTTTACTTTGATCCGTAGGCAAAGCAGCTCATTTTGTACATAAAGACCTGTCAACCGCATTTTCACTTTTCCTTTTTTGTCTTTTATTCTTCTCAGATGAGGCTTTGCATTAGCGGCATTTTGCGCCACCTCTTCTTGCTTTTTTTGGCTGGTAAGATCTGCAAACAATGCATGCTGGGATTGGCTGCTGACAACATCGATGACAAAATGCAGGGGATCATCCTGGTAGTCAATCAGAAAAGTGTGCAGACTTCCGTCGGCTGTGATAACAGTCAGGTTGGTCTGCTGAAAGCGGGGGCTAGCTGCTTTGAGCTGCAGCACATTGTGCACACCCCGCGCTTTTTGGGCAAGCAGAGAGGCGCTTCCCTTGTCAACACTTTTGACCGGGTAGCCAAATACCAGATTCACCGTCTTGTTACAGGTAATCTGTACAGGAAGCGCTTCAGATACATAAAGCTGGGTGGTTTGACAAACTGCAAAAGTTGCTGAAAGAAGAAGTAGAACAGCGGGCCATAGAAGCGTTTTGATTTTCATGTTTGCTTGTATTTAATGTGGAGAATGCATTAGGGTCTACCGCTTTTGAGCAGTATCTGGTAACCTGCTTTCAGATGCACCTGTTGGAGTCTGGCTTTGCGGCTAAAAAGAGTCTTTGCAGCCTGAATACCGGCGCTTGCTGCCTGAGCGCCTAATGAAGGATCAAGACCAGTGACAGACAGAGACTGAATCTGCTGAGCTGTAGACTGCTTGGTCACCTCGCGTTCAATGGCCCCGGGTACATAAATGCCCTCATTTCCATCAAGATCGTAAGCTGAGAGACTTACCTGGAAAATGGAACTCTGGATTCTGAGCGTTTTTACAGAAATCAAAAGCCTTTCTTGACTCAGTGACGCAGTTCCGTACACAAAACTGTTTTTGGCTATGAGCTTGCCCGAGATATAAGCGTCAGTGGTCAGTCTGATCTTAACCGTTGAACCGGGCAAGACTGTCTGGTCCTGATCAATGACGGCCTGCAGCGCATTGTCATCGGCCGCGGTAAGATCATCATCGATCGAGAAAAATCCGTTCGATGAGCTTCTTGTGTCCTCATATTCAGTCTTTAATGAATCTTCAGCTAATGCTGATAGCAGCGAAATCTCTTCATTGCTGCTTTTGGTGCTTACTCTTTGAGCCGGCTGGTCTTGCAGGCTGCTTTGCGCCTGCACTTTTTGGGCCATTCTTTCAGGGTGCTGGATATCGATCACCTTTTCAAGCAGCTCATTGAGTTGGGCAATCTCCTGATCCTGACTATATGTATCTGGCTGAGCGTCTGTGATCATTTGCTGTAGTTTTTCAAGCTGCTTATCAGCTATATGCGCCTGCGCTGCGGCGGGTTCTACAGCTTTGATGTTAGCTTGAGGACTTGCAGAGAGCAGAGAATCGAGCGATTTGAGCTTGCGAGCCATCTGAAGATGTGTCTTTTCGGTGTAGGTCTTGCCTTGGTAGCTTACTGGCATCTGGCTGGATGAGTCAGTATCAGGGGCGGCTAACGACGCCAGAGTGGATCCAGATTCATGTTTTTGTGCCGTAAGCTCTGATACGCGGTAAGGATCTTTTTTGATCAGCTCGTTTCTTTTCGCTGAATCACGCTGGGCCTGCTGGTAAAAAGATAGCTTTCCAAACTGGCTTTGTGCTTTTGGTTTAGGGCCGGGAAGATTCGTGTTCAAACCCTGGGTAGGCTTGTGGTCAGGCTGATTCTTGAATACAATCCTTACGCCAACCGCCCAGTAAATGACTGTCAGAAAAGGGAAAACCAGTATCGGAAGCACTGTCAGTAATCTGCGCTTTGCCACAAAAGCGGGTAAATGCATCTTATTTTGCATGTCGTCTAATTTTAAGGATGATAAAAAAGAATGCTGTCTTTGAGAATTTCGTTTTCCAGACTGTCCAGATAAAGCTCAAAAGCAGCTTTTTTCTGCAGATATATAGTGCCGGTCAATTGAGTCTGACGCGCTGGAAGAAAGCTTTCGTAAATCAGGTAAGCGCTGTAGGCCGCGCATGGTGTAAGCATAGCAAACAGCCAGATTTTTTGGTGGTTTTCTGAAAGCCTTCCGAACTGTGTTGCCAGATAATCAGCAGTCATTCTTTTCAGCTTTTGAATGGGGCTGAAAAAGGATTTTTCTGGCCCAGGATCCGGACTCTTGTTTTTTGAAGCAGGCGCTTTGTGCGCATTGAAATTGTAGAACATAGCTAGCGGTCGGTTTGAATAAGTGTCTGATTATCTGATCTGCATGTTGATATCGGAGTTTTCTGTTATCTGCCAGCGTTCGATCAGAAACCCGTGCGGATTGTGATCGGATCTGGAAACGCTTCTGAGAACCCCTTGGGTGATCAGCCTGCGGTTGACAATGCTGGTGGGCCGGATAATACGCTGAACCGCCTGGCAGCTAAACTGGTAAGGATAAGAAGCGGTATTGATCTGAACTGTATCGATCTGTATCTGCTGGCTGACATTACCAGATATTACGCCGGTGTAGTAGCCTGATTCGCGCAGATTGTCATATTGATGTTTTGCCGATGCGTCGGCCAGATACAGCGCCTTGGAGATAGTTGTCTGAATCGCTTTTTCGTCGGGATCCAAAGAAAAGAACAGTCTGTGAAAGTTGGCTATATGGTCTCTGGCTTCTACGCCTATGTTCTCAGAGCGCTGTGAGGCGAAGGCCTCCAGGATCTTTCCAGACTCCAGGATATATACCCGCGACTGGGCAATCTGTATACTTTTGTGGCTTTGATAGACGACCAGAGTGCAGATCAAAACGCAGCTGCCAATCACACACAGGGTGAAAGTGCGGATTTGTCTGAAGGCGGTATCAAGGTTCTTGGCTTTTTGAAACATGGGTATCTACGTTAGTAAAGTGACTAGCTTTTTTGATTGTTTTGTGCCGAGGGCAATCTGCCAAATCCGGATGCTGCAGGAAAAGCGGCGCTTGCCACCATCCGTGTCGAGGAACCTAAAAGAGAAGTGGTTTTGTGCAGCAATGCGTTTTGACCGCCCGCCTGAATAATGTAGGCAGCTACTGAGGGCACAGAGAAATAGCCGACGATACCGATAATCAGGAATACGATGTAGGCCGCATCATGGCTGCTGAAGAAAGTATCTCCGCTTTGGCCGATTTGACGGATGTCGATATCTATCATCTTCTGCTGTACAGTGCCGATTATTGCCCCGAAGATGTTGGCAACTGGGAGCCACAGGTAAATGTTGATATAGCGCGCTATCCAGCTGGTGAGCGTCTGCTGAAAGCCGTCAAAGACAGATATGCCAAAAGCGATAGGTCCTACAATGGCCAGTACGATCAGTTGGAAGGTGCGCATGGTGTTGATGCACAGTGCCGCTGATTGGAAAATCAGTAGCAACACTTCACTTACAGCCGCCTTGATTGAGTTTCTGAAATTGTAGCTCTGTTTGGCCATATAGAATTTAATGTCATTTGAAATACCTTCTGTGAAGCCCTCTGAGTAATCCTGACCGTAGGTATATTTAAGCCATTTTTCCCTGTTGCCACTCAGGTCATCTCCCACATACATCTGCCAGAACTCAGATGATTTGACGGCCTGTTGTCTTTGTTGCAGCAGCAGCGCGATTGCTTTGTCGGAATCCTGAACCATTGAAGAAGTACCGCGCACGGTTGGAGCCAGTATGCCGTTGATAAGGGCTATGACCGAAGGAAAAACAAGGATTGCAAAGCCGATAGCAAAAGGGCGGAGCAGAGGATAGAAATCAACAGCTTCTGCGTTGGAGATGTGCCGCCAGACTCTGTGAGATATATAAAAGATGGCAGCAAAGGCGGCAATCCCGCGGCCTACCCCGATCAGCCTGGCGCACAAGGGCATCATTTGATTGTATACATTGTCCAATACACCGTTCAGACCCCGGATTTGCTCTGTATACCCCTGAGCAAAAAGATCATAAGGGTTTACAGACAAAAGAACTATCAACAGGGCGATCATAGTAATCTTTAGTGATTTCATGTCAGGTTCACATCTAGTGTTGTAAATTCAAAAGCTCTTGCAGCGTGCTGGTTTGTTGCAGCTCGTTTTTTCTCTGGGCTGTCAGAAGAAGGGCGTTGGAGTTGAAGTGTCTCAGAAACGTAAGCTGATCGGTAAGCTGCTGGTAAATGAGATCGATTCTCTGAAGCCTCTCTGCGTCTGAAGCGCGCAGTTTCTGATCGGTAAGTACTTCTTCTAGCGCTTCAAGATTAGCCAGACAAGAGCCGGCCAGCCTGCTGTAAACCTTTTCTATGTACGCTGTCTCGGTTTGGGTCAGAACTCCCGATGCGGCCAGTTGAGCTCTGGTCTGGCGGTACTCGCGGCTGATAGCAAGCTGGTAGGCCAGGATGTCTTTGACACGCGCATAGTTTTTCACAGCCGGGCTTACCTTCAGAAGCGCAGATAGGAACGCGTCATGCAGTTTGAAGTTTCCTTCTGAGATATTTTTAATGGTCGTATAGCCCGTAAAAAGAATGTCGTAGCCCGCTTTGAGCTCTGCGAGAATCTCTCTGAGCTGAGCCAGCTTCTGGATATTAAGCACAAGCTGTGTAACCTGGGCAGTCTGCGCTTTTGCGCTGTATGGACCTGCCGAAAGAGCAAGTACAATTAGGAATTTTTTCATAGCAGTCTTAGGGGATATTATAAAGTGATTTGATGTTTTCTATTTGCAACTTCTCGTTTTTCCGCTCTTGGGAAAGCACAGCAGTCTGCTCTTTGAGATCCCTTGCGAAGCTGTAGTTCTGCTGCATCTGAACTAGACAGGACCCGATCAGATCAAGGCGCTGATCATCTGTCATCGAGACCTGCCCATGACGGATCGCTAAAAACAGACTGCTGATCACAGACTGGGAGTCATCGTAGAGCCGAAGGAAAGCCTGCTGGATCTGGCCGCGCTGCCAGTCTTCAAGATTGGAGTTGGCCGTGATGCCGGCGCTGTGCCGGCGGCATATCTCATTGATCTGGCCATGCAGATCGGTGATTTGTTTGAGCCGCGCCAAAGAGGATATGGAAGGCTTTACAATCAGAAGAGAATCAAAGCGGTTTTTATGAAGATCAAACTCTCCCTTTTTAATGCTCGAGATGGTGCTCAGGCCCTGTTTGGCTATCTGATAACCTTTTTTTGTCGCCTCCAGATAGATTTTTAGCTCCGCGATCTGTTCTAGCAGATACTCTCTCTGCGTGCTTGTCTGCTGGAGCCATTCCTTGACGATCTGGGCTTTGACAGGGGCAGCGGTTATAATCAGAAATGCCAGAATAAATTTTGTTCTCATGTGATGCGCTGTGTTTAATCAATTCCGTAGAGTTGCCGGGTTACCTTTGTGTCAAACTCAGATCTAGCCCGAGACAGACTCAGTGTCTGGTTTTGCTGGTTGAAGCTGATTAGCTCCTCGAAGAGCTGATCGATGTTCTCTGAGGTCTGCTCGATCAGCTGCAGACGGGCAGCGTCTGTCATGTGAACAGAAAAGGATTTGACTACCAGCAGCAGAAGATCGGTGTTCTGAGCGCTTTGCTGGAGTATACCCTGATGGATCTGTCTGATATCAGAAAGCTCTGCTTGCGAGAAATGCTTGTCTGCTTGGTAGATCTGAGCAGTCTTCTGACATATGTCCAGAATTAGTAACTGTTTTTCTGCGATCTGTTTGATTTTGAAGTAGTAAGCAATCACTGATTTTACTTTTTTTAACTCGTCATAATATTGCCTATAGAGCTCCCGCTGCTTGGATACCCACTCAGTGATCTGATCCAGTTTTAGTTTGCTCATTGTATTCTCCAAGGCCTTTTGTGCGTTCTGAAGACGGATCACACTATTTTGCCGGCGCTGGATCATTAAATCAACTGCTTTGACTACCCTTTCGATAACTGCTTTGATAATTGCTGCCCAGCCGGCTGCCCGGGCCTGGTTGGCTGGCGCGGCAGTGGCAAACAGCAGCAGTGTGATAAATACGACTCTTTTAATCATAGTAATGCTGTGTTTTTCAGTGCCGGCTGACGCATTTGGTTGGCAAGTATTTTGACAGCTTTTTTTATGCTGCCATGCTGTTTTGTAAGGGCTGCTACCTTGATTTTTTCGGTCTGCTCAGTTGAGTAGGTGTAGGATAAGAACCCGGCGCCTTGCCATATTGACTATGGTAGGTTTCCAAGAACTCTCCCCCGAACCGTACGTACCT
>NZ_QNUL01000052.1 GCF_003383615.1 Dyadobacter luteus
CGCTTTTCTAATTGGAGTAAATCCGATTCAGACTCTTTTATAATGTCAGCATATTTCATACTCAAATATACGACTTTCTATTTCTAATTTAGTATAATATCGGTAGAGCAATGGATATGTGATCTGGTATTTATGAGTTACATCCCTAACGAGATTTAGGAGGTGGTAATGTTTATATATTTCTACCAAAATTGCATCGCTACGCGATTTTGAGGCTTTGTTATCATAAGTAGAGCGAAGCTCCAAGTTTGATGTTTTCGCATATCAAGAGTTCTGTGTCGTCAGCAAGAACATCATTTCCAAAAACAGTTTATTCATATTGCCTTTTAGAATTATGCTTATCATAAGTTTAGTTTTCGTTTAATATTCTTTTGGTTTGTCTAACCAAATTAACCAAAGTGTCTTCCTTTTCCATATAGTCCATTTTTAGCAATGGTTTTGATGGTGGATTTATTGCTTGATATTGATTTAGTTCAGAAAACTCTTCAAACAAACATGGTTTAAGAATTACTATCAAAATAACAGCACCATTTTGTTCCGCTGCCTTTAGCAATGGTGGAAGTTCGTCAGAGGAAATAAAGTCTGAACCTAAAAAGTCCGTACTTACTAAAAGTATGGCAACTTTTGTTTCACTAATTGCCTTACGAATTTCATCTTTCCACTTTTGTCCAGGCTGAATTTTAGTATCATCCCAAAAGTCAATTTGACTTAAAAATGGTTTGAAATGTCGCTGAACATCAGTTAAAAAATCTTTATCTAAATGGCTGTAGCTTACGAACACCTTGTTTCTTCCTTGTTGTGGATTTGTTTTGAAAAGTTGATGAGCAACAATGGGTAATATACTTAATTCTTGTCGGATGTAAAACAACAGTTTTCAGAACTAATTTCATATTGACAGTCTGGATTTGGTTGCCCGTCGTGAGCTTTCTTTCTGTGCTCTAACAGTTGATCAGTAATACAAATTTGTATTTCGTCTAAGAAAACTGATTTGAATTCATCAGAGTAAAAGTCGTAAAGCCTGCTTTTAATTTCATGAAACTGTTTTATCGGTTCATGGTGTCCGCTACCACGAATGTGCCAGTCAAAAAATTGTTTTGCTTCCTGTCGTATTATTTTTTCGTCTTGCATGGTAGTGTTTTGTCCTCTTAATAAGTGTTTCAAAGTTTCAGGTCGTACAATTACCGCTAACGTTTAGCAGCTTTTCATTAAGGCGGCTTTCGGATCACAAAACTGTCAACCAGCACTGAGTTTGATACGAAGCACAAAGCTTACAGGTCCGCCCGCGTGACGCAAACTCGTGTTAGAAGCTGATTTTTTGTTATTGTCTTCTAATTCTTTTGTCCGCGAGTGCTAAATATTTAAGTCCACTTTGGTCAAAAATATATTCTGCCCTTTCAATTTGAAGTGCAGAATATACTGCATTTGCAAAACCAGGAAGTCAACCAATTATTGATCCAGTTGTTGAAGCTGTTGCCATTCCCTGATATGCTCCAATAAGTCCACAGACTGTTCCGAACATTATTTTATTAAACTGGCTTTCGTTCATTCTTGCGGTTAACTCTTCCTTTCTTTGTAGCAATTCTGCTAGGTGTTGGTGAAACAATGGAGTGTCTTCAACTATATTTGGATCAAGAACGATTAGTTCAACTCTTGTCCTAAATGTGTTTAGTAATTCTGAATGCCTTTCTTTGAAGTTTAGCAACTTTCTCAAATCAATTTCATAAGGAAATGGGATTAAACTTGTGAGAATGGTTTCTCTTTTTCTTCTATCTTGATTGAAAGCCCGCCTGTGATAAATTGGACGTATGTAGTCGGTAGTTGGAAGTCTGTTTGTTTTAGTGCTAATGAGAGTCGCTAAGAAACTCATTAGATTTTTCGCTGTCCTTTGTTCAACGGAATACCAACGTCCATCAGTTCTTTCAGCAAGTCCAAGTTCCTGTAATGCATAAAAAATGTTTTCGTCAAACTTGTCTGCGTGAATTTTTGCTTTTGAAAACTTGTCAATATGGATATTGCCACGAACGTCTTGTCTAAATCTATTTTGAGCTTTTCTTAATTTCTCTTGATTTCTTTCAACAAGTTCTAAGAATGGCCGTGTTACTTGCCATGGATTTCCAAATACGTCAATTGGGTTTATCGGTGTCACAAGTTCGCTACGAACTAATTCAAGCATAAACTCGTCATAGTTTCTCTCAGGTTCATAAAAATATTCTTGTGGAACGATTGAGCCAATGTTGTCATAATATAACAATGTCCGAAGTGTCCAGTCTGTTCGTGGAAGGTTAATGTATGGATAATAAAGTAGATTACTCATATGTGTCGTTGTGTTAAGCTCACCTCTAAATTCAGATCCAGATACCAAATTGTTTTCAACCTTAATTATAGCCAATCCGTCCCACGAAATTCTTTCTGCGTCTTTATGTGTTCCATCTCGCTCAATACTTGTCGGTCTATTTGGCCTTGTAAGACAAGTTTGTTTTAACTTGCTGTACAAATGCTTAAATAGCTCACTTTGAAAACTTCAATAGACTTTGTGTTGTTTGGATTCATTAAGTAACAAGTTCCATAAGCAACTACCAAAATCCCTCACCCCTTCGACAACTCCTCTGACCTCTTCTCCGCCGCCAAAATCCCATCCTTCAAAGCCCCATCCAAATTCCCGGCTTCAAATTCTCTAAGTGCCGCTTCCGTCGTTCCGCCTTTGGAGGCTACGGCTTTGATTAGTTCGTCGAGAGATTTGTCGGCTGTGTTGATCAGGTGGTAGGAGCCTAGCATGGTTTGTTTTACCAAGAGTGCGGCTACGGATTCTTCGAAGCCCATTTGTTTGCCGGCATCTATCATCGCTTTTACGACATAAAAGAAGTAAGCGGGTCCGCTGCCGCTCAATGCAGTTACTGCATTCAGTTGTTCTTCATCTTCCAAGAACACGGAACGTCCTGTGGCGTTGATCAGGTTTTCTATTTTACGAAGCTGGTTGATATCCACTTCGGGAGATGCTGAATAGGCCGTGATACCCATTCCCAGCATGGCAGGCGTATTAGGCATCGCGCGGATTACGGCTTTATGATCCAGGTTTTTCTGCATCATGTCAATCGTTATACCGGCCATGATCGACAGTACAACCTGTTTCTCATTGATCACCTCACGTAACGATGCGGCTACAGAAAGAAAATCCTGTGGTTTTACGGAAAGAATGATCAGGTCATATTCACCTATTTGCGGGCCAATCACACCGGTGATCACGCCCGGCTGAAAACTGCTTAATTTTTCGGTTCGGTCTTCACTTTTTTCAACGAGAAGGAAGTCTTCTTTTTTTACAAGGTCGAATTTGAGAAATGCGCGTGCAAAGGCCATACCCATGTTGCCGCAGCCGATAATTGCAATTTTCATTTTAAATGATTGAATAAGATGATATTGAGATTTGAGACGAATTACGCAACTTTTAACTAAAATATAACCTTGTTGAAGGGAAAGGCGCGGAAATTATAGTGTATTTCAGATGACCGTTTGATTACCCATATACCATTTGCGCGATAGTGCTGCGCAGGGAATTGTCACGAACTATATTGAGGATGTGTTGGAAATAATATTCTGCAAAAGTGTATTATTGTATCAATATGTTTTGAAAAATAACTAATATACATTTTTTTAGGATTAAAAATATTTACCTGTGCCAAATTATTTGAACTCATTGTAATACTCCAATTATGGCTATAAAAGTTGCTATTTCCCATAAGACAAAATATAAGTTCGATAGGAGTGTTTCTCTGTCCCCGCATATTTTCAGGTTACGCCCTGCGCCCCACTCACGTACTGCCATAGAAGGATATTCTTTTAAGATCAAACCTGAAAATCATTTTATCAACTGGCAACAGGATCCATTCGGTAACTATCAGGCAAGGGTTGTTTTTCCGGAAAAAGCCACAGAATTGAGTATAGAAGTGGAGGTGATTGCCAAATTGCAGGTGATCAACCCCTTCGATTTTTTTGTCGAGGATTATGCTGAAAAATTTCCTTTTGCTTATGAGGGAAGTTTGAAAGAGGAGTTAAGTCCGTATCTGGAAGCAAGGGAGTCGGGGCCGCAGCTGATGCAGTGGATAGCGGATAACAGACCAGCCGACGGGATTAAAATTGTGGATTTTTTGGTGCATTTAAACCAAAGGATCTTCAATTCGATAGGATACAACATTCGCATGGAGGCGGGTGTACAAACCTGTGAAGATACGCTGACAATCAAAAGCGGATCGTGCCGGGATTCTGCCTGGCTATTTGTGCAGGTGTTAAGGCACCTGGGAATTGCCGCCCGTTTTGTTTCAGGTTATCTGGTACAGCTTACCTCTGATATCAAATCTTTGGATGGGCCATCGGGGCCGGAAGAGGATTTTACCGATCTGCATGCCTGGGCAGAAGCTTATGTACCCGGAGCTGGGTGGATTGGGCTGGACGCCACATCAGGACTTTTTGCAAGTGAGGGGCACATCCCGCTTTGCTGCACGCCAGACTATGCAAGTGCTGCGCCGGTTTCCGGAGCTACGGATATTTGCGAGGTTTCATTCGAATTTGATAATAAAGTATTCAGAATACATGAGGATCCGCGTGTAACCAAACCTTATTCCGAGGAACAATGGGCTTCGGTGATGCGTGTGGGTGAAGCTGTTGAAAAGGATTTGCAGGAAAATGACGTGCGCCTCACGATGGGAGGTGAGCCTACTTTTATTTCTATTGATGATTTTGAATCGCCCGAATGGAACACAGCAGCAGATGGGCCTTTGAAGAGACAGCTGGCTTATGATCTTTCGCTACGGCTTAAAAACAGATTTGCGCATGGAGGTTTGTTGCATTTCGGACAGGGAAAATGGTATCCCGGTGAGCCGTTCCCGCGCTGGCAATATGCATTGTATTGGAGAAATGATGGTATTCCGATGTGGCAGAACGACGACCTGGTTGCCAAGGAAGGACAAACAAAATATACTTTTCGGGAAGCGGAGCAGTTTACGCATGAGCTTACGAAGTACCTCGGTATAGATACTAACAATATTACACCTGCTTACGAGGACCCGATTTACTGGGCAATGGAAGAAGGTAAATTGCCTGTGAATGTGGATCCGCTCAAAGTCAATCTCAAAGATTCTATTGAGAGAAGGACATTGGCAAAGTTGCTGGAAAAAGGGTTGAACAATCCGGCAGGATTTGTATTACCCATCAGCTGGAATGAAGAAGGAAAGCACTGGAGCAGTACAGCATGGCAGTTTCGTAGAAACAATTGTTTTCTGATACCCGGTGATTCCGCTATTGGTTTCCGGCTTCCGTTGAAATCGTTGCCCGACGTGGCAAAAGAAAGAAGAGAGCAACCTGTTGAACGTAGCCTGTTTGAAGACCTGCCAGCTTTGGGCGAATTTCGTCCGGGTGTGGAAAACAGATATGGTTCAGTTGCGCCTGCTTATCAGTTACCGTTCAATAAAACTGAAACGGATGATGAGGATACGTCCAAAGAGCAGGTGGATACTGCCAACCCTTTACTATTCGATGTGCCGATTATCAAAACGGCGATCAGTGTGGAGGAGCGTGAGGGGATTATCTATGTGTTCCTGCCGCCTATAGATTATCTTGAAAATTATCTGGATTTGATCGCATCCATTGAGGCAACGGCAGATAAGCTTAAAATGCCGGTACGTGTTGAAGGTTACACGCCGCCATCGGATTACCGTATTCAGAAATTAAACGTCACACCGGATCCTGGTGTGATTGAAGTGAATATTCATCCGGCCAAAAACTGGCAGGAGTTGGTTGATAATATCTCTGCTTTATATGAAGAGGCATTCTTCTCGCGGTTGGGAACGGATAAATTTATGGTGGATGGCCGTCATACAGGAACGGGAGGGGGGAATCACGTTACTATAGGTGGAGCCAAGCCTGCGGATAGTCCGATATTGCGACGCCCCGATCTGCTGAGAAGTTTGATTACGTACTGGCAGCATCACCCGGCATTAAGCTATTTATTTGCAGGGCCATTTATCGGGCCAACCAGTCAGGCACCGAGGATTGACGAAGGGAGGGACGAAAAGTTATACGAAGTAGAGCTTGCTTTCGAACAGATTCCGGAAGGGGAAGAAGTTCCCTTCTGGATGGTGGATCGTGTTTTCCGGAATTTGCTGGTCGATATTACCGGCAATACGCACCGTTCGGAGTTTTGTATGGACAAGCTTTATTCGCCGGATTCATCTACAGGAAGATTGGGTATTCTGGAGTTCAGGGCATTTGATATGCCACCTCATAAGCACATGAATCTGGTGCAGACCTTGCTGATACGTGCTTTGATCGCCAAATTCTGGAAGCAGCCGTATAAGCATAAGCTGATTCGTTGGGGGACAGAGCTGCACGACAGATTCTTACTTCCGCATTTCGCCTATCTGGATATGGTGGATGTTGTGAATGATCTCAAAGATGCGGGTTATCATTTCGATATTTCCTGGTTTGATCCGTTCTTCGAGTTCCGTTTTCCACATTACGGAGGAATTACGGTGGATAACATACAGCTGGAACTTCGTCTGGGGATTGAGCCATGGCATGTTTTGGGAGAAGAACTGTCCAATTCCGGTACGGCCCGTTTTGTAGATTCATCCCTGGAAAGATTGCAGGTGAAAATATCCGGTTTTGTAGAAGGAAGACATATTCTGATCTGTAACGGCTGTCGCGTACCGCTCCGCAGTTCGGGTATAAAATCGGAATACGTAGCCGGAATTCGCTATAAAGCATGGAATCCACCTTCAGCATTACACCCTACAATCGGCGCGGATGCTCCACTTGTTTTTGATATTGTGGATACATGGAATAACCGTATATTGGGCGGTTGTACCTATTTTGTTTCTCATCCGGGTGGTCGTAGTTTTGACACCTATCCGGTCAACAGCTTTGAAGCAGAGTCACGAAAAATCAGTCTGTTTCAGGGTTTTGGACATACGCCTTCGGCAAAGCAGGAAGTGCCTATATTGGAAAAAAACAGTGGAGCTGTATCCAGATTTGTGGCTGAAACCAAGCAGGAGATGCGAAGTGATACACCTATTGAACTGATTGATCCGGAATATCCTAATACACTGGATTTGAGAAAATTCTGGAGAAGTAAATAACATTTTTTTAATACCGATATGCTTACCGATGCCGCTGTGAATCTTTTAGAATCTTATAGAAGCGGGATAGATTCCTATGATGAAATCCTGGATACAAACGGTAAGGTGAAACCACACTGGCAGGCTCTTTTTTCTACCATGGAAAAACTGGGCTTGCCGGAGTTGCAAAACAGAAATGTGGAAATTATCGGTAAACTTCGTGAGAACGGAGTTACTTACAATGTGTATGATGACGCCGGCGGAATGAACCGCCCATGGCAGCTCGACCCTATTCCTTTCTTGATTGAGCAAAAGGAATGGAGTCATATAGCAAAAGGTCTTCAGCAAAGAGCACAGCTGCTGGATCTTATCCTGAAAGATATTTACGGCCCGAGGAATCTGGTGAGAGATGCGGTTATCCCTCCGGAACTGGTTTTTGCTAATGTCGGATTTTGTCGGCCTTGCAATGATATCAGGCTCCCGGAAGAGAAACAGTTGAGCTTATATGCAGCGGATATTGCACGCGGACCTGATGGACAAATGTGGGTATTGGATAACCGTACTCAGGCACCATCCGGCTCAGGATATGCGCTTGAAAATCGTATTGTGACCAGTAAGCTATTGCCCGAGCTGGCCGATGGCATGTATGTAAGCAAACTTTCTCCTTATTTCAACAGCATGCAGAATACCGTTCTGCGCGTAGCTAGTAAGAACAAGGATGCTCCCAATATTGTATATCTCACGCCGGGCCCAAGTAACGAAGCCTATTTTGAACATGCGTACCTGGCGTCTTATTTAGGTTATACACTTGCCCAGGGTGATGATCTGATGGTACGGAATGGCGTTGTCTGGCTAAAATCTATAGATGGTTTACAGCGTGTGGATGTGATTATCCGGCGAATAGATGACATCTGGTGCGATCCGCTGGAACTACGCGAAGATTCGAAATTGGGTGTGCCGGGTTTGCTTCAGGCGATCAGGCTGGGCAATGTGCAGGTGCTCAATCCGCCCGGAAGCAGTGTGCTGGAAAATCACGCTTTTCTGGCGTTTATGGAGAATATCAGTAAATATTTCCTTGGCGAAAAACTGCTGATGCCGTCCGTGGCTACCTGGTGGTGCGGGCAGGCAAAAGAACTCAATCATGTCATCAATCATCTTGATGAACTGATCATCAAAAAAGCCAACAGACGATCAAAATTCAGATCTATCTATGGCAGGCTTTTGTCGCAAAGTGAAAAACAAGAACTTATAGCGCTGATACGTTCCGATCCGAAGGAATATATCGCACAGCAGGAAGTGAGTTTGTCAACGGCTCCATCGTTGATAGATGGTCAGATCGTTCCGCGTTATGCTGCATTGCGTGCGTTTCTGGTAGCTGATGAAAAAGGTTACCACGTGATGCAGGGTGGACTTACCCGTAGTTCCAGAGTGAAGGATCGGTTTCGGATTTCCAACCAGCAGGGTGGTTTTTCCAAAGATACCTGGATCGTTTCGGATGAAACTGCC
This sequence comes from Dyadobacter luteus, assembly GCF_003383615.1. Taxonomy (GTDB): domain Bacteria; phylum Bacteroidota; class Bacteroidia; order Cytophagales; family Spirosomataceae; genus Dyadobacter; species Dyadobacter luteus. The sequence goes on from NZ_QNUL01000052.1 coordinate 8,613, forward strand.
GAAGCGCAGGAGCGTGTGGTGCTCAATAACCCGCCATCTGTCAACAAACATATATCGTTGCCGAGTCGTAGTGCGGAGAACCTTTTCTGGGTGGGGCGTTATTGTGAACGGACAATGGCTTTGATCAAGTTTATAAACATTACGATCAATGTTCTGAACCTGGATCGCAATTTCGGAGGATCTGCGAAGCAGGAACATATAAAAATCCTGTTGCAATCATTGACTCAGCTTTCTTACTCATTCCCTGGTTTTATGGATGAGGAAAAACTTAAGAAAGATCCGTATCCGGAGATTATTGATCTGGTGTCAAACAGTCGTCGTGCAGGAACTGTAGCAGCTGGTATCGGCTCGTTCCTGAACGGAGTAGGGGCAGTGCGGAATCAGTGGGATCTTGAAACGTGGCGTATTATCGACCTGATCAGTAAAGGACATCACGAGCTCATGAATGCCTCGGCGATGAACCGGAATAATATTCAGAAAACGCTGGATGGTCTTTACCACAACATGTTCATGTTCTTGGGAATTATCTCAGAAAGCATGCCGAGGGATAACAGCTACTTTTTGCTGGAAACCGGAAAGCTGATCGAAAGGATTTTATCTAAGGTAAGTATTATTCTGTCCAATTTTGGATGTAAAAATAGTGAAAGTGTTGAAAATGAATTGATAGAGGCAACTTTGATCAATCATCATTTGCTGGTAAACTATCGGCAGATTTATAAATCGCACATGAGCGTGGCGAGTATGCTGGATCTTATTTTGCTGGAACGAACACATCCTTTTTCACTGGTTTCGATGCTCGATGAGCTGAAAAATAATCTGGATAAATTACCTAGTTCTACCCGGGGAGAGAGGTTGAATGAAGCGCAGCGACTTGCTCTGAACGCTTCAACAATGGTGAAGCTGACAAATATTGAAGCTTTGATGATCCACAACGCAGCTCAGGAACGGACCGCACTTACCGGCCTTTTGCTGGAGATATCAAATCTGGTTTCGTCTGTGTCGTTTACGCTGACGAATATGTACTTCAGCCATACATTCATGCAGCATTCATTTGTTAACCGACCTGACAGCGACAAGGATGAAATATAAACTGGTCCATAAAACAGAATATAGCTACGAGGAGCCTGTCAACAATTATCACAGCCTGCTCTGCCTTACGCCGCGTATACTACCGCGGCAGCTGTGCCGTGATTTTTCTATCAAGATCACACCTGAGCCGCTGGATATTATAGAAAGAACTGATTTTTATGGCAATACAACCCATTACTTTTCGCTTCATTCTCCTCACAAAAAACTGACCGTACTGGCTACCAGTGTGGTAGAATCATTGACCGAAACAACGGGCAGTCCATTGGAACATTCGGTAATTACCTGTGAAGAGGCAACATTACGTATTCAGGAGGACAGGCCACTTCGGGTTTCCATTCTGGAGTATATGCTGGCAAGTCCGTTGATAAAGTGGGATGACCCGATTCTGGATTTTGCACGCGATTGTTTCAAGCCTGACGAGTCCTTATATAGTTGCGTTCAGTCACTTTGCAGTAAGATTTTCCATGAGTTCGATTTTATGCCCGACTTTTCCACAGTGCATACGCCTATACGCGAAGTACTTGCAGCCAGGAAGGGCGTTTGTCAGGATTTCTCACATCTGGCCATTGCCTGTATCAGAGGCTTTGGGTTTCCGGCAAGGTATGTGAGTGGTTATCTGGAAACATTGCCTCCTCCCGGAAAAGCTAAATTACAAGGCTCCGACGCATCACACGCCTGGATTTCTGTATTTATTCCGGATTATGGCTGGTGCGATTTCGATCCGACCAACAATGTGGTGCCCAGCGAACGGCATATCGTTACGGCTTGGGGGCGCGATTACAGCGATGTGACCCCATTAAAAGGAATCATTTTCAGCTATGGTAAACATGAATTGAAAGTAGAAGTGGATGTAATTCCTATCGAGTAATCAACGATAGTATACGTCTGCATTTTTCTTTCAATCATCAAAATCCCTGATTAAATCCAAATTGGATGTAGTCAGGGATTTTGGTTTTATAACTATAAGTTGTTAAAAAGTAGCGTATTATATCTGATACAAGCACTTATGTGAAACTCATTAGAATTAATTTCTCAGAAAAATTATAAATCACTTGCAAGTATAGATTCGTGCAGATACTTTTGCGCGAATTTTAAATTATAATAAGTCTAAATAAATGAGAAACTATTTATCATTTGTAATCTGCTTGTTGCTGTCTGCTCAGGTGTTTGCTCAAACGGGAAAGCTGACAGGAACTGTGATCGATAACACGAACAACGCGATACCGGGAGCAACTGTGCTCATTAAGAGTACAAGAATCGGAACCTCAACGGATGCATCAGGAGCTTTTACGATAACCAATATTGCTGACGGAGACTATGTATTGGCTGTATCTTCAATTGGTTTTAAAACAAAAGAAATATCGGTTTCAATAGTGCATAACGAAGTGAACCTCAATACGATCATGCTGTATGAGGGCGATGAGATTTTGCGCGAGGTACTTGTGGAGGGTGAAAGAGATAACAAGTTCTCCCGTAACGAGACGGCATATGTAGCAAAACTACCTTTGAAGGATTTTGAAAACACACAGGTATACAGCACAATCACCAACTATCTGTTGAAGACGCAGATTGTTACCAATTTTGATGATGCCTTGAAAAACGCGGCCGGTGTGGATAACTTGTGGACATCTACCGGCAGAGGTGGAGATGGAGCCGGTTACTATACATTGCGCGGGTTCTCTGTTCAGCCTAAACTTGTGAACGGGCTGCCGGGATTGACAAACGGAACCATCAATCCTGCTAATATTGAACATATTGAAGTTTTAAAAGGACCATCTGCAACGCTCTTCGGAAATGCTGTGAGTTCGTATGGTGGGTTGATCAATGTTGTTACTAAAAAACCTTATGTAGGAACAGGTGGTGAGCTGTCGTTCACAACTGGTTCTTATGGTTTGAATCAGATTGTCGGAGATTTTAATACTGCTTTGAGTAAGGAGAAAAATCTGTATTTCAGATTAAATACTTCTTATTCTACAGAAAGAAGTTTTCAGGATGCAGGTTTCAGAAAATCGTTTTTTGTAGCTCCTTCACTTTCTTATCAGGTGAATAACAAACTTTCATTCTCTTTCTACGGAGAGATCACGCAGGCGGAACAGACGAATCCGATGTTCCTGTTTCTGAACAGAAGCGCGCCAACGAAGGCCAGAAATCTGAGAGAGCTTGGATACAACAACAAGCTTTCGTTTACCAGCAATGACCTGACACTGGAAAATCCTACACAGAATTACCGTGTGGAAATGGACTACAAACTTTCGGATACCTGGCAGTCGCAAACGTTGGTTTCAAAAAGTGCCACGTCTACCAAAGGTTATTATTCCTACCTTTTTGATTTTGGAACAACCGGGGATAATGTATTTTCACGTTTCCTGAACAAGCAGAATGAGTACACCGGAACTTCAGATATTCAGCAGAATTTCATTGGTGACTTTAAAGTAGGTAAACTGAGAAACAGAGTAGTTCTGGGTCTTGATTATTTTTCAGCAATTACAACCAGTAATGGTACCGGATATGCATTTTACGGTAATGTGACACCGAATGGAGGTTCAAACGGAGATAATCCATTTACTCCGGGTATTGAAACCAGTGCATATCCTCTTTCATCTGCTGCAGTTGATGCCGTGTTAGCTACACAACCTGTTGCCAACCAGAAATCGAAATACAATATTTTCAGTGCTTATGCCTCTGATGTATTGAATATCACTAATAATTTGTCGGCCATGATAGGGCTTCGACTGGATCATTTTGACAATGTTGGAGACGTTACTACTTTGGAAGACGATTACAATCAGACAACGTTATCGCCGAAATTCGGACTTTTGTATCAACCGGTTCTGAATAAGCTTTCTATTTTTGCCAACTACCAGAACGGATTTACAAACGTTGCTCCATCATTGGTGGGAGACCCTACAGCCGGTCCGCAAACAATCAAAACCTTCCGTCCGGAGCAGGCCAATCAGCTTGAATTTGGTATCAAAACCAACATCATTAAAAATAAGCTGAACGCAACAATCAGTTATTATGATATTCAGGTGAAAGATCAGGTGATTACAGACCCTGCATCACCATTTAACAAAATTCAGGGTGGTGAAGCATATAGCCGCGGTTTCGAAATTGAAATGAATGCGACGCCAACGAAAGGATTGGACATCAGAGCAGGATATAGCACAAACGACAGCAAAACAACAAAGTCAGACAACGTTGAGATTCTGAACAAAAGGCCGCTCGGAGCTGGTTCTAAGGTATTGTACAACGCATGGGTAAACTATGAAGTGCCCAAAGGAAAACTTGAAGGTTTCGGACTTGGTTTCGGTGTGAATGGCGCAAGCGAGCGTTATGCAATCAATTATGTTTCTACCGGCGACTTTTTGTTACCCGCTTATACCGTGGCTAACGGATCCCTTTTCTATCAGGCAGATCATTACCGTATCGGTCTTAAGCTGAACAACGCTTTCAATAAAGAATATTACAAGGGATGGTCTACAATTGCTCCGCAGATGCCTCGTGCGCTGTTGGCTAACTTTACTTACAGCTTCTAAATTTCCAAAATTCTGTGTGGGAGGCATTACTTCGGTTTTGCCTCCTTTTTTGTTTTTAACGGATACATTACCAAGCCATATTGAGTCTGAGAAAGGTTAGGTAGATAGATCTCGGTGCTGTAAATCATAGGTATCAACTTAAATATGATGAAGTAATGCCGCATTTGACTGCTTTTTTAACGCAATGGTTCTCTGAAAGAATTTGAGAATTGACCTTGATTCTCTAATTTTACCTGATCATTTTGAAACCAGTATACAGAACCTTCGTTTGATGTGTTGTTCAAAGTTGTTTATCCTGCGAATGCTGACATATTGATAGGTTCCGTTTTTAGAATTAAATAATTATCAAAATTACGGATGAAAGAAATAGCATTCAGAGATGCCATTCGCGACGCCATGTCGGAAGAGATGCGCCTAGACAAAAGTATCTTCCTGATGGGAGAAGAAGTTGCGGAATACAATGGCGCTTATAAAGCCAGCCAGGGAATGCTGGATGAATTCGGACCAGATCGCGTAATCGATACACCTATTGCTGAGCTTGGATTTGCAGGTATTGCAGTAGGAGCGGCTGGAAATGGCCTTCGTCCGATAGTGGAATTCATGACCTTTAACTTCTCACTTGTTGCGATTGATCAGATCATCAACAGTGCAGCTAAAATCCTTTCTATGTCTGCCGGACAGATCGGTTGCCCGATTGTTTTCCGTGGACCAACAGGTAATGCAGGTCAGCTTGGAGCACAGCACTCTCAGAACTTTGAGAACTGGTTTGCCAACACTCCGGGTTTGAAAGTAGTAGTACCATCTAACCCATACGATGCGAAAGGACTTTTAAAAGCATCTATCCGTGACAACAACCCGGTTATCTTTATGGAATCGGAAGTAATGTACGGAGATAAAATGCTGGTACCAGAGGAAGAATATATCATCCCTCTTGGTAAAGCTGATATCAAGCGTGCTGGTAAAGATGTTACTATCGTTTCATTTGGAAAAATGATTCCTCGTGTTGTGATGCCTGCTGTATTGCAATTGGAAAAAGAAGGAATTGATGTTGAGGTAATTGATTTGAGAACTGTGAGACCTATAGATTATGCTACAGTAATTGAATCGGTGAAGAAAACAAACCGTTGTGTGGTTGTTGAAGAGGCCTGGCCACTTGCTTCTATCTCTACGGAACTTGCTTACCACATCCAGCGTCACGCATTTGATTATATGGATTCTCCGGTAATCCGCGTAACAAGCCGTGATGTACCTCTTCCTTACGCACCTACGCTGATTGAAGAAATCCTGCCAAACGTAAAACGTGTGGTAGACGCTGTGAAATCAGTATTGTATAAATAGTTTGGTTGAAGAACCTGGATAAAGCCATTTCCTTACAAAGGTGATGGCTTTGTTTTTATATAAAGTTTGACAATCTGTTGATTTTCACACAAGCAAATTTTACTAATTGTGTTTTTTCACTGAAGTAATTGTTCCAAAATAGATAGAATACTACTACTTTTGTGCTTTGAAACGCTCCTTATTACAGATTCATTCAAATCAATCAGGATTATGCAACAAGAAGAGAAAACCAGATATTCGTCGGAAGAATTAAAGGAATTTGAAGAGCTAATTAAGGGCAAGCTGGAAGCCACGGTGAGTGAGTTGAATTACATCAAAGGAGGTTTGAGTAAGAAAAATGACAGCGGAACCGACGTTACCGCAGGATCGGCCAAACTTGTTGAGGACGGGGCTGATGCAAGTGAGCGTGAAAACCTGAGCCAATTGGCAGCTCGTCTGCAGAAATACTCGATCCAGCTTGAAAATGCACTGGTTCGTATCAAAAACGGAACTTACGGCGTGTGTATTGACACAGGAAAACTTATTCCGAAGGAACGCCTTCGCATTGTACCACATACACAACAAACCATTGAAGCGAAGCTGAAAAGAGCTAGCTAGGGACTGAAGATTACAAATATTGAAGCAGGTAAGCGTAAGTTTGCCTGCTTTTTGTTTTGTTAAATATTCTTAAATACAACTCCTTTATTTTGAATCCTGTTAGTGCTTTTCTTCTTTTGACTGAAACATGAAAGCACTATCACTTTTAATAACAGCTCTGCTACTTTCTTTTCGTTTAACAGCGCAACATCAGGAACTCGGAGAGCTCTGTCAAATCTTTCATTTGCCTGATGAAAAGGATACTACTTCATTCGTCGTGTTTGGTAATGTGGACGATTTGAAAGTGAAAAAACCACTTTTCCTGTTTCGGCAGGGCTCTCAGCGGGTGCATTTCAAAACTACGCAGCCTGCTTTAATATCTGTGTGACACATCCCCATCGATTACTTTCCTTTATAACTC
>NZ_QNUL01000053.1 GCF_003383615.1 Dyadobacter luteus
TACGAGGCCCGTACGCACGGTGGTGTGAGAGGACGGAAAATGAAAGGAGGAAAACTTTCATTTTCCTCCTACTCGATGGTTAGTTTTGGGCCCCTTAATTTAGGTATGATGTGGATAGCAAGCATTAGAAATGCAGAAGCCTGGTACATCGACTGTTTCGCGATACCGGGCTTCATTGTATTTTACCTGAATATGTTACAACACCTCCATCCTCACCCAAACCAGCCGGTGATCCGAGCTGGATTCGCGTTTCTCTACCAATTCCCACATTGGTTCGCCTTTTGCCGGCCAGAATACGCCGCTGTCTTTGATCTTTAATCCTCGTCTGGAAGGAAGTACGTAGTCGGCACGCATACGCCAGAATGCAGTATGGCTTTTGGCAAACTTATTATCCGGACTGTGTTGCGCTCCTCCTTTACTTTCAGGTTGCGGATTGCCAATGATCAGTGGATGTTCAATCAGTGCCCGTATTCCTCCATTAATCGCATTTCCTTCATCAGGTGAAGCGTTCTGGTCGCCCATAATTACAAAGCTGCTTCCACTTTTCAAGCCACCCCGGGATTGTTTGTCATCATAGATATAAGCGTTGGCACCTTCGGTGATGTAGTCTTTCCAGAAACGTATTTCGTCAAAATTTCTTTTTCCGTTACGGTCTTCAGCTCCGTCGAAAGTTGGCGGAGTAGGATGACTTACCAATGCATGAATCGTTTTTTTTCCAACTTTAAGGGGTACATCCCAGTGCGATTTGGAAGAAAGCGGGAACTGAGCCCACGCCTCAGGTGCATACCAGTCACTGCCATCAGCTTTCATCGTTCTCTGATGGTCTGGCATATCTTTCCATTTGAAATGTTGGAAGGTGCGAATGTTCTTTGTGTCAATAGGGTATTTCGAAAGTAACACCATTCCGTACTGACCAGGATACATGCCAAATCCCCATGCATCCGAACCAAACTGTTCTTTTTTACCATTGTTGTCCAGATCAAACGGAGAAGGTTGCCCCGTGTTGACAGTAGCATAATAGTAGTAAGGATAATCTATTGCTTTGGCTCCGTTCTGATCTTTGTTGAGATAGTTTTTAATAAAGGCCTTCACACCTTCATCAGGATTTTGAACATAGTCGAATTCATTCAGCAAAATTACATCCGGTCTTACCGTTTGAATAATGGATGCGATATTCTTAATCTGAGTGTTGGTACCTGTACTCAGTTCCTTGACCAGCACCTTCTCAGAATTGCCTTTGGTGCCACGGGGAACATAATTTTCCGCTTCCATACTTACGTTGTAGGTAGTAAAAGTAATGTCAGCTGGTTTGTTGGATGATTGTGCCTGTAAGATTCCTGCAGAGAGCATAGAGAACAGCAGAAGTAGTGATTTCATAGAAATTGAATAATCTTGATTTTCAGTAATGCGAAGATAAAGAATGATATGTTAGCATTATATGAACATAAAAGGAGCTGCTACGCATAGTAACAGCTCCTTTTATTACGGCATTAATGCGCTATCAATGAAAGAAGTCTTTCATTTTATCGAAAAATCCTTTTTCATTTTTACCTGGTTTAGGTTGAAAATTAGGAGAATTTCTCAAAGATTCCAGTGTTTCGCGTTCATCGGAAGACAATTGCTGTGGTGTCCATACATTGATATGTACCAACTGATCACCTTTTCCGTAACCGTTCAGATCTTTAATTCCCTTTCCTTTAAGGCGAAGGATTTTACCAGCCTGTGTTCCGGCTTCGACGTTGATTCTCGCTTTCCCGTCGATCGTTGGTATTTCAGTTGAAGTACCAAGCGTCGCGTCAATGAAACTCAGGTGCATGTCATAAACAACATTGTTACCATCACGTTTCAGTTGAGCATTTTCTTCTTCTTCAATCACAATCAGAAGATCTCCCGCCACGCCGCCACGGGAAGGAACGTTTCCTTTACCTGACATAGAAAGTTGCATACCTTCCGCAACTCCACCAGGAATGTTGAGTGTGATCAGATCATCCTGAAGCAAACGTCCTTCTCCCGCGCAAGCGTCACAACGTTCGCTGATGATCTTACCGTCGCCGTTACAGGTAGGGCATGTGCTGGTGGATACCATCTGGCCCAGCATTGTACTTACTACTTTTCTAACCTGGCCAGTTCCGTTACAACCATTACAGTTGGTAAGCGATGTGCCATTTTTAGCACCATTTCCGCCGCAGGTATTACAGCTTACATGACGCTTCACTTTTATTTTTTTCTCAACTCCGTTGGCTACTTCCTCCAGGTTAAGTTTAAGTTTAATACGAAGATCAGAGCCCTTGCGTACACGGCGTCCACCACCGCCTCCGCCGCCACGACCAAATATGTCGCCAAACGGACTGCTGTCACCGAAAATATCTCCAAACTGAGAGAAGATATCGTCCATGGAGAAGCCGCCACCAGGGTAGCCACCACCGCCACCTGACGGGCCGCCAACACCGGCATGACCAAACTGATCATAACGAGCACGTTTGTTTTCGTCGCTCAGAATGCTGTATGCTTCTGCCGCTTCCTTGAATTTATCTTCCGCCGAAGGGTCGTCCGGATTTTTATCGGGGTGAAACTTAATCGCAAGCTTACGATAAGCTTTTTTGATTTCATCGGCTGAGGAACCGCGCTCCACACCTAGTATTTCGTAATAATCTCTTTTCTTAGCCATTTTTTAATGTCGTATGTAGTATGCAAATATCCATTCGGCTCACCGCCTGATTGTCGGGAATCAATGTCGGATGCGTTTGGTTATGCACATCATACATGTCATAATTGTATTTTAAGCACCAACAACTACTTTCGCGTAGCGCAATACTTTGTCATTCAGATAGTAACCTTTTTCGATTTCATCAATCACTTTTCCTTTTTGTTCCTCAGTAGGAGCAGGGAACTGCGCAATTGATTCGTGAATATCAGCGTCAAAAGTTTCACCTTTGGCATTCATAGGTTTCAACCCTTTGGATTCCAGTGATTTGTATAACTTGTTATAGATCAAATCTACACCTTCCTTCAAAGCACCCGTATCAGTAGTTGTCTCAAACGATGCCACGGCACGCTCAAAATCATCAACCACCGGTAAAATCAATTTTACAACGTCAGCACCGGCAGTTGAAATGAGTTCCAGCTTTTCTTTAGATGTACGTCTGCGGAAGTTTTCGAAATCGGCATACAGTCTTAAATATTTGTCTTTTAATTCTGCAACTTCCTGTTTTGCAGCTTCAAGCGGGTCTACTTCATGTACAGCTTGTGCTTCCTCGCTGATCTCCTGACCTGCATTGTCCATAGGTACTGCATTGGCAGACTCTTCGTTTTTGAAGTTTTCCGTATCCGGAACTGAGTTCTCCTCGTTCATTTCGTTTTTTAAGTCTTGATCTATATTAAACTCGGTATTTTTAGACATGTTGTGTGGGTACTTTTATGACTTTTGTATCGTTTTGACAGTACTAAATTACTTTGCCAAAACGAAAATACTGACAAGATGACATTTTTATTCAGTATTCGTAACTTTGCGTCATGACGACGACCGACTTCATACGGCACGAGAGAAGCCAATTTATCAAAGCCATTGCCAAAGAAAATGGCTTCGATTTTTGTGGTATTTCCAAAGCCGGCTTTTTGGAAGAGGAGGCACCAAGGCTGGAAAACTGGCTCAATAAAAATCATAACGGAGCCATGGCATACATGGCCAATCACTTTGATAAAAGGCTTGATCCGCGCAAATTGGTAGATGGCGCCAAAAGTGTAATTTCTTTATTGCTCAATTACTACCCCGAGGAGAAATTGCCTGAAGGGGCAGAGGATATGAAAATTTCCAAATATGCCTATGGCAAAGACTATCATTTTGTTCTTAAAGAGAAGTTGGGTAACATGCTCATCGCCATGAGAGATCAGATCGGTGAGGTGGATGCACGGATATTTGTAGATTCTGCCCCGGTAATGGATAAAGCCTGGGCAGCCAAAAGTGGCTTAGGCTGGGTAGGTAAGCATTCCAATTTGCTCAACCGGAACATGGGTAGTTTCTTTTTTATAGGAGAGATTATTTCCGATCTGGATCTGGAAGCCGATGGTGCAGTAGGGGATTATTGCGGTACATGTACCAGATGTGTGGATGCCTGTCCGACTGACGCCATTACGGAACCCTATGTCGTGGATGGAAGTAAATGCATCAGTTACTACACAATTGAACTTAAAGACGCTATTCCTCAGGATGTACGTGGTAAGTTTGAGAATTGGATTTTCGGATGTGATATCTGTCAGGATGTTTGTCCGTGGAATCGTTTTTCGCGTCCTCATTCCACGCCGGAGTTTAATGCGTCGCCGGGTTTGGCAGACTTGTCGGCCAAAGACTGGACCGAGATTACTGAGGAGGTTTTTCGTGAGGTGTTCAGGAAATCACCTTTGAAGAGAACCAAATACGAAGGACTTGCACGAAACATCGAATTCGTAAAGCAGGCGAAATAAAAAGATCGTTATACTATCAAACCTCTTATATTTGGCGTTGGTAGTACCTTTTGATGACCGAATAAACACTCTATAATATGAGAAAACAATCTGTCAATCTTTGGGCCGTGCTTGTGTGTGTGGTGATTTCACAAATTGTACCTGCATTATGGTATGGAGCGTTTTCTGAAATCTGGATAGCCCTGAATGGCTTCACGACGGAACAGGTTCAGTCAGCAAACAGTCCGACTCCTTATCTGGCCAGTATTGTTGCTTCTTCTTTTTCGGCCTATACCATGGCTTGGATATTCACCAAAATTCCTGTCAAATCATTATTTGCCGGTTTCCTGACGGGTTTGCTTTTCGGGACAGTTTTTGTGCTATGTACATTGATCGTCAAGGACATGTTTTCATTAAAACCGCTATTGCTCTCATTGATCGACGGTGGAGTACAGGTTTTGGTATATGCAATCACAGGAGCTATTTTGGGTATATGGCGTAAGTATGAATATTAGTCCGATGTCGACTGTATCCAATTCCTTCGATTCAAAATAGTATATTTGTCGGCTGTTATCCTGCGAATAATAATGAGTAGGATTTGAACTTTGAGTCGTGACATATAACCTGGTGACTATCCGATTGTAAATGAGATTAAATTTTTGCGTTGTCCTCCTGATGATTATTTTTTCTGGTTCGAAAGCTATGGCTCAGGATCTGATCGTAACCAATGTCGGAGATTCAATTTCCTGTGATATCAGAAAGGAGACACGCACAGAAGTCCATTTTTCTTATTTACGGTATAATCAGAACATCGTTCGCACGCTCGGAAAAGATCGCATCAGTGCTGTTGTACGTGGTTTTTATGTAAACGATTCGATTCGTTCTGCAGAAATAAATAGCGTTGTACCGTACAAAGAGCTTCAGACAAATTCGTCGGATCAGGGAATGGAGAGCACGATGAGTCATGATACTGCGACCTGGACTAAGTGGCAGGCTGGTATTCATGTGGGATACGCACGCAGGTTGTTCCGGTCTGCTATTAGCGCAACGGATTATGAACGTCTTTATGACCAGAAGCTTAAACCGGGTATCTCAGCCGGAGCTGAGGCATTTTATTTTCCATGGAAAAGTGTGGGGTTCGGGCTGCGATATGATTTTTACCTGAACAGGGCTGAACGTGATATCAAAACGCATGATAAAGTAAATATTCAGTTCCTGGGCCTGGGTGTTGCACATCGTAAGATTTTTTCCAATCGTTCCACTTCTCTTCTGACGTCCTTTTTGGTCGGATATCAACCTTACCATAATGCAGCGCGGCATATAGGTCAGGATTACAAGCTGAATGCCAATACCATGGGTTGGGCAGTAAGTGTGGGTTTAGACCATCGAATTTCTCAAAAGCTGGCGATTGGCTTGTCCGGCAGCTGTATGATGGGAAGTATCTTCAAATTCCGTAAGACTTATAAGGGACATACAGAGGTGGTGAATCTATCTCATCATGAGCAGGAAGACCTTTCCCGGGCTTCTGTCTCCCTTGCTTTAAAGTTTGTAAAGTAAGTTTGTATGCTCTGAATTTCATGTGAAACGTCGGAAAGCTTCTTCCGCCTTAACGCCACTTTTGTAATCATTTTGGTATAAAGTAAGGGATAATTAGGATTTTTTAGTCTAGATTAAACCATGCGTCGCGATCCTTAAATTAATTTGGAAGCGACTATGGTAGATTGAATACCTGTTGGTCTTCAAATTAGTACAAAGCCTTTTACCTATTTCCTTACTAAGAATGAACACAAGAATTCAGGTCATTTCCAGGGCATTTGCCCTTATTGTCATTTGTTCAGTTTTGTTTTCAGTCCATGCCTTTTCTCAGGCAAAAAAAACATCCAAATCAGGAAAACCCCTCGTTGTATTTGTAACAGGTGACCATGAGTATAGCGGTGAAGAAACACTCCCTATTATCGCTGCTGAGTTGGAAAAAAACTATGGAATGAGAACCATTGTTCTTAAAGCATATCCTGATCACAACTCAGAAAAGAATATTCCGGGATTGGAAGCGCTTAAAGATGCAGATCTGGCAGTTTTTTATCTGAGATGGCGCCAGCTTCCAAAAGAGCAGTTGGCATTGATTGAAGAATACCTGAAAAAGGGGAAACCTGTTATGGGTTTCAGAACTTCCACCCACGCGTTTAATTTTCCAAAAGATCATGAAAGTGTAAAATGGAATGCTTTCGGTGAATTTGCTTTGAATTCACCTCCGGGCTGGGGTGGAAAAGCAGCGCATACGCATTATGGGCACAACAGTACCACAGATGTTACCATCATTCCGGAACAGGCAAAAAATCCATTGCTTACCGGTGTTGCACCTGCATTTCATGTGAGTTCCTGGTTGTACCGTGTTTTGCCAGACTATCCTGTGAAGGGCTCTACCTGGTTGCTTATGGGTAAATCTGTAAATCCTGACAAGGCTGCCATCGATAATCCGGTTGCCTGGACGGGTACTAATTCATTCGGGGGAAAAGTATTCATGACGACCCTGGGGCACCCTGAGGATTTCAGACAGGAAGGTTTTCAGCGTTTGGTGATCAACGCGATCCATTGGGGAGTTGGTAAAAAAATACCTGATACGTGGAAAGGTAAAATGGATATTCAGGTTCCTTATCGTGAGCCTAAATAGTTGACTGACAGGCTTCTGTTGTAGAGAAATATTTGATGCTAATTTATATTTACCATGACTAAACCCGGAAAAAGTAAAATTACAGGATTGCTGCTGGCGATTGCAATCGGAATTATCGCATTCAGCGCCTTCCAGTTTTATCAATCACAAACCCTGAGGCTTCAGAAGGGATCCAGAATCGTTCTGTTGGGAAATAACCTGGGTTCAAGAATGATGAACTACGGCCATTTCGAAACAGAAATGCAACTGCGCTATCCCGATTATGCTTTGTTTATCAGGAATATGTCCGATGGTGGGGATACCCCTGGTTTCAGACCCCATGCAAGCCGTGACTTACCGTGGGCATTTCCCGGTGCAGAAAAGTTTCAGACTGAGCTGGCAACAAATTCATCCAGTGAAGGACATTTCGATTCGCCGGATCAGTGGCTTACCAGATTAAAAGCTGATGTGATCATCGCATTTTTTGGTTACAATGAATCATTTAACGGAAAAGCGGGATTGGCTAATTATAAAGCTGAGCTGGATGCCTTCGTAAAACATACACTTGCGCAGAAATATAACGGAGCTTCGGTTCCTCAACTGGCGCTGGTTTCTCCTATTGCTTTTGAAGATTTGTCAGCGAAGTTTGACTTGCCCAACGGCAAAAAAGAAAATGAAAATATTGCCCTGTATGCAAAGGCAATGAAGGAAGTTGCTGACAACAATAAGGTTTTATATGTAGATGCGTTCACACCATCGCAACAATGGTATGCATCCACTGCTGAAGATTTGACGATTGACGGATCACAGTTGAATGACGCGGGTTATCAGAAATTGTCAATACTTCTTTCTGATCAGATTTTTGGAAAAGGGAAAGCAAAAACAGAAGCAAACCGTAAGCTGGTAACTGAAGCAGTTCTTGAAAAAAACTGGATGTGGCATAACGACATCAAAATTCCGAATGGTGTACATGCGTATGGTCGGCGTTACAATCCTTTCGGGCCTGATAACTATCCTGCAGAAATAGAAAAGATTCGTCAGCTTACAGCAATCAGAGACACGGCTATATGGTTTGCCGCTTCAAAAGGTCAGAAATTTGATTTGAAAGCTGCTGATAAAAATACAACCAAACTTCCTGAGGTAAAGACAAATTTCAATCCTGAGAAAAACGGAAGTCTGGAATATTTGTATGGAGAAAAAGCATTGAAATCGCTGAAGGTGCCGGATGGATATAAGATAGAACTATTTGCTTCGGAAGAAGAATTTCCGGATTTGGCGAAACCCATGCAGATGTCGTTCGACAATAAAGGACGGCTGTGGATTGCGACTATGCCAAGTTATCCCCATTACAAACCGGGCGATTCTAAACCCAACGATAAAATTATTATTCTGGAAGATACCAATGGTGATGGTAAAGCCGACAAACAAACAGTTTTTGCCGATGGACTTCATTTGCCTGTAGGTTTTGAAATTGCTCCTGAAGGTGTGTATGTGTCTCAGGGAACAAACTTCAAACTATATGTTGATACGGATGGTGACGGAAAGGCAGACAAAAGTGAGATTTTGCTGAGCGGGTTCGATGACCACGATACGCACCATAATAGCCATGCATTTACAGTAGATCCGTCGGGAGCGATTTACTCAGGAGAAGGTGTATTCCTCCATACTAATATTGAAACTTCTTATGGTCCTGTACGTGCCACCAACGGTGGATTTTACCGTTACAGTCCGCAACTGAAAAAGCTGGAACGTACCGCTCAACTTTCAATTCCTAATCCATGGGGTATTGCTTTTGATGACTGGGGACAGCCATTTTTCGCAGAAACATCAAGTCCGGATGTAAGATGGATGATGCCGGGAAGTGTATTGCCAAGATATGGCGAAGCAACACATAAGTCGGTGCAGCTGATTGAAGATGCGCACCGTGTACGTCCTACATCAGGTCTGGAATTTGTATCAAGCCGTCATTTTCCTGATGAATTGCAGGGGGATATGTTAATCAACAACACTATTGGTTTTTTAGGTACTAAAGAACATACATTGAAAGATGCAGGAACCGGATATGTGAGTAAGCACAGAATGGATCTGGTAGTGAGCTCCGACAGAAATTTCCGTCCGGTGGATATGGAGTTTGCTCCGGATGGTTCGCTGTATGTAATTGACTGGCATAATATTCTGATCGGACACATGCAGCACAATGCGCGTGATCCTTTGCGTGACCACTCGCACGGGCGTGTATACCGGATTACTTACCCATCACGACCATTGGTAAAACCTGCGAAAGTGGATGGTGCTACGATTGCCGAATTGCTTGATAATTTGAAGCTACCTGAATACAGAACCCGTTACCGCTCACGACGTGAGCTACGTGGTCGTGATACAAAAGAGGTTTTGGCGGGTGTAAGCAAGTGGGTGGCTGGTCTGGATAAAAAAGATCCACGTTATGAACATCATGTATTGGAAGGACTTTGGGTGACGTGGGGTATGAACAAGGTCGATCAGAAATTGCTGAAGCAAATGCTGAATGCGAAGGATTACCATGCGCGTGCTGCTGCGGTGAATGTGGTAAGATATACCGGGCATCAGGTCGCAGATCAGGCAGAACTGCTGATGCAGGCTGCGAAAGATGAACACGGAAGGGTACGTTTGGCTGCCATTGTTGCGGCATCATGGCTTCCGAAAGAAAAAGGTTTACCGATTTTGGCAGAGGCAAAAAAGAAACCACTCGATGACTGGATGATTCATGCCTATGAAGCTGCTGTTGCGCATATCAGCGGATTACCGGTGAAAAAGGAAAAGGAGGTTGTAGCCAAAACGAATCTGAGAGGCAGAGACCTGGAAATGTTTAATATGGGAAGAGAAATCTATGCGAAGGAAGGTTATTGCTCAACCTGTCACCAACCGGATGGAAAAGGACTTGCTTCGTCAGGTTTCCCGCCATTGACACCAAACAAATGGGTAAATGGCAGCGATGAACGTTTGATAAAACTGGTGTTGAAAGGTTTATTGGGGCCGATAGAAGTGGACGGTAAAAAATACCCCGGGCAGGTTCCTATGACTCCTTTCGGAGGATTGCTGAATGACCAGGATGTGGCAGCAGTGCTTACCTACGTCAGAAACTCATTCGGCAATCAGGGAAAACCCATTACTACAGCCCAGGTAAAAAAGGTAAGAGATGAGACTGCAGCAAAGCAGGATTTTTACTCTCCCGACCAATTGCTGAAAGAGCATCCATTGGAAAAATAGTATTTTCATTAAAGGAAGTAAAAACAAGTCCGTTTCAAAATTCTTTGAAGCGGACTCGTTGTTTTTAATGTAATTGTTTTTGGCTGCCCCCCCACCTTCCAGTATGCCCAGTAGCTCATGCATATGCTTATCCAAGTGGAGCGCGATGACTCGATTCATGTTTTAGGTGAGATTATGTAATGATAGGAAGTTGCCGCGTAGCCAAATCCCCTCCTCGGAGGGGTGCCCGGAGGGCGGGGTGGGTTTAACGCATAACGTTACTTCGTCCAAAAAATAAGTCTCTACTCAAACAATCCCCTGGAACCGATGGCGAGACATATCATTCCATATAATCCTATCCTTAAAAAGCTAGCGAGAGAGCTACGCCAAAACATGACACTGTCGGAAGTCTTGCTGTGGAATCAACTGAAACAAGGACAATTGCTTGGATATGATTTCGATAGACAACGACCCATAGACAATTACATCGTGGATTTTTACTGCAAAGATCTGAGACTCGCGATTGAAATAGACGGCTCTTATCATAATGCCGAAGATGTTGCTGCAAATGATATAATAAGACAAAATCGGCTCGAATCTCTGGGTGTAAGATTTCTGAGATTTAGTGATTTAGAGGTTAAGAAAGATATGATCAATGTATTGATATCGATTCAGTTTTGGATTGAGGACAATGCTTAGAGAACCTTTTTACAACGCTAACCCACCCCGCCTTCGGCACCGCTGGTACTGTCGTGAAAAACAAGATTTGAAATAGAATTTTTTTAATAAATTTGGACTATGAAGGAGTGGCGGTTTTTA
>NZ_QNUL01000054.1:2500-4715 GCF_003383615.1 Dyadobacter luteus
GCTCGTACTCCCCGAAATGTTTTTAGGAACAGCGTCGTGGTTGAGTCATGTTCAGGTAGAGCTACTGATAGGGCTAGGGGGAGTCAAATCCTACCAAACTCTGACAAACTCCGAATGGGGCATGATATACACGGCAGTGAGGGCTGGGGTGCTAAGGTCCCAGTCCGAGAGGGGAACAACCCAGAGCATCAGCTAAGGTCCCAAAATATATGCTAAGTTGAACTAAGGGGGTCCGACTGCAGAGACAGCCAGGATGTTAGCTTGGAAGCAGCTATACATTTAAAGAGTGCGTAACAGCTCACTGGTCGAGCGGGGCGGGCATCGATAATAAACGGGCATCAAGCATATTACCGAAGCTATGCGATAGTAATTTATTACGATCGGTAGGGGAGCATTCTCACAGGGGTGAAGGTATGGCGTAAGCTGTGCTGGACTGGTGAGAAAAGCAAATGTAGGCATAAGTAACGATAATGCGGATGAGAAATCCGCACACCGAAAGACTAAGGATTCCTCCGCTATGCTAATCAACGGAGGGTTAGGCGGGGCCTAAGGTATAGCCGAAGGGCGAATATCGATGGACAGCAGGTTAATATTCCTGCCCTTGCGGTTAGTGTGAAGAAATGACGGAGTATTGTGGTATGTACGTACTGACGGAATAGTGCGTTGAGCAGATCCTACGGGAGAAGCGAACATACGAAAACGCTTCCAAGAAAAGTTTCTGAAACGTCAGCTGACTGCAACTCGTACCGTAAACCGACACAGGTAGTCGAGAAGAATATTCTAAGGTGCTCGAGTGAATCACGGCTAAGGAACTCGGCAAATTAACCCTGTAACTTCGGGAGAAGGGGAGCCTCCTCGCAAGAGAGGCCGCAGAGAAATGGCCCAGGCGACTGTTTAGCAAAAACACAGGGCTCTGCCAAAACGCAAGTTGACGTATAGGGCCTGACACCTGCCCGGTGCTGGAAGGTTAAGAGGGGATGTCATCGCAAGAGAAGCATTGAATCGAAGCCCCAGTAAACGGCGGCCGTAACTATAACGGTCCTAAGGTAGCGAAATTCCTTGTCGGGTAAGTTCCGACCTGCACGAATGGTGTAACGATCTGGGCACTGTCTCGGCCGTGAGCTCGGTGAAATTGTAGTAGCGGTGAAGATGCCGCTTACCCGCCACGGGACGGAAAGACCCCGTGCACCTTTACTATAGCTTTGCATTGTTTTCGGGTCAGGGATGTGTAGGATAGGTGGGAGGCTATGAGCCGGTGTCGCCAGGCATCGTGGAGCCAACGTTGAAATACCACCCTTCGCTGGCCTGGGATCTAACTGCTCAGAAGAGCAGGACCGTGCATGGTGGGTAGTTTGACTGGGGTGGTCGCCTCCAAAAGTGTAACGGAGGCTTCCAAAGGTCTGCTCAACACGCTTGGTAACCGTGTGTGGAGTGCAATAGTACAAGCAGGCTTGACTGCGAGACCGACGGGTCGAGCAGGTGGGAAACCAGGGTATAGTGATCCGGTGGTTCTGTATGGAAGGGCCATCGCTCAAAGGATAAAAGGTACGCCGGGGATAACAGGCTGATCTCCCCCAAGAGCTCACATCGACGGGGAGGTTTGGCACCTCGATGTCGGCTCGTCACATCCTGGGGCTGGAGAAGGTCCCAAGGGTTCGGCTGTTCGCCGATTAAAGTGGCACGCGAGCTGGGTTCAGAACGTCGTGAGACAGTTCGGTCCCTATCTGTGGTGGGCGTAGGAAGATTGACGGGGGCTGCCTTTAGTACGAGAGGACCGAGGTGGACCCACCGCTGGTGAATCGGTTGTTACGCCAGTAGCATGGCCGAGTAGCTATGTGGGGAATAGATAAGCGCTGAAAGCATCTAAGTGCGAAACTAGCCTGAAGATGAATCTTCCACATAAGGGTTGTTGTAGACTACGACGTTGATAGGCTGCAGGTGTATGTATAGAAATATATTTAGCTGAGCAGTACTAATTACCCAATAGCTTACATATTATAAATTAATCAATGATTATTTCTATTCTACTTCCAATATGACATGAAATTTTGAAATGAAGAATTATCAATGAAGAATGAAGAGTTATTGGCTCTGCGTTTTAAAATTACTTAATTCTTTAAATCAAAAAGATATGATGGTAAATCGAAGACTAGTACTCTTCATTATTAACTCATCATTCTTAACTCAAAGATCTTGTTGGTGACTATTGGTCCGG
>NZ_QNUL01000055.1 GCF_003383615.1 Dyadobacter luteus
TACGAGGCCCGTACGCACGGTGGTGTGAGAGGACGGAAAATGAAAGGAGGAAAACTTTCATTTTCCTCCTACTCGATTATAACGGTAAAATTCCATCTTTACGATAAATAGCTTCGCTTAATTTGCGGCCAACAGGTCATTCAAAAACTTCCTGAAAGGCTCAGCGAATTCCTTACGTTTCAGCGCAAACTCAACGGTAGTTTTCAGGTAATCGAGCTTATCACCGATATCATGGCGTTTGCCCTCAATTCTGTGAGCGAAAATATTTTCTCTTTTCAGAAGCAAAAGCATTGAGTCGGTCAACTGAATCTCATTGTTTTTGCCTTTCGGAGTTTGTTCAATAGTTTTAAAAATCTCAGGGGTCAGGATATACCGACCTGCAATTGCCAGATTGGAAGGGGCCAGGTCAATAGCAGGTTTTTCTACCAGTGTCGATAGCTCCATAATTGTGTCACTCAGTGTAGTTCCGCCTACGATACCATAGCGGTTTACTTTGTTAGCAGGCACTTCTTCCACAGCGATGACAGAACCGCCGTATTGCTCGTAAGTATCCATTAATTGTTGTGTAACCGGAATCACAGAGTCCATAATAGTGTCGCCCAGCAGTACAGCAAAAGGCTCATTGCCTACATGGTGACGTGCATAGTAGATGGCGTCTCCCAATCCGTTGGCCTCTTTTTGGCGTACGAAATGTACATTCGCCATATCAGCAAGGCGACGCATTTCATTGAACCAAAGCAAATCTTCTTTCTCTTCCAGACGGCTTTCAAGTTCAACATTACGGTCGAAGTGATCTTCGATTGCTCTCTTTCCTTTTCCTGAAATGATGAGGATATCTTCAATGCCGGAGTCAACCGCTTCCTGTACTACATATTGAATGGTCGGAATATCGATAATCGGAAGCATTTCCTTTGGCATCGATTTGGTTGCTGGCAAAAATCGGGTTCCAAGTCCCGCGGCTGGTATAACGGCTTTACGAATCATGATTTAGCTATTAGCTGTTAGCAATTAGCGCGCGGTAAACCGCTTTTAGCGCAAAGGCTTTCAGGTGTATAAATTTTTATTTTGTAAATCTGTAATATAAATTTTCGTTTCTGGAACTCAATCTTGTAATGAGGAATTCTAGCTAACAGCTAACAGCTAACAGCTAACAGCTAACAGCTGTTACACTACAAACGGCCTGATCACCCTTGCATTGAATTTTTTAAGCTGAACGAAAAGTTGATTGAGCATATCATCATTATGATACATGCCGATAATCGTTCCTCCTGATCCTGCGAATTTGGCAGAAGCCCCACAAGCTCTGGCGGCAGCAATCAGTTGTTTATTTGATTCAGGGACATTGTAAATCTGGCAGCGAAGATCGAAGTTCTCGTTCATCAGCTGATGCAGATCATCAGCCCGGCCTTCGAGCAGCGCTTTCTGGCCGTCTTCCGCTTTCTGAGCTATGGCCGCCAGGGTGTCAATCACTTCTTTTTCCCCACGATCAAACCGGGCGCGTACATCGCTGTGTACTTTACCGGATACCTTACTCAGATTGGTATTATACGCGACATATAGTTTTGGCAGTAATTCCGGATTAATCCGCTCGTACTTGCCATGTCCCTTTTCCTGAATCATGTCCTTGTCGAAATCCATATACACACAACCTTCATAGCATTGGATCACACGATCCTGCAATCCGGCTGTAATACCAAGTTCCTCAGTTTCTGTCACCATCACCAACTGAGGCAGTATTTCAATAGGGATTTCTACCTTGTAAAACTGCATCAATGCGCGGAACAAGGCTACAACGATAGCACTTGATCCCGACATGCCAACCTGACGCGGAATAGAAGAGCGGTAGCGAACTGTGAAATTTCTGTTAGGCAGTTTGATGTTATTTTCTTCACAGTAGTCTCCAAACTTTTTGATTCCGGCTTTAATCAAAGGGATACCACCATTATACCCAAGCATACTGACAGATTCCCGCAAGTGGTAAATACTGCGAAAAGTATTTACATCCTGTGGCTGAGGTTCAATATGTAGTTCAGGAGATTCGTATAGTGAAATGGATGCTCCGAAATTTCTGACAGATATAGAAATAGTTTTTCCAAAGAAACCATCAGAAGGATTACCCAAAAGCCCGGCGCGGGCATAAGCACGTGTCTCGATTATCAAGGCTAAGTTCTTTTTTTGTTAAATGTAGTAACAAATTGACGAGCTTTCGTATTTTTTGCCCTGAAAATAAAACAGATATAAGTGAGATTTGAAAAGTAAGATATAAAAAATACGGTATCAGTAATCACGTGATTCTGATACCGTATTTTTTGTACAATCCTTATAGTGTAAGGATTACACCAATGTCTGTGGAAATTATTGTTTTACCACCTGAATGTTAGCAATCAGCTTAACATCATCGCCTACAACAACACCGCCAGCTTCAGTTACAGCGCCCCAGGTCAAACCGAATTCCTGACGGTTGATTTTGCCGGTAATTTCGAAACCTGATTTGTTATTGCCGTAGAAGTCAGTCATGTTACCGCCGTACTCTACTGCGAATTCAAAAGGCTTAGTAATGTCTTTTACGCTAAGATCACCTTTCAGTGCGTAGCTGTCACTTCCTTTTTTAGTCAACGTTCCGGTAAAGGAAATTTTTGGATATTCTTCGCTTGCAAAGAAATCAGCTGATTTCAAGTGTTCATCACGCTGAGCCTGGTTGGTATCAATGCTTGCTGTGTCTGCAGAAAATGATACACTTGCACCGTCGAAGTCTTCTGATTCAGTGCTTACGCTTCCTTCAAAAGTTTTGAATGAGCCTGTAACTGTGGAAATTACAAGGTGTTTTACTTTAAATTGAATTTCTGAATGTGTTGGGTCAATAACCCATGTTGTTGCAGTTGCCATGTTAGTGTTATATTTATGTTGTTACATTTAATGTATATACATGAATTAAGAAAAAATGGTTTCATGTAACACAAAAAAATCCGAAATTTTTCAATTCCGGATTTAAATCTAATGATTTCGAGGTTGAGAAAGTGGGTAGCTTATCGTACATCAGGAACTTCGTACTCATCATTATTCATTCTTAACTCCTCAATCTTCTTTCACTCCTTCGGCATTTCAAATATGCGCTCATCAATTTTCGGGTTGACTTCAAGAGATGCAATCCGGTTTACCATAGTCATACCTGGCATGGCCGTGGTAGTTACTTCGAGCAAAAATGGAAATGTGATACCGTCTATCTTTCTGAAATCGGACTGTACGCTTTCTGTTTTAATGTCCTGCCCTTCAACAGGCATAGAAGCTGTTATTTTTAGAATATAAAAAGTGTCTTTGGAAATGTAGTTGACTTGTCTGACACCATTATTCATCGTAGCTGTTACTCTGTATACCTTGGCTCCATCCATATCTTCTTCACCGTCGAGTGTCAGCTTATAACCTTTTTCCTTATAGTTATAGAGACCTGTAAGATCTTTTTGGGAATCGAGTGATTTGACGACTTCTTCAGGTAAAGCGCTCGCTTTTGCTTGTCCCGACATCGGGTTTATCATCCAACCCGCATTTCCGTTCACAGCCTGAATGATCGTCATTCCCTGTGCCTGAGTTTCAGTGCGAAAAGCTTTGTTCTGTACAATCGTAGTCGTAACGGGCATATCCATGTTCATTACTTTCATATTGGCCGTTATTTTTACGCTTTTCAGTTCGGAGATTTTTTCTGCCCCTCCCATCGCCTTGATATGTTTGTAAACGATATCATCCACAGTTTGGGCGGATACAGCGTGTTGAATCAACAGCAACGAGGCGAATAAAAGTGATTTTATCTTGAAGAAAATGTACATGTGAAGCTTAGATTAGGAAATGGGTAAAGCCTGGTCCAGGCCTGAGAGAAATTAATCTATCTGTTATTAAACAGTCTTATGATCTTAAAGTGTATACCAAATCTAAATTTAAAGATTAGTACTGATGCGTTAAGTTTTTTTAATTAAATAAGTCCCATTGTTCATTGACATTTTGATTGATTTGAGATTCTGT
>NZ_QNUL01000056.1 GCF_003383615.1 Dyadobacter luteus
TGGGTATTTCGGAGAAGTTGACCACCTGATTCCGTGGCAAATTGACCACCTAATTAACTGGCGGCCGGTAGTAGAAAATGCTAGTAGAAGCGATTCAAAATTAGTAAATAAAAGTTATAATTATTCGTAGCTGTTTTCGAGCTCCGTTTTTCGTTTTCTTCTCATTGATTCGCCCTTTAATTCAACCCTGTGTGCATCATGTACGATACGATCTAAAATGGCATCAGCAATGGTTTTTTCTCCTATTACTTCATGCCACTTGCTTACAGGCAACTGAGAAGTAATTATCAGGGATGTTTTTCCGTGCCTGTCTTCTATGATTTCCATCAGTGCTGCCCGGCTCTGGGCATCGAAAGGCTGGATACCAAAGTCGTCCAGGATAAGCAGTTGCTGCCGTTCTATCTTTGTAATCTCTTTGATGTAAGATCCATCCGCCTTGGCCATTTTGAGTTTGGCAAACAATTTAGGAGTACTGGCATACATTACGCGGTAGCCAAGTATGCATGCCTGATGACCAATCGCAGATGCTACATAGCTTTTACCGATTCCGGTACTGCCTGTGATCAATAGGTTTTCATTTCGGCCAATAAAGGAGCATTCTGCCAGGCGCATGATCTGATTACGGTCAATACTTCTATCAGCATGATAGTGGATATTTTCGACCATGGCCTTATAGCGGAACCGTGCGTACAAGATCTGGCGTTCGACCCGGCGGTTATTTCTGTCATCCCATTCAGCGTCAACCAGATGGGCTAAAAGCTCATCCGCCGTGTAATCATTAGTCTTTCCACTTTCCAGGCTACTTTTAAAGGCATGGAACATGCCGTAAAATTTTAGCTTGCGTAACTTTTCCAAAGTGTTTGTGTTCATTTTTATTAAATGTTTAAAGGATTATTGATAATAGTCTTCGCCTCTGATATTATCGTGTTTGGGCATGGGTAATTCGTCTGCAAACAGGCTGTCTTCATATTGATCCATATTTTTTTCCAGTATAGTCTGGATTGTTTTATAGTTGTAGATACCATAGCTTAAAGCCCTTTGGCACGCGCTGATCAGGCGTTGTTCACCAGCTTTCTTCGCAAAAGAGAGGATACCAATACAGGAGCGGTAGGCCTGTTCGGGATGCTGTTTGCGGTCCAGGATTTTAAGAATATACAACCTGACATCTTCATGGATCGAGGAAGCCCACTCCAGGAATCGATCTGGTGTCCAGTCCGTTACGAAGCGGTGTGTACTGGCCAGATGTTCTTTATCGGTAGAATAATTATAGGGACTTTTAAGCCTTTTATGAAGGGCGATACGTTCGTAATGATAATATGCTTCAACCACAGAATTGGAATACAACAACTTGACTTTCTTGCCGATAAACCGGTACGGGACACTATAATAGTGCTTGTCAACGCTCAGGCAGACATGCCCGTTCTTCATTACAGTGGCATGTAGCTGCTTTTTGAACTCGTAATGCAGGATCGGAAGCGGGGCCAGAGCACTGCGCTCAATTTCTTCAAACTGGAGTCTGCGACTGTAATTACGGCCCCGAAGCAGTTGGTTATTATGAGCCTCGAGAGCAATCAATATAGCTGCGTTTAACTCTGTCAGTGAGTTGTAAACCTGCTTTCTTAAAGGCGCATAAATGCGACTGTAAACGATTTTGACAGCACCTTCCACCAACGCCTTATCTCTTGGCCGGTAAGCGCGTGTAGGTAATATTGTAGTCCCATAATGATCAGCAAAATCGGCAAAGGCCTCGTTCAGTGTAGGTTCGTATTTGTTGCTTTTTATAACAGCAGCTTTAAGGTTATCCGGAACAATTGCTGCCGGCACACCACCGATATAATGAAGTGCATTCTCGCAAGCTGCGATCAGATCTTCTTTTTGCTGGCTGCTAACTGCTTCCACGTAAGTGAGCTGACTAGCTCCCAGGATAGCCACAAACACTTCAACCTCAGTTAATTCACCAGTCTCTTTATCTACGATACCTAATTTAACGCCTGCAAAATCGATGTACAGCTTATCGCCAGCCTTATGGTCCTGATGCATCACAGGGTTAACGCGGGCCTTCCATTTGGTCAGATGAAAGCAAAACTGGGTATAAGCAAACCCTTCCGGAAATTCCCTTTTATAGGCTTCCCAAAGCATATGACGGGTAACACCTGTCCGTTTTAATTCTTTATCTATTTGCGGAAAACAACGTTGCAGATTCAACAATCTGTCTTGCGGTGGCTGCTGTTTAACAGTTCCGAAAAAGTCATCCAGCTCTTTATCATTCAGGCTGTTGATCTGTTCAAAGGTAAGTCCGCTCGCATCAAAAGTGGCCATGTACTTCTTAGCGGTATTGCGGGAAACACCTGTCTGTTCCGCTATCCAGAGCTTGCTGCGGCCCTGGCTGTACATCCGTAAAATCTGTCTTATTTTGCTCAGGCTGATTGTCGAATTGGCCATACCTTTTACACGATTGGTTCGTGCCAAAAATATGGTTGATTCTACAGCATTTTCTAATCTCTCAGGTGGTCAGTTTACTCCGGAATCAAGTGGTCAGTTTGATCCGAAATGGGGTGGTCAATTTCGTCCGGAACAGGTGGTCAGTTTAAACCGAATTGGGGTGGTCAGTTTCACCGAATTTTCCA
>NZ_QNUL01000057.1 GCF_003383615.1 Dyadobacter luteus
GTAGGATAAGAACCCGGCGCCTTGCCATATTGACTATGGTAGGTTTCCAAGAACTCTCCCCCGAACCGTACGTACCTGTCTCCAGGTATACGGCTCTCCATCAATTTATTCAGTCTAACTTGCCTGTGTGTATCTTGTCGTGGCATTTTGAGCATACTGCCAAGGTTTTTCTTCTCCTTGCGCTCATTCGTTTTTCCCAATCTTGCTTACCTTTCAGGTCTTTCAATTTGCGTATATGGTGCATTTCCAATTTCTCGTTAGCACCGCATAATTCGCATTTTTCATTTTGCAACCTTGCTATAAGGCTGTTTCTTCCTCCTGTAATGGTAACCGTGACAGGTAAACTATCCACGTAAGCACCGCGGGCAACTTTTTGGCGTTTGAAACCCTCTTTGTAAAAGCGTCTGTAGATTGTATCCCCTTTCCTATTTTTGTAGGGAATGGAAAACACTCCGTTGATACATCTTTTATTCTTTTCCTTACTGATTGAAGTTTGGTATTTCAGTGCATACGTTTTGTACATACTGTATTCCAAGATGTAAGAAAATGACTGGACAAGCGAGCTGTTATTGGCAATCGAATAGTAATTGTAAAAGCCTCGTATTTCAGCGTTGTACTGACTGATGATTTCTAAGTCATCCAAATCTTTCATGTAATAGCGTGAGCGTGGTTTCCAAACTTCTGTACCTTTTTCATTTACCAGTTTCATGGCATTGTAGCTCAGTAGCTTTTTCTTCATCACGTCTGCTGTAACACGGAGT
This sequence comes from Dyadobacter luteus, assembly GCF_003383615.1. Taxonomy (GTDB): domain Bacteria; phylum Bacteroidota; class Bacteroidia; order Cytophagales; family Spirosomataceae; genus Dyadobacter; species Dyadobacter luteus. Next base: position 762 of record NZ_QNUL01000057.1, read on the forward strand.
ACAATCTTATCTCCGAAACATCTTACCGTCCTACCGTGCTTATCTCTTTTGGTATCATCGGAGTTTCGCACGGAGACATCAAAGCCTAAGAATTTGGCTGGTTTCTTAGCATTGGTCACTAAGGTTTTTTCATCAGACAGTTCAAGTTTCAGTTTTTCATCAAGGTAAACCTTAATGTCTTCCTTTATCTTTTTACAGTCTTCTTTGCTACCGATGACCCCGATAAGAAAATCGTCCGCATACCTAACGTATTTTAACTTTCTGAAACTGCCGTCCATCTTGTCATAAGCTGGGTATTTGTTTCTTTCCTGTCTCAACTCTTTGATGTCCTTAATCATTTGCTCTCTGACAGTTTCGTCTGTCTCACATTCGAGTTTCTTAGCCAAACGGTATCGTCTCTGTTCGTATAGCCTGTATTGGCGTGTTGCCGTAGTTCTTTTGCCCTTATCGAAGTCCTTGATATAATCCTTGACATATTTGTCGAATTTATCAAGGTAGATATTGGCAAGGATAGGACTTATAATCCCTCCCTGTGGTGTCCCACTGTATGTTTTGTGGTACACCCAATCTTCGATATACCCTGCATTGAGGAACTTTCGTATCAACCGAATGAACCTGTCGTCATCGATACGCTCCTTTAGTATGCCAATCAGTATTTCATGATTGATATTGTCAAAGAAGCCTTTTATATCGCCCTCGATGAACCACCGTACAGCCGTGAATGATTGTTGGACACCTAATAGGGCTGTGTGACAGCTTCTATTGGGTCTGAACCCATGTGAAGTATGCTCAAAACTGCCCTCATAGATAGCTTCCAATATCATTCTGATAACCTCCTGCACTAATTTGTCATCGAAAGATGGTATACCAAGCGGACGTTTCTTTCCATTCTTTTTCGGAATGTATGTCCTCTTGGATGGGTTTGGCTGATAGGTCTCGTTTCGCAACGATTCAATCAGCCGTTCAATGCGGGATGTACTCATTCCGTCGATGGTCTTTCCATCAACTCCTGCCGTCATATTGCCTACTTTACTGTAGATTTTCTGATAGGCGATAAAGTACATCTCTTCATTGAACAGAACTTTGTACAGCTTCTCGAACTTATAGTCGGTGTTTCCGCTGTGCCTTGTTAGACTGTTCAATACTTTTTCTGGATTTCTCATAATGTCTCTCACATTTTCCGTTAATCGTATTGAACTAAATTGACTGTCTCCCTTCGCCATGTACAGGGCTTTCCCCTGCTCGGACTACTACGGAGACTCCGTTGCCATATCGGATATTCAGGAGCTTTTTCCATAGCCACATGAGTGGCATTCCGACTTAGGCAATCCCCATTTAGACATATAGCAACTATTAGCATGTTAGATTGTCGGATGCGATGTTCGCCCTTTTCTGCTTATTGCAGCTACGTTGTGGTCTGTTTATGCTATATCTACTACCTAACATTAGTATAGTACCACAATATGACGTTTGTAACTGTCTTCCGTCATAGCCTACGAATCGACCATTCGGACTATCGTTCAATCAATCAAGACTTCATCCTTATATCTAACTTTTCAACTTGCCATTCAGTCGCAACACGACAATTAGTTGACTTATGGCTTTTCCGACATGCTACACTCCCCGTAAGGTTTCCCGTTCGGATAAGTCGGATGTTGATGGGCGTTCTAAACACTTGCCCAGTGGTTGCCAAACCACATTCACTATATGCCCTTATGGGCGCAC
>NZ_QNUL01000058.1 GCF_003383615.1 Dyadobacter luteus
ATCGAGTAGGAGGAAAATGAAAGTTTTCCTCCTTTCATTTTCCGTCCTCTCACACCACCGTGCGTACGGGCCTCGTACACGGCGGTTTGTTAGAATAATCTTAGTTGCGTTTCAACATTGTTGCGATACGTTTGGTAAAAACTTGGTAAACCTTTCTTCGTCAGCACTTCGTTGCTCAAGCTCCTTTGCAGTATCGGGCTATGTGCTGCTCTGCTGGCACCTTTGCTCGTGTTTGCCCATTGATACGCCCGCCATTTAGACACTCTGAGTTTGATAAGATTTCGCATCCGGGTCTTTACCTTTTGCCATTTCTGCCAAAACAGTTTCCGAACACGGCTTCTTAATAACTTGTCTAATCGGTGGCATACACTTGCAAGGTCTGCAAGCTGAAAGTACTGTACCCAACCTCTTACTACTGAAGTTAGTCCCTTCATCTCCCGTTCCACTTGCTGGGATTTGTTTCTCGGAAGTAGAGTCCGTAGCTTTTCTTTCATCCGTTCTACCGATTTATCGGCTATGCGTATCCGCCATTTACCTTTCGTCTTGTAAAAAGAAAAGCCTAATAGCGTGCTACGCATAGGGCGCCCGACTTTGCTCTTCTCCCGATTTACTTGTAGTAGTAGTACCTCTTCTATGTACTTCGTGATACTACTCATTACCCGTTCTGCCGACTTCCTGCTCCTTACATAAATGCTGCAATCATCGGCGTATCGGACAAAGCTCAACCCTCGTTTACTTAATTCTACGTCTAATTCGTTAAGTAGAATATTGGAGAGCAGCGGACTTAGGGGACTGCCTTGTGGTGTACCAGACACACGTTGGCTGCTTACTCCGTCTGCCATCATTTCGCTACGAAGATATTTACCTATCAACTTCAAGGTCGACTTGTCGGCGATCTTTCTGCTGAGCAGGCTCATCAGTTTGTCATGGTTGACTACGTCAAAGAATTTTGCCAAATCCAATTCTACAATATATGTCTTACCTTCGTTCAGATAGGTTTGGGCTTGTAACACTGCCTGATGGGCATTCCTGTTTGGGCGGAAGCCATAGCTGTTGGGGTGAAAGTCTTGTTCCCATAATCCACTCATCCATTGCGATATAGCTTGCTGAATGAGGCGATCTTTGACCGTGGGGATACCAAGCATACGTGTGCCGCCTCGGGGTTTGGGTATCTCTACTTTTCGTACCGCTTCGGGGTGATAGTTGCTTGATTGCAATGCCTCTTTTAAAGAAGACCAGTGTGTGGACATGAAGTCGCGAAGTTCATCGGTCTGCATTCCATCCACGCCACTAGCTCCTTTGTTACTACACACCTGCTTGACTGCGTAAGTAATGTTTCTGATGTCTAGGATTGCGGTAAGCATATTATCGTTGTTGTAATCTAACTCCTGCTACATCCCTACATTGTTGCTCTGCTTAGCTACACTCCTTGTATGCTCTGTCGTCGGGTACTGCCCTATTTTCATATACATAGGTTACCTTTTTTTTTTTTTTTTTTCTGTGTTAATCGCTTCGCAGAAAACGTCTTAGTTCAATTGCAATTCTAACATTCAGTCCTTCTTAGCTTTGACACTAAGCTAATACTATGACCTCTGCTGACTTCTGACTATCCCAATACAACATTGCTGTTTCACTCTGTTGAATGTTTACTTCTTCAGCATTCGCTCATACATCCGACAGTTTAGATAACCAGACCTCTCAGGGTAAGTTCTTTATCTTTCTATTCAGGTAACCTCTTCATTTACGCCGCTACAATCCGTGCAGTATTGGGCTTTTGTTTCTTGTGCAACATCACCCTTGTAGCAACGCCTCCTATGAAGTTTCTGTCCGTAGGTTCGAATATTTGCCTCCAGCTTCCTTCAGATTTTACCTCACAGTAAACACCCTTGCCATCAGCTAACGATAAGTACTGCAACTCTCGTTCGGGACTTGCACCCTATAGATATAGAACATGCCTGACACACAC
>NZ_QNUL01000059.1 GCF_003383615.1 Dyadobacter luteus
TTATTAAGCCTGTATGTTTAAAATGAAATAAGCCCGGGGTTTTTAAATTTGATTAGTAAAAGAAATTTAAAACAGCGGTCCTATGGCCGCAAAACCCCGAGACTTATGGAAAGTGAATTTACAAAAAATCGGACAGGCAGGCAGCTTGATTTCACCGGAGATGCTATTTATGTAGGTATCGATGTCCACAAAAAGCAGTGGAACGTTAGTATTATGGGTGAATATAAGGAGCATAAAACTTTTGTTCAGCCTCCTGATGCAGTTGTATTGGGTAATTATTTACGGGATCATTTCCCAAATGCTACGTATTACAGTGTTTATGAAGCAGGTTTCAGCGGATTTTGGGCCCATGAAGCACTAACACAAGAAGGTATAATCAATAAAGTGGTCAATGCCTCGGATGTGCCAACAACAGATAAAGAAAAGAGACAAAAAAGCGACACTGTGGATAGCCGTAAATTATGCAGGTGTCTACGGGATGATAGTTTAACGGGTATTTATGTGCCGAGCCGCCAGCAGCAGGAAGATCGCAATGCGGTACGCCTACGGAAGAAATTGGTCCGGGATATAGCCCGGTGCAAGAACAGGATCAAAGGATTGTTGAATTATTATGGGATCAGTGTACCTGATGACATGGGAGAGGGTTATTGGCCAAAACGGTTTATAAAGTGGTTATCGGAACTAAACTTTGACCAGGATAGCGGTAAGTTTACTATGTCAATAATTCTTGGAGAACTGATCAGCATCCAAAAACTCAAGAAAGAACTTGATCGACAGCTTGTGTTGATGGCAAAGCAGAAATATGAGGACCAGGTCAAGCTACTCCGCAGTATTCCAGGTATCGGGTTGATAGGATCATTAACGTTCTTGACCGAGTTAGGGAATGTGAAACGCTTTAAAAGTTTTGATCAACTGTGCAGTTATGTTGGTCTAGTCCCCAATGTATACAGTAGTGGAGAAACGGAACATGTAGGTCACATGACCAAACGGAAAAACATTTACTTGCAGCCATTACTGATTCAATGTGCTTGGCAGGCAGTCGGTAAAGATCCCGCTTTAATGAAAGCATATCAGGATTGGTGCAAGGTAATGAAGGCTAATAAGGCTATCATTCGGATAGCAAGGAAATTGCTCAGCCGGATACGTTTCGTATTAGTTAATCAAAAGGAATATACACTCAGAACATTATGAAATAGAAAGTGCGTGCATTGCCTGCCAGAAGTCAGATAGATATCAATTTTATAACATCTTGATGGGATGGACCGAAATTTTACCGTTGCAGGAAAGCTGCTCTATTAAGCCTACGGCCTCCCTTCTTTTATAATATGAAACAGACTTGCAGCCCTGAAAAGGTTCTGCTAATAGAAGCATGGTTATAAAAACAAAAATGAGTTTTCTTAGGCATACACTCTTGAAATAAACCGGCAGCAGCCGACCGAAAAAAAGGCTGACAGATGCCAGCCTTGTAATTTATTTCCGTCGATCAGGTTAACCCTGACAGGTTGCTCTCCAGCAGAGCCTGGTTCTGTTTTGCCCGATAAATACTAAATTAATAAAAAAACACTCCTGCGCTTGCATTTTAACATAGAAACGG
>NZ_QNUL01000006.1 GCF_003383615.1 Dyadobacter luteus
TTTCTACTACCGGCCGCCAGTTAATTAGGTGGTCAATTTGCCACGGAATCAGGTGGTCAACTTCTCCGAAATACCCAGTATAGGAAGCAGCTACTTTTGGAATAGCGGCTGCGCGACGGTTATTCTCCAAATTTTTGCTTGAATGCCGTACTTTTCTCTCTGATGATTTCGTAAAACTTGGTAACCGCGTTTTTCCTGTACACATGAGCAGGAAAAGTAATTGTGGCTTCGCGGTTTGCATTTGTGTTGTCCAGAGCAACAGCTTTCAATTCTGTGAAGTCGAATAGCGAACTATTCATCAGAATTGTATTCCACTGTTTTGTGTTGGTCAGCTCCAGCAGGCTGTGAATATCATTGACCTCCATCTTAATTTTTAGCTGCACATCACTTTTTATGAGCATATCATCCAGTGAATTACGAATGCTGTACCCTTGTGAAGGCAGCACGAGTGGTAACGATGCTACTTTTTGCAGCGACACTTTTTTCAGGTTTGCCCATGGATGTGACTCGTGGACAATCAGAGAAAGGGTAGAGGTGAATAGTTTAAAAATTTCAAGCTGGTTGTCCTGATAAGACGATGGCAGAAAAGACAACATACAATCGATTTCGTAATGATGTATCTTTTGCAGCAAATCGGCAGTAGAGCCGTATACAATTTCCAGCTGGAGGTCGGGGAATTCCTGATTAAACTGTGCCAGTGACTGAATCAGTAACTCTGTTAATCCGTAAGTCGATCCTATAGCGAGCTTCCCCGTTTTCAGATTGTTCAAATCCAGTAGAACCTGTTTTCCCTGCTCTGCCTGGAGGAGCGTTTTTCTGGCATATTGCAACATTATTGCCCCTGCTTCCGTCAATTTTACTTTTTTACCGATGCGATCAAACAGCAGCACACTAAGCGAGTTCTCAAGTTCTTTAATCTGATGAGAAAGTGTACTTTGTGTAATGAATAATTCATCTGCAGCCTGAGTGAAATTGAGAAGTTCGGCAGCGCGGACGAAATACTTTAATTGACGAAGTTCCATGATTTTTCCAGTTTGTATAAAGGTAGCTCGTTAATCGAAATTATCGATCGATATAATCTAAATGTTTCATTTCTACGATTGAATAATTGTTCTCACCTTTGACCTATCACTCACAAGAAAGAAAATATGGAAATCATACAAACATCTGAAAATACATTATCGGCATCTGTTGTTTCTGCAGTAATTAATGCTCCTATTGAAAAAATAAATATTGCTGATTGGTTGCTGAATCTGCCGGACGCGGAATACCAGCGTTGTTCTGTGAACCATATCGCTGCGGGCAATACGGTGAATTCTGAAGGACAACCAATGTCCATCAATGTAGAATATGTGGGAACGGCGCTGGTTATCCAGCATTATGTAGCGACTGAATATCGTCCGGATTATTGCAGGATGTTGTCGGTGTCGGATACAATTACTGCTGGCGGGCGCTCCAAAGTACAGGTATTGTGGGAGTTGAAAGCCGAGAAAATTGATGAAAATACATCCAGGTATACCAATAGCATACATGCCACAGCAACTCCCGAATTCCTGGAGTTTATCAGTGAACACGGAATTTCATTAGCGGAAGCTGCCAAAGCCCGTCAGGAAGCTTCGGACGCACACAACCATGAAGAAACGCCGTTATTTGCAAAGAGCATTGAAAATAAATCTTTACACGGAAAATATAATTTGCCATTTTAAACCATATCGTCATGCAACCTAATATTGGAATTACTGAAGAAAACAGATCAGCTGTAGCTAACGAACTCAATAAAATTTTGGCTGATGAGTTTGTGCTTTACACAAAAACAAAAAATGCGCACTGGAATATTGAAGGGCCTGATTTTCATACCATTCATATTTTCTTTGAATCGCAATTCGAACAATTGGACGACATCGTCGATAGTGTAGCAGAGCGTATCCGTTCTTTAGGACATTACACTCCGGCCACGCTTCAATTATTCCTGCAACTTACACATTTGACGGAAGCATCAAGGAGCAACAATTCCAGCACAGCTTTGATCAGGGAATTGCTGGCAGACCATGAGAGTATTATCATTCATTTGAGGGAAAATATCAACCGTTTCGCAAATGAGTATCATGATGCGGGAACGAGCGATTTCATTACCGGACTAATGGAAACACACGAGAAAATGGCCTGGTTTCTGCGGTCTCATCTCAAATAAGACGTAGCCGTTTCAGAATGTAAAGGCAAGTAGGAGGCATGGGTGCTTGTTACTTGCCTTTCTGTTTTACGGAATAAGGCTTACCGACTTTCGAAGGCTCTTTGCAGATTGCTAATTCCATAATGTACCATCCAGCCCCAGAACAATACCCATCCAAATGCCGACCAGGTAAATGAGTAAGCTCAGCGCATAACCAGCAACTGATGCTAAGCCTCCTTTGTGACGAAGTAATCTCAATAAATGGAAGCATATACCACCGGCCGAACCCGCTATTGGTACGATTAATAAGGGTTTCACAATCCAGTATTCCGGCCACTCGGGCCTGGGGTTGTGAACCTGGAGCAGGAATGTAACAATAACGGTTAAACCAATGACCGCCCCGATGACGACGCTTCTAATCAACGGTGTTGGTAATGTTGTAAGCTGATTTTTTTGTGTCATGACAAATTCAGTTGATGTGAGAAATTAGAATATAAAGTACTTTGTGTTGCAAAGTAAAAGATAAATCTGATACAATTTTATATGTCACAAAAAAATTATGAATCGTAAGCCTGAATATCAAAAGACTCTTTCCTGATAAGGTAATCCCTTTTGATTTTCGCAGTAAATTTTGAGGCTGAAAAGAAACATGGCCCAGTTGTAGGCACACCAGCGGTAGAAGTCGGTGCGCTGGCGCCAGTTAAAATGCCGGAGTGCGATGGTGGTGATGCCTTCTTTTTCGGATAATTCGAAGGAAATGCCCGTGCCGACCCATTCCGGATCGGACGCAAGGCATTCCCATACTATCTTTTTGTTCTCCTGCAGTTCAATAATCTTCATGGTTGTCAGCTCTTCTTCATCAAAATCAAATTCATTGACGAAACCAATCTACGCTCTCACTTTCAACTTTTTCGTCCATACTTCACCGAGTCCTTCCTGTGTAGTAAGTGCCCGATAAACTGCCTCCGCAGGTACTTTGATATAATTGATTTGTTCGATACTTTCCATGAGATGATAAATTTGGCTGAGATAGATCAGCGGTGTTATAAATTTAAACCCTCAGAGACCCACGAAAACCGCGTGCCGCATAATAAGAATCGGCTCCGTTGTGGTATATGAAAACTCTGTTGAAACGACGATCTCCGAAAATAGCGCCACCGAGTTTTCTTACATCTGCTGTTGTTTTTAACCAACTGGATGTTTTTAAGTCAAAACTTCCTAGTTGTTGCAGGATCTTGTATTCTTCTTCGTCCAGCATTTCAATTCCCAGCTCTTCCGCCATATCCATCGCGCTGTTTACAGGTTTATTGGCTTTTCGCGCATCCAGCGCCTGGCGATCGTAGCAGAGGCTTCTGCGTTCCTTTGGTGTCTCCGGCGAACAGTCAAAGAAAATAAATTCTCCTGTTTTACTATCAGAGTCTACTACATCGGGCTCTCCTCCGGTAACCTCCATTTCACTCAGCGACCAGAGTTTGGCGGGACTGGCTTCCAGCCGTTCCATAACTTTGCTCCATTGGATATCCTTATGTCGATTTATATTTTTTTCAAAGCGTGCTTTCAAGGTTTGAAGCAGCTCTTCCTTTACGTCAGCGGGTAATTCCTTTTTATTTTTGCTCATGATCTGCTGTGATATTGAATGTGTGGTAGGTTTTGCGTTGTGTATATCTGTCTTATAAAGTATCTAAAAATGGCATACTTACTGTAATGGACATTATCACGAATAGAATTGTATGACTGCTTTTGCTATCGGCCGTCAGCTATCAGCTATCGAACTGATGCGGGAAACGACTTTTTCAGCCGATTGCCAACCGCCGATTGCTGAAGGCAAAATGCGCCTACAAATTTATTCGTGATAATGTTTAATGGACATGGAAGCTTTGACGTGTATTAAATCAGCGTACCGGTTACCTTTCTGTCAGTAGGGCGGAAGTACCACGACAAAGCCGTCAGAACCAACAGCAACACAGGTCCGAAGAAATCCGCTGCTCCATCGCCAATTGCAAGGTGTGAGAAAACTGCACCCGACATGGCAAAGAAAAAACCGGCATAGGTCCACTCTTTTAGCAAAGGAAATTTCGGTACCAGAATAGCGATTACGCCCAGGATTTTCCAGACACCTAGTATAGTCAAAAAGTAATCGGGATAGCCCAGGTGATGCATCATGGTCACTTCTTCTTCCATGTGAATCAGTTGTACTACGCCGGTAGACAACATACCAAGAGCCAGCCATACCGTGGAGACCCAGTAAATGATTTTGTTACGCTTTGTCATGAGGTTGTTATTTGAGTTTACTTACGATATCCTGTAGTCGGTTGTGCGCCATATTCAGTCCGGCTGCAAATGGCATTTGCAGCATCTGGTCGCGGAGAGCGATGGAACGGTACACAATATGCATGGTGAGTTTACTGGTCTCATCTGTGATTTTCTCAAATTCGAAAAATTCCAGCTGGACGTCAAAAGGCGTATTTTCCATTTCGAATGTCCGCGTAATTTTCTCATTCAGGACAAATTCGTGGAATACACCGTTGGCCCGAAACATGACGTTTCCCTGCGGATCGGCGGTTTCAAATTGCCAGCTGCCATGCTTTTTAGCTTCCCATTTCAGGATACGGTTTCCCATCCATTGCGTTACGAGTTCCGGTTTAGTATGTGCTTTGAAAAGCAGTTCTACTGGTAAGTCAAATACCCGGGTTATGGTTAATTCCTGTTTGCCGTCTTCGGCACTGATCTGCGTTTTCAGTTTCATATAGCCCCGTTTTTATCCTTATAATTTTTCATAATAGATTCCAGCTTGTCGAAACGCTCTTCCCACATGCGCTGGAAAGGCTCTATAAATTCAGCTACCTCTTTCATTTTGTCAGGGTTGAAGTGATAGTAAATTTCTCTTCCGTTCTGCTGAGGAGTGAGCAGTTCGCATGCAGTCAGTATTTGTAAATGCTTGGAAACGGTTGGTCGCGCCGTATCGAAATTGGCGGCGATAGCACCGGCAGTCATCGCCTGCGAGGCGACGAGCATCAGAATGGCTCTTCTGGTGGGATCGGCTATGGCCTGGAAAACGTCTCTTCGTAAATTCATTGTGTAGTCATTTGGCTTCAAATATAAATGTAGTTATTTGACTACGCAATGGTTTGGCTAAAAAAATATACCCCCGGTAGGTGAAGGTATATCCTTGTTGGTCAAATGCTATGAACTTATATCTCAGACTCTTTCTTCAGAATGCCATTTGTAACGCTGTCTTCAATCAGTTTTTCAGCATAAGCCCAAATCGTTTCCGAACCATTTTTAATTGCTTTTTTCTTCTCATAGACCTTTTCGTAGCCCACACCAAATTCTTTCCAGGTACCACCCTGATTGGACGTATTCTGTAGCAACGGCTCCAGGCGATCCATAGATTTTGCAAATTTGGCCTCGTTGGTTTCTCCGGCTTCAAACTCCTCCCAGATCGCGATCAACTCATCTGCTTGTTGGCGGGGCAGCATTCCAAAAATGCGCTCTGCTGCGAGCCTTTCTTCATCTGTATTAGTATGATTCTTTATAGCATCATAAATGAATGTATCTCCTGCGTCAATTTCTACGATGTCGTGTATCAGGACCATTTTGACCACTTTCAACACATCAACTTCCGCATTGGCATGTTGTGAAAGGATAATTGCCATTACTGCCAGGTGCCAGCTATGCTCCGCATCATTCTCATTTCTGTCGCTATTAAAAAGCTTCGTTTTTCGCTGAATGTATTTCAGCTTATCAATTTCCTTGATGAATTCTATTTGTTGAAGTAGGTCAGTGGTTTGCATTGGGGGGATTGACAAGTGTCTTTTATTAATCGTTTGACAGAAGTTTATTGATTCCACGTTGATGACTTAGCAACGATTTCATTTGGATTATGGCTAATTGGTTAAGTTGTAGCAGACGGTGGGACTGTTCAAATTTCTGGTGAATTAGTAAAGCATTGGTACTTTCCATATTCGATAAAACTACAAGTTGTTCAATCGTTGCATAATCACGGATATTACCTTTTTTGTTAGTATTTTCCTTTTTCCATTGTTTTGCCGTCTTGCCAAATAAGGCCATATTTAAGACGTCAGCTTCGTCCGCATATATAAGTGTTGTATGCTTTTTTTCAAGTTCTGCAGGGATCAAGTTGTCTTTTATAGCATCAGTATGGATACGATAATTGATTTTAGAAAGTGTTCTTTGAAAATCCCAGTTGGTTTTTAATCTGTTACTTTCTTCTTCCTTTAGACGCTTAAATTCTTTGATAAGATAAACTTTAAACTCCGCGCTTATCCACATGCCAAACTCAAATGCTATGTCAACATGCGCGTAAGTACCTCCGTAACGTCCCGCAGTTGCTTTCAAGCCAATCGCATTGGTTTTTTCAGTCCATTCCTTCACGCTGATTTTATAGTTATTCAGGCCAGCCTGACTTTTAATTATGGCGAATTCGCCATAATTAAAAGCAGGGTTGTTGACAGATTCCCATATACCCAGAAACTCAACTGTATTTCTGTTTCTTAACCAATCCGATATAAAAAAGTCCCCATCCTTGGCTTGCAACATTTCAGTAAGGGATATGTGGTCGCCATTATCATTACTTAGGACTGTAATTATTGTCCCTTTTATCTCTATTTTTTTGCTCTTCGCCATTATTACTTCTAGCTTGTTTATGATCATTTCATAATTTGAAGATTTACATAACGTGTGGTAGCATTGAAAACAATTCCTTTAATGAAGCGCTCAAAACACTCTCTTTACAAAGAACATTTCAAGCGCCATTTTTAACTTAAACTGAACTAAACCAGCTTCTTATACTTAATCCGCTTAGGTGTAGCATCACCACCAAGGCGCTTCTTGCGGTTTTCTTCGTATTCCGAGAAGTTACCTTCAAACCAGTATACTTGTGAGTCGCCTTCGAATGCCAGGATGTGCGTCGCTACGCGATCCAGGAACCAACGGTCGTGACTGATGATTACGGCGCAACCGGCGAAGTTTTCAAGACCTTCTTCCAGTGCACGCAGCGTGTTTACGTCCAAATCGTTGGTAGGCTCATCTAGCAGCAACAGGTTTCCACCTTCTTTCAGCGTCATGGCCAAATGCACACGGTTTCTTTCTCCACCCGAAAGTGTTCCTACTTTCTTTTCCTGATCGCCACCACCAAAGTTGAAGCGACTTACATAAGCGCGCGCGTTGGATTGTTTGCCACCCAGCATGATCCATTCGTTTCCGTCAGCTACACTTTGGTATACGGTTTTATTAGGATCCAAATTGTCGTGTTCCTGATCCACATAGGCCCATTGTACCGTATCTCCCACATCGAAATGCCCACTGATAGGTTTGATTTGCCCGGTAATCAATTTAAAAAGTGTGGTTTTACCCGCACCGTTTGGTCCGATAATACCAACAATACCGTTAGGTGGTAAGGCAAAATTGAGGTTTTCGTAGAGCAGCTTATCTCCAAAGCCCATCGATACGTTGTGCGCTTCGATTACCTTGTTACCAAGGCGTGGCCCTGCCGGGATAAACAGCTCCAATTTTTCTTCTTTTTCTCTGCCTTCTTCACCCAGCAGTTTTTCATAAGCTCCCAAACGTGCCTTGGATTTCGCCTGACGACCTTTTGCGCCCATACGAACCCATTCAAGCTCACGTTGTAAAGTTTTCTGACGTTTTGATTCTGTTTTTTCTTCTTTCTTCAAGCGCTCCTGCTTTTGTTCCAGCCATGAAGAATAGTTTCCTTTCCATGGAATACCTTCTCCACGGTCCAGTTCGAGAATCCATCCTGCCACGTTATCAAGGAAATAACGGTCGTGGGTAACGGCGATAACAGTTCCTTTATATTGTCTCAAATGCTCTTCCAGCCATAATACGGATTCTGCATCAAGGTGGTTGGTAGGTTCATCAAGAAGAAGTACATCAGGCTGGCGAAGGAGTAAACGACACAATGCAACACGGCGCTTTTCTCCACCGGAAAGTGTCGCTATAGAGGTTTCGGAAGGAGGACATCTTAATGCATCCATGGCGATTTCCAGGCGGTTATCCAGATTCCATGCATCCATGGCATCCAGTTTTTCCTGCACTTCGCCTTGTCTTTCCAGTAATTTGTCGAAATCAGCGTCTTCCTCGCCGAAGGCTTCGTTAATTTGATCAAATTCTTTTAGTAGGTCTACTATCTCCTGTACACCTTCTTCTACAACCTCTCTGACAGTCTTGGATGGGTCCAGCTTTGGCTCCTGTTCAAGCATACCAACAGAGTAACCGGGAGAGAAAACTACCTCACCCTGAATGTCTTTATCTATTCCGGCAATGACACGCAGTAGGGTTGACTTACCTGATCCGTTCAGACCTAAAACCCCAATTTTAGCACCATAAAAAAAGGATAAATAAATATTTTTAATGATATGACGGTTTGGGGGAATCACTTTGTTAACCCCCGACATTGAGAAAATAATGGTTTCGTTACTCATTTTTTAGTTAATTTGTGCGTAACAAATATCGTTATATCCCTACACTTAGCAGATAAAAAAAATTAAAGAATGGAAAATGCCACACTGAATGATGAATACGGCTACGTCAAAGACAGCAAAGTATTTTTAAAGGGGTATCTGGATTTCCCCGACCGGCAAATTGGAGAAGTAAAAAGGACAGAGCAGGAAGCCATTGATTATTTTAAAAATCGGTTTGTTATCGTTCTCAACAAGGTTGAGCAGCTGGAAGGCGAAATTGACGAAGCACTCAACAAAGGCTCCTATCTGACAAAGTTGATTCAACTACAAAGGAAACTCAAAGGCTTTGATGCCCTGGGTGATTTTGTTCCGTTGCTAACGCGCCTGGAAGAGAAAGAAGAGTATCTCCGGGAATTGATCGAGGTAAATCAACTTAAAAATCTCGAAATCAAACGTGCACTGATTGAAGATGTTACTGCTGCTGCAGCCATCGAAGATTATGCCGCCGCTACCGATCAGATTCAGGAGATCAAGGCGAAGTGGATACGCACGGGGCCTGTTGAAAAAGAATACCAGGATGAAGTGGAGACCAAATTCCAGGACATTCTCGATAACTTTTTCCAGAGACGCCGGGATTACTTTGATGAGCAAAACCGCATTAATCAGGAACGTATTGATGAATATGAGCGCCTGATTAAAATCACAAAGACACTGAGCTACTCGCGGGATCTGGATGATGCTTATTCAAAAGCAAGGGATGTCCGCAATGCATGGAACAACGTAGGTGAAGTTCCGCCGAAGCGCTTCTTCAAAGTGAACAAGGCCTACAGACACTTCCTGAAATTATTTTACGATAAATATAACCTGGCCAAAGGAATTGAACCTAAGGTACGTGTTGACCCGCGTATTGTGGAACAACAAAAGTTGCTTGCCACTGCGGAACAACTGCTTCGCCAGCCTGATATCATAGGAGCATCAGTAGAAGCCAAAGCATTGCTTAGCCAATGGAAAGAAATTAAAATTCCTTTCAAACTGGCAGACAAAGAGCTTGCTGAGCGTTTCAGAATGGTGTGTGATAAAATTTTCGAATTGAGCTACCTGGCACGTGTGATCAGCCGCAAGTATCCTGCTTTCGATCTGAAAAGTGAAGAAGAGCAGTTGCGTACGAAACACCGCGAACTGGAATGGTTGGCTAAACGTGAAAAGAGCGATCTTGAATTTGCCATTATAGAGTTTGACAGAACAGCCACCGGCGATCCTGATATTGATAAACAGGCAATGGGGCGTATCAATATTCAGAAACGTAAAGTGGCAATGAAAGAGAGAATTCTTTCAGAGTTTGAAAGAAAACTGAAATCAATCACGGGTTAAGTTTAGGTTAAACAGAGAAATAGAAGGGGTACACGGAGATTTATTTTTTCATGTACCTTTTTTTTAACCTGGAGTTTAAGATTACACAGAGGTGCACAGAGAAAACAGGGGTACACGGAGTTTATTTATTTTGTCATTATAAATAGATAAAGAGAGGTACACAAAGTTTTATTGATTTCTCCGTGTACCTCTTTCTTCCTCCGTGGTTCTCTGTGTAATCTTTTTTACTCAGATGCTTTCAACGAAGATTTCTGAATTACAAGATTTGACTGCAATACTCTGGTTTCATAATGGGCAGGAGGATTTTTACTCTCTATCAGATCAAGTAATAGCGAAGTAGCCTGTTGTCCCATTTCAAATGAAGGTTGCGTGATGGCACTGATCGGCGGATCCATGAGCGAAGCGAGACTCAGATCGCAAAAGCCGATCACGGCCACGTCGTCGGGCATCTTATAACCAAGTTGTCGCAGTGCCCAGTGAATTCCCATGGTAATCCGGTCGCTGGCTCCCAGAATAGCATCCGGCCTGTTTCTCAACGCCATGAGCTGGTACGTTCGTTCTGTGCCGCCTTCTTGGGTAATAGGGCTATGCAATACCCATTCTTCCTGAAATTCCATTCCATGTTTTTGCAAAGCATCTCTGTACCCCTCCAGTCGGTTTCTGGTAATGGATACAGGTTGTGGTCCTGCAATATGCGCAATACGCCTGCAACCACGGGAGATCAGATGCTCAGTGGCTTCAAAAGCACCCTTATAATCGTCTACCCTCACCTTGTGCGTTTCCAGCCCATCAAGTACCCTGTCAAATAATACGACCGGAATTCCCTGTTCCTGCAACTGCACAAAATGATCCATATTCTCCGACTGGCTTGCTATGGCAACAACGAGTCCATCTACGCGCCTCTGGGCAATATGCCGTGTTGCAGACATTTCCCTGTCCAGTAGCTCGTGACTTTGGTAGATCATGGTATGGTAACCCCGGCTGTATGCAATGTCCTCGACGCCCCCAATGGTAGAGGAGTAAAAACGGTTGGCTATATCAGGAACTATGACCCCGATCGTGTGGGTACGTTGCTTAAGTAAACTAAGTGCAATAGGATTTGGGGAATAATGAAGTGATTCGGCCAGATCAATGACCTTCTTTTTTGTTTCCTCACTGATTTCACTGCTGTCCCGGAGTGCTCTGGAAACGGTGGATTTAGAGATGTCCAGCAGCCGGGCAATTTCCTTAATAGTAACAGATGTTTTTGTCATTTAACGGGTATTATCAGAATAATGCAATTTTGATATTTTTTCTGGCAAATTCACTAATCGGGCGTTGATGCGTAAAAATATGAAAATGCTAAATGTTCCGGGAAAAAAGTGCAAAACGGGAACGGTTCCGGGAACGGTTGCGTAAATATATTCATTTTTTCAAGAATATATTTTGCATATCAACGAGTGAGTAGCTAAACTAGTTACGGTTTTAGACCAAAAGACAAACCGAACACCACAGCATTTCAAGGAATTTTTCAATTGTTAACCTATCATCATCCTGAATGGAAACGAAGACTTTTACCAGCACATTGCCGTCTGCAAATTCCCAGAAAAATGTTTTGGAAAACTTGTTTGGAAGGGTAGTCGCGAATGGAGATTATTATGCATTTCGCGAATTGTTTACACACAATTACAGGGCATTGTGTAACTATGCGATGCGGGTAGTGGTAACCCGTGAAATTGCCGAGGAAGTGGTATCCGACGTGTTTGTGAAACTTTGGAAAAACCGTGAGCAAATTGAAGTGCATACTTCTTTTCAGGCCTATATATACAGGGCCGTGAGAAACCAGGCACTCGATTACCTGAAACTGCGGGTTCATCGTCAGTATGAGCGGGAATCTCTCGAATCCGTACAGTGGAATATGACCCATGCAGATCATCATTCCCCTGCTGAGGAAATGTCATTCAATGAATTCTATGATCATATAGAAGGCTGTATCAATGATCTGCCTCGCCAGTGCCAGATTATTTTCCGCCTGAGCCGGGAAGAAGGTCTGCGTTACAGAGACATTGCAGAGCGCCTTGCAATTTCTGTTAAAACCGTAGAAACCCAAATGAGCCGTGCCCTGAAAGTACTTCGCGAAAGAGTGCCTGAGCACAGGTTGGTAGCGTAAGGACTTCGGCTATCAGCTTTCGGCAGTCGATTTGTTGCCAGTTTCCTTTTTCTGGTGTAACTTTTAATTTTATTATTCTTAAATGCTTGATGCTAAAGCTGACGGTGTCCTGCGAGAGCTGACAGCCGATAGTCGAGAGCTGACAGCCGCAAAAATATGCCTCTAGAACAAACATGGCGATGGTTTGGGCCGAATGACCCGGTTTCGCTGTCAGATATACGTCAGGCGGGAGCCACAGGAATTGTTACCGCCCTGCATCATATTCCCAACGGACAAGTTTGGGAAGTTTCCGAAATTCTCAAAAGAAAGGAAGAAATAGAAAATGCCGGTCTCACCTGGTCGGTGGTAGAAAGTGTACCGGTGCATGAGGCGATCAAAACCCGCACAGGTGACTTTGAAACCTATATTGCCAACTATCAGCAATCCCTGATCAATTTGGGTAAATGCGGTATAGATACGGTATGCTACAACTTTATGCCCGTTCTGGACTGGACACGTACGGATCTCAATGCGCCGATGAAAGACGGATCAACCGGGTTACGGTTTGATGCAACGCAGTTTGCTGCTTTTGATCTATATCTGCTGAAAAGAGAAGCTGCGCAGGAAGCGTATAGCGATGATGAGAAAGCGAAGGCTAAAAGCTGGCTTGATAATGCTTCTGAAGATGCAGTGAACCTGCTGGTTCGTAATATCATTGCCGGCTTGCCGGGTTCCGAAGAGAGCTTTACCATCGAAGAATTCAGAAAGGTGCTGGACACTTATAAAAATGTTGGTGATCTGGAGCTGCGTACGCATTTGTATCAGTTTATACAGGCTATTGCTCCGGTTGCTGAGCAGTCGGGAATCCGGCTTGCCATACATCCGGATGATCCTCCGTATCCGATTCTGGGTCTGCCACGTGTGGTAAGTACTGAAAGTGATGCTTTACGCTTATTGGAAGCATATAATCACGAGGCGAATGGTATATGTTTCTGTACCGGGTCTTATGGTGTTCGTGCCGATAATGACCTTGCAGGTATGGTTTCCCGGCTTGGATCTCGTATTCACTTTATACATCTCCGGGCTACCAGCCGTGAGGCAGATGGCAGCTTTTATGAGGCCGATCACCTGGATGGAGACGTGGATATGTACAGTGTTATGAAAGCATTGATCGAAGAGCAGAGAAAGCGTAAAGGAAGTGGTCGCACGGATTTACGTATGCCTTTCCGTCCTGACCACGGACACCGTATGCTGGACGATCTTTCAGCTACCAAAAGGACAAACCCTGGCTATACTGCCATAGGCCGTTTGCGTGGATTGGCCGAATTACGTGGTCTTGAAATGGGAATAGAAAGAAGTATGGAATAAAAAATAGCCGCTGATAGGCTCGTAGAATAGTATTAACTCAGATACCAAGGCTAACAGCTAACAGCTAATGGCCAATAGCTAAAACAAACAAATGGCAACTTCAACTGCACAAAAAACATTTATTGATGAAAATTTCCTGCTGAAAACAGAAACAGCACAGGTTTTGTATCATGAGTATTCTAAAAACATGCCCATTATAGATTACCACTGCCACCTTCCGCCGGATCAGATTGCTGAAAACAGGCAGTTTGAAAACCTGACGCAGGCATGGCTTTACGGGGATCATTATAAATGGCGTGCAATGCGTTCGAATGGTATCAACGAAAAATACTGTACCGGAGATGCCAGCGATTGGGAGAAATTTGAACAATGGGCTGCTACTGTTCCGTATACAATGCGTAATCCGCTTTATCATTGGACGCATCTGGAACTGTTGCGCTATTTCGATATTGATATACTTTTAAATAAAGATACAGCACGTGAAATTTATGACGAGTGCTCCGCGAAGCTGAAACGTCCTGATTTCAATGTAAGAGGTCTGCTGACGAAGATGAATGTCAAGACTGTATGTACTACAGACGATCCGATTGACTCACTTGCTTTTCACAAGGAGATCAGCGAAAGCGGTTTTGACATTAAGGTATTGCCTACTTTCCGTCCGGATAAGGCCATGCTTTTGATTGATTCACCAGCTGATTTTCAGCAATATTTATCCAAACTGGCTGATATAGCAGGTACAAGTGCCATAGCTTCTTATGAAGATTTGTTGGCCGCACTACAGCTGCGTCACGACTTCTTCGCTGCAATGGGGGGCAAACTTTCTGATCATGGTTTGGAGCATATTTATTCTTCTTTTGACGAAAACGCGGCGAAGCAGGCATTTGCAGCTGCGATCAAAGGAGAACAGCCTACGGCAGAGCAAAGTCTGGCGTTTAAGTCGGTGTTACTGTATGATCTTGCCAAAATGGATCATGCCAAATCGTGGACACAACAGTTTCACCTTGGCGCTTTGAGAAATAACAATGCCCGTATGCTGCGGGAATTGGGGCCGGATACAGGATGGGATTCTATCGGTGATTACAGCCAGGGGCAGGCATTGTCGAAGTTCCTGAATAAACTGGATACAACAGATCAGCTTGCCAAAACGATTCTTTATAACCTGAATCCGGCTGATAACGAAGTGCTTGCTACCATGATCGGTAATTATAATGACGGCACGGTTGCAGGTAAAATGCAGTTCGGGTCGGGCTGGTGGTTCCTGGATCAGAAAGATGGTATGGAGAAACAAATGAATGCTTTGTCGAATATGGGCTTGCTGAGCCGTTTTGTCGGAATGCTTACAGACTCACGCAGCTTCCTGTCTTACCCGCGCCACGAATATTTCCGCAGAATACTTTGTAACCTGATCGGGAACGATGTTGAAAACGGAGAGCTTCCCAATGATATTCCATGGTTGGGTCAGATGGTATCTGATATTTCTTACAACAATGCGAAGAATTATTTCGGATTTTAGAGGTAGGAATCAGGTATTCCTCACTTATGCCGAAAAACGAAATAGCCCAAAACTTTATGTTAAGGGCTATTTTATTATTTATTAGTTTATTTTTGAACAGATATTCCAATTATTCAATGATTTGTTGAACGGTTTGCTAGCCGAACAGCAGTCAACAGCTTTTTAATATGGCTCAGATAATTTCTTTTGGGGAAGTACTCATGCGACTTTCTACGCCTGGTTTCTCCCGTTTTGAACAAGCCCGTCAGTTGAACGTAACCTATGCCGGAGGCGAAGCCAATGTATCGGCAGCGTTGGCTTATTGGGGACACGATACAGCTCACGTAACACGTTTTCCTGATTCACCCATCGGGCGTGCTGCTTCTCAATACCTGGCTACACACGGTGTGGATACCTCGCACATTGTATATGGTGGTCCTCGCATGGCAGTTTATTTTCTTGAAACCGGTGCTGCATTACGTGGGAGTCAGATCGTGTACGACCGTGCCAATTCTTCTTTGGCTACTATTGAGCCTGAGGAAATTAACTGGGATGAAATTCTGAAAGATGCCAAATGGTTTCATTGGGCCGGAATCACGCCTGCGCTGTCGCAAGGTGCGGCAGATACTTTATTGAACGGAATAAAAACGGCACGTAAATTTGGACTGACGGTTTCAGGTGATATTTTCTACCGTGCCAATCTTTGGAAGTATGGTAAAAAACCTTCGGATATTTTACCTGAACTGACAGCCGGAACGGACATCGTAATTGCCAATAAGGAGAATATTCTTGAAATTTTCGGGATAGAAGGAAACGATTTTGTGGAAGCGAGTGTCAATTTACAGAAGGCATATCCGCAGGTAAGCAAGGTGGTCGATACCAAACGTACCTCTATCAGTGCTTCTCATAATCTGTTACGGGCTTTGCTTTGGAACGGAAAAGAGTTGTTGGAAACGGCTGATATTGAGATAAATCCGATTGTTGACCGTGTGGGTGGAGGCGATGCCTTTATTGCAGGCCTTATACACGGGTTGATTTCCTTCAAAGACGATCAGAAAGCGCTGGAGTTCGGTGTTGCAGCTTCCGCTTTGAAACATACCATTGAAGGAGATGCATTGATCTCAACAGAAGCAGAAGTGGAGGCGATTCGCCAGGGAGAAACTTCCGGAAGAATCAAGAGATAAAATATTAAAATCAGAGTTTCAAAA
The DNA here is from genome assembly GCF_003383615.1 of Dyadobacter luteus. Lineage (GTDB taxonomy): Bacteria > Bacteroidota > Bacteroidia > Cytophagales > Spirosomataceae > Dyadobacter > Dyadobacter luteus. The sequence goes on from NZ_QNUL01000006.1 coordinate 16,178, forward strand.
GAGCGGATCGCTTAAGGCGAAAGGTTCACAGCTAAACATAAGATGGATAAGGAAACAACGTTGGTTTTATTGAATGAAGTGGGCGTGTTGCCTTTGTTTTACCATGCAGACGTGGAAATCGCCAAGGAGGTGATCAGTGCAAGCTACAGAGGTGGAGCACGGGTTTTTGAATTTACCAATCGTGGCGAAAATGCGTACAATGTATTTGTAGAACTTTTGGCTTACGTAAAAGAAAGTTTGCCGGGTTTGTCCTTCGGAATAGGGACGATCTATGATGCAGAAACTGCTCAAAAATTCATTGATGCCGGAACTGACTTTATCGTGACGCCATGCTTGAACCCCGAAGTAGGTAAGGTTTGTGCAGTCGCTAATATTCCTTGGATTCCAGGTATTACAACGTTAACAGAGATTTATAATGCACAGCAGGCAGGAGCGGAAGTTGTCAAACTTTTCCCTGGAGAAGTGGTTGGATCTAAGTTTGTAAAAGCGGTCAAAGGGCCAATGCCAAATATCAAAATTATGGTAACGGGCGGGGTTCAACCTACAAAAGAGAGTATAGATGAGTGGTTTGGAGCAGGTGCTTATGCAGTTGGGCTGGGTTCTAATCTATTCCCGAAGGATGTGATCGCGACAGGAGATTATGGCTGGATTCAGCAGAAAGTTGCCGAAAGTATTGACCTTGTGAAGCAGTTCAGAGCGTAGTTCTGATCACTTTGAACGAGTACATGATATGCAGAGTCGGGAATTTATTTCCGGCTCTTTTTTTTATTTCCTATTATGCCTTCAACGGAAGCCGGCAATTTTTTGAAGAAAGCCGGTATGTGTTAATTTGCCCGAACATCAATTCTTGCTAACTTCGCTCCGAATCAGTTTCAATACCTGCAATGACTCAAATTAATAATATTCGTAAAATACATTTTATATCGATTGGCGGTAGTGTAATGCACAATCTTGCTATCGAACTTCATCTCAAAGGCTTTCTGGTTACGGGTTCTGATGATGAAATATATGAACCGTCTTCAAGCCGCCTTGCTCAATATGAATTGTTGCCTGAGAAAACAGGTTGGTTCCCGGAGAAAGTAACCGACGATCTGGAAGCTGTAATCTTGGGAATGCATGCGCGCCAGGATAACCTGGAGCTTGCAAAAGCCAAAGAATTGGGAATCAAAATCTATTCATATCCTGAGTATATTTTTGAACAGAGCCAGAACAAACAGCGTGTCGTTATTGCAGGAAGCCATGGTAAAACAACCATTACATCCATGGTGCTGCATGTGCTGAAATTCACTAACAGACAGTTCAACTATCTGGTCGGTGCACAGCTCGATGGCTTTGAAAATATGGTGAAATTGTCAGACGAAGCACCACTGATTGTGATTGAAGGCGATGAGTACTTTACATCACCTCTGGACCATACACCGAAGTTCATGCACTATCAGCCACATATTGCGTTGATCAGCGGTATTGCATGGGATCATTTTAATGTGTTCCCAACCTGGGAATCATACGTAAAACAGTTTGAGCTGCTTGCAGATTCTATCCCAAAAGCAGGATCAATCGTATACGACGAAACGGACGATATGCTTGATGTGATCGGACAGAAGGAGCGTACAGATGTAGTCAGTATTGCATACAATGTCCACCCGAATAAAATTGAAAACGGGAAGACTATATTAATTACAGCTGAGCAGGGCGAAGTTCCCGTATTGGTATTTGGTGATCACAATATGAAAAATATCAGTGGAGCCAGAATAGTATGTGAGCGTGTTGGCATCACCGACGAAGAGTTTTACAGTGCCATTCAGTCGTTCAAGGGTGCTTCCAAGCGAATGGAATTGCTTGCAAAGAACGACATGACCAACGTGTACCGCGATTTTGCACATGCGCCTTCAAAAGTAGGTGCAACAACAGAGGCTGTTCATGAGCAGTTTCCTGACAGAACGCTGGTAGCAGTGGCAGAGTTACATACATTCAGCAGCCTGAATAAGGAGTTTTTAAGACAATACAGACGTAAGCTGGATGCGGCAGATGTTGCTGTTGTTTATTTTAACCCGCTTACAATTGAGCATAAGAGGCTGGAGCCGCTCCATGAAGAAGACATTATCAAGGCCTTCAAACGCGAAGATCTGGAAGTATTCACAAAAGCAGAAGACCTTAAAGACTTCCTGCAAAATCAAAACTGGGAGAATGCTAATTTGCTCCTGATGAGCTCAGGAACCTTCGGCGATATTGATCTGAATGCTTTGGTTGAAGATATAGTGAAATAAAGTTGAGCCAGTTCATATTGACAATTATTCAATTAAAAAGATAACAATGCGCTCCATAGTAGTTTACTGCGGCTCCAATTTTGGTAAAAATCCTGTGTATGCCGAGCAAGCCTACGCACTTGGAAATGAGTTGGCAAAAAGAAAGATCAATGTCATTTACGGAGGCGGGAATATGGGCCTTATGGGGCTTGTGGCCGACGGATCGCTGGAAAACAGTGGTACGGTTACGGGTATTATCCCTAATTTTTTAGCCAAACTGGAAGTTGCACAGAAAACACTTACGGAGCTGCATTTTGTGGAGACCATGCATGAGCGAAAAGCAAAGATGGTTTCCCTTTCGGACGGAGTAATAGCGCTTCCCGGCGGATACGGCACTTTTGATGAGCTATTCGAAATCCTGACCTGGGCTCAGTTGAAAATTTTTGACGGTCCGGTAGGTGTCTTAAACGTAAATGGATACTACGATTTACTAATTCTGCAATTAGACAAAATGGTGGAAGAAGGCTTTTTGCATATTGATTACCGGCAATTGCTTCTGGTTTCCGACGAGCCGGTGGAGCTTTTGGAGAAAATGGAGGAATTTGTAAAAAATAACACAGAAAATAAGCCGCTTGATAAAACGTTATAGGTGAGTGATGTTCAGAAAATTCGGTTTGAAATTCTGAATTTTTGCTACCACTACCTCCATATTCTGCACTATACAATGAAAGTTTTTTTGCTTCTGACTGTTTTTTCTGCATGCGTATCTACCGCTTATGGCCAGCTTGAAAATCTGGGCAAAAACGTGAATACAGAGTACAACGAAATCGCTCCCACGATCTCCCCTGATGGAAAAACGCTGTATTTTTCAAGGGTTAGCCATCCGCAAAATACACATGGAACCAAGGGTAGCCAGGATATATGGTTTTCAGAATTGAAAAATGAAAACTGGACCTTGGCCCGTAAGTTACCTGCACCGCTCAATAAGGAAGACTACAATAGCTTATATAGTATCACGCCGGATGGAAACACGATTCTTATAAAGGGATCTTATAAAAATGGAGTTTATGAGACCAGGGGTTTTTCAACCAGTAAAAAAACGGCTCGTGGATGGACTCCTCCCAATAAGATTGATATCCCCGGTTATGCCAAGATCAGCAAGGGTCAGTTCGATTGCGGCTACCTTTCAACAGATGGGAAAGTTCTGGTGATGTCGTTCAGTGAAAAGAAAAACAGTAAGGTAGATGATCTCTATGTGAGTTTTAAACAGAAAGATGGTTCATGGAGTAAACCTCTGAATCTGGGGCCGGAGATTAACAGTGAAGAGTTTACAGAAACAACACCCTTTCTGGCAGCAGATGGCGTGACGTTGTATTTTTCGAGTGATCGTAAGGGAGGGCAGGGAAGTAATGATATCTATTACAGCAAAAGAATTGATAAAAGCTGGAAACGCTGGAGCCGGCCGGTGAATCTGGGCGCGAATATTAATACAGACGGGTACGACGCCTACTATTCTATATCGGCACTGGGAGACTATGCCTACATGGTTTCGTTCAAGGGTACAGAGGGAAAAGGAGATGTGGTTCGCTACAATTTAAGGCCAAAAGTGGTAGAAGGTGATACAGCTCAGGCTCCGATTGCTGCCGTGCCCGCACCGGATCCGGTTGCAATGATCAGTGGGAAGGTTATCGATTCTAAAACCGGGAAACCCGTTGAAGCAACCATCGTTTACGAAGACCTGGAAACTGGTGAGGAGGTAGGAACTGCTACTACAAGTCCGGTTACCGGTGAATACAAATTGATATTACCGAAGGGCAAAAAATACAGCTGGCGGGCTGTGGCTCCTAATTTTATTGCAGAAGGAGAAAACGTCGATCTGACAGATTCTACAGCGGACGGAAAGTCAAAAGATTTTAGCGAGATTACGAATAAGTCATTAAAGCTGATTCCGATTGAAGAAGGGCAGATCGTAAGGCTGAATAATATTTTCTTTGCTACTGGAAAGTCAACTCTGAACAGCCAGTCGTTCCCGGAGCTGGATCGCATCGCGATCACCATGCAGGAAAATAAAACGATGTTTGTAGAACTGGGAGGGCATACAGATAATGTCGGTGCAGATGATTTCAACATGAAACTTTCTCAGGACAGGGCAGATTCTGTACAGGAGTATCTGATCGGAAAAGGTATTGAACCCGACAGAGTAAAGAGTAAGGGATATGGAGAGACTGTTCCAATCGCCAAAAATGATACACCGGAGGGACAACAGAAAAACCGACGGGTGGAATTTAAAATATTGAAAAAATAATGATTACTTACAGGCCGGTTTCCCGGCCTGTTTCATTTTAATAACCACTCGAACATGTCTTCCAAAAGGTCGCCTGCTATTGGTTTTATCTTCGTCACGCTGCTGATTGACGTGATCGGGCTCGGTATTATCATTCCGGTGATGCCCAAGCTGATTCATGAATTGACTGGTGATAGTATCAGCGATGCTGCACGGGATGGTGGTTGGTTGCTTGTGACCTATTCTGCTGTACAGTTTCTTTTTGCCCCGCTCATAGGAGGTATCAGCGACAAGTATGGCCGGAGACCGGTACTGCTAGCATCCCTCTTTGGTTTTGGAGTAGACTATCTGTTTCTGGCTTTCGCGCCTACACTTGCATGGCTCTATATCGGTCGTGTAGTGGCGGGTATTATGGGAGCAAGTTTCACAACAGGAGCCGCCTACATTGCAGATGTGAGTACGCCGGATAAGCGTGCGCAGAACTTTGGATTGATCGGTGCCGCATTTGGTCTTGGCTTTATTATTGGCCCTGTAATGGGCGGTTTGTTAGGTCAGTTTGGTTCACGTGTACCTTTTATGGCAGCAGCCGGACTTTCCTTTGTTAACTGGCTCTATGGTTATTTTATCCTGCCCGAATCTCTTAAACCTGAAAACCGAAGAACGTTTGAATGGAAGAGAGCCAATCCGCTGGGAACCTTCATCAATCTGACAAGATATCCTGTCATCTTCGGATTGATAGGCGCACTTACACTTGTATATCTGGCGATGCACGCTGTACAAAGCAACTGGTCTTTTTATGTGATTGAGAAATTTGAGTGGAATGAAGCGCAGATAGGCTATTCTTTGGGAGCTATCGGATTGATGAGTGCTATTGTTCAGGGTTATCTGATCCGACTGATCATTCCTAAACTCGGGCAAAAGCGTGGAGTTTATATAGGTTTGCTGCTATATGCCATCGGATTTACATTATTCGCTTTTGCTGCTAAAGGATGGATGATGTATGTTTTTATGATTCCCTATATGCTGGGTGGTATTGCAGGCCCTTCTTTACAGGGGATCATTTCAACGCAGGTGAGTTCCAGTGAGCAGGGAGAAGTCCAGGGCGCATTGACAAGCCTTCAAAGTCTGACTTCCATTTTCGGGCCGTTGATCATGAGCAACCTGTTCGCGACATTCACAGCTTCATCAGCGCCGGTTTATTTCCCTGGTGCACCTATGCTTCTGGCTGCAGTCTTTACACTGACAGGAGCATTTCTGGCAAGAGCCAGTCTGAAAAAGAATTGAAAAATTAATAAAGAATCACCAGCAGGATGAATACTACCAGCCAAAGTGCATCTACAAAATGCCAGTAGCGAGTCACCAGTTTAAGACGAAGCACATTTGGGGGATTCACACTGTATACAAAAGAATCAATATAGGTTCTGTTCCTCACGGCTTTTCTGAATAGCAAACATAGCAGCACAATTCCCGCAAGTATATGTGCCAAATGAAGGCCGGTAAGCAGATAGACAAAACCTGCTGAATTATTATCGTGCAGAAATATATTAGACTCAATCATTTCCAGCCACCCTGTGATTTGCAGTACCATAAAAGTCAATCCTAAAATGGCAGTGCTTCCCAGAAACACACGATAATGCAGGAATCTTTCCTGTACAAATGCCAGGTTGGCCTCATGTAACGTGATACTACTGAAAAGAATAACGAGCGTACTCAGCCAGAACATGTCAGGCAGCGCCACAAAATAGCTGTTGTCCTCATTCATTTTCAGCAGGTATACCACAAAAATGGTTGTGAAGATCAGAGAACTGCCTACCACGCCAAGCCAGAGCATAAAGCCAAGCGGTTCTCTTCTTTTTGAGAAGAGGCTTTCCTGCGGTTTGGTAGATGGCTTAGTGCTCATTTTGCTTATTTGTTCTTTCTTATTTCAAAGTAACAAGTGAAGATAGTCACATTTTTATTTACCACTTGAATACTTTCAATGATGCTTCACTTAATTTAACATTCCCTGCCATACATTGTAACGATCAAAATGCCCCGACAAGTCAGTTTCACTTTCAAAAATTCCATATAATGTCGAGCCGGAACCGCTCATCGCTGCATACAAAGCCCCTTTTTGATACAAACTTTGCTTGATTTCGTCCAGAACAGGATATTTTTCAAAAATACCTGCTTCAAAATCATTCCTGACTGCATCCTTCCAGGTTGATACCGGACTGCTGATCAATGTCCTCAGATCTGTTTCAGGTTGGGCGGGCTTCACTCCTGAATAAGCCTCAACCGTTGAGATATGAATACCCGGATTCACCATCACAATCCATTTTCCTGCCAGTGAAAGGTCAGTGATTTCAAACTGATCCCCTTTCCCAAAACAATACATTGGCTTGTTTAAAATAAAGAAAGCGCAATCACTCCCTAATCTACGTGCGTAATCAATTTGTTTTTCCTCACTGATATTCAGGTCGAAAAGCTTGTTGAGGGTGCTGATGGTAAACGCTGCATCTGCTGATCCTCCTCCAAGTCCCGCACCAATGGGTATCGCCTTCAAAAGGTGTATATGAACTGGTCGTAAATCGTAATCAGCAGAAAGCATATTGAATGCCTTCAAACATAAATTTTCACTTTCATTGCCGGGTATAACAATGCCATCGGCCGAAAAACTGGTTGTATCAGACCATGTTATTTCGAGCGCATCTGTCCAGTTTACCGGATAGAATACTGAGGATATATTGTGAAACCCGTCGGAACGCTTTTCGGTAATATTAAGCCCTATATTGATTTTGGCATTTGGAAATACAAGCATGCATTCATGAATATTGTCGGGCACAAATATCCGTATTTATCCGGCATGATGGTTTCGGGTCAGGTGAATCTTTATGCTTGTTTTATTAAAAGGCATTAAATTGAAGCCTTTAACGACATCATCCTTGAAAAATACGGTCGAAAAAATAGCGAGTTTGGGCGCGAATCAAAAAATAATTGATCTCATTTTGCCTTTACTTATACGAGAGGAGTTACCGAAGGGCTATATGTTGCTCCGTGAAGGGAGAATCGAACGTTCTTTCTTTTTTCTTGAAGAAGGAGTGGCAAGGGCATTTCACCAGGCAGATGGCAGGGATGTAACATTCTGGTTTGGGGCAGAAGGTGAAATTTTGCTGTCACTGAAAAGCTATTTTTCAAATGTGCCGGGTTATGAAAGTATAGAGCTGCTGGAAAAGTCGGTGGTATATAAAATCCCGGATCACGCCTTACAGAATCTGTATCTGTCAGATCTGGATATGGCCAATTGGGGGCGTCGTTTTGCAGAGTTTGAGCTGATGCGGGCAGACAAGCGTTATCTGAATCAACAATTTAAAACAGCTGCTGAACGATATGAGGAATTCATTCGCGATTATCCTGAACTTGTAAACAGAGTACAGCTGGGGCATATTGCATCCTATCTGGGTGTGAGTCAGGTTACATTGAGTCGTATTCGTGCAGAGCGCCGGTAACTGCATTTTTTAACAAATGTAAAATTGATTGTGCTTCACGAAGCGGAACTTTGTTGCATCATCAATTTAAGGCGCAGTGGCGCGAAAATAATGGCCTGGATATTTCTTTTAATCGCAGGAGCCTTTGAAGTAGGCTTCACAACCTGTCTGAAACTGTCGGACAACTTCAGTAATACCAAATGGAGTATTGCTTTCCTTGTGTGTATCAGTGCAAGCTTTTTCTTCCTTAACAAAGCAATTCAGACAATACCGCTTGGTACAGGCTACGCGGTATGGACAGGTATCGGAGCGGTAGGTACTGTTCTGATCGGTATCTTTTTTTACAAAGAACCTTCAGATTTCTGGCGTTTACTATTTGTTTTTCTTTTGATCGGTTCTATTATCGGACTCAAGGTGGTATCGAAATAGAAAGGGCTAAATCAAAAAAGCCGCGGTACGATGATCGTTGCCGCGGCTTTGCTTTTGATACTTTATTTATTTACCCCATCTCCATTCCTTGCCCAATTCGAGTTCCTGCTTCAACCCTTGTGAAATCAGAAAGTCTCTTGTAGCGGTATCTGAGAGTTTTGAAACAGATAGTTTATCTGCCATCGACAGGGCGTAAAGGTACATAGAGCCGATTCTGACAGTATTCTCTAACTGCTGTTTGTCCACCAGACTGAAATCATCGCAATCTGCATGGTAGCATTGCAATACTGCCGGAGACAGCCTTCCGGAAAGTCCGGCTATGGGTACACCTTCCAGCATAAATGGCTGGTGATCGCTGTGGAGACCTGCTCTGTTGGCCAATTCATTTTTAAATTCAGGATCAACTTTTTGTATAGCAGTACCAACATTAGTGAAGAATTCAGTCATGTCATCCCTTCCGAATGCATTGGCTCCCGATGGGTCGTTGGTCATATCCAGGTTCATCATATAGCTCACTTTATTGATACCGCCTGTTTTTTTGAGTTGCTCCACAAAGTGTTTGGATCCAAGCAATCCCTGCTCCTCACCCATAAATAATACAAACTGAATTGTACGCTCCGGCTTTACTTTTAATGACCGGAATGCACGGGCTATATCCATCACGGCGAAAGAGCCTATACCATTGTCAATCGCACCGGTTGCCAGATCCCATGAATCAAGATGGCCGCCAATGATGACTTTTTCATCGGAGTTTCCTTTCAGTGTAGCAATTACGTTACGTGCTTTGATAGGTTTGGAGATGTTATGCATATCAATATTTGCCTCCAAAGGAGCTTCTTCTCTCAACCACTTGCGTACCTCGTCTCCGCTTTCGCTGGAAATACATACAGCCGGAATAGAAATGATCGCACCTGTTACCGATGCCGTTCCTGTGAGCAGGATGTTACCGGGAGCACCATTCACCATGATGATACCTGTTGCGCCATATTGAATCGCCAGAGCTGTTTTTTCTGAGCGGTGCAGGTTCTTCTTGCCCGGAGCATCTTTGAGTCCGATGTTTGCCAGTACTACTCTACCTTTTACTTTGTCTTTTATAGCTTCAAAATCTTCAGGAAGCCCGTTACCTACGTCTACGATCTCTCCCTGAACTTTGGAATCTACCGGAGAGTGTGCCAGCGCGACTACATCTACGTCGCGGAAATTATCACTATTCCCTGGTGCAATACTTAGTGTTACTGTATCGCGCATCCATGCTTCTACTTCAAACGGTTGATACACTACGTCGCTGAAGCCGTAACTTTTCAGTAATTTGAATGCATACTCCTCTGCCTTCGCACCATTACTGCTACCTGTAAGTCTGTGTCCTATTGTTTTTGTGGCATCCCCCAGTGTTTCATAGGCTTTGCTGTTTTTTCGTATTTCTGAATCCAACCGGGAGAAAGGCTTTTCCCATTTTTTCTCTCTTGGCTTAAAACCAGAGAAAACAAACAGAAAACAGACGGATAGAATTACTTGTACAATTTTCTTCATAAACAAAATATTAATGTTCCTTGCCTTGTCTCGTTTTACGAGGATTACAGTTCTATGAGATAACACAATTTAGACACAAAATAGATTCCAATAGTCTCTATAACTGGACTAAAACTTTTTTTAAAGGTATCATTTTTCCCACATTAATACTGTATTAAAGTTCATAACAGACCGCTGAAATTGTTTACGTGTAGAATTTACACTTAATTAAAGGTAAATCTTTGACGCAGGGAACATTTTTGTAACTTTTAGCGCTTATCTTTAAAAATTCGTAGAGATATAATCACTTTTAAAACAATAAACATGTATTTCCTGGGATTTGATTTAGGCAGTTCGTCCGTTAAAGCCTGTTTACTCCATGCAGATACCGGAGCGGTGGCTGCCTCAGCATTTTATCCTGAAAAAGAGATGACCATTGAGGCTCCTAAGCCTGGTTTTGCAGAGCAACAGCCTGAGCTATGGTGGGAAAATGCCTGTCTGGCTTCCAAAGCTGTCATGAGCAAAGCCGGAATTGGCGCCAATGAAGTTGCCGCTATCGGAATTTCTTACCAGATGCACGGTCTGGTGGTGGTTGATAAAGACATGAACGTACTTCGCCCTTCGATCATCTGGTGTGATAGTCGTGCTGTAGAAGTAGGTAATAAAGCGATGGAAGCCATCGGGGAAGAATATGTTCTCCCTCATTTGCTCAATTCGCCGGGAAATTTTACTGCCTCCAAGCTGGGGTGGGTAAAACAAAACGAGCCGGATGTATATGCTAAGGTTCATAAATTTATGTTGCCTGGCGATTATCTGGCTGCCAGAATTACCGGTGAAATCGTAACAACGCCTTCGGGTTTATCAGAAGGTATATTCTGGGATTTTGTAAACAACAGTCCCGCTGATTTCCTTTTTAATCATTTCGGTTTTGATGCTTCGCTTATGCCGACCGTTTTGCCTACTTTCTCTGAACAGGGGCAGGTAACCGAGCAGGCAGCTGCAGCGCTTGGGCTGAAAGCGGGTATTCCTGTTACTTACCGTGCGGGTGATCAGCCTAACAATGCTTTTTCACTGAATGTACTCGAACCTGGTGAAGTGGCGGCTACTGCTGGTACTTCGGGTGTAGTGTACGGGGTTAGTGATCAGATCAAATTCGATTCATTGTCGCGTGTAAATACTTTCCTGCACGTGAATCCTGTTACAGAAGCTGCACGTTACGGCGTATTGCTTTGTGTGAACGGAACGGGTAGTCTGAATGGCTGGCTGCGTAATGAACTGATGCAGGGCAGCGTTTCTTATCCTCAGATGAACGACCTGGCTGCGAAGGTACCGGTAGGTTCTGATGGACTGCTATGTCTGCCATTCGGAAATGGTGCTGAGCGTATGCTCGAAAACCAGGATCCGGGTGCTACATTCAAAGGACTTCAGTTTAGCCGTCACGGCCTGGGTCACTGGACACGCGCCGCACAGGAAGGCATCGTATTTGCACTTTACTACGGTATGGAAATCATGGAAACCGTTGGTGTTTCTTTGAAAAATATCAGGGCCGGAGAAGCGAATATGTTCCTGAGCCCTGTGTTTCGCGAAACTTTCGCCAACGTATCGGGAGCTACCGTGGAGCTGATCAATACGGATGGCGCGCAAGGAGCAGCCCGTGCAGCAGGCTTTGGTCTGGGACATTACAAAACCCGTCAGGAAGCATTTACCGGGCTGACTGCCGTAAAGACCATCGAACCGGATGCACAGCTGACAGAAGCAACCAAAACTGCTTATGCAAACTGGAAAGAGGCTTTGCTGAGCGAGTAATATTTTAATAATATTCCCAGCTGATATCTGATCAAGAATCGGATATCAGTTGGGAATATAGATAGTTAGCGAGAAGAACTTTAGAAATAACGTAGTCGAGGAATTCCTATATTTTTCGTTTTCCAAGTCTATCCTTGTTTGGTCCTTCAAAGACGTTCACAAGCGCTTTCGAAAGTGCCACTGTGCTCCATATCAAAATAAACGGAGCATACGCAGATCCTTCTTTTATGTTCATTTGAAATGTAATCATGGACACTATGAAGAAGAAGAATGTTTCTGCTAACGCGAACCAGAAGAGGTGATAAATTCTGAATTGTGCCAATATAACTGCAAGTGCAGCGTATACGAGCCCAATGAAAACAACATTTTCTGATTTCAAAGAATAGATTGATTCAAGGAATCCACTATTCCAATCGACTAACCAGCCAAAATAGGATAAAGCTCCGATAACTATTATGATGGGGATGAGTGTTAAGATTGATGGTTTTATATACTTTTCCATTATTCAGTTAAGATTGTATTGGTTATAAAGGTTGATTAACTATTAGCGGTTTGCTTCCACATTACCTCTTCCACTTTGGAAGCGACAATTTCCACCACACGTACAGTCAGATTGTCTTTATTCTGATACTGACGGTAATTGATTTTTCCTTCTACTGATACAGATTTTCCTTTTTCCAACAAAGTCTCGCATTGCTTTGCCAATTGCCCCCAGGCCACAATCGAATGCCATGACGTATTTTTTACTTCCTCTTTGTTTTTGTTGATATAGCTTTCATTTGTAGCCAGTGAGAAGGTTACTACTTTTCCGCCATCAAAATCTTTTACATTGATTTCGCGTCCTACGTTTCCGATTAATTTTACTGAGTTCATGTTTGTAAGGTTTTAAAATTGAATGGATCTGTTGAAGTCAATCCGTTTCCGAATCGACATGACAAAGGTGGGAGGTTGCCGAAAAAGGATTCGGTTGTTAACTGTTTACAGTCATCTAAAAACATTTACACCCGTTTGCAAACGGAAATTGACAGATGTGATTCAGAGAAACTGAAATTTTATATATTGCATAGAAGGTTGATGTACACACATTTTTTTAGCATTAATATTGAATAACTATGGCTGATTGTTTGGAATGCGGTAAGCCACTGGCAGGCAGGATTGATAAGAAGTTTTGTTCCGACATGTGCAGGAACGCCTACAATAACCGGCTCAATTCAGATTCCTATAATCTGATCCGGAATATGAATAACCAGCTTCGTAAAAACCGGAGAATACTGGAAGAACTTTGTCCGGAAGAAAAAGTAAAATGCAGCAAATCTACATTGGCAGGTAAAGGTTTTGACTTTAACCTGATCACCAGCGTTCGTCCTACTCAGAAAGGAAACATCTATCACTTTGTATACGATTACGGATACCTTGAACTGGAAAACGACATTTATCTCATCGTAAAGGACAAGAGGCTGGAGAAATAGCTGAATGTGTGCTCTTTCTGTCTGCGAAGAGCGATGTTCGAATTGTAAGTTTCTTACTATCAGGTATGTGTGAACTGAAGGCTATAAGCTCAAAGCTAACCGCTCTATATTATTAAATTTAGGCTATTTTTGCAGTCTGATTCAAACCACCGCACAATGAAAAAAGTTAGTTTAAGTGATTCGGGCCCGAAGGTATCGGAGGCCATTTATGGTTTCTGGAGATGGACAGATGAGGGCGCTGTAACAACTTCGAATATAGAAAAAACAATGAATCTGTGTCTGGATCTTGGAATCAATACCTTTGACCATGCCGACGTTTACGGAAAGTTTACCATCGAAGAGCACTTTGGAAAGATCATCAGCAATAAATCTTTCAGACGTGATGAAATCGTACTTTTCAGCAAGTGTGGTATAAGACATTCCGAAGATGGCAAACTTACCTACTATGATACGTCACGTGATCACATTATTGATAGTATCAATGGCTCACTGAAAAGACTGAAAACTGACTATCTCGATATATTCCTGCTGAACCACAGCGATTTTCTGACAGACCCGGAGGAAACTGCCGGAGCGCTGGCAGAGGTTGTAAAGTCAGGAAAAGCGAAGCACATAGGCGTAACGAATTTTTCGGTATTCCAGCACCAGTTATTGGCCTCATACCTTCGTATTCCTATCGTGACCAACCATATTGAGTTGAATCTGATGAATACAACGGCGATTGAAGATGGCCGTATTGATTATATCAAACAATGCTTCAGCAAACCTTTGGCATGGGCTCCTTTAGCCGGTGGCAAAATCCTGAATGGTACAGATGAACGTGCTGTCAAACTGAGGGCTAAATTGCAGGAAGTAGGAGAGAAGTACAATGCCAATATCGAGCAAACTGCTGTGGCCTGGCTGATGAAACTGGGTACTTTGCCCATTATCGGTTCGCAGTCGGAAAGCAGGATCAGGAATGCTGCCAGTGCATCGGAGATCAAATTAAATCACCAGGATTGGTACGAGATATATAATGTAGCGACAAAATAGTAATTAAGATCATTTCCAATACCAGATATATAATCCAAGCCATATCCAACGCCATAATATCATCAGGCCCACAAATGAGAAGAAGGCGATAAAGGAAATTTCAACATCGAATTTCTTTTTATTCGGGTCAAGGTACGTATGATATCTGCTGCTGTATATCACTTTGATGGTTGAGCCTACAGTAGCACTACGAAACCATGCTTTGGATTTGGCTACTACATAAATCGGGACATGCCCATGCATGATCCCGATTTTGCTTTTTGAGCCACGACTACCGCTACTCCGGATTTTCTGTATGACAGGAACTTCAATAAGTGTCCCGGTTTCTTTTGTTTGTAGCTCTGTTTTATAGTCCTGGTAAATATTGAACGCGATCAACACGACAATCGCCAGCAAAACAGGCCATTGCCAGAATTCCCTTTTTTCCTGACGGAATCCCTTATTTTGTAACGATGATGTTCCATTCGCTTCCACTATAGACTTTGTATTTTTCTGAGAAGTTACCCATATTAATTCCGAGAGAGAAATTAAGCAAGCTATTGAAATAACCTACATCCTGCCCTTCCGGTACGTCTCCAAAAGTATTGACGTAAGTTACTCTACCCTCATACACTTTCTTTTGTCCGTCGAAAACCGAGACTTGTAGCTTGTCACCTGTTTTTACACCCAATCCCGAAAAAGTTTCCCTGTCTATGTTCGTCCAAACGTTACCGTATTGGATATCCAGGATCGGAATAGTTCCTTTTACTTTCCCGTCTGTAAAAGATGCTTTTTGGTAGGCTATCGATTCCACTTTGGCAGGTAATTTGGGACCTACTTTTTCGAATGAAATCGTTTTAGAAGCCAGCCTCGCGGCTGTGTATGCATATACATCCCGGCCATGAAAAGTGTATGAAGCCTGAGAATTTTTCCTGCGGTTATTGACCTCATCAATCTCCCTGATTTCCTGAATACCCAATTGTTCAGCCACGAGTGTGAGCGTACCGTTATCCGGGGTTACAAAGTAATGTCCTGATTTGGTCAATAACACCACCGATTTACGCGTTGTACCCACACCAGGATCCACCACGGAAACAAAAACAGTTCCTGCCGGCCAGTAAGGAGCCGTTTGCATGAGCCGATACGCGGCCTCCCAGATATTGTAGGCTGGGATTTCATGTGTAAGGTCATACATTTTGATCTCACCTGAAACGCCTGCAGCTACACCCTTCATGGCAGCAACGGCTCCATCTTTCAACCCAAAATCGGACTGAAAAACAAGGATATTGTTCTGGGCAGAAGCTACAGTCAGGATTGTCGAAAGCAAGTAGGTGAGGAGGTAGCGCATGGGGTTTTTGGTCAGGTATTGTTCAAGTATTGTCATTTGTGGTCAGGTATTGTCAAGGTTAGTCAGAGATTGTTGAAGTTAGTAGATGTTAGCTATTTGAGCAAGAAGATTTTGTATTGGTGGTTTTATAGCGGGATTGGGGTACAGTAAAAGGTGCAGCGCACCGTGCTATTTGTAGAAACTGAGCAGATAATAGTATTTCCAAGGTGCAGCGCACCGGAATAAAATGGTACTACCAGGGGATTTCTCCGGTGGCCGAATTACTTTCTTCACTGAAAAATTTCCCTGTCGGACCATCCTGTCCAATCAATACATACTTCACAATGCGTTTTCCAGCTTCTTCAATTGCTCCTCCGTTGTGCCCGGTAAAATCCGTTTTGGTATAACCCGGACAAACTGCGTTGACCTTAAAAGCTGTGTCGCGTAACTCATATGCCAGATGGACTGAATACATATTCAGCGCGGCTTTGGATGAGGCATATACTGCGTATTTAGCATAATTGTAGGCAGGCCAATCGGGATTGCTTTGTAAAGAAAGAGAACCAACGCTAGTACTTACGTTGACGATTCTGGGTGTTTCCGATTTTCGTAACAGGTCAAGGAATGCAGACGTAACCCTTGCTACGCCGATTACATTGGTGCTGAATGCTGCGGTAAATTCGTCGGCACGGGCTTCCAGTGCTGTGTAAGGTGGCGTGCCTCCGTTGATACCGGCATTGTTGATGAGTACGTCCAATACTTCTGTTTTCCGTCCGATTTGCTCGCGTGCAGCATTTACAGAATTTTGGTCTGTCACATCTAACTGAATGGCTTCAGCATTGGGGAAGCCTTCATTATTTAGCTGCCTAACCACTTCCTGGCCATTTTGTAAGTTACGGCTCCCGAGATATACATAAAATCCCTGCTGTAATAATTGTCTGGCGGTTTCCAAGCCAATTCCTTTATTGGCTCCGGTAATAAGTGCTGATTTCATTTGTTTCATTTTTGAGTTGATGAAACAAAATTGCAGCGTATCAAGATGGGCTGATTTACCAAATGGTAAATTCCGGTTTACCGGATGTTTTTGCGAATGCGGCTCAGCGATTGTTGGGTAACGCCGAGGTAAGAAGCGATGTAAGTAAGCGGAATCCGATTGGTAAGTGCAGGATAATTCTCTATAAATTCAAGATAGCGTGTGGTAGCATCCTGCGATATCACCGGTCCTTTTCTGGATTTCTGGTACATACATAGTTGCACCATTTTGTTTTTGATAGCGTCCCAGCCGACAATCGTTTGCGAGAGTTCTTCCCAAGCTTGTTTTGAAAATACAATGAGTTTGCAATCCGTACATGCCTGAAGGTACTCCGATGAAGAGGCATTGAGGTCAAAATTGATATAATCGACCACCAGACTATTTTCGCTGATAAAGCAACGTGTGATTTCTTCTCCCTTGTTGTTGTAATAACAGCCCCGCATTACACCTTCCACCACAAAACCCACCTGCTTTGGAATATACCCAGCCTCCGAAAAATATGCATCCTTCCGTAGTTCAATCTCAGTCGCTTTGCTGGTGATGAGTTCGATTTGCTGAGGATTGAGGTTGCCGAATTGCAGGATGTACTCGGTTAGTTGGTTCATTGGGGGCTACACTTATCTTTGGATAGATTGGTAATGTTCACGCATTCCATCTTACAATTTCAGTCAGGTAAGAGGAGTATCAATTTAGGTAGGGTGCAGCGCACCATGATACTTGTAGAATTAAAGTAGTAGTAGAAAGTTACCCTCACTCCTTCAAAGCCTTCGCATCCAATTTCCTGATCATATCCTTTTTATTAAACAACAATCTCCAGACAGCAAAGGAGATTTCCTGATCGGGCATGCAGGCTTTACAGATCGGGCTTTCGGCGGTGGCGGGGACATTGTATACGATGAGGGTGTCGTTCAGTTGCTGTACGTTGTCGGTTACTGCCGTTTTTGATTTTGCGCTGTACAAATAGGCCTCCAACAATTCTTTTTCTTTAGGATTTAAATCTGTGTTGCTGATGTCGGCTTCTCCCAGGAGCTGAATATGTACACCATATTCTTTTTCCATGGCATTGATCAAAGGAATTTGAGAAAGGTCTTTACAGACTGCAGTGCCTTTTTCAGGATTGGTTGCCAGTTCTTTTTCCAGCGTTTTCTCGGTGATTTTGGAAATTTTCTTACCCCATTCATCAATGGTGTAAACGAGCTGGGTGTTGGTCACCCGTTTGATCTGAGATGCTTTGATCTCACGGGAAAGTTCCTTGGTGTTTTCCAGGCGTTTGGCCTGACAGCCGCTGAGCACGATGATGACTGTTGCGATACAGGCAAAAGACTGAATGAACTTGTATTGGGTATGATTCATGATGACGTTTTTAATAGCAATGTACCTTGCAAAGGTGGTTATTTTGGTTCTTAATACTGATTCGGAATACAGGAAGATTTCATTCGTGCTGTCATTCAGCATTCAAAACTGAATAATGCGTATCTTTGTGCCCCAAATGGGCTTGCCCCAAGATACCATATTATCATGCTAGATAAATTAGAAGCTATAAAGGAGCGTTTCGAAGAGGTTTCGCAACAAATTATTCAACCTGAAATCGTTTCGGATTCTACCCGCTATTCCAAAATTAGTAAGGAATATAAAGACCTTGGTAAGATCGTTGACAAATATACCATTTACCTAAAACTGCAAAAGGATATTGCAGGCACTAAAGAGCTGATTGATAACGAGAAGGATGAGGATTTAAGAGAAATGGCTAAGGAGGAGCTCAGTGAGCTGAATCCGAAAATGGAAATTCTGGAACAGGAAATAAAAGAATTGCTGATTCCGAAAGATCCGAATGACAGCCGGAATATCATTCTTGAAATTCGTGGTGGAACGGGTGGAGATGAGGCGGCTATATTCGCAGGTGATTTGTTCCGTATGTACCAAAGATTCTTTGAAAAAATGGGCTGGCGTACGTCTGTGATGGATTTTACAGAAGGTACCAATGGAGGTTACAAAGAGATCATTGTGAAGGTGGAGGGAGAAGATGTGTACGGCAAAATGAAATTTGAATCGGGCGTGCATCGTGTGCAACGTGTTCCGCAAACGGAATCCCAGGGACGTATTCATACTTCGGCAGCTTCGGTGGCGGTATTGCCGGAAGCGGAAGAGGTGGATGTGCAGATCAACATGGGCGATGTGCGGATTGACACGTTTATGTCGTCGGGTGCAGGTGGACAGTCGGTAAACACGACGTATTCAGCAGTTCGTCTGACTCACATTCCGTCAGGTTTGGTGGTGAGTTGCCAGGATGAACGTTCTCAGTTAAAAAACAAAGACAGGGCTTTGAGCGTACTGCGTTCGCGTTTGTATGAGATCGAACTTAAAAAACATAACGATGCGATCAGCTCACAGCGTAAAACGATGGTAGGAAGCGGGGACAGATCTGATAAGATCCGTACTTATAACTATCCTCAGAGCCGTATCACAGATCACCGTATCGGGTATACAGTTTATAATCTTCCGGCTGTAATGGAGGGGGATATTGCCGAATTTATCGAAAGACTGCGTATCGCTGAAAATGCGGAAAGAATGCAGGAAGGAGAAGCGGTGTAATCTACTTCAGAGGACAGAATTTTGAGATATAACCCTGTAAGGGTTTAATATGAATAGCCCCGGATGGAAATCCGGGGTATGAAATTTTAGTGCGAACCGATAACCCTGGAAGGGTTGAACTAACTATTACCGTGTTGGATACAATCCCGGATACGTCTTTCCTTTGTACGTTTCGAAAGGCTCCTTTTTGTGGTAATCTTCTCCGAAAAACGTAATCACTTCGTGAAATTCCTTTGCTTTCATGTAGCCCGGTAGTGGCTGTATCATCTGAAACTGATCATCCAGAAATACGGTTGTCGGGTAACTTGGCTGATTATTGGTAAGCGCTAGTAATAGTTCATGCGTACGGCCTTGCGAAACAAACTTTTTATCTCCGAGTGTAATCGCTTCCTTTTGCTCTGCGTCCAGTTTTACGGCGTAGTACTTCTTATTGATATAGTCGACAACGGCTTTATTCTTAAAAGTTTCCTTGTCCATTACCTTACACCACCCGCACCAATCGGTGTATACATCAATCAAAATTTTACGTGGCTCGGTTTTCATTTTGGCATAGGCCTGCTCAATGGTCAGCCATTGGATGGTATCGGCTGGTTTATCACTCACATCTGAACGGAAGCCCGTCAGTGAAACAATAGCCAGAACGATGGTCGAAAATAGGGGAAATTGATTTTTCATGCTGATGTAATTAACTTGTCGGCACTGAAGCTGAAGGCAACAGGTTGGTAACAAATATCGTAGAAAAATAATTGATTTTCAGTATGAAAGTAAGTCAGGTAATACCCATTCTCCGGATTTTTGATGAAGCCAAAGCGCATGAATTTTATATCGGCTGGCTGGGCTTTTCTATTGACTGGACACATAGTTTTGATGAAAATGCTCCAATCTATATGCAGAACAA
Organism: Dyadobacter luteus; assembly: GCF_003383615.1. GTDB lineage: Bacteria > Bacteroidota > Bacteroidia > Cytophagales > Spirosomataceae > Dyadobacter > Dyadobacter luteus. The sequence continues at coordinate 36,249 of NZ_QNUL01000006.1, forward strand.
TGGTATTGTTCTGCATTTGTCGGAACATCATGGCGATTGTACGCTGGGAGCAAAGGTTTTTATCGAATGTGAAGGCGTGCGTGAGCTACACCAGGAACTCAATGATAAGAAGTATAAATACAATCGTCCGGGTTTGGTAGAAGAACCGTGGGATTCTATTTCGGTTACAGTTGTGGATCCGTTTATGAACAGGCTTGTATTCAATGAAAGATTGAATTCGGAAAAGAAACAGATCTAGGCCTCTTTGGTTTTGGCGAGAGAAACAAGTATTCCGCCTGCGATAATCAGTGCCATACCGGCGAGGGAAGAAATGGACGGGAAAGCTTCTCCCATGAAAAAGCCGATCAGTACAGAAAACAGAATATTGGAATAACCAATGGCGGCTACGCGTCCTGCTTTGTCGTAACTGAACGACTGTGTAAGCATTTTTTGGCCGAGTAATGCTGTCAGGCCTAGCGCGAGAAATGCGGTCCACTGATCAATCGTGTCCGGCCATTTGAAAGTCCCGATCAGGAAATCCAGCCCTTCCATTGGAAAATAGGTTCCAACCAGCATAGAGGCGATCGGCATCAGAATTCCACTCAGCATAAATGAAAGAATGATCGCGCGGGAATCATATACCCACCCCAGCTGGCGTATTGAAAGATAGCTGATTGCCGTCAGAACAGCATTGCCCAATCCAAGTACGTTGTCTCTCCAAGCCAGTGAAAGGTCGGGACGGAATACCAACAGAATACCTGAAAAGCCAATGAAGATTGCAGCCCATTCTTTCTTATTCAAAGCTTCGCCAATGAGTAGCCAGGATAGCAGCGCCAGAAAAATAGGGTAGGTATATTGGTAAGTGGATGCTCTGCCGAGTCCGAGGGTTTGGATCGCGTAAAAAAGCAGATATAAAGAAAGTGTACCCACAATACCTCGAAAGATCAGCAGTCCGAGTTTACCACCTCCTTTTTGTTCTAATGGCCGATTACGGATACTTGATAAAATGAATATAACTCCAACGATGTTCCGGAAGAAAACCAGTTGTACGATATGAAACTCTTTGCCGATGTGTTTAGAAATGGCCGATGTCAGCGAAAAGAAAAATGCTGCTCCGAGCATCAGGATAATGCCTTTCTGAGATTCAGGGAAAGTAAAACGGTTGTCGGCTGGGGTAATCAAGGTATATGGAAATTTTTGCAAAGATAGGTATTAGGTTACACAGAGGTACACAGAGATGGGAAGAGATGCACAGAGTTTATTCTTCCCATCGGATCTTTCTCACATGCTAATCGAATTTTCTCTGTGGCTCTCAGTCTTCACTCTGTGAGCCACTGTGTAATTTGTCCAATTGTGTAACCTCCTCAATATTCACTACTTTTGCAGTGTTTTGGTGCTAGGCTTTCTCAAAGAGAAGGCGCTTAAAAGGGAATTTCGTTATATGCGAAAGCTGTCCCCGCAACTGTACAGTCCGTGATGATGATCTGCATCTTCATAGCCACTGGAAGTATTGATTGAGTGATAGAATGAGTGAATGATAGAATTTACTCTCTTTTTCAACAATGCTCCGGGAAGGCGACAGATCATCGGACTAAGCCAGGAGACCTGCCTGAACACATCTGGTGTAAAACGGTTTTCGGAGGAAGAGCCGGATTATGTGATATCTATCTGGTTCAAAAGTGTCTAAAAGATTCAGTTTTGGTGTTTATCTGCTTTTTGCAATCGGCTGTGCCTTTTCGTATCAGTCTTTTGCGCAGAAGGATACTATTTTTCTTGCTCCGGCTACGGTGAGGGGAACGGCTCCTGAGCGCTTTATGAGCGGATTAAAATATCAGAAGATTGATTCTGTCACGCTTACCCAGTTCAGATTTCAGAATCTGGCTGATATATTGGCTTATAATACATCTCTTGCTTTTAAAAATTACGGTCCGGGAGCACTTACGACAGTTTCATTTCGGGGTACTTCGGCCAATCATACAGCCGTGTTGTGGAATGGTCTCAATATCAATTCTCCCACATTGGGTCAGTCCGATTTTTCGACTATTCCGGTGGCCGGTTTTGATCAGCTTGCTGTTCAGTATGGCTCCGCTGCGAGTATAGTCGGGACGGATGCAGTTGGTGGGAGCGTTTTGTTGAATAGTACAGCGCCGACGCAGGGCTTTAGTGCGGCAATTGGCCGGCAGCAGGAAAGTTTTCATAATAGTCAAACGCAGGCCTGGGCAAAGTACGGCTCAGCACTAGGTAAGAACTGGGCTATTTCCGGTAAAACAGCCATTTACTATGGCAATATGAAAAATCGCTTTCCCGAACCGACGCGCCGGAATGTATTGCTTTTACCAACACAGACAATACAAAAAGGGATTGTACAGGATGTTTTTCTACGTTCGAAAAACAACCATGAACTATCTGCCCATGTTTGGCTTACTGACAACGCGCTAACCATCAATCCGGAAAATGCCGCAGGGAGGGAACTTACCCAAACACAGGCATACAGGACAATGCTTAAATATCAGTGGAATGACTTCTCTGTACGAGCATCGTGGGTTCGCGATATCATTGATTACGCAACCGGCGATTATAGTAATCTGGATCATGCAGTAACGGATAAGTTGGGAACCCGGATTGAAAGAGATTTTCACTGGAACGTTGGTGCCGCAGGTAAAATACAGATAAAGAGCGGAGGAGAATTTACCCATTTCCGTACACGGGTTGCTGGTTATGAACGACCTGAAATTACAGAGAACAGGGGAGATCTGTTTTTACTGACACGCTGGGAAACAACGTCAGGACTTTTGGTGTCTGCCAATTTACGACAGGCATTTGTAACAGGTTTTCAGCCACCATTTACACCCTCTTTAGGCGTCGAATACCCTCTTATCCAAACGAATCGATATACATTAAAGGCGAAAGGCTCTTTGGCGCGCAGCTACCGGGTGCCGACCTTGAACGAAAGGTATTGGAAAACGTTGGGTAATCCGGATATCAAACCGGAAAGTGGTTTTAACAAAGAGTTGGGAATAGACCAACAATATACGACTTCCGATAACCAGCTGTTTTCGTTTTCCGCAACGGTCTATCACAATCGTATCAAAAACTGGAGTTACTGGAATCCCGGCAATAGTTTCAAGGTAGAAAATCTGCAGGAGGTGCTGGCGAGAGGAATCGAACTGCAGGCTGGCTGGAATGCTTCATTTCGAATGATCAAAACGGGAGCAAGGATGAATTATACTTACACGCGGAGTTCTCAGGAAAAGATTTATGATGCCTATGCCGTGGATATAGTAGGCAAGCAACTTACCTATATTCCAAAGCATTCGGGAAATGTGAATCTGTTCACTGCATACCGGAATTTCCGTCTGACAGGTCAATTACTGGCTGTGAGCAGAAGGTATACACGTACCGATAATTCGCTGTATCTGGATAGTTATGTGCTGGCGAATCTATTGGCAGAAACCAACTATAACCTGGGGAATATGCAGTTGCGGATACAAGGGCAAGTGAACAATATCGGTAATTCCTTTTATCTGAACGTAAGAAGTAACGCCATGCCGGGGAGGAGTTTTGCCATTAACTTATTATTGAGTTACAGGTCTTATACTGAAGCCGACAAAAAGCTAAAATGATAAACGTCAACATTATAAATCATCATTGAAGACCGGTGGAACCCGGATGAATTATTAAATTTGAGCATGAATATGAAAAAACAACTTACCCAAGGCGTTTTAGCCGCATCTTTATCTTTCTTAGTTTGGTCATGTAACCAAAGTGATCCTGCGCCAAAGGGCGATTATGTGGACGGAGTTTTTGTAACGACTATTGGAAATTTCAGAGACAACAACGGCAGTCTTTCGTTTTTCAAACGGGAAAACCGCACGGCTGATATAGATGTTTATGCCACTGCAAACGGAAGTGGGCTTCAGGGAGGAATCCAGGGTTATGCTTATCTGGAAGGAAAGGGCATTCTTACTGTTGACAATTCGAGTGCGGGACTGGATAAGGTAGAAATTGTAGACGCCAACACATTTGAAAAAATAGCTTCAATAGGTGCGCCGGATATTGAGAACCCGAGAAAAGTTGCTTTCGCTACCGCATCTAAAGCATATGTTTCATGCTGGGGAACTAACGGAGACTATATGTATTCTACGGGCTATATTGCAGTAATTGATCTAAGTACCAACAAGGTTGTTAAGAAAATTAATATTGCGAAGGGACCAGAGAAATTATTGGTACACGCCGGTAAATTATACGTTGGAACTACTGATTACACAAATGGTAAGACGCTTACTGTGATCGATACCAATACAGATGAAATTGTGAAAACAGTGGAATTTGATGGAGCTCCTTCGCCAATCGGAATTGACGCTAATGGTAGACTTTGGGTAGGGGCCGGTCGTGGTATTTCGAAAGTAAGCCTGGATAGTTATGCAAAAGGAACCTTGTATGCAGGAACGGATGCGTCTAAGATTGTCGGAAATCTGACTTTCAGCCTTGATAAGAAAACGATTTTCTTTATGCTTACTTCTGACTTCGGTACAAAAGGTCAGGCGTATAAAGTGGGGATAGATGATTCAGTGATTGATATGTCTAAGCCATTTATCAACAGAAATTTTACAGGACTAAATGTCGATCCAAAACAAGGACTGATCTATGCTGCTGTAGATCCTAATCCGGTTCAATCCGGATATGCGGTACGCTACAGAACAGATGGAAGTGTGATTGATTCGATTAAAGTAGGCGCTTCTCCGATTGGATTTGTATTCAGGTAATAGCTTCCGGTCTGCACTGCGAAGCAGGGCTGAACGGGGAAATCGCATGCCAGGACCGAACGGCGAAATCAGTTGCTGTCTTCGAACTAGTTAGGGAGGGCGCTGCTTCCGTTCAGCCTGACTGCGTCATGCAGACCGAGTCGCGCAGACCGGGTCATTCAGACCGAGTCGCGGAACTTCTCCAACAAACCCTTGTTCATTCAAATCAGTTATTGGTATCTTCGTTGTTGTCAAAAGTATTCGGAAATGAACAGGTTAGTATAGTGAATAGCTCAACAATTGCCGGCAGAATCTTTCTCCTTAGTTTTCTCCTACTCCATTTCAATTTTCTAATAGCGCAGCAGTCCGACACTTCAGGACCGGCCTGGCTCAGCGAATACTCAGAACACCAGAAATATGGAGATGTATATGTTGTCAAGAAAATCAATATCAATTGCAGGGATTACAGCTCTTTTCTGGTTGATAAGAACGGGAAAAAGCTGACACCTGCTTATAAAGATATTGGCGAATTTTCGAATGGTCTGGCGGAGTTCGTACCTATCGAGACCAATACTGCCAAACCGGGGCTACATGGTTTTATCAATAAAAAAGGGAAAGTCATCGTAGAGCCCATATACGTCGGGACAGATAAATATTATCAGGGTAAAACCTGGGTCATTTATGAAGTGGATAAGCAATATGGTCTTTCCTATATTGATTCTACCGGAAAAGAAATTTACAGAATACCGATTGAAAATTTCAAAAACGATTTTCTGATTTCAAAAGCTACCGTCGATTTCGTTTGTAATCATGATACGAAGGAGGATATTATCTGGTGGAAGCAAAAGGAATTGTATCTGCTCAACTGGAATTTCAGTCCGTATATAGAGAAAGAGATTAAAGAGGCGAAAGGTATTTATCATTTCCTGTACAAAGGGAAATACGGTATTATCGACAAAAACATGATCCTGCGAATTCCGGTTGCGTTGGATGATATTGATCCTGAATACAAGTTTTCGGGCCAGGGAATGGAGCGGGTAAGGTATGGCGATCGTTATGGTTTTATCAACGTATTCACCGGTGAGATGGTCACTGGCTTTGAATTTACCGACACCCGCAAACCAACTGCCGGGTTATTCTGGGTGAAAAAGAACAACAAATGGGGATGTATTGACAAAACCGGTAAAGTCCGTATTCCATTTCTGTATGACGAAGCAAGCGGCTTCACGGCAGAAGACAGGGCAGCAGTTGCCATCAACGGGAAATTCGGACATATAGATAAAACAGGGAAAATCCGTACTCCGCTGAAATACGAGTTTGCTTCTTACTTCCAGAACGGTCTTTCTATGGTGAGAATGAACGAGACTTATGGCTATATCAATGTAGATAATGAATTGGTTGGCCGCGATGATTACGCGCATGCACTTCCCTTTAACCAGAAAACAACCACTGCCGACCGCAACGGCATCCGCTATGAACTGAGTCTGGATGGGTCAGAGAAATTTATTGGCTTTTCGTTTATGTGGAATGCGGTTTTTATTCTGATTGCGGTGGTGTTGTTTGTTCTACTAAACAGCTTTTTTTTCAAAAAGAGACAAAAAAGAAAACCCGGTAAGGTTTGAAACTTACCGGGTTTTGAGCGTATATCGGCTTATTTGAAGAACCCTTCCGGATCCGGTTTTTTCGCCTTTAATAGTTCTATAAAATCAAGATTGATCTGGCTGAAATCAAGCTTACGACCCTTATGCAGATGTACCCATGCTTCGTCAGGCTGGTCCAGATTGTAGTGAACAAGCGCCAGATTATATTGTCCAAGTGCATAGGTTGAATCAAGACTTACAGCATGCTTTAGAATTGTAGCTGCTTCGTTCAGTTCTTCTTTGCGGTTCGTTAATTCATACAATTTCATATCTACAGTAGAAAGGTCTACCAGCAGAGGTACGTTATCGCCTTGCAGTTCTACGCCACGGCTCAACATTCTTTTAGCATCCACCCAGTTCTGACGCTGGTAAGATACCACACCTAATCCCCAGTAGGTTTCGACACTTTTGTCATTCAATAGATTGGCAAGATTGAAACGGTAACATGCGGTGTCAAGTGCACCTTCCTGCAGATATTCCCATGCACGTGCGGAGAAAAAACTACTGGCTTCAGTACGGCTTGAAAAGGATTTGTCGCACTCACTTAAAAACTGGATTTCTTCACCAATCTGCTCGGACGTCTTACTGAGTTCTCCGAATAGGGGCAAAACACGTCTCTCTTTTAATTCCAAAGGCTTTTTTGAGGCAACATTGGTATCAGAAGAAGGACCTGCACTGGCCAGGTGAGTTTGTTGGGCAGAACATAACGCAGGTAATAAAAAGGCAAGCCAAAAAACAAAAGAATCTTTCATAAAGCTTTAATAGAGAAACAGGTTTTCTATTGTCCAAGTTAAACGGAATTATTTAAAATGTATTGTATTATTTTCTTTTGGATCGTCCGCTCGAATTATTCCGTGTTCCCGGATTACGATTGCGGGGTTTCTGATCTTTAGCCGGCTTCTTCATAGCAGGGCGGTAAACCTTCTTTTTTTCATGGAATGCCCCCAGGAATGTCGGGTCTTCCTTTCTTTTTTGATTATCAATTTCACGAAGCATATCCTGACGTTCAGGTGCAGGAGTCGGTGCGATGTCGATTTCGGCAGGTAATTCTTCTCTTGGAATTTCCATCCGGATCATCTTTTCGATTTTCCGTATATGGTATTCATCGGCCATGGTGGCAAATGTGATTGCATGCCCAATATTGTTAGCACGGCCTGTACGTCCTATTCGGTGTACATAATCTTCATAGATAAGCGGAACGTCGAAATTGATTACGTGGCTCACTTCGGTAATATCAATCCCACGAGCTACCACATCTGTTGCAACCAGCACCCTCACGCTGCCTTCTCGGAATGCTTCCATAGAATTGATGCGGGTATTTTGTCCCTTATTAGCATGGATTACGCGGGTTTCCTCTTCCGAAACTACTCTTCCGTTCAGGTTTTGAAATACCAAAGTAGCTACCTCACGACTGCGTGTGAAGATCAATATCCGTGCAAAGGTTTCGGCGTCTTCCAGAAAGTGATTGAGCAGGTTGATCTTAGTACGGAAGTTGGGGACTTCGTACAACGTCTGCGAAACCATCTCTGCAGTAGTCGATTGAGGTGTTACTTCAATACGTGTCGGGAACTCGAGAAACTCGTATGACAAGTTTTCTACCTTGTCTGAGAAAGTAGCCGAGAATAACATATTTTGTCTTTTTCTCGGAATAATTTCCAGCACCCTGCGGATCTGAGGCATGAAACCCATGTCCATCATTTTGTCGGCTTCGTCCAGAATCATCACGTTCAGGTACTTTACCACAATCTCTTCTTTCAGGTAAAGATCCATAAAACGACCGGGCGTAGCCACAATGATATCCACTCCTTTTCTGATGGCTTCTATCTGTGATTTCGGTCCAACACCGCCGTATAAAACGACGGTACGGATGTCGGTATATTTACTCAGCTGCGCAATCGCTTCTGAGATCTGCATGGCAAGTTCACGCGTAGGTGCAAATATCAACGCGCGTGGATCATTTCCCTGGGCGAACTTGATACGCATAAGTAGTGGCAACGCGTATGCTGCGGTCTTTCCAGTACCCGTTTGGGCAATTCCTAAAATATCCTGTCCGGATAGTGCAAGCGGGATAGCCTGTTCCTGAATGGGTGTAGGCTGGGTATATCCCGCTTCTTCAATAGCATTGAGTAATTGACGGTTAAGTTTAAACTGCTCAAAATTGTTTTCCGTAGTCTGCATTCTGCAAAGTTACGAAAACTATATCAGCTAAGCCGAATTACGGTTGAACAGACTCCTTTACCATAGCCGCGCTGCCTACATAAATGGGAGAACGCTGATGGCCGGATGTAGGTACGATATCCAGAATGGCGCCAAAACCATCGCTTGCTTTTCCTCCCGATTTTTCAGCAATAAATGCCAATGGGTAGCATTCATACAGCAATCTCAGTTTGCCTTTTGGGTCTTTTTTTGTTGAAGGATAAAGATAAATTCCCCCTTTCAGAAGATTCCGGTGGAAATCACCGACCAGCGAGCCTATGTAGCGTGCGCTGTATCCACGCTGTTTGCAGTTGTCCAGATATTTTTGAACGGATGGAAGGTAACTGTAATAGTTTCCCTCGTTTACAGAGAAGATAGTTCCGTTGTTTGGAGAGGATATATTCTTGTGTGAGAGTATAAATTCGCCAAGTGACTGATCGAGCGTAAACCCGTTGACACCATCTCCGGTCGAAAATACAAGCATTGTGGATGAACCGTACAGGATATATCCTGCGGCTACCTGCTTACGCCCACCCTGAAGAAAATCATCCATCGTGGCCGGGGAGCCCGTAGGGGTGACCCTTCTGTAAATAGAGAAAATGGTTCCGATAGAAACATTTACATCGATATTGGATGAGCCATCGAGCGGATCCATGGCTACTACATATTTGCCATGTTCATTTCCTGTGTAGATGATATCTTCTTCCTCTTCAGAAAGAATCGCACATACTTCACCACCGTTTTTTAGTGCTCTGATAAAACGAATGTTGGCTACAATGTCCAGTTTTTGCTGGTTTTCACCCTGCACATTTTCCGTTCCGTTTCCTCCTGCGATGTCTACGAGACCAGCCCGGTTAATTTCACGGTTGATGATTTTACCGGCAATCGCAATGTCGCGAAGTAGTTGAGAAAGCTCTCCTGTAGCATAGGGAAAAGCACTCTGACTGGCCATGATGAAACGGTCGAGTGTAACGCCAACCGGTAATGCGAGTTCTTGTGCAGTTTTTGAGGTCATAGTGAAAAATGATCATGGATGTAGTATGATTCAGGAAATTTACTACGTGTATAATCACATTTCAAAACAGCTTAACCTATTAATTTTTTTTAAAAATGAATGTTAATTTACCTCAATCAATTAGTGATATAATCCTAAGGGAGAGATAGTTGAAATGTCGTCACTTTGTACTTTTTCTATTTAGTAACAGTTGGTTACAGGTCTGTGGTGCGCAGGTATTTCATGCAGGCACGAATCTCGGTGTAGGAATAATCATCGCCCAGAGCAGTCTTGGCTTCCCCCAAAGTCGCCTGTCTGTTGGCGGTGAGATGTGCAGTAATAGCGGTAACTTTTTCAGATGGATATAGTGTAAAAATATCAAGTTCCTCCGTTTCGATAAAATGGATCAGGTGGGTCTCAATAGTTGAAAGCGTAAGGTTTCTCTCCGCTGCAATTTCTTCCATCGTTTTGCCATCCAGAAATGCCTGCAGACTTACACGTTTGGTATCCGGCTTTTCTTTTTTGACGCTCACAACTGATTCCTGTTCCTTTGGTTCGGGAATTTCTATGTCGTTGTCTTCGCAGTATGCTTTAATGATGTCAAGTAAAGGCTGACCATATTGCTTTACTTTGGTTTTACCGATTCCTTTTATTTTGGCCAGTTGCTGAGGATTGCCGGGTAATACCTCCGAAATCTCCAGCAACGTTTTCATCGGCATCACCATATAGTCAAGCACATCGTGTTCCGCGGCTATTTCTTTTCTCCAGGTTTTTAATAAAGAATAAAGACCCGGGTGCGTGACATTCTGCGGTATAGAAGGTGCTTTGGCCAATTCCCCTGCATCTTTTTTTGCTTTAAAGTCAATATCTGCATTGGCTTTAGCCCGCAGATAGGCACTCGTATTGAAGCCTTCCAAAGAAGTATTGATACAAGCACTTTTGATAACCACCGCTTTTAATAATGTTTCCAGAGCCTGTTGCGCTGATTTCCTAACTGCTGTATTGTCGGTGTCTATGTCCAGCTTTTGGATCTCAGGAAGCAGAGCTACATTCACTTTGTCCGAAAAATAGTTGATAGCCTTCTCAAATCGCTCTTTAAGTGCCGGGTTTTCCTCAGGCAGCGCAGACTCCGTCATCAGTTGATTCAGCTGATTTTTGAATTTCTCTCCTACGGTAAAAATATCTTTCTCAAAATTTTCCCTGATACCGCGTAGGGCAGGTAAAAGGTTGGGATTAAGAATGGTTCCATGTTCTTCCAGAAGCCTGACCAGTTGAAAAAAGGCTCTTTTGGTATCATTGAAATCAAATAGCTCGAAAAGCAGAGATCTTTGAAAGTCAAATTTGGCGTCGAGCAGTTGCCGATTGTCGGGAGGATTATTGCTCGCATCACGCGAATAGGCCGCTACGGTTCCATCCGTTTTGACACTCGATGAGCCGATTTTGGTACTGAGCACCATACCTTCGAAACTCTTACATCTGCTCAAAGCCACATAAACCTGTCCGTGTGCGAAAGAGGCATTCGCATCAATAATGGCTTTTTCAAAAGTTAAGCCCTGACTTTTGTGAATGGTTATAGCCCAGGCAAGTTTTAGCGGATATTGAACAAAACTACCGATTACAATTTCATCAATTTCCTTTGTTTCGTCGTTCAGGGCATATTTAACATTTCGCCATTCAGTCCTTTCCACTTCTATTTCTCCGTATTCATCCTTGCACTTTACATAAATGGCGTCGGAGTCTATTCTGGCTACTTGTCCTATTTTTCCGTTGTAAAACAGTTTTTCTCTTGAAATATCATTTTTAACAAACATAACCTGAGCACCTACCTTCAGTTCAAGATTTTGTTCGGTTGGGTACGACATCGCCGGGAAGTCGCCTGTGATTTCCGCTTTGAAATAGCGGGATTTGGTAGTCAGTTCCTGCAGTTTGACAGCATTGATGTTTTGGGCGCTGGCGTTGTGCGTGGTGAGTGTAATGTATCCGTCATCATCCGCAGGCTTAAAATCCGCAATATAGCGCTGGTTGAGTTTTGCGAGCGTTTCTGCATCCAGTTTATTCTCCCTCACACGATTCAGGAGATCAATAAATGTAGTGTCTGACTGCCGGTAAATATGAGTCAGTTCTATGCGTACCGGATTTGTTTTTTGCAAGGCATGACTGCTGAAAAAGAAAATGGTGTCATAATACGCCTTTAGCATATTCCATTCTTCATCCTTGATTACAGGCGAAAGCTGATGCAGATCGCCTATCATGAGCAGCTGAATACCGCCGAATGGTCGGTTACGGTCTTTGTATTTTCTCAGAACTTCGTCAATGCCATCGAGCATATCCGCCCTTACCATACTGATCTCGTCAATCACCAGTAAGTCCAGACTTTTGATCAGATTAATACGTTCTTTGCTGAATTTATGAACGCTGGCGGTAGCCATAAAACTTTCCGGTATATGTGGCCCAAACGGGAGCTGGAAGAAAGAATGTATCGTAACACCACCTGCATTAATAGCCGCGACGCCGGTAGGAGCCACAATCGCCATCCGTTTGTGGAGTGTTTTTTTTAGGTTATGCAGGAAAGTAGTTTTACCTGTTCCGGCTTTCCCGGTCAGAAAAACATTCTTATTGGTATAGTGCATGAATTCAGCAGCGAGCTGAAGGGGCGTGTTCTGTTCCATTGAGTTGTGGGGCAAATGATGAAGTGTGTGCGTGCAAAAATAGGATTTATGTTAAAGAAGATAAGCCCAATCCGCCCTTTTTAATGTCGGTGCAGATCGTTATATTGCGTATATACCATTTTGCAATTTACCGCCACTATTCATGATCAGAAAACTTTTCTCTCTTTGCTTATTCTTATTTGCTTTCCTTTCTCTTAAAGCTCAAAATCTTACTGGCTCCTGGGCTGGAAACCTGAAAGTACCAAACGGACAAATCAACATTATTTTTAATATCAGTAAGGAGGCGAATAGTTATGAAGTCAGCATGGATATTCCTGTTCAGAATGTGAAAGGGATGAAAGCCAATTCGGCAGTGTTGGAAGGGAATAAAATGACCGTCAATTTTGAGATGATTAAATCTGTATATGTGGGGGAGCTCAAAAGTGATAGTACGATTACAGGCGAATGGCAGCAGAGCGGATTTAAGTTTCCATTGGATTTCGCTAAACAAATAATGGCAAATGCGGGTCCGGTTCGGCCTCAGACTCCCAAAGCTCCTTTTCCTTACACAGAGAAAAAAGTCAGATTTGAGAATACAAAAGCGGAGGTTACCCTGGGAGGAACATTGACAATACCGGAAGGGAACGGGACATTTCCGGCAGTTGTGCTGGTAAGTGGTTCCGGTCAGCAAAACCGCGATTCTGAATTATTCGGGCATAAACCTTTTGCCGTGATTGCCGATTATCTGAGCCGGAACGGGATTATTGTTTTGAGATATGATGACCGGGGCGTAGGTACATCCACCGGAGATTTTGCAAAAGCCACTACCCACGATTTTGCAGAGGATGCAGCTGCAGCCTTAAAGTATATTAGAAAACATGACAAGGTGAGTCATAGCAGAGTAGGGCTGATAGGGCACAGCGAAGGTGGATTGATAGGCCCCATTGTGGCTTCTGGTGAGGACCGTCCTGATTTTCTGGTGTTTCTGGCGGCTCCCGGTATGGAAATTGACGAACTGATGCTGGAACAGGGGAGATTGATCAATGCGGCTGCGGGCATGTCAGCAGATATGATAAAATACCAGATAGAGTCAAACGCGAAGGCATTTGCACTCATCAAAAGCGGGCCTGTCTCGGATAGTGTGAGTAAAAAAATTGAGGACAATTACTTTGAGCTAATCAAGATTCAAACAAAAGGAGTAATGGGCGACGAGGCTGCCAGAAAACAAGCTCAGCAGATCACCCGTCAGTTCACTTCCCCTTGGTTTGTAGCCTTCATGAATTTTAAACCCAAAGACTATCTGGCAAAAATTACTGGTCCTGTACTGGCATTGAATGGGAGTAAAGATCTACAGGTTCCGGCCAAACAAAATCTGGAAGGTATTCGGGAGATATTGGGCAAAAACAAAAAGGTAGAATTGACTGCCCGGGAGCTGCCGGGACTTAACCATCTTTTCCAGACTGCCAATACAGGTAGTGTATCTGAATATGGTGAGATTGAAGAAACGTTTTCACCAGCAGCTTTGAAAATTATTTCAGACTGGATTTTGCTAAGATAAAACTCTAATCGCTTCACAATGGCCTACATTGCCTTACTGCTCTCTGTCATTTTCCTTTCGGTTGGTTTTATCGTTACCAGAAATAACGCAAAGTATATTCTGTCGGGTTACAATACAATGTCCGAGGCGAAACGAGCTCTGTTTGATATTGAAGGGTATCTTAAATTTTTTAAAAGGTTTCACATCCTTTTAGGGATTTCGTTATTTCTTGGGACTGTACTTATCAGCCTGATCAACAACAACTGGGCGAGTATGTTTATGACATTATATCCGTTGGTCGCTTACATGTACATGATCATTGCAGGAAATAAATATAACTCTGACAAGGGGCAGAAGCTAACTTCGTATGTGGTGGGAGGTGCTGTATTACTTGTTGCCGCATTTGTGGTGACATCACAGTTCTCAGATTACGAAACCAGTGAACTTGTGTTGAAAGACAACGTTTTAGAAATCAAAGGTTCTTTCGGCGTTAGGTTGACCAAACAGGAAATTTTAGATGTAAAACTTGTTGACAAGCTTCCGGAGCGTGATGGTATGATGAGTAAAGTCGGAGGTTTTGCTGCGGGAGATTATGCCAAAGGGAGTTTCAGATTAAAAGGGAAGAAAGTTGTCAAGCTATATGTCAATAAAAAAATCAGTCCTATTATCCTGCTGGCCACTTCGAAAGGTGATGTGTATTACAATTCGGATGAAGAAAGCGCGGATGAACTGTACAAAAAGATTCGGCAGTGGCGTGAGCTGTAAGCTTGTATTTTTAGTATTTATGATGTGTTAAATTGAATATTATGCCAATCAAAGGTCTGTTCGTTTTTTTCTTAATTAGTTGGATGGTTTCCGGCGAGGCTTTCAGTCAGAAAAAATTCAAGGTTACGGAAGCAAAACAGGCTGTTGCTGTTGATAAAAGCCATTTTTATGTGATTAATAACAGCACAGTTCAGAAGTATACCAAGAATGACGGCAAGCTTGTCCAGTCTTGGGACGGATCGGCCCAAGGGATTAAACACTTGAACAGTGGTGTGGTGATTAAAGGAAAGCTATATTGCGCCAATTCCAATTACCCGGAAATTCCAATGGCCAGCTCTGTTGAGATTTTTGATGCTAAAACACTTCAACACATTGGTAACCATAGTTTCGGGATTAATAATCATGGTTCATTGACCTGGATTGATCAGAAGGATGGATTCTGGTACATCGGGTTTGCACATTACGGTGGCAAGGAAGCCAGTGAAGGAAGAGATGTCCGCTGGACTTCCCTTGCCAAATATTCGTCGGACTGGAAAGAAGTAGAATCCTGGGTATTTCCTGAAAATATCATTGCGCTGTTTACCCCGAAAAGTAATTCCGGCGGTGCTTTCGGAAAAGATGGCCTGCTTTATATGACTGGTCACGACCGGCCGGAGATTTATGTAATGCGTATTCCGACTCAGGGATTTACGTTAGAACACATCAGAACGATTCCTGTAGCTATACACGGTCAGGGTATTGCGATTGACCGCTTTATAAAAGATAAACTTGTCGTGTATGGTATTAACCGTGCGGAACGTACAGTTGTGGTGGAAGAAATAAAATAACCCCGGGCTGTTGATGAACCCGGGGCGGTATTTTCATTATGCTGTTTGAGAGACTATAATATGCTCCTTTACTGCATCCTCAAATCCGGGGAGTAATGTCAGATCTGCACCCCAAAGCTCTGCATCGGATAGTACCTGATGTGCAAGATCAAGCGGAGATGCCGCATTTTTCCATTTCTCATCGAAATAAGCTGCCGAGTCGCAACGGATAGAATAAAGTTCGCCATTTCTTTCACCATAGAAACCGCCGTCTTTGTGTAGTACCGGTTTCATAAACTGTAAGAACGCTGCAAAACCTTTTGCAAATTGTTCCGGAGCAGTATTGGAATTTTTATAATGATTCAGGAGCGTAGGCACGTTCCGCATCTTCATCTTGGCAGTGTACTGTACCGTAATGTCGATCAGCTGGTGTCTGATGAAAGGATTGCGGAAGCGATCAAGAACCTTGCCACCAAAATCTTCAGCCACACTCAATTCAAGTTCGTAAGGAATAGCAGGTGCCAGTTCTTTCAACATGACATCTGAAATGTAAGAAGCTGTTTCCGGATTTTCCATAGCTTCACGCACGGTATTTTCGCCATGCAAATAGCTTAATCCGGAAGCTAACGTATGTGTTCCGTTCAGCAGGCGTAATTTCAGTTCTCTGAAAAGGTCAATATTAGGAGCAATAACTACACCTTTGTCCGCCGGAGCAAACGACAACGCAGATGTTACTTTTTCGTCTCCTTCAATAGCCCAGAGGCTGTAAACTTCCGACACGATCAGTAAATCGTCTCTAAATCCTTGTCTTTCCGAAAGTTCTGCAATTGTAGCGGAGTCAGGCTTCCCCGGTACAATGCGATCTACCAGAGAATTACAGAAATGGTTGTTGAATTCCAGCCATTCTGTAAACGCTTTACCCAAATTATGGCGTTCTGCCTGTTCCAGTACGATTTCACGGAGTTTTGTCCCATTACCAACAATCAGTTCGGTTGGTACAATCACCATTCCTGATTCTGCAGAACCACTGAATGTTTTGTAACGCTCGTACAGGTAGGCTGTCAGTTTACCAGGAAATGATTTTGGAGGAGAGGCAAGTAAATCGTCATCTACCAGCTGAATTCCCACCTCCGTTGTATTAGATATAGCTATTTTGATATCCGGATTTCGTGCACATTCCAGAATCTGCTCCCAGCTTTCTGCAGCGGCAAGAGTACGACTGATGGCGGTGTTGATGACAATTTCGTCTATTTGTTCTCCATCCTGAATTCCGCGGATACTATGCGAGAAAATATTCTTTTGTTCAGAAAAAGCATCAGTTCCGCCTGTGCTGGTAGATTTTACGACTACAATCCGACCATTAAAAATACCCTGCTGATTAGCCTTGTTTACAAAAAAATCGGGTAATCCGCGAAGCAATACGCCTGTCCCGAACTGAATGATTCTTTCAGGCAATGCAAGAAGTTGTGTATGTCCCGGCAATAGGTCGGGGCGCTGATCCAGAAGTTCCGGAGATAGTTGTGGTAGAGACATTTGAAGGTATTTCTTGTTCAGAAAAGATGACGCAAGTTTTTTGTAATAACCCTTAAACAGGATGAGCATACCGGGATGAAATATCAGGTACCTATAGCACTTAGCTCTTCTAGGATTGGGAAATAGGTTATTTAATCTGCAATGTATTATTCTTCTGGATTTCCATGTAAAAGCAAATCCCGTCAGGGATGTAACGTCGGTAAAAAATCAGGACAGCCATCAAACAAGAAGTGCCGTAGATACGTAACATCACGTAATCTACGGCACTTGAAAGTATTATGAATGAGGTCAATTTTTACACTACCTGCACCGTCAATCCGCTTTCCTCTTTTTCTGTTTTTTCGTCAGGAAATACAAACTGTATTGCGTTATTTACTTTTTCAGGTAAAAGAGCGATGGCAAGTACTTCGTCAATCTGATCCACATAGTGGAATGTCAGATCTTTGATGTAGTTTTTAGGCACTTCCTCCACATCTTTACGGTTTTTAACGCAAAGTATAATCTCTTTTACACCGGCACGGCGTGCTGCAAGAATTTTTTCTTTCACACCTCCAACAGGAAGAACTTTACCTCTGAGTGTAATCTCTCCTGTCATCGCAAGGTATGGCTTTATTCGTCTTTGTGTAAAAATCGACGCCATAGAAGTAACCATTGTCACACCAGCGGAAGGGCCATCTTTCGGAACTGCACCAGCCGGAACGTGAACGTGCAGGTCATAATGGTTGAAGATACGGTAATCGATCCCCATACGGTCTGCATTGGCTTTTAGATAGGAAAGAGCAGCTACTGCGGACTCTTTCATCACATCCCCCAATTGTCCGGAAAGCGTTAAGCCACCTTTTCCACGGCTCAGACTCGTTTCTATAAACAAAATTTCACCACCTACCGATGTCCAGGCAAGGCCTGTCACTACACCTGCAAAGTCATTATCCTGATAAAGATCTTTGTCAAAAATCTCGGCACCCAGATATTTCTCAATATGATCAGTCTTGACTGTTTTAGGATATTCTTCCTCCATCGCCACAGATTTGGCGATTTTCCTTACTACTGCACCAACTTTCTGTTCCAGATTCCTTACACCGGATTCCCGGGTATAGCCCTCGATGATTTTGGTCAGCGCAGCATCATCCACCTTGATATCGGTCGATTTCAAACCATGATCCTTACGTTGTTTCGGAACGAGGTATCTTTTTGCGATCTGTAATTTTTCTTCGATGGTGTACCCTGTCATTTCTATGATTTCCATACGGTCGCGTAACGCCGGATGAATGGTATCCAATGAATTGGCAGTGGCAACAAACAATACCTTCGACAGGTCATATTCAACTTCCAGATAATTATCTGTGAACGATGAATTCTGTTCAGGATCAAGTACCTCCAATAAAGCAGATGAAGGATCCCCGCGATAATCGGAGCTTACTTTATCAATTTCATCAAGAATAAAAACAGGATTGGCAGAGCCAGCCTTTTTAATATTCTGAATAATCTTTCCTGGCATAGCACCGATGTAGGTTTTGCGGTGTCCGCGGATTTCAGCTTCGTCGTGTACGCCGCCCAATGCCATGCGAATATATTCCCTGTTCAGCGCTTTCGCTATGGATTTCCCCAATGAAGTTTTACCAACTCCCGGAGGTCCATAAAGGCACAAAATAGGTGCTTTCAGGTTTCCTTTCAGTTTCAGAACTGCAAGGTATTCTATAATACGTTCCTTTACTTTTTCAAGACCAAAATGATCCGAGTCCAGTATCTTCTGAGCTCTTACAAGGTCAAAATTATCTTTGGTATACTGCGCCCATGGTAAATCCACAAGGTTTTCCAGGTAATTCATGGTTACCGGGTACTCCGGCGCCATCGGATTAATCCGTTGCAGTTTGCCTAGCTCTTTCTCGAAATGCGCTTTTACGTTATCCGGCCATTTTTTCAGGCTTGCTTTCAATCTTATTTCATCCAGATCGCGCTCAGGACTATCCATTCCCAGTTCATCATGCAAAACCTTGATCTGCTGACGAAGGAAATAGTCGCGTTGCTGTTGGTCAATATCCGAACTTGCCTTTGACTGAATTTCTCTTTTCAGTTCAAGCATTTCAATTTCACGCATCATGAACTGAAGCAGGAGCGTAGCCTGTTTCTGTGCGTTTTTCTCTTCAAGCAGGCGTTGCTTGTCGGCAACTTCTACATTGATATTGGACGAAAGGAAATGAAGAAGAAAGACAGGGCTTTCGATATTATCCAGTGCGATGCGTGCTTCCTGAGGAATCTCCGGATTAAGGCGCATAATTTTGTGCGCACCGTCTCTGAGAGACTGCAGAAGTGCCTTCGATTCTTTCTTGGAAGAAGCGATCGGAGTATCAATGATAGCCTCTATCTCGGCAGTGATGTATGGATCTTCACTAATGATTGATTTGATCTCAAAACGCTGTCTGCCTTGCACGATGATCGTCACATTTCCGTCCGGAAGCGTGATCATTTTCAAGATCTGGGCAACTGTTCCTATTTTGTATAAATCTTCAGCTGAAGGATCTTCCTTATTGGGTTTCTCCTGAGTTACAGCTCCGAGAATACGCAGATTAATATCAGAATTACGGTATATTTTCTTGACCAGTCTGATGGCTTTCTGACGTACTACGGTTACAGGAATCACCATTCCCGGGAAGAGTACAGTTTGCCTGATCGGCAATATGGCTAATTCATTAGGCAGTTCAAGAGGCTCATCGGATCCCTCAGGGCCTCCGAGAGGTACTATTTCAAGACTATCCATGTCCGAGTCGGACATTAACAGTCGACTATATAAGTCAGAAGGTTCAAATTTCATAGGCGGTCTGTCAAAATGACAGAAAAATCAAGTCCCAATGTATAAATAATGACTTTCAAAAGAAAGGGAATATAAAACAAAATAGCCATGCCATGGTTCAATATGTCAGGTATTTGTAATTTAAGTATTTATAGGACATGTACAAGTTGTCCTTTCTTATACATATACGTTTTTTTTCCGGCAGGTGTTGTGATATTAGTCATATTTACCTGATCGTCAAATATTTCAGTCAATATGCTGTTTTGTAATTTGTGTCCTTTTATGGGTAGTCGAAAAGGAATCTCTAAATATATCCAGGTTGCGTCCTGCTCCTGTTCTTTTCCGACATAACGTGCTTCAGAAATTTTCTTTTGCGTATCAGAGAGTGACAGATTCTTGATGATGTAAGCAGAAACCAGGGCATCATTGGCATCACCATTTTTTATAATGATTCTTTTATTACCATTGGCAATACCTAAGGCACGTTCAAGATCATCTGTAAAAACCCTTATGCTAAGCTCAAATGTTTTGGAGCCGGAATTGTATTGCATCTGTGTCACACTGACGTG
This sequence comes from Dyadobacter luteus, assembly GCF_003383615.1. Taxonomy (GTDB): domain Bacteria; phylum Bacteroidota; class Bacteroidia; order Cytophagales; family Spirosomataceae; genus Dyadobacter; species Dyadobacter luteus. The sequence goes on from NZ_QNUL01000006.1 coordinate 56,452, forward strand.
GTAGTCATGTGCCGGAGACACAGAGCAGAGAGAAAATGGGATGATGAGCAGAACGAATATGTGCAACGTACTAAAAAAGGAAGGAGCAAAACCACTGGCTTCAAAACCGGTATTTCGTGTTCCTTCCTTTCTCGTTCTCATCATAGGTATCTTAGAAAATTACTTTCCAAACATCATTGAAAATAGCAAATGCCATCAATCCAAGCAGTAATACCATACCTACTTTTTGCGCGTTTTCAAGGAAAGCATCCGATGGCTTGCGTCCTGAAACAATTTCATAAGTCAGAATGATGGCATGTCCTCCGTCCAGTGCAGGAATAGGCAGCGCATTCATAAAGGCAAGTACCATAGACAAAAGTCCTGTCAGGCGCCAGAATTTTTGCCAATCCCATATTCCTCCGAACATACGTGCAATACCGATCGGTCCGCTTAGTGCCTTGGACGCCGAAACTTCTCCGCGGAAGATTTTACCAAAGCCTTTGATATTGGTATACACCACACCGAATGCCTCTTCAGTACCTGCTACGACAGCTTCCGGCAGTGTATATTCAATGGTTGTAAAGTTAAGTAATGGCTGAGATGAAAATCCGATAGTTCCTTCCGGTGTTACATCGACTTTAAACGATTTTTGCTCTGTACCTCTTTGAACAGTAATTGTGGATGTTTTTCCTTTCAGTGTTTGCAACGTAGACTGCAATTCATCAAAAAGCTGAATTGGCGTACCGTTAACAGCCGTAATTTTGTCATTTGCTTTCAAGCCTGCTTTGTCCGCATTCGATCCCGGTGCGATATCTGCGATTTTGAAAGGTGTACGTGGTACCAGGAATGTACCTTTTTCATCACGTTCTGCCAATTCTTCAATGAGGTTGTTCGGAATCTCAATCTGCACCTCTTCACCGTTTCTGTCAACAGTGTAAGAGCTGTTTGATCCCATAAAGACCTCGGGACTCATGATGGCAGAATAGTCATCATACGTTTTGCCGTTGATCTTCACAATTTTATCACCCGTTTTCAGACCAATTTCCTGTGCAAGCGGACTAGCAACAATGCCGTATTTATTCAGCTCTTCGCGGGATAGTATTTGCTCTCCCTGATTATAAGCCATCACAACGAAGATGAAAATACCAACGATTACGTTCACGATAATACCGCCAAGCATTACGATCAGTCGTTGCCAGGCTGGTTTAGAGCGGAATTCCCATGGCTGAGGTTCGGCTGTCATAGCAGCAGTATCCATGGATTCATCAATCATTCCTGATATTTTCACAAAACCACCGAGTGGTATAGCTCCTATGCCGTATTCTGTTTCACCTCTTTGTATACTGAATATTTTCGGAGGAAATCCTATATAATATTTCTCAACTCTCATTCCAAACAGCTTGGCAGCTGCCATGTGGCCCCATTCATGCAAACCTACCAGAATAGATAAACCCAGAATGAGTTGTCCTGCCATCACTAGAACTTCCAGGGCACCCGGCCACCAACTTTGTAATCCTTCCAAAAATGACAATCCCAATACGAATTGTCCCGCCATCATTAGTATCATTCAGATTTTTTGTAAGCGTTATTTTATAATTTGTTAAAGATGTTAATTCACTCCCGTTTTACGCGTATGAATGATTCAGTAATCGATCAAACGTAATAATGACTGGTAAAGTTACGTAAAACCACGGATATCATTTGGTTTGCCGTTAATTGTACACTTTTCCATTTAGTGAACAGCCCATTCAGGACTTTTCCGGATCCATATCTATGCCCATCATTTTCATGAGTTCCGAAGCGTTAAAACTTTTACAGATTCCCTCGTGTAGCTTATAATCGAAGTGTAGCTTTCCGTCTTCCACATCAGAACGGAAGTGGAAGTTTTGAACATAATCTTTTTCAGCCCCCCATTGCCCCAGCTCCAGATCATGCGTCGAAACCAGGCCGGATGCATTTTTCGGATGTAATTGTCTGATCAGCGCTTCAGCACCACGATGCCTGTCAGCCGAGTTGGTCCCTTTCAAAATTTCATCCAGCATATAAAAAACTGGTGTCTGGTTGTTCTCTTCTGCCATTTGAAGAAGTTGTCGGAGTCTTTTTAGTTCGGCATAAAAAGACGATGTGTTTTCCTCCAGAGAATCCTGAGTACGCATGCTACTGAAAATCCGTACGGGGGAGCAAGCGAATTTATCAGCGGATACCACACAACCCACTTGTGCCAATACGATGTTGAGTCCGATAGTTCGTAAAAATGTACTTTTTCCGGACATGTTGGATCCGGTGATTAATACGGTCTGGCCCGTGCCGGTCATGGTAAAACTATTACTGATACGCTTATCCTTGGGAATAAGAGGATGACCCATATTGATGGCTTCAATACGAACATCGTTTTCCCATGTTACGGTTGGCGTGGTATAATCCGGATGAGCATAAGCGTGGCCTGAGAGGCTGATCATGGCTTCCGTATCGGCTAATACATCAAGCCAGTTATACAAATCCGAGTGATGTGAAGCTTTCCATTTTTCGAGTCCGGCAATACATTGTATATCCCAAAGTGTAGGAATACCGACAAACAAGGAGAAGAAAACATTATTTCTGTAATCCAGTTTTTCAAATAGATTTCCGGCTTCTTTAATTGCTTTGGAGGAGCCATCTATCAATGCCTTGCGTTGTTTCCACCATCGCGAATGATACGGAGCTGTTTCAGCCAGCGCGAGTAATTCGGAATAGGCGGTAAGTGTAAAGCCCAGTGCAGTAGTACGATTGGTGATTGACTCTACAGTAGCCTGAAATCTTTTCAACAACACCAGATGCCATCCAAGACTCAGGATCAGCACCCACCCTGGAATAAGGTTGATAATGGCAAGAACCGCGACAACCAGCGTAACTAAAGGATAATATCTCCATTTCAGCGAAGCAGTGAGATCGTCGGGCAACTTTTCTGAAACCCAGCTTTTAAAAGCACCAACCTGTTGTGCAGCATGTTCATGAAGTAGCGCTGTAGCTTCCCATTGCTGTTGTACTTCAGGTTTTTGGCTCCATTCAGCCGACGCTTCCTGCCGCATCAGAATTTCTTCAAGCGATGCGTGGTTTTTGAGCCAGCCGGCGATACGTTTACTTCCCTCAGCGGTGCGGGTGCGATTGAGCAGGCGATAAAGGGAATACTCTCCGAAAACATCTATATCGGAAGAGTAGCTATGCTCTTTTTGCTGATAATGCACACCGGTGTCAGCCCTTTTGAACTGGAAATTCAGTCTGGCAATTTCATCTTCGTTAACAATCTGCAGGTTTTTCCGGAAATTCCTTTCTCTCTTTACAGCCTGTTGCTGCTTCATGAGAACAAAGAAGGCAACAACTAGCATGAGAATGACAGCGATTAACCAGTTTTCACCCGTTCTGTTGCATATCCAGATGAGTGATATGATGCCAATGAATACAAGGATACGGGTAAACGCCAGCGTATTAAAGCGCTGTGCCGCAATCTTTTCAGCCTCTGCTGCTTTTTCAGTTTCCTGTTGAAAAAATTCGGAAGGGTTGTATTTAGGAGCTACTTTTTGATTCATTACAGGGTTTCGGTTGCTTCAAATTGAAGTTTGATCAGATTGGCGTAAAGTCCGTTATCGATGAGGGAAAGTTGCTGGTGTGTACCGGATTCAACGATTTGTCCTTCACGAATTACATATATCTGATCCACTTTGCGAATGGTGGCAAGGCGATGTGCGATTACAATGGTCGTTCTGTTCTGCATCAGCTCGTCCAGTGCAATTTGTACCAGTTTTTCGGACTCGGCATCCAAAGAACTGGTTGCCTCATCCAGAATCAGAATTTTAGGGTCTTTCAATATGGCTCTCGCAATAGCAATACGTTGCCGTTGTCCGCCAGAAAGTTTGATACCTCTCTCGCCAACAATCGTTTCCATTTTCTCAGGAAATGATTCGATGAATTCCAGCGCATGAGCACGTCGTGCGGCATCATACACTTCTTCAGGCGTGGCGGAGGGCTTTCCATACAAAATATTCTCACTGATTGTTCCGCCAAAAAGCATCACTTCCTGAGGTACGACAGCAATATTTTTACGCATTTCGGAAATACCGTATTCGGTAAGCGGTTTTCCGTCAATCAGAATCTGACCTGACTGATAATCGTAAAAGCGTAGCAGCAGTTGAATGATCGTCGATTTTCCTGCACCGCTGTAACCAACAAGCGCGATTTTTTCGCCCGCCCTGATATCAAATGTGATACCTTTCAGAACAGGAAGATCCTGACGGGAAGGATAGGAGAAATGTACATGATTATAACTGACATGTCCGTCGATTTTAGCTGCGGGCATATTGGCTGTTTCTTCAAACTGAATTTCAGGATCTTCTCCAAGAATTTCAAACAGCCTTTCTGAAGCGCCCACCGTTTTGTTGATTTGTGCGTACAAATCTCCCATTCCGCTTATAGAGGCACCGATAAAGGTTGTGTATAAAATGAATGTGAACAGATCGGCAAGGTTCATTTCTCCCGCTTGGACCAGTCCGGCTCCGAACCAAACTACGCCCACTATTCCTCCGAATAAGGCAAGAATTACAAAGGAGGCAAAACCACCTCTGAACTTGGCTGCATATAAAGACAGATTGACTACACGGCCAAGAATGGTTGTGTAACGACTAATTTCGAGATGTTCGTTCGTAAACGCCTTTACGACATTGACCGACTGAAATGTCTCTTCCGCTACGACGTTAGCTGCGGCAAGCTCATCCTGAGCCTTTTTGGAAAGCCGACGCATGTGTCTGCCGAAGAAAACAGACGCTACAACCAGAAACGGAAAAGTTGCCAGCATGAAGAGTGTGAGTTTCCAGGAAGTATAAAAGAGAATTCCGATACCTACTACAAGTGTGGCTATTTGACGGAAAAGCTCCGCAATGGTGAAAGACAGCAGCCCCTGAAGCTGTGATATATCGGATGTTATTCTGCTCGTTAGTTCTCCGACACGCTTTTGTTCCAGATAAGTAATAGGTAGGGTCACAATTCTGCTGAAAACATCACTACGGATGTTTAACATGGACCTTTCGCTTACGAGCGTAAACAGATATATCCTGAAATAGGAAAACAAGGCCTGTAAGATGAGAATCACAAACAAGAGGATGGTTACCTGATTGATCGTGTACACTGACTTTCCCTCTATTACTTCGATGATGCTCCCGATCAGTTTAGGAAAAGCAAGAGATGTAGCTGTGGACAAAACCAAAAAGAGCATTCCGGCTGCAAATAACCCTTTGTAGGGGAGTATGTACCTGAATAATTTGATGGTGATTTTTAACCCGTCCCAACTTATTTTTTTTATTGCAAAGGGTGATTTATTCCCTGAATTATTATCATTACCATCCATTTTAAGCAGTATTCATTATGTTTTTTTTGCGGCAAAAGTTCTAATCTATTGATTTATACAGTGCTGCTTTAATAGGTCAAAAATACGTAAATATTGTTGAGTTAATTACGGGAATAAGGATGTGCGGTAACTGGATTGAAACATAATGACACCATATACACGTTACTAAGGTCTATCACAGGTTCTGATTTTACAGAACTACACAGGTATACGGAAATGGATAAAAGGAAATACGCTCTTTATACAATTGTTGTCCTCATGGCCTTGATTTACCTCCCGTATACAGGGTATGGTCAGCCTGTGATTGGTATCAAAGATTCTATAGATCAGCATATTTTTACAGGCAGGGAGATTGAATACCTTGAAGACAAGGCTGGAGACTATAGTTTTGAAGATATCAAAGCGGGCACTGGTGCGCATCAGTTTCAGTCGTTGTTGAAGAATACGCCTCAGAATTACAATCTGGGATCGGTCTACTGGTATAAAATCAGGATCGGTCATAATCCTGAAAGCTCAAAAAACTGGATTTTAGAGCTTTTTGACCAAACTATTGACGATATCACGGTGTATTTGCCTGATAAAGAAGGGAATTATGAAAAGCGTGTAACCGGTGATCAGTATCCTTTTCGCCAGCGTGAATACATGCACAAAAATTTTGAGATTAATCTGGATAACCATATCGCTTATCCCGGAACGTACTATTTGCGAATCAAGTCGCACCAAAGGGCAGATGTGATCATCGTACTTCGTTCGGTAAGCAGATTCATTCAGTACGCACTGGATGAGTATTTTATTTTCGGTATTTTTTATGGAATGGTGCTGGTCTTCAGCTTTTATAATCTGATGATGTATCTGGCTGTACGGCAAGTGCAATATCTGTATTATGTACTTTACAATCTCTGTGTGGGCCTTTTTGAAATGTGTATCGATGGAGTCGCCTACCAGTATCTCTGGCCTGATGCTCCGCAATGGAACCAGTACGCGTATGGTATAGCACTATTTGGAGTTAGTATTTTTGCGTTACAGTTTACCAGAGCACTTTTGTATACACGCAGAAAAGCACCCAGACTTGACAAGTTTATTGTGCTGGTGATGGTGGCGCGCACGGTTTGGTTTGTCGTTTGTCTTCTTTTTAATAAAGATTGGTTTAGTTATAAGTTTCTCGAATTGGTGCCGCTGGCGGTTGCCTTTTATTCCGGAATTCATATTTACAGACAAGGATATCGTCCTGCCCGCTTCTTTGTTTTGGGATATGCTTTTCTGTCGCTTGGCTTTATTCACAAACTATTGCTGATGCTTCATGTGGAAGGGATCAATTTTGGAGTCATCACGTATTATAGTCTGAGTATATGTTTTGTGCTGGAAATGATATTCCTTTCATTCGCTATAGGTGATAAGGTACGGATTCTGAAAAAGAAAAAAGACCGGGCGCAGAGGGAGATCATCAGACAAATGACACTTACTGAGAAACTGAAAGATTCCCTGAATACAGAATTGGAATCTCAGGTAAAGGAGCGGACCAGAGAAGTTTTTGAAAAATCGGAGATTATAGAAGGACAGAACCGCGAACTGACTGAAATGAATTTGCTTCTCAAACAGCAGAAGGAAGAGATTGAGCAAATGAATCAACTTTTGGCGCATGACAATGAGGAGTTGCAGACGAATGTGGTGAAGGTAACCAGGGCACGAGTCATGTCTGCAGAAGTGGATTTTGAAGAGTTTAGCAAAATATACCCTGATAACGAGAGCTGTTTCAAATTTTTGAGCGGAATAAAATGGAATGAATCGCAGTTCGAATGCCGGAAATGCGGTCATGATCACTATTTCAACGGACATAGTTCGTATAGTCGCCGATGTGCAAAATGTGACTACGATGAGTCGGTGATCGCACATACCATTTTCCAAAACACCCGGATTCCGATCAACAAGGCCTTTTATATGGTGTTTTTAATTTATACCACAAAGGGCAAAATTTCATCTCATAAGCTTTCTGAAATTCTTTCAATTCGCCAGAGTACCTGTTGGGCTTACGCAAGTCGTATCAAAAAAGTGATGCAGGACAGGAAGAAGGAACTGGCATCTGCGAAGAGTACCGAAGGATGGAGTAAACTCATTCTTGATCATTCCAGTGAGCCTGTTCTCAGGGCATAGTGTAATATTCTCCCGGTTCTGGTTGAATTATTTCTCTTTTTAGTTTGATTATATGCGGCTGCCATCCGTATCACTATAGCCGTTGCTTCACTAATTATCTGCCTTCTTACTACCTGTATATCAGTCATATTCAGCTGAAATAGTGACGGTGTTAAAGCGTATCAAAATAAACACAACTATCTGTTTATCAGTAATTTATAATAAATTTAATTTGCAAAATAGCTGAAACCAGATGAAATTTGCTGCATGGAATTGTCCTAAATTTTATAGAATAAGTTACCAATATTTGATTTAACAATTTATGGGAAAGCGAGTTACGTTTTTTATTGCCATGCTTTTCACGATAACCAGCCTGGTACATGCGCAGGATGTCGTTGTAAAAGGTGTGATTAAAGATCAGCAGAATCAGGCACTCCCTGGGGCGAGTGTTGTGGTGAAAGGATCACAGGCCGGAACGGTGGCTGATGTAGATGGAAATTATTCTTTAACAGTGCCGAATAGTCAGGCGGTTTTAGTGTTTTCCTTCATCGGTTACGGGACGCAGGAAGTTACAACGGGAAATCAGACGGAGATCAATGTAACGCTTACTGCAGATCAGCGGAGCCTGGATGAAGTGGTGGTGATCGGGTACGGAACCCAAAAAAGAGGTGACGTAACAACATCCATTGCTTCGGTGAATACGAAGGATATCGAAGAGCGGCCTATTCTTCAGGCTGCACAGGCGCTTCAGGGCAAAGCTGCGGGGGTGCAGGTAACACAGCCCTCCGGGAAACCAGGCGCAGCGCTGTCTATTCGTGTACGTGGAGCCACGTCGGTACAAGCCGGTAACGAACCCTTGTATGTCATTGACGGAGTGCCTACCATGGATACCCGTGACCTCAATGTCAATGATATCGAGAGTATGCAGGTATTGAAAGATGCATCGTCTGCTGCAATTTACGGTGCAAGAGCCTCTAACGGGGTTGTGATTATTACGACAAAAAGAGGTAAGGCCAATCAGTCGCAGGTGAACTTTGGCACTTATTATGGTATTGCCAACATAGCCAAAAAAATCAATGTGCTGAATCCGCAGCAATATGCTGATCTGATGAATGATATGGGCAATAATGTAACGGTAGGCAGCGAAACAACCGACTGGAACAAGGAAGTATTTACGACCGGACATAACCAGAATTATCAGTTGTCATTCTCCGGCGGTACGGATAAAAACAAATATTTTGTTTCCGGTGCGATCACAAAGGACGATGGGATTATCAAGCCTGCGAGCTACAAGCGTTATGCTTTCCGAGCTAACCTGGATAACCAGATCAAAAGCTGGTTCAAATTGACGACCAACTTCAGCTATGCAAATGCGTCTATACGCGACGTCAAAGACAATAACAATGCCGGCCGTAACGCAGTAGTACTTGGTGCGCTGGGTGCTCCGCCAACGATGGGAATCTATACAGAGCATCCTGTACGCGGTACCATCTTTACCACGAACCCTCTGAAAGCAGGCTGGGATAATCCGCTTGCTGCGATGTATGGCCCTACGCAAGGGACTAAGGATAACCGTGTTTTTGGTAATGTGGTTGGAGATATTACACTGGCAAAAGGGCTCTTTGTTCGTTCCAATTTCGGGGTGGATTATCTGAATCACTCAAACGATTACTATCTGGATCCGTACAGAACTACCGAAGGCTGGGGAAGCGAAGGCAGTACCCATGGTCTTGCCAATGCTACGAGAAGTAATTCCTTTACTTACCTGTGGGAAAATACCGTGAACTATGAAAAGAGCTGGTCGAAACACAATTTGTCGGCACTGGCAGGTACAACGATTCAGAAAAATAACTGGAATAACTCGTACATAGCAGGTCGTGATTTCCCGGCAGATGGTATTGTAAAAACAATAAATGCTGCTAACGAAATTACAAATGCCTATACTGAGCAGTCGGAGTGGTTTCTGAATTCTTATTTGGGACGACTGATGTACAACTTTGACAGTAAATACCTGATCACTGCCAACTTCCGTGCGGATGGTTCGTCTAAACTGGCCAGAGGAAATCAATGGGGTTTTTTCCCGTCAGTATCTGCCGGATGGCGTATTTCGGCTGAACCATTTATGAAAGATGTGAAGTTTATCAATGACCTTAAATTGCGTGGAGGCTGGGGACAAAATGGTAATCAGGAAGGTTTGTCCAATTATGCTTCCTATGGGTTGAACAGCTACACGCGTCGTACTGCAACAAATCCGCCGTCAGGGCCAGCTATTACACGTCCGACGTATGCGCCGAACCCGGATTTGAGATGGGAAACGACTACACAGACGAACATCGGGGTGGATATGAGCATGCTTCAGGGTAGGATAACCGTAGCATTGGATGCTTATCTGAAGAAGACAAATGATCTGTTACTGAATGTCCCGCTACCAAATACTACTGGTTACAGCTACATACCGCGCAACTCGGGCAAGCTGGAAAATAAAGGTTTGGAAATGGTGTTATCCACAGTCAATTTTGATAAAACGGATTTCCAATGGACCACGGATTTTAACATAGCTTTCAACCGAAATAAAATTACAGAACTACAGCTGAGCAAAGTATATCGTTATGCTGATGTGGAAGGAAGAAGTGATCAGATTATCATCCTTCAGGAAGGTGCTTCTTTGGGCACATTCTACGGTTATATTTCAGACGGAGTGAATCCTGAAACGGGAGATATTATGTACCGTGATGTGAACGGTGACGGTGCATTTACGCCTCAGGATCGCACGATTCTGGGATCGGCACAGCCGAAATTTACCTACGGGATGAACAACAATCTTACCTATAAGGATTTCAGTTTGTCGTTCCTGTTTCAGGGATCACAGGGAAACAAGGCTTTCAATGCCTCGCGTCTGGAAACAGAAGGGATGTATGACAGCAAAAACCAGTCTACCGAAGTGTTGAGACGCTGGCAAAATCCTGGTGATATTACCGATATTCCACGTGCTACAGACGGAAATGTGAATAACTCATTGATTTCGTCGCGTTTTGTTGAAGACGCCTCATTCTTACGTCTGAAAAGTACAACACTTTCCTACAACCTGAATAAGGACTGGGCGAGCAAAATCAGAATGAACCGCGCGTCAATTTACGTAACTGCACAGAATTTATTCACGCTTACCAAGTACAAAGGATTTGATCCGGAAGTGAATGCATTTACTTCAAGCGGAGCTACGCTGGGTATTGACTATGGTACCTATCCGGTTTCCAGAGCGTTCATTTTGGGTCTCAATGTTCAGTTTTAATCTAGAGAATTCATGAAAAGATTAAGTTATATAGCTATTTTATTAGGGACGGCTACAATTTTGCCTTCCTGCCAGGATCAACTGGATCTTCAGCCTATATCACAGACTGTCGTTGGTAATGACGGTACCGGTACTGCTGGTTCATCAATTACCAATGCAGCAACTGCAGAATCTGCTCTTGCAGGGGCGTATGCTATTTTTCGCAATGGATCTGCTGAGTATTATGTCATGGACTATTTCATTATGGGGGATGGTCGTTCTGACAATTCCTATGCAGGAGCAGATAACGCTGCCTGGTTCGAGGTAGACGAATTCAGAATTCTGTCGACCAACGCAGTCGCGGCGCGAGATTGGAGCTATCTGTACACGCATATAGCGAGTGCAAATGCCATCATCAACAATGTACCTAAGGTAACCGATGCAGCTCTTACGGCAGAACGTAAAGCGCAAATGGTTGGTGAAGCCAAATTTATGCGGGCCAGAGCCTATTTCGATCTGGTACGTCTGTACGGCGACGTACCTCTCGTTGTGCATGAGTTGCCGACTATCACTTCTTCCAATATCGAAGAGATTTATGATCAGCTTTACCCGTCCAGAACTTCTGCAGATCAGGTGTATGCCCAAATCATCAAAGATCTGGATGAGGCAGTTGCTGCGGTTCCTAAGTCAGGTACAAACAAAATGACTGTTACTCCGGGAGCAGTTTACACACTTCTGGCCAAAGTGCATGCCACAAAGCAGGATTGGGCAAAAGTGAAAACCAACACCGATGCTGTGATTGCACTGGGTTATTCTTTGTTGCCAAACTTTGAAGAGCTCTGGGATGGAAATCATGAAAACAGTGCGGAGGCAATTTTTGAACTGAACTTTACAGATTGGGCAACGGGCGGTAACTGGGGATCATCCATGTTCTATGGTACGGACTGGAAGAAATTCAATACGCCTTCGAATGACCTTGTGAAGGCATACGATGATGAGAAAGATGTTGTTCGTAAAGCTTCCACTATTTTCACAGCGAATGTTACTGGTAAGTGGGCTGACAAATACTGGCCGCTGACAACCTTCCCGTTTGCTTACAAAATGCGTAAAACGGACGCTTCTCAGAACATTATTATGTACCGCTTTGCCGATGTATTGCTTCTGAAAGCAGAAGCACTGAATGAAACAGGCGATCTTGCTGGTGCTAAAACGCTATTAAATCAGGTGCGTACCCGTGCCAAACTACCTGCCAATACCTCAGCAGACCAGACATCATTACGTTTGGCAATCGAAAAGGAGCGTCGACTGGAACTCGCTTTTGAAGGACAACGCTGGTTCGATCTGGTGAGAACAGGGCGTGCCATACCGGTGATGCAGGCGGTCAAAGATGGCAATGGAAATAGCCCGAATTACAGCTTAAACGAGGCAAAACTTCTTTTACCGATTCCTCAGGGAGAGATGGATAAGAATGTCAGCCTTACTCAAAATCAAGGATACTAACTGAATCTATATGGCTTCATTGGCTGCGCATTCGTGTGTAAGCCGATGAAGCCATTCATTTTTTACATTGACATTATGAGAAAACTAACATGGCTTTCGGGCTTATGCCTTAGTGTATTCATTCAGAGTTGTTCAGCAAATACGCCGGATGAAAATACGCAGCCGCCTGGTAATGACAACGGTGACAAGGCCACTGTGTGGGTTACTAACGGTTCTCAGGCTAAGCTGTTAAAACAAGATAATCCGGTCAGTATTATCACTGGTACTAATGCAGGTGCATCTTCGAATCTGATCAAAATAGATTTTGGTACAAAACTCCAGGAAATGGAAGGTTTCGGAGCGGCGCTTACAGGCTCATCCGCTTACCTTCTGAATAAGAAAATGAGCGCAGCACAACGCGCAGCGCTTTTGAAAGACTTGTTTGATTCAAAGGACGGTATTGGTATCAGCTATTTGCGGGTGACGATGGGTGCATCCGATTTCTCACTGGAAGATTTTACCTATAATGATCTTCCAGCAGGACAAACAGACCCGGATTTGGCAAAGTTTTCAATTGCCAGAGATCAGGATGATCTGGTTCCGGTGCTTAAGGAGATTCTAAATTTACAGCCCGGAATACGTATTATGGCCACGCCCTGGTCGGCTCCGGCCTGGATGAAATCTAATGGTAAGCTGGCAGGTGGTAGTCTGAAACCTGAATGGTATCCGGCATTTGCCAGGTATTTTGTAAAATACCTTGATGCCTACAAGAAAGAAGGTATCTCCATTGATGCAATATCAGTTCAGAATGAGCCTTTGCACGAAGCTGCTTATCCTTCTATGGGAATGGATGCAGCAGCGCAAAATATTTTTATAAGAGACCATCTGGGGCCGGTTTTGAAAACCAATTCAATTAAACCAAAGGTTCTGTTGTATGATCATAACTGGGATCGTCCGGATTATCCGATTACCATATTGAGCGACGCGCAAACCAATCCGTTTGTTACAGGATCAGCTTTTCATGCATATGGAGGCAGTGTGTCGGCAATGAGTGAAGTACATGATAAGTTTCCTGATAAAGGGCTTTATTTTACTGAGATTTCCGGAGGACGTTGGGCTACCAATTTTTCGGATAATCTGAAATGGAATATGTCAAATATCTTTATCGGAACTGCCAATAACTGGTCGAAAAATGCCCTGTTATGGAATTTGGCATTGGATGATAACGACGGACCGAAAAATAAAGGATGTGATAACTGCCGGGGTGTAGTAACCATTTCTGCAAACGGAAGTGTTACGAAAAACGTAGAGTATTATGCCATTGCCCACATGTCACGCTTTGTTAAACCCGGGGCATTCAGAGTTCAGTCCGACAAGTTTTCATCCGCGAGTAAATTGGAAAGTGTAGCATTCCTTAATACGGATGGTAGTAAGGTATTGGTCGTGTTGAATCAGAGTTCTGAAAACCAAAAATTTACGGTTGCTGATACTGACAAAAGCTATAATTATACAATTGAGCCAAACTCGGTAGCGACCATTGTGTGGTGATAGAACAATGGTTTATTGAAAATGATAGCCTGTTTTGCTCATCTGCAAGGCAGGCTCTTCTTTTGGTGGTGTACGAACGGGGGCTTTATTTGTGGCCTTAGCATACTGAGAACGAATCAGCTTTACTGCAGGTATTTCGATGTATTTTGTAATAACCCATGCCATACAGATACAGATCGAAATGCAGAGGAGAATCGCCGCATATATGTTCAGTCCCAGGTTCTTGAATGTTTCTATAAGATGGAGACCGACATACTGGTGAATAAGATACAGGCTGTACGATATTTTACCCAGGAAGAGCAGTGGCTTTAAATTGAGGAAAGCTAGCTTGCCCGCTACAAAAAGGGTGAAGATGAAGTGATAAAAAAGGATCACCATGGTATGCTCAAACTTCCCGATAAAATACATGGTTTTACCACCCTTATCGTGCAGGTAAACCGAGGATAATATGCAGGCGAGAACAATGATTAAATAACCAGGTTTGAAGGATTCGAACTTGATTTTGAAAAACACGATCCCCGATAGGAATAATGGGAAGTGGTTGATGAGCTGAATTTTATGTGATGCAAGTTTGTAAAGCTGAGGGTAGTAATATCCAAAGAAGTGAAATGCAACTATTGCCGACATACAAATCAACCCAATCGTAATAATATTTTTTAATCCACCACTGAGATAAATCAAAAATATCCATACATAAAAAACAAGCTCAACCAATAACGTCCAATAAGATCCGTCTAAATCCTCTACACAGAAATACGTAGGGAACATCGTGAAGTTTGCAAGTACGTTGGAAGTCTTAAAAGAAGTGGGTTCGTAGACAAGAATGAAGAAGGCAGTCAGCAGGACACAGGTCCAGTAAGTAGGGTATAGTCTGGAAAAACGACTGATCACAAAGTCTTTCCCCCGCTCCGTTTTTGTATTGATGGTCAGGAAAATGACAAACCCGCTGATCATGAAAAATACGTCTACTCCGGTTACTCCATAATTGAATTGCCATCCAAGATCTATGGCATTTCGATTGATGGTAAAATGAAAGAGAACCACAGCCATTGCGGCTATACCTCTTAAAGCGTCGAGTTCGAGTAGACGGTCTTTCATGAATATTATTAGTGTGCTAACTTGTCAATACAAGTTTATGTGTTGACAAATCTAATAATATCCTGGGAAATCCAAAAGTTTAAAATGTCATTTTTATGTTATATATCAGATAGTTATTGGGATTGCGTATACATTCTATCTTCTCCGCCGTTTTCTCGCAGGAGCTTTCTTTCTGACTACCTTTTTCCTGACCACCGGTTTTTTAATTTCCGTCTCTTCATCGGAAACTTCTTCGGTATCGACATCAATGTTTTCAGCTTCGCTGGTTACTTCAATAGAATTATCAGTTGTATACGGTAGTGCAGTACGAAGGGTTTCACTGATGTTGGTAAGCTTATCAATGGCCTTTAGTCTGAAAGAATACGAATACATTTTGGGTTTCAGTCTGTAGTTTTCATGTACCCTGGGAGACCAGCTGTCATCTCCGCCCAAGCCCATCTGTGCCAGATCCAGGTTAACGACTGTCGTATTTCCTCTTTCAAGTTGCGCTTTGGGGGCTTTGGCACTTTGCAGGGCTTTATCGGTATAATCGTGAACATTCACATTAAAAATTGAATCGCTGATAGCCAGCAGACCTGTACCTTCAGAATTTGTGATCAGGGCATATCTTACCTCGGTTTTATTTCCATTTTCCTGAGCATAGATATAAGGAAAATGTTGTGAGGCAACTTCTCCGGTGTAAATGCCTGTTCTGGCTCCGGTTTTTCTGTCTGCATACGTTTCAAACGGCCCTTTGCCGAACCATTGCAGCTTGTTAAAAGCTGATGGCATTTGAAGTTGCATGCCTATTTTCGCTACCATCGGCCAGCCCTCAGCTGGAAGAAAAGTGTTTTTCACATGGATGTCGCCGGTTGCGTATACAGTATAGGTCGTATTAACCTGAATTCGGCTAAGATGACCCTCCAGTATCTGGGTCAATATCACACGTGTCGCATGGGTATTGATTCTTTCCGTTTTCATATCACTGGACAATAGTTTAAGGCTATCCAATCCTGCTTTGCGCCAGACAGAAGCAAAACTTTGTTCACCTCCGCCTTCATCGTTATCGGTAGGTACGCGCCAGAAATTTGGAAACGGTCCTTTTTCCATCATCTCGTCTTTTCTGTTTTTGAAAGAGACGATTCGGCCTTCGCGTTTGTCGAACGTTACTGAAAAGAATTGTCCGGTAATCATCACCCTTTTGGAATTAAGCTGGGTTACGCGCAGCGCGGTATGTCGTGTCAGAGATAATTCTGGTTTTGCTATTGCCGGAACTGAAATCGGTGTTTGTTGCCATCCAACCTCATGGCCTTTGGGTGCCCAGCTTTGCTCCGCTTTCAGAACCAAACTCAGGTTAAGAAAATACTCGCTTCCGGCTGTTTTCGAAACCGGCAACTCATAAGGTATGGTGATTTGCTGTGTTTGTCTTGGTAATGCATTCAGGTTGGTGATATTCCCTTTTGAAATAATCTGCCCGTTTTCCTGAAGGGACCAGTTCAGATCAAATTTATTCAAAGACGTGAAGTCATAATTGTTCCTGATAAGCACGGTCTTTTGCCCCTGACGAAGCGTATCCGGCATCTCGAAACGGACATGCTGATAGATTTTTTTTACTTCGTTGAGCTCAGGTTGCGGAACACGGTCAGGATTCACAAGCCCATCTCCGGCATTGGCTCCGTCGAGGTGATTAAAAAACTCCCAGTAAGGGCTACCGTCAGGTCGTTTCAGTTTTAAACCCTGATCTACCCAATCCCAGATAAATCCTCCCTGCATAGTGGGATACCTGTCTATCACATCCCAGTACTCTTTCAGATTTCCAATGCTATTACCCATTCCATGCGCATATTCACAGAGAATGAGCGGGCGCGTTTTGTCCTGACGCACCAGATCAATCATGTCATTGGTGGATGGATACATTACCGAAATGATATCAAAGTTGCTCAGACTGTTGGGTTTGTAATTTTTTCTTCCTTCGTAGTGAATAGGACGACCGGGATCTGCAAGGCGGAAGTAATCGGCCATTACGTTGAAATTTTCACCCATTCCTGATTCATTTCCCAACGACCAGATAATTACTGAAGGATGGTTTTTATCTCTGTCAAGCATTGCCTTACCTCTTTCGAGAAATGCAGTTCGCCATTCTGGTTTATCAGCAAGTATGATGTTTTGCTGCCACAATCCATGACTTTCTATATTAGCCTCATCCATTATGTAAAGACCCAATTCATCGCAGAGGTTATACCACTCAGAGACATTAGGATAGTGAGATGTCCGAACGGCATTGATGTTATGTTGTTTCATCAGCCTGATATCCCTGATCATGGATTCTCTGCTGATGACACGTCCTGTTTCCGGGTCAAATTCATGTCTGTTCACTCCTTTTAGAGTAACAGCCTTGCCATTGATCATGAGCTGCCCTCCTTTGATTTTAACATTCCGGAAACCTACTTGCTGGTTTATAGCCTCCACCGTTTTTCCGTCTGGAGTAAGTAACTGTACGGTAAGTTTATATAAATTAGGCGTCTCAGCACTCCATTTAAGAGGATTCTCGACTGGCATTTCTACACGGAAGGACTTTTCCTGATAGGCTTCGAGATCATAAACAGATTGGCTTACAGGAGGGGCGGCTACATTTCCTTTTGCGTCATACAAGGAAAACAACATCTGGTGCGCCTGTAGTTGCTGTGTTCTGAAGTTTTTGATAAATGCAGCTACTTTCAGTGTTGCATGTTCATAATTTGCATCCAGTTCAGTATTCAGGCTTACGTCCGTAATAATGGCCTGAGGGCGAACCAGTAGGTTCACATCTCTGAATATTCCCGACAGGCGCCAGAAATCCTGATCTTCCAGATAACTGCCATCCGACCAGTTGATCACTTGAACCGCCAGATGGTTGACTCCCGTTCTGACATCGTCTGTGATATTGAATTCAAAAGGTGTCATGCTGTCTTCGTGATAGCCTATTGCTTCGCCATTCAGCCAGACATAACAGGCTGACGCTACACCGCCGAAATGGATAAAAACAGACTTGTCTGTAATGTTATCCGACAGCGTAAAGGTGGTTCTGTACATACCTACAGCGTTGGTATCTGCCGAAATTTTCGGTGGGGTGGCAGGGAATGGATATTTGATATTTGAAAATATTGGTTTGTCGTAGGGACGTCCTTCACGTGCAGCAACAACCTGCCAATTAGAAGGAACCGGAATATCATCCCAGGATGATGTGTTGACAATTGGAGTAAAAAAGCCGGGCATTGCTTTGGAAGGATGTGAAGCCCATTTGAACTTCCATGTTCCATTCAATGATGTGACAAAAGGAGATTTTGGTTCTCTGAGCAGCGCGCTTTTTTCGTCCTGATAAGGTATAAAATCGGCGTGAACTCTTTCAGTATTTATCTTCACAACTCCCGGGTCCTGCCACTCAGGTATAGCTTGTGAAAAAACAGAGTTTGAAGTAATGAATGTGAGGAGAAAAACGGATAATGTACGTAAGAAGAACGTAGAAGCATGCATATTTTTATATGGGTAGAGACGGACTGGTCTTAAAAACAATTTTATTACAACTAGAATATATTCGACTTTCAAAATTAGGTATAATCAAAATAAACTATCTGAAATAGAACCGGCAAATGAAGTTTTATTTCCATAATGCTTTTAATTTGTTGCCGTGATTTAAATCTTACCTATGCTGTTAGCTGTTGACGTCGGCAATACCGACACCGTTTTCGGACTTTATGATTCAGGTACCTGGAGTAATGTTTGGCGTATGCGCTCTCAGACCCAGGAGAAGGAAGCACATTACGAATCCAGGCTCAGGCTCCATTTTCTGGAGGCAGGATTATGGTTTGGTGATGTTGAAACGGTGGTGCTGAGCAGCGTTGTTCCTGCGCTTACGCCTGTTATTCAAAAGACGCTCAGATCATTGTTTGGCGACGATATCATCACTGTAGGGCCTGGCATTTTTCCGGATCTGAGTATTGCCATTGATCACCCACACGAGATCGGCGCGGATCTTATAGCAAATGCAGTAGCAGTGATGTCGCGCTATCAGCAGAATTGTGTTGTTGTTGATTTCGGTACAGCTTTAACTTTCACAACGGTATCAGCACAGGGGCAGATACTGGGTGTTGCTATATTGCCAGGCCTTGCCACAGCAGTGAGGGCGTTGTTTACAAATACGGCTCAGCTGCCAGAGGTGCCTTTAAAATTGCCCCCATCCGCTATCGGAAAAAATACAACAGAGGCTATTCAGGCTGGGATTTTGCTGGGATATGAAGGGCTGGTGAAATCGCTGATTCAACGCATACGGGCTGAATTGGGAGGGGAATGTATTGCTGTTGCTACCGGAGGATTATCTTCTATCATTGAAACATTGCAGGACGAATTCATCGAAATTGACACCCAGCTTACATTGGATGGATTAAGAGTAATCGGGGAACGACTTCATCCTGATCGTGTTTAGGCAGGTTTTTAT
Organism: Dyadobacter luteus; assembly: GCF_003383615.1. GTDB lineage: Bacteria > Bacteroidota > Bacteroidia > Cytophagales > Spirosomataceae > Dyadobacter > Dyadobacter luteus. Next base: position 75,784 of record NZ_QNUL01000006.1, read on the forward strand.
TACACATTTCTAAAGTCTCCGCTGGCAATCAACTGTAATGTGGTAACAGGCTGATTGTATAAATAAGTCTGGCAATGTATCTGTCCCTGGTTCGTGTACACCGGTATCGTTCTTCGGATATATAAACTTTCCGTTTCGTCGGGTAATACATCTTCGTATTCGTCAAGAACGGAAATCAGCTCAGTTGCATTTTTCATACGATAAACCTCCCCATAAACTTTGCCGGAAGAATCAGGGTCATACAGAGCGCCCGGATACCAGCTCACTGCATACAGGACCCCGGCAAAATTCCCATAATCTTCAAAGTATGCAGATTCATGCAGTTTTTTCGCAAATGGATTATTGAATCCCTGCATAAGTGTACCATACACGAACAGATAGTCACTTAGCATATTCATCAGGTATAGTAGTTTTAGTTTAATATTAATATAATATTGAATTTTTTCTTTTGCCTACAGATTGCAGGTATTTTGAATGTGGATAAAATTGGTATTTTTCCTATATTTACACATAATGCTCTTCATCTTACGATACAATTATGTACGATAAAAATCTCGGGACAAAGCAAAAAGCCTTAAAAATCAATCTGGATCGTCGCATTTATGGCTCTTTTGCCGAAATCGGTGCAGGACAAGAGACGGCGGCTTATTTCTTCAAGGCGGGTGGAGCTTCAGGCACGGTTGCAAAAACCATGTCGGCCTATGATATGACATTCAGTGACGCCATCTACGGTATTGAAGAAGGTGGAAGATATGTGGTTGAATCCCGGTTGATGAAAATGCTCAACAGGGAATATAATCTGGTAGAAAAACGTCTTTCAGAAAAAAGAGGGACTGAAAGCCAGTTTTTTGCATTTGCCAATACCGTTGTTGCGCTCAATTTTCAGAAAACAAACGAATCGCATGGTTGGATTGGTCTTCAATTCCAACTAACGCCCGGCGGACCTACCAACTACGTAGTGATTCACGTTCGGATGCGTGACAATGAAAACCTGCTGCAGCAACAGGCGCTGGGCATTATTGGTGTGAACCTGATGTACGGTTGCTTTTATTATTATAAGTCGCCGGAAACCTTGCTGCTTTCGTTGATGGACGATCTCACAACAGAACGTATTGAGATCGACATGGTACGTTTCAGCGGACCTGACTTTGTGAAAGTGGATAATCGTCTGATGAGTCTGCGTCTTGTTAAAAACGGTTTTACTGATGCTGCACTTTTTGGAAGTGACGGAGGAGTGTTGCAACCATCAGAAGCATTGTATAAAAAGCATATTCTCATGATGCGCGGGCGTTTACGTCCTATCACAAATGTTCACATTGATCTGATATCAAATGGTCAGCGACAGTTTCTGGCAGAGCCCGATGTGGATGAATCAAAGGTGGTACTTATTTCAGAACTCACATTACATAATCTTAAAGCAGGCGATCGTGTGATTGATGAAAAGGATTTTCTAGACAGAGTGGATATCCTTTGCTCTCTGGGCCACATGGTAATGATCTCGAATCACCACGAGTATTTCCGTTTGATGGCCTATTTGTCAAGGCTTACCAAACTGAAAGTGGGGCTGTTGCTGGGTAGTCCGAGTTTGCAGGATATTTTCGAAGAGAAACATTATGAGTTCCTGCCGGGTGGTATTCTTGAATCCTTTGCGACGTTGTTCAGCCGTAAAGTGAAGCTGTTTATTTATCCGACACTTCAGGCTGATGGTTCGGTATATAGTTGTGAAAACTTTGTGGTGCCGGATCACCTTCGTCCATTGTTCCAGTATCTCGTTGTGAATGATAAAATAGAAGACATCAGAAACTTCAATAAAGAACACATGCACATTACAACAGATAGTGTGCTGGATAAAATCAAGCGCGGCGAACCGGGCTGGGACAAACTGGTTCCTGAGAATGTAGCGCAGATTATCAAAGAAAAGCTGCTGTTCGGATTGCCAGCGGAAAACAATTATCTGGACACAGTGAAGCAGATACACCAGGCGGTAGGGAATTTATGACATATAAGACTTAAAAGTGAGCATTTCACTCCAAAGACCGGCACGAGCAATCGCTTATGCCGGTCTTTTATTTTATTGGGGATAATGGATTGAATTTTATTACAAATATGAATGGTATAAAATTTAAAATTAATTGTACTATTCAATAAGGGCTGAAGCTGCCAAATACCGTCTGTCTGTTTGTAACTCCATACTTCCTAACACCCGTCTTTATGCAAAATGATCACCAACTTTCCCGTAGAAAGTTTATCAAAAACTCTACCGGAGCTGCTCTTGCACTTTCGATTCCGTACATTATTCCTGCCAATGCTTTCGGTGCCAACGACCGTGTGCGTGTGGCGGTTCTGGGTGTGAATGGCCGTGGACAAAACCACATTTCTGGTTATAGTAAATTAAGTAATGTGGAAGTGGCTACTTTGTGTGATCCTGATAACGTTATTCTTCAAAAGAGAGCACAGGAATTTACGGAGAAGACAGGTAAAAAGGTAAAGACAGAAATAGACCTTCGTAAGGTTTTTGAAGATAAATCGATTGATGTTGTCAGTATAGCGACACCTAATCATTGGCATGCGCTGGCCGCAATATGGGCCTGCCAGGCTGGTAAAGATGTGTATGTAGAAAAGCCAGGAACACATAATCTTCACGAAGGAAGAAAACTGATTGAAGCAGCGCATAAGTACAAACGCGTGGTACAGCATGGTGTGCAGTTGAGAAGCTCGGAAGCGTTGAAGGAAGCCGTGAAACATATGCGGGATGGTTTGATCGGGAATGTATACATGGCTCGTGGATTGGTGTATAAATGGCGCCCGGATGTGGGTGATAAAGGCTCCAGCAAAATCCCAGAGGGTCTAAACTATGACCTTTGGACTGGTCCTGCTGAAATGAAACCGTTCTCTGAAAACTATGTACATTACAACTGGCATTGGTACTGGAACTACGGAAACGGAGATATTGGAAACCAGGGGATTCACGAAACGGATATGTGCATGTGGGGGCTTGGAGTTGATACGTTCCCTGAGAAAATTACTTCTTCAGGAGGGAAATTTTTATGGAACGATGCCAAAGAAACGCCTGAACTGCTCACCTCATCTTTTGTATATCCCAAAGAAAAGAAGATCATTGAATTTGAAGTCCGCCCCTGGATGACGAATGAGGAAGGTGGGGTAGGGATTGGTAACATCTTCTATGGAAGCGAGGGGTATCTGGTTGTGAAAGGATACGATTATTATGAAACTTTCCTGGGTAAGGACAAGAAACCCGGACCGACCCGTAAGGCAGGCGGAGATCATTACAAAAACTTCATTGATGCTGTAGTGGCACGAGATCCTAAAATGTGTAATGGACCCGTGGAAACAGCGCATCTTTCTTCTGGATTGGCGCATCTCGGGAATATAGCCTATCGTACGGGAAGAGCACTTACTTTCGATCCCAAAACTGAAAAGTTTGTAGGTGACAACGATGCCAATAAATACCTGACAAGAAATTACAGGGCACCGTATTCATTGCCCGCGACGGTTTAAAAAATAGATGTGTTTAGAGTATCACGATTTAGCCTGGATTTTATCCGGGCTAAATTTTTGGTATGCAGAAGGTCTTTTAATTCAATAAATTTTATTTGATTGCTGGAAATGAGGCTTGTATCAAGTAACTTGAGAATTATAAGTTGCTGTAATTACCAATCATTTTCAGATAAGGCAACGTTTCTGAGCTACTTTAAAAGATTGTTTTATGATTACTATACACCAAAGGCTCCTTATAATTTTCATTTTATTGCAACTGTCAGGAAAGATGATGGCTCAGGATAACTGGCCGAGGCAAATCCCATATACCGGTGGAGGAACGATCACAATATACCAGCCACAACCAGAAAAACTGACAGGAGATGAGCTCGAAGTACGTGCCGCTGTTTCGATCAGGAAAAAATCATCCGACGAACCGGTTTTTGGAGCAATGTGGGGCAAAATCCTTTTGTCAGCAGATGCGGGAGATATGACTACAGCGCAGAAATTAACGGTACTGAATTCGCGGTTTGCTGAAGATGAGGATATTAGTAGTAAAGATTTTAAGGAATCAGTAGAAAAAGGTTTTCCCGGGCTGAATATTCGTTTCTCGAAGGAAAATTTGCTTTCGTCAATCAAACAGGAGCAAGGTGAAAGCAATTTTAATAATGATCCCCCACAAATTCTGTATCGGGATAGGCCCACAACACTGATCGTCCTGGATGGGGAGCCTATGGAAGAGAAAGATGATGATCTGGGTATGGTAAGGGTAGTGAATACACCGTATCTGATTGTGAAAAATCCGGGAGATAAAAAGTATTATCTGTACGGTGGTAGTTTCTGGTACAGTTCCAGCCGTGTGAAAGATGGCTGGGCTCATGTAAAATCTCTTCCTTCGTCCATCAAAGCGATTGATAAAAAAATGAAGGAGGAAGAGAAAAATGCTGAAAAACAGAATGATACGGTAAGCCAGTTTACAACGCCTACTGATATTCTTGTTGTGACGGAACCTGCCGAACTCATACAAACAGAAGGCAAGCCAACTTATCAATCTGTGCCGAATTCTCCATTGCTGTATGTGAATAATTCATTGGATGAGATTTTTAAAGATATTGATACCCAGAAGAACTATATTCTGATCGCAGGTCGCTGGTATAGAAGTACCTCTTTAAACGGACCATGGGAATTTGTATCACAGAATAACTTACCGAAAGCGTTTGCGGACATTCCTGCCGGTTCAGAAAAAGACGGCGTGCTGGCAAGTGTTGCAGGAACCGATGAGGCCTATGACGCAGTAATGGAAGCGCAGATTCCGCAAACTGCGAAGGTAGATCGTAATACCGCACAGGTAGAAGTGAATTATGACGGAAACCCGCAGTTTGAAGCTATTCAAAACACAAGTCTGGCCATTGCAGAAAACAGTAATATCACTGTGATGTGCACTGCCGACAACCGGTTTTTTGCTTTAGAAAATGGAATATGGTTTGTTGGAAACAGTGCATTTGGCCCGTGGCGGGTCGCTAATGAACGCCCCTCCGATGTGGACAGGATCCCGCCGAGCAGCAGCGCTTACAATGCGAGATATGTGCACATTTATGAAAGTACGCCTCAATATGTCTACGTTGGATACACGCGAGGGTATATGGGCAATTACATTTATGGCCCTACCATAGTGTGGGGTACAGGCTGGCGTTACCGACCCTGGAGAGGGCGTTACTATCGTCCCAGACCAGCAACATGGGGATTTGGCATGCATTATAACCCATGGACGGGTTGGTCTATGAGTTTTGGGCTTGGCTTCAATGTGGGATGGTATCATTACGGTTATTCACGGCCTTATTATGGAGGAGGTTGGTTTGGTCCTCCTGCTTTCCGTCCTCCGCATCGCCCATGGGGATGGAATGGAGGTTATTATGGCGATAGAGGCAATCCGCGTCCGGTATATGGCAACAGACCACGCCCTGCAGTTTCAATCAACCGTCCGCGTAACGGAGACGGTCGGCCAAATGGGCATTATGCAAATCCGGGTAATTTATACCGCGACAGAAAGTACGTAGTCGCAACTAGAGATAATGTATATGTTCCTGCAAGACGACCCTCAACGCGACCCAATCCGGGAAGTAGTATAATACCGAACCCTGGCCGTCCGGGTAATCAATATGAGCGCCCGGGAGCGGGAAGCAACACACGTCCTGTAACCCGACCCGGCTCAGGAAATGGCTACAGCAGACCAGGTATACCTGACAAAGAAGTCACCCGACCGCCAGTAACGTGTCCTGGAGCCGGCAATACACGTCCGTCGGTACCTGACAGGGAAGTAACGCGGCCAATAATCCGTCCGGGAAGTGGCACGGCACGTCCTGAGGTGACAAGACCTTCAACAAGGCCATCGAATCCACAACAGGGAAGCAGACCTGACGTGAGCCGGCCAGCTGTAAGACCCAATGTAGAGAGACCATCGCCAGGAGCGCGGCAGAATACGCGACCCGCAGTTACACCGGAACGCAATACCCGCCCGACGAATACAGCACCATCAAGGCAGACGCCAAGGAATACAGAGCAACCTGCCAGGAAGCCTTCTGAGGGAAGTAGCAGGAGGGGGAATGAGTGATATAGTAAAAAAATAGTCCGGACACTTTATCAATGTCCGGACTATTTATATGTTGGATGATTTCTATTGAGAAATCAGTTTTACCTACAATGTCGAAAAATCAAACGTTTCCAGATACTTTGTTGTGAAGTTTCCGGATTTGAAGCCCGGATCATCCATAAGCTTGATGTGGAATGGTATTGTGGTTTTAATTCCCTCAATAACAAATTCCTGCAAAGCTCTTTTCATACGGGTAAGTACCTCTTCACGTGACTGTCCGCTTACGATCAGCTTCGCAATCATGGAATCATAGTTAGGCGGAATGGTATATCCCGTATACACATGGCTGTCGATACGAACACCGTGTCCTCCCGGGAAGTGCAAATTGGTAATTTTACCTGGCGATGGACGGAAACCATTTGCAGGATCTTCCGCATTGATACGGCATTCCATGGCATATAGTTTCGGTGTGTAGTTAACACCTGAAATAGGTTCACCGGCTGCTACTTTAATTTGCTCCTTAATCAGGTCAAAATCAGTAACTTCTTCCGTGATCGGGTGCTCTACCTGGATACGGGTATTCATCTCCATGAAGAAGAATTCACCGAATTTGTCAACCAGAAATTCAATTGTTCCTGCGCCTTCGTAACCAATAGCCTGTGCGCCTTTAATGGCGGCAGCACCCATTTTCTCACGAAGTTCAGGCGTAATAATTGGTGAAGGAGTTTCCTCTACCAGTTTCTGGTGGCGACGCTGAATAGAACAGTCACGTTCAGAAAGGTGGCAAACTTTGCCATACTGATCTCCGATAATCTGGATTTCAATGTGACGTGGCTCTACAACAAACTTTTCAAGGTACAAACCGTCGTTTCCAAATGCTGCTGCTGATTCGATACGGGCATCATTCCATGCTTTTTCGAATTCATCAGGCTTGTTGATCACGCGCATACCACGACCACCGCCTCCGGCTGTTGCCTTCACGATGACAGGGTAACCAATACCTTCAGCAAGTTTTTTACCTTGTTCTACCGATTCAAGCAATCCTTCCGATCCTGGTACAACAGGAACTCCTGCTGCAATCATTGTCGCTTTCGCAGTAGCCTTGTCGCCCATTCCGTTGATCTGAGCTGCAGTAGCACCAATAAACTTGATGCCATAGTCTGCACAGATCTGTGAAAATTCAGCGTTTTCAGACAAAAATCCGTAGCCCGGGTGAATTGCATCGGCGCCGGTAACTTCCGCTGCAGATATAATATTTTGAATGCTCAGATAAGACTGACGGCTTGGAGGAGGACCTATGCAAACGGCCTCATCCGCAAACCGTACGTGAAGACTGTCACGATCAGCTGTTGAATATACAGCTACCGTTTTAATGCCCATCTCACGGCAGGTTCTGATAATTCTGAGGGCGATTTCGCCCCTGTTAGCAATGAGTATCTTTTTAAACATGAAAATCAATTAAGTTTTACAGATCGTCCATTGCCTTATGCAGGCTCAACAAGGAATAAAGGTTGGTCAAACTCAACAGGAGTTGCGTTTTCAACCAATACTTTCACGATTTTTCCTGAAATCTCAGATTCGATTTCGTTGAAAAGTTTCATCGCTTCGATCACACAAACTGCTTTACCAGGCTTCACTTCATCGCCGATGTTTACGAATGCCGGAGTTTCAGGGCTTGATGCACGGTAGAAAGTTCCGATCATTGGTGACTTAATCGTGATCAGGTTAGACGAAGGTGCTGACTCTGCAGGAGCTGCAGGCGCCGCTGCCTGTACTGCTGGTGCAGCCTGAAGTGCTGCTATCGGAGCTGCAACCTGAGGAGTTGACGCGTACACAACAGGAGCTGTGCCGAATCTCTTCACCTTAATTTTTAATTCGTTGGTTTCAATATTTACTTCATCCAGACCAGACTGAGCAATGAAGTCGATTAGTTTTTGAATTTCTTTAGTTTCCATTTACAGAGTTTTTAACAGTGAACAGACGCATGATTATTCCTGTTGCCAAGAGAATCAGTACTTCACTTAAAAATGAAATTATGATTTTACGCGTTCTACGTAGTCGTAAGTACGTGTATCTACCTTGATCTTCTGGCCTTCTTCGATAAACAAAGGAACCATGATCCTTGCGCCGGTTTCAACTTCGATAGCTTTCTTAGGAGAGTTGGCAGTATCACCTTTCAGACCTGGCTCAGAGTATGTAACAACAAGCTCAACGAAAGGAGGCAATTCGCAAAGCAAAGCAGCATCTGTTTCAGTGTTGATCAGGATTTCAACTTCCTGTCCGTCCTTCATCAAATCAGCATTGGTGATCAGTTTTTCGTCGATCAACACCTGATCAAAAGTTTCGGAATTCATAAAGTTGAATCCAACATCGTCTTTGTACAGGAACTGGAACTTGTGGCGCTCCACACGTACCGGGCTGATTGTAGCACCTGACGAAAATGTATTATCCAGTACTTTACCGGATGTAAGGCTTTTCAGTTTTGTACGAACAAAAGCATTTCCTTTGCCAGGTTTTACATGTTGAAATTCGATAACCTGAAAAAGATCATGGTTAAAGTTTATCACCAGTCCGTTACGCAAATCTGCTGTAGTTGCCATTTTAAGTTAATAAATTATTCGAAATTGTGTTAATCAAAATTGCAGGTATCTCATGCAAAACTAAGCACCGATAGCCCACTTTAAATATACCGAACCCCAGGTAAATCCACCGCCAAAGGCAGAGAGAATCAGGTTATCACCTTTTTTTAGCTGAGCTTCGTAATCCCACAGGCACAATGGAATTGTAGCCGCGGTAGTATTTCCGTATTTCTGGATATTCATCATCACCTTGTCCATGCTCACACCCATTCTGTTGGCTGTTGCTTCAATAATCCTGCGATTGGCCTGGTGCGGAACCAGCCACGCCACATCTTCACTCGCCAGGTTATTTCTTTCCATGATTTCGGCAGAGACATCAGCCATGTTCGTCACAGCAAATTTGAATACTTGCGCTCCATCCTGGTATACATGATGCCAGCGGTTTTCAACTGTTTCATGTGTGGGCGGATAGCGGCTACCTCCTGCTTTTTGATGCAGATAAGGATAACCCACTCCGTCTGAGCGGATAATTGAATCAATAATGCCATATCCTTCAGCATCAGGTTCGAGCAATACAGCTCCGGCTCCGTCACCAAAAAGAATACAGGTTTTGCGGTCGGTATAGTCTACTATGGCAGACATTTTATCAGTACCCACCACCACTATTTTCTTATATTTTCCGGTTTCAATAAACTGAGAACCCAGCGTCAAAGCGTAAACAAATCCTGAGCAGGCAGCCTGAATATCAAAACTTCCGATATTTCTGATACCGACCATGTCGCAGATCAGATTGGCCGTGCAGGGGAAAATAAAATCAGGTGTAGTAGTTGCACAGATCAGTAAATCGATTTCTTCCGGGGAAGTATTGGTTTTGGCCAATAATCCTTTTACTGCCTCTGCACCCATATGCGAACTTCCCAAGCCCTCACCTTTGAGGATACGCCTTTCTTTGATACCTGTACGGCTAACAATCCATTCATCATTGGTAGCGACCATTGTTTCCAATTCGGCATTGGTCAGAATGTAGTCAGGCACATACCCTTGTATTCCTGTAATAGAGGCTCTGATTTGGGTCATGGTTCAATTATAACAATCATAATCCGATTGGATTGTGGTAAAAGACAGTGTCTATTTAAAGGTATAGGCGTTTCAGTCATCATTTTAGTTAAGTGCCTGTGCAATATGCTGGTAAGCTTTTGACTTCACCTGCTTATATGCCCAGCCAATCATATTTCTGATTGCGAGAGGAGATGACACGCCATGTGCGATCATTACGTTCCCGTTCACGCCGATGATCGGACTGCCACCAATTGACTCATAGTTGGTCTGGTCAATAAAGTCATCCTGAATACCCCGCTTTTTCATGATATCATAAAGCGATTCGCCCAGTTTGAACAAAATATTACCAGTGAAACCATCAGTAACGATGACGTCAGCTTTATCATTGAAGAGGTCTTTACCTTCAATGTTACCGATAAAATTGATTTTTTTGTTTGCTTTAAGCAGGGGATAGGTGGCCTGTGCTGTAAGAGAACCTTTTTGTTCTTCTTCACCGATGTTCATCAGGGCAACACGCGGATTGTCAATCTGGAAGGTATGCTGAGCAAATAGAGATCCTATTTCGCCAAATTGAGATAGTACCTCAGGTTTACAATCTGCATTGGCGCCAATGTCAAGCATAATAGAATGCCCACCGCCTACCTGGGGAACAAAACCAGCAATAGCGGGACGTAAAACTCCTTCAATTGCTTTTATACTGAATAGTGCTCCCACGTGCATTGCACCTGTGTTTCCTGCACTACAGAAAATGTCAACTTCCTTCTCTTTTAAAAGACGAAAGCCTATTCCGATACTGGAATTTGGTTTTTGTGAAAGTGCTTTGGTAGGGTGTTCACCCATTTCAATAACATCCTCCGCATGAACTATATCAATATTAACCGGAGTAAAGTTATTTTGTTTGAAAATGTCCAAAATAATATTCTCCCGGCCGATCAACACGATCCGTGCTTCCGATGGTAGTTCCGAAGCGGCCTGTATTACCCCTTCAACAATGGCTTGTGGAGCTAAATCTCCCCCCATAGCATCTACCGCAATTTTCATTTACACGCAGTTATTTTATACAAATAAGTTTAGAAATCTAAGGTGTAAATTTAGCAGTTGTGCCTTAGTAAAAAAGAATTTCGCAACAACTTTTATACGGCTGTTGCGAAATTGATATCTTCACTGGTAAAAATTAAACCGTTTTGGAGTAATTTTCAACCACTACTTTTCCTCTGTATACCAGATTGCCCTCGTGTACGTGTGCACGGTGCAACTGGTGGATTTCACCTGTTGAAGCGTCAACTCCTAATTGCTTACCAGTTAGGAAGTCATGAGCTCTGCGTGTATCGCGACGGGTTTTGGAAATTTTCCGCTTAGGATGTGCCATGATGCTTTATGTTCTTTGTTAATATTCGATATTGAAATACTTGCTTATATATAGATGGCTTTTAGAGCCTGTACTATTCTCCTTTTAATTTTTTCAGAGCTTCCCAACGAGGATCAACCTGCTCTTCATTACTCTCCTCTTGTTCGTCTTCCAGGTCTTCGGAAGAGTAAACCAGCACTGCTTCTTCCTCATCTTCTGAAAACGCATCGTCATCCTCAGTTCGCAAGCTCGGATGAATTTTCTTAACCGGCAGAGAAAGTGCTATAAATTCAAAAACATAACGCGCTACATTGATGCGGTTGGTATTTCTGCTTATAATCTCAATCTCGTCTGTCAGCTCCTGGTTGTGATCGCCGAACTTCAGAATGAGCTTTTCATCTGAGATAAATGGCTCGTCGTAAGGTTCCAGACTCCTGTCACATACCAGTCCGAGTATTCCTTCTGTTTGGAAATGAAGCTGGATCATGGTTGCTGATTTGTTCAGCTCAATATGTGTCTTGAAGTGCCCGTGCTCGATAATATCTTGCTCCAGCTCCTCAAAAAACGCATCACCCGACTCCATGTCATAGTCATACCGTTTGTCTTCCAAACCGTAAATGTCTATGTTGTATTTACTTAGCTCTTTCACTATTTCTGACAAAAGGACTGCAAAGGTAATGGGTTTTCATATCAATAAAAAAAAGTAATGGTGTTTTTTATTGATTTATTAACTGAAACCTCTGAACGATACCCAAGACTTTCGCTCAGAGAGGTTTATAGTAGCTTTAAGTGTTATTCCGTTAAGAATAAAAAATTGCCATAAACGGGGATTTAATCCGTGGCAATTAAACTTTTTTAGCCGGATTCCCGAAGTAGGTCGCCTTTGCAGGTACGTTTTCAATCACCACAGAGCCTGCACCGATTCTGGCATTTTTTCCTATTTCAATGCCTGCAACAATCACTGCGCCTGATCCTATAAACGCTCCCTCTCCTATTTTTACGCGATCATTGATGATAGCGCCACTGCCAATGGTAACGAAATTTCCTGCCTGTACCCATGTGTCAAGTATAGCGCCCGATTGCACCAGACAATGGTTGCCGATTTTAGACTTTGCCCCGATGGTTACACGCGCAGCAATCAGGTTACCATGACCTATTTCAGCCATCTCAGAAATGACAGCTGTATCGTGGATTGCGTTTACCGGCATGATCTTACGATCTTCTACCAGTGTTTCGACGATACGCTCACGTACCGATTTCTCTCCAATGGCTACAAATGCTTCACACTTTTCGCCTACGATATTTACAAAGCCGGGGTCGTCGGTGTCACCTAAAACACTGACATCAGAAAACTCCTGACCGTGCAAATCTTTATTGTCGTCCAGAAGACCATATACTAATACATTGTTACGTCTGAATATATCCAGTGCCTGCACACCTATATCTCCTGCACCAAAAATTAAAACCGGATTTTCCATATTGATTGAATCTTGCTGTAGCAATTACTGCCCTGCTCGTATTTATTAAATTGTAATGTTGTCTAAAGAAATGTAACCCGAAAAACAAATGGGCTGCTGTAGGGCGACAAATTTTGTCCGCTGTACTGGTCGATCTGATTGTGGTAGCTCAGGTTGTACAGGACTGTAAGATGTACGGCTTTAATGAAACGGCCTCCTACAGGTTGAGAATAAGCAGCGCCCAGAAGTGGAGAAGCAAGCCATTTTCTTTTCTGATAAGACGCTTCAACGTTCATTCCTTCTATTTCCCCTACCAAATTCACCATCGGGAACACGTTATACATCAGAAAACCGCGTCCGCCGTAGTAGAGTGTATTGATATTGTAATATCTGGAGCGAAAATACATTCCTGTGAGTCCTACACCCGCCACCAGCTTTTCGGTAAGTTCATAACCCGCCATAGGCGACAAGTTCACATTTGTGACAGTTCCGAAACTTAATCCAAAACTACCGCCGAGTCTCAGGCGATCTATAAAAGGAAGTTGTTTGAAATCAACGTCCTTCTTTTTTTCAACCACTTCTCTTTTCTCTACCGGAGGAATTTCCTGTCTTTCCCTTTGCTCTCCTCTTAATGAATCCGGGCGATAATATTCTTCAGTTTGTGCAAATAGTTGTGTTGCTGACAGCAGAGCTGCCGTAATAAGGCATGAAAGGAGGATTTTAATTTTCATGTAATAATGTGTTTATTTATATAATTGTACGTTTAACGTAAAAAAGCCTGATTTTGGTTTGTTGATCCGGTTTTCCTCCTTTAATCCTGTTTTATTATCTATGCATTATCATATTTCTGTCAGCGATCCCTCTTCTCACTTTCTATCCATTACTTATACAATACCGGAAATAAGCAGTGATTATATTGAAATCCAGCTTCCGGCGTGGAGACCAGGGCGCTACGAAATTCAGAATTTTGCCAAAAATATTCAATTTATTGAAGCGATCTCGAAAACAGGGAAGAAACTACCGCTGAGCAAAGTTACAAAAGACCGCTGGCGACTGGAAACAGGTGGGGAAGATGAGGTACGGGTTAACTATACCTACTATGCGGCTATTCAGAATGCGGGAAGCAGCTATGTGGATGCTGAGCTTTGGTATCTCAATTTTATCAACTTCTGTTTTTATACAGAAGGAAGAATAAATGATGCGTGTAAAGTTACACTGGAACTTCCTGAAGATTACACTATCGCATGCGGACTGGGTTCTTTTTGGAATATTGTTGATAACATACCAACTGCTTACGCTAATATCCTTAGTGCACAAGATTTTTACGAATTAGTCGATAGTCCCCTGCTGGCCTCAGAGAGCTTACAAAAATGTGATTATCAGATTGATCATGTGAGATTTAGTATTTGGATGCATGGTAATCTGAAGCCCAACTGGAAACGTATTGAGAGGGATTTCAGGAGATTTTCACGGGAGCAAATCGCGACTATGGGAGAATTCCCGGAGCAGGATTACCATTTTCTGAATCTGATTTTACCGACTGCCTTTTACCATGGTGTAGAGCATCGTAATTCTACCATGGTGGTTCTGGGACCAGACGATGAAGGCGAAGGGCTGTATACGGATTTACTTGGCGTAAGTAGTCACGAGCTGTTTCACGCCTGGAATATCATCCGGATTCGTCCGAAGGAAATGTTGCCTTATGACTTTACGAAAGAAAATTACTTTGCTACCTGTTTTGTAGCAGAGGGTTGCACGACGTATTACGGGGATTTATTTCTAAAACGTTCAGGGGTTTTTGACGATGCTGCTTATCTGAAAGAGTTGCAGGTGTATATGAAACGACACTTTGAACATAGCGCATCAGCAAGCCAATCATTGGTAGAATCTTCTTTTGATTTATGGCTTGACGGATATGAAAAAGGAATTCCTGATCGTAAAGTTTCAGTTTATCATAAAGGAGCTTTGGTTGCGCTGATTCTTGATCTTTACATCAGAAAGAAAACAGATCATGCACAATCTCTGGACGATATCATGCGGTTGCTCTGGCTGCGGTTCGGAAAACCATTTGTTGGCTATACCATCGAAGATTACATTGGCATTGCTGAAGAAGTAGCGGGTGAATCTCTTGAATGGTATTGGCGTGAATGTATTTATGGCAATATTCCGCTCGAAGAGAGGTTAAATGAAGCACTATCATTTGTCGGGTTGCAAATGACAACCTTTACAAATGGCAATATTCAACTCAATGAGCTGGATGATTTTAGGGCCGGTTTACAGCGGCAAAAGTGGTTGGCCACAGTACAGGCAAATCCGGAAGATGAGGAAGAAGAATAGATTGATTATTTCTTGCCTAAAATATCCTGCAGTGCCAACTCAGGATCTGTAAACTGATATTTGAAGTCCGTATCGTTCGCTATGCGTTCATTGATAACGTAACTGCTTCCCAGAACCACATTGGCCATTTCACCGAATACCAATCTGAGTGCAAAAGCCGGAACATTGGGTAGCCATTGCGGGCGATTCAGTGCATTGCAGATGAGTTTGGTCAGGTGTGCATTGGTGACAGGACCAGGAGCAATGGCATTATAAGCGCCTTCCCATGTTTCATTTTCCAGCGCTTCAATATACATCCTGCATAAATCGTCCAGATGGATCCATGACACCCACTGTTTGCCGGAACCAAGCGGAGCTCCAAAGCCGAAACGCGCAGGTTGTGCCATTTTTGCCAGAGCACCTCCATCTTCACTCAGTACAATACCGGTTCTTAGTTTGACAGTACGTACTCCTGTGTCTGCGATTATATCGGCAGCTTTTTCCCATTCCACTGTTACAAAAGAAAGAAAATCACTGTTGGGTGGATCTTTTTCGGTGTTTCGCTTATCTCCTGAATCTTCACCATAGAAACTGCTTCCTGAAGCAGATATAAATGATTTTAGGGATATCTGTTCGGCTTTCAGTTTTCGATTGATGAGCTCTACAGGTTTTATACGGCTATCAAGAATGACTTTTTTGCGCTTTTCAGTCCAGCGTTCATCTGCCACGCCAGCGCCTGCAAGGTGGATAAGGTGACTCGTATTTGCAAGTGCACCATTTTCTATATAGTCTTTTTCTGTGTCGTACTCATATACTTTCACAGATGGGATGTCTTTTTTACTTCTGCTCAGAATGGCAACCTCATAACCTCTTTGAAGCAGTAATTCAGTCAGGCGTTTGCCAATAAGCCCGGTTCCTCCGGTAATTAGTACTTTTTGTCCCATTGCAAAGAAATTGAATGATGTAAAGTGAATAGTTTACAAAACGTGTACCATCACTATTCCTCAACCGCTTTCGTGGTACTGTTTTCTTTGGGAGGCTCCTGTTCAATGGCTTTGGTCACCCTTTCTATCATACTTTCCAGTGATTCATCCGGTAGAAAATGCATAGGTTCTTTAAAATGAACAGTCAGTTTGGTATTCCGCTTTTTGAAACGTAACCCTTTTTTGTCAAATGCCCGGCGGAAACCGTTGATGACAACCGGAATGACAATGGGCTGATGGTCTTTGATGAGGTGAGCGGTACCTTTTCTGATAGGCGCATAAGGTTTGGTGGTGCCTTGCGGAAAACTTACTACCCAGCCATGATCAAGCCCCATTCCAATTTTATCCTGAGCAGAGTTGTCGAGTTGGCGTTTCACGTTTTCTCCGTTAGCCCTCCATGATCGCTCAATGGTAATAGCGCCGCCAATACTGAATAACTTGGGCAAAATTCCTTCTTTCATGGTTTCCGAAGCAGCTACATAATAGCAACGTGCTCTGGGTGAGAATAAATAGAAGGGTGGAGAGATGGTATCTTTATATCCCCACTTGGTTGCGCAGAAAATATGGTAGAATGCGATTACGTCTGCAAAGTAGGTTTGATGGTTAGAAAGAAATAATACACCATGATCAGGCAGATTCAGAAGCTGGTCGGCACCTTTGATCTGAATTTTATTCACTGCCGTATACCGGTAATAGGTAAACCAGCCAATGATAAAGATGAAGAAGCGTTTGATGGCAAGGTAATTGCCAAAAGGATCTTTTTCGAAGAGACCAAAAAAATCAAATCGGATCAGCCAGCGGGGAAGTAAACTGAATGTGGTTTTCTTTTTGTTCATAATCTCTTCAAATACCTGTCAGATATCATTCAGTCAGGAAACAGGTTCATAACCAGCGAAGGTAATAAATAATAACGTTCTGTTCTTTAATCGATATAAAGAGTTACCCCTTCACATCGGTGACGTATATAATGAAGCTCTTGGCATGATTCTTTGAGAATCGGTTCAGACTTGTTTAATTTGGCAAAACTTACAAGCAACACACCACCTAATACTTATATGAAAAGGAAAGTACAATTACAGCTTCTGAGCGGGATTCTGGCTGTGGGCATGCTATCGGGCTGCTCTAAAAATCCGGTAACAGGTAAAAAGGAAATTATTTTAATGTCGAAGGAGAAGGAGCTTGCAATCGGAGCGGAATCACATCCGGCGGTTGTTGCTTCCATGGGTTTATACGATGATAAAAATCTGCAGGCCTTCATCAATGACAAAGGAGTTGCGATGGGCAAGATTTCGCATCGTCCGGAGCTTGATTATAAATTTTACATCGTTGATTCTCCTGTCGTAAATGCGTTCGCCGTTCCTGGTGGTTATGTGTATTTTACGCGAGGTATTATGGCACACTTCAATAATGAAGCTGAGTTTGCCGGTGTTTTAGGTCACGAGATAGGGCACGTTACAGCGCGTCACTCAGCACGGCAACAAACTTCACAGATTATTGGCCAGGTTGGACTAATGGCCGGAATGGTGCTCTCGCCTCAGATTAGAAGTATGGGCGATCAGGCTGCTCAGGCAGTTCAGGCGCTTTTCCTGAGCTATAGCCGGGATCACGAGACAGAGTCAGACAAAATCGGTGTGGGATATTCCAGTAAGATCGGATACGATGCCCATGAGATGGCCGACTTTTTTGGTACGCTGAAGAGAATCAGTGCCAAAAGCGGACAAAGTATCCCAACTTTCCAGTCGACGCACCCGGATCCGGGCGACCGTCAGAAAAAGGTAGAGGCACTTGCTACAGAATACCAGAAGGCGACACCGGGCAACTACGCTATCAACCGCGATCAATATCTGAAAAGAATAGATGGTATTATTTATGGTGAAGACCCGAAACAGGGTTTTGTGGAGAATGGTCAGTTCTACCATCCTGAGTTGAAACTGCAATTCCCTGTACCATCGGGATGGCAGTATGAAAATACGCCTGCACAATTCCAGATGGCTGCCAAAGACGGAAAGTCGATGATGCTTTTTACAATGGGAGAAGGTAAGTCGTTGGACGAAGCTGCTCAGGCAGTTATTAAAAATTATAACCTTCAGGTAGCTGAAAATAACAAGGTAACCATCAACGGGAATCCAGCAATTGCCTTAATTTCGACACAGGCGGGCCAGCAAGGGCAGCAGCAAACAGCCGAAGCCACCACGAAAGTAGCTTCATGGTTGATTCAATACGGTGGTAATATCTATGCGCTGCATGGTGTGGCTACGGCAGCGACTTTCGACAATAACGTTAATCAGTTCAGGTCGGTTGCTCAGGGATTCAAATCGGTTAGTGACGCGAATATATTGAATCGCCAGCCAGAGAGAATCAGAATTAAAACGGTTCAGCGTAGCGGAACTTTACAGGAAACATTGAAGGACTACAACATGCCTGACGTAAAACTTGGCGACCTTGCCATACTGAATGGAATGGAACTGAATGCACGCGTAGAAAAAGGAATGCTTATCAAAACATTGGGTAAGTAGTCAGCAAAAAGTAATAGGATTATAACGGCCCCGTCATGTAGCAACATGGCGGGGTTTTTCATTGATCATCAAAATAAACCGTTCATCAAAAATTAATATTCAACAATTTGGTTGATGTATCAACTTGTTTTACTTTTGTAACACAATTCATTCACCCTGACATCCAATGGCGGAAATAAATAAGATAAGAGAAGAAATGAGGAATTCCCTGCAGTTTAAGTTAGGGAATGTGACCAGGCTGGTATTTAAAAAAATGAACTCAGCTCTGATTTCGGAAGGAATTCCGGTTCAGGCGGAGCAGATACCGATATTGATGGTTGTGTATTTTAAAGAGGATAATATTACGCAACAGGATATAGCAAATGTTTTGCAGAAGGATAAGGCTGGTATACAGCGTTCTGTGCAGACTCTGAGCAAAGATGGTTTCCTTAAGATTGAAAGTGATATAGAGGACAAAAGAAAGAATCTGATCTCGGTGACAGCAAGCGGTAAATTTGTATGTGAAAAAATACAGGCGCTGGCAATTGCTTTTCACAGGCAGATTATGGAGTACTATACAGAGGAAGAACAAAAGACCTTACTTTCTCTGCTGAACAGAATGGAAGGAATTATTGAAAAAGTAAATGTTTAAAATAATGGTTGATATATCACCAGTAGATATGTCAACTAAATACAAAAATAGCCACAGAAAATACTAATTAGATGAAAAAGAATCGGGTTGTTTTAATCCTGAGTTTAATGGCCTTCTCGAACACACTTTTAGCACAAACGAAACTGAGCCTTAAAGAGTGTATTGAATATGGACTGAAAAATAACGGTAACGTTAGGTTAGGGAAAATTAAAGAGGGTGTAGCAACACAGCAGGCGCGGGAAGCACTGGCGGGATATCTGCCGCAGGTAAATGCTTCCGGTGCACTGGACGATAACATTAAGCTACAGTCTACAGTTTTGCCTGCAAGCTTTACGGGCGGAACAGAAGATGTACGGGTGGCATTGGGTACGAAGTATTCGACGAACGTAAGCGCTCAGGCAGAACAGGTGATATTTGATCAGGCATTGCTTACAGGTTTGAAAGCCAATAAGCCTAATCTGAAAAATGCAGAGCTGAACTCTCAGAATATTAAAGAGAGCATCATTTACAATGTTGCGAATGATTACTATCAGGTATTTGTAACAACGCAGCAGATCGATTTGCTGAAAGACAATCTGGATAAAACCAGACAAATCCTGGGAACGCTGCAACTGCAACTGGATAACGGAGTGATCAAAAAAGTAGATTATGACCGTACCAAAGTGAGTCTGAATAACATTCAATCACAGCTGACATTGGCAGAAAACAACCTTTCATTGGCGGAAAATCAGTTGAAACTCGATATGGGTATGCCTATGGCTGAAAACATTGAATTGACAGACAACCCTTTGAGTAAACCATTTCAGGTATACCAACCTGGTGCTTTTGATCCTGGGAATCTGACTGCCTACAAATCACAACAGGTTACAATGCAACTGCAGAATATCGAAAAGGATCGGATCAGAGCAGGCTATCTGCCTAAGCTTTCGGTGTATGGCCGTTACGGTATGCAGGCATTGGGCAATAGTCTCGGTGCTTCCTGGGGTAACTGGTTCGGTTTCGGAGCTATCGGTCTCAAATTGAATATCCCCATTTTCGATAGTTTCAAAAGAGACGCGCAATACCGTCAGGCTGATTTGAATCTGATGACACAGCAGGAGCAGTTGAAGCTGAATATGCAGAATTACGAATTCCAGAATAAGAATGCAACCACGCAGCTTCAGAAGGCAAGGCTTAATCTTGCCAACGACGAGGCGAATGTAACGCTTGCCAAGGAGGTGTATGATGTGACCACGCTTCAATATAAAGGCGGAACAATCCCTCTTTCAGATTTACTGAACGCTGAAACGTCCTACAAGGAAGCGCAGAGTAATTATATCAATTCGATGTTGAGTTACTATCAGGCGCAACTTGGAATTGAGCAGTCGCAGGGCTCATTGCTGACATTCTATTCTGAATTACCATAAAGCATCAATCATTAAACCATATACACAGCGGGCGCATAGAGGGCGGGCGCTAAATACTACAAACTCATGAAAAGAAAAATCATCATCATCAGTTCCATTGCCATTATTGGTATTCTGATTGGTTTCAAACTGGTGGCTAATAAGTCGAAGATCGACGCAAAAAATAAAATGCCGGAAAAAACCGGTGTGACTATTCCTGTTACTGTAGCGACAGTGACCGAAGGAAGCACGGATCAGCAGCTGGTACGTACCGGAAACCTGATTCCTTACAAACAAGTGGAGATTATGGCCACTGCAGCAGGTAAGGTAATGGCGGTGAAATATGAGCTGGGATCTTATGTCAATAAGGGAGCTGCTATTGTATCAGTAGACAGCCGTTTAAAGCAATTGTCGCTGGAAGCAACAGAACTGAATATCAATAAGCTGAAAAAAGATACGGATCGTTATACCAAATTGCTTGCAGGAAATGCAGCTACGGAAATTCAGGTAAATGATACGAAATACAGTTACGAAAACGCATTGAATCAGGCCGAGCAGATCAAGCAGCAAATCAGCGATGCATCTGTAGCTGCACCGATCAGCGGTCGTATAATCAAGAAAAACATTGAGCCGGGTGAGTTTGTGAATGTAGGTACTTCATTGGGTACGATCATGGATGTGGCGAGGCTGAAAGTGCAGGTCATGGTGAGTGAAAGTGATGTATATAAACTGAAAGAAGGACAACATGTACAGGTTAAAACAGATGTTTATCCTGACAAAACCATCGACGGTGTTATCTCCTACATTGCTCCTCAGGGTGACGAATCACATAACTATCCGGTTGAAATCGTGATCCAGAATGCAAGTCAATTGAAAGCAGGAACATTTGTAACCGTTTCATTTTTGCAGAAAACGAGTCACCAGGCATTGCTGATTCCACGCAGTTCATTGGTAGAAAGCATCAGAAATCCTTACGTATATGTGATGGAAAACAATGTTGCCAGGAAACGTAAGATCGAAGTAGGACGTGAATTGGGTGATAAGATTGAGGTTTTGTCAGGACTTACTTCCGGTGAAACAGTAATCACAACAGGTCAGATCAATTTGAGTGAAGGCGCGACAGTTCAGGTTGCGAAGTAATTTTTCTCACAGAAATTAAAGATATAATATGTCAATTACAGAAGTAGCCGTAAAAAGACCGCTCTTCATCACAGTAATATTCACTGTGCTGATCCTGTTCGGTGTGATGAGCTATAAACAATTGTCGTATAACTTGTTACCCAAGTTTGAGGCAAATGTTGTCAGCGTGATGACGACCTACCGTGGTGCTGCTGCGGATGAGGTTGAAACCAATGTTACCAAGCATATTGAAGATGCGGTATCAGCGATTGAAGGTTTGGATAAAATCAACTCTACATCTCAGGAAGGGGTTTCATCCGTAATTATTCAGCTGAAACAGGGTGTAAGTGTGGATCTTGCACAGCAGGAAGCCCAAAGGAAAGTAGAGCAAGCCATTTCACTTTTGCCGGATGATGCCGACCGCCCTGTAATCAATAAATTCTCAACAGACGAAATTCCCGTTTTGAGAATGGGGGTTACTGCTAATTTATCTCCGTCAGCTCTTTATGATTTGCTGGATGATAAATTGAAATCACAGCTTTCTAACGTGACTGGTGTGGGACAGGTAACCATCATTGGTGGAACGGAACGTCAGATTCAGGTGAATGTGAGTCAGGAGAAACTGAGAGCCTATAGAATGTCTATTGGGCAGGTTTCGCAGGCGGTTAACAGCGCTAATACTTCATATCCTGCCGGTCAGGTTAAAACGCAGGACGATCAGTTATCGATTCGTTTTGATGCCAAACTGACAACCGTTGAAAATCTTCGGAATGTGATTGTGGGGCGTTCTGCAACGGGTGGTGATGTGTTTTTGAAGGATGTAGCTGAGGTTGTGGACGGCATCGCAGACCAGACAGCCGTGAACCATATCAACGGACGTCCGTCGGTGGCTTTGCAAATTCAGAAGCAATCGGATGCGAATGCGGTGGATGTGAGCCGCCTGACTCGAGAGAGATTGACCAGTCTGGAAAACCAGTATGCCTCTGTTGATCTGAAATTCAATATCGCATCCGACCAGTCTATCTATACATTGGCTTCTGCAGATGCGGTAGTTTTCGACCTTGGTCTTGCGGTTTTGATTGTGTCTATCGTGATGTTGTTGTTCTTGCATAGTTTCCGCAGTTCGATGTTTATTCTGGTTTCGCTGCCATCATCCATGATCCCGACTTTCATTCTGATGAACGCATTAGGATTTTCATTGAATTTGATGACACTGATGGCGCTTTCGCTGGTGGTAGGGATTCTTGTCGATGACTCAATTGTGGTATTGGAAAATATCAACCGCCACCTCGAAATGGGTAAAAATAAACGACAGGCTGCACTGGATGGACGTAGTGAAATCGGGTTTACGGCTTTAGCAATTACGCTTGTAGACGTCGTGGTGTTCGTCCCGTTGGCACTTACTTCAGGTCTGATCGGTAATATATTGAGAGAATTCTCACTGGTCGTTGTATTCTCAACTTTGATGAGTTTGCTTGTTTCATTTACGCTTACTCCATTGCTTGCTTCACGTTTCGGTAAGGTTGAAGTTTTGAACAAAAACAGTTTGTGGGGCAGAATGAATATCGCTTTTGAAAACTTTTTGGACGGTATTAAAGAAGAATATGGAAGAATCCTGACTTGGGTACTGGGGCACAAAAGATACATTTTCATTCTTTCGTTTGCTTTGATCGTAGGCGCCATCGCGCTTGTTCCGGGTGGATTTGTTGGTGCCGCATTTATGCAGCAAAGTGATAGAGGTGAACTGGACGTTACGATTGAAATGGCGCCAACGGTTTCAGTATACCAAACCAATCAGGTGACTCAACAGGTTGAAAAATTGCTTTTGAGCAAGCCCGAAGTTACGAACGTGTTCAGTAATGTGGGTTATAGTAACACCGGTCTGGGTTCGACATCCAATAGTAATATCGCCAGTCTGACCGTGAAAATGGTTGATAAAAAACACAGGACGATTTCTGCTGAGGACTTTGGGATTGACATTCAGAAGGAAATTTTGAAAATACCAGGTGTAAAAGTGACTGTAAGTCCGACTTCTATTACCGGTAATGCTAGTCAGGCTCCGATTCAGGTGGCGATCAAAGGTACTGATATGGCTTTGATCAGAAAGACAGCAGCGGAAGTGAAAGACATTGTATCTTCTGTACCCGGAACACAAAATGTAGATTACTCCGTAGATGATCCGAAGCCTGAAGTGGGCGTTTCTCTGGATCGTGAGAAAATGGCGCAATTAGGGATCAACGCTGCGGAAGTGGGCGTGGCATTGCAAACAGCATTCAGAGGTGACGACCGTTCGAAGTTCAAACAAAATGGTAAGGAATACGACATCATGATCAGTCTGGATAAGTTCGATCGCTCGAAAGCAGAAGATATCAGCAGACTTACTTTTGTAAATACCAAAGGACAAACATTTGAACTTTCGCAGTTTGCAACGGTGAAAGAAGGTATGGGAGAAAGTGTGTTGCAACGTATTGATCGCTTGTCTTCGATTTCTGTAAATTCCCAGGCGATTGGCCGCCCTTCAGGTTCGATAGGTGCTGATATTCAGAAGAAAATGGAAACATTTAAGCTTCCTGAGGGAATATCTATTGAATATGGTGGCGACCTGAAAAATCAGGCAGATGCGTTTGGCAGTCTTGGGGTGGCGTTGATCCTTGGTATCGTGCTCATTTATCTGATCATGGTGGCGTTGTACGAAAGTTTGGTTTATCCTTTCGTGGTATTGTTCTCCATTCCGGTTGCATTGGTTGGGGCACTTACGGCTCTTGCACTTACGATGGAAAGTTTGACGATATTCTCAATCGTGGGTATGATCATGCTACTGGGACTTGTAGCGAAGAATGCAATCCTGATTGTCGATTTTACTAATCAGCTTAAGGAAGAAGGACATGGCCTGAAAGCAGCATTAATTGAAGCCGGGAAAGAACGTCTGCGTCCGATTTTGATGACAACCATTGCCATGGTGGCAGGTATGCTCCCAATCGCGCTTGCATCCGGCGACGGTGCTGAGGTGAAGAATGGTATGGCCTGGGTGATTATCGGCGGTCTTACAAGTTCTTTATTACTGACATTGTTCCTGGTTCCGGCGGTATACTATGTGGTAGATAAGCTGAAAGAACGTTTCGCAAAAAGAGCAAAGAAGAAGAATAAAGAAAGGGAAGAGGAGTTTGCACTGGAAGCGTAATTCCGGGACTCTTATTAAAAATGAAAACGATGCTTGTTGGTTCAGGCATCGTTTTCATTTTTTAGCTGATAGCGATGAGCTTTTAACCCTCACTTGGAAGATATTCAACCCTTCCAGGGTTGACCGAAGGATACGGATTTTGGCATCCTCCCCGGGTTTCACCTGGCGTTATTCATGTTGAAGCCCTCCGGGCTTCTTGCTGTACTTTAGTCCTTACCGCATGGCTACCATTAAAAATGATGCGTGAAATCTTTTTTTAATGTTTGAGAGTATGCATCATCCCATAGGGATAAAACATGAATAGCCCCGGATGCAATCCGGGTGATGATGTGTTGGTAACCTGTTACATCAACCCTGGAAGGGTTGAATGTTTTATATGAAATTACATTATTACATTCTGTGCTTCGGATCTCTTCCTTTCAATCGGAAGAAGATATTCAACCCTTCCAGGGTTGTCCGAAGGATTTGGATATTGCGATTCCCCTGGTTTCACCCGGCGTTATTCGGATTGGAGCCCTTCGGGCTTCTTGCTGTACTTTAGTCCTTACCCGCATGGCTACCAGTAAAAATGATGCGCGAAATCTTCGTTTAGATATATAAGAACTTTTAGATATCGTCTTTCAGGCTACAGTTTGGGATATACTTCAGCTAAGATGTTTTGTATCAAGATTTTTAATTCGGGGATTTTATTTTGGACGATATCCCATACCAATTCAAGGTCGATTCCAAAATATTCATGAGTGAGAAAGTTTCTGAAACCCACAATTCTTCTCCATTCTACACTTGGAAATTTTAGCTTTAAATTCTCATCAACGTGGTTAGCAGCTTCGCCTATAATTTCCAATTGTCGTTCAACAGCAAACCTTACGAGATGATCATCGTAGAGATCCTGTTTAACTTTGTTGTTTAGAAAACTTTCAATGTAGGTGATGGCTTCTAATATGTGTAGAAGTCTGACTTGATCCGCGTTAGCTCCTTTCATAAATCATTTTCTTCTCCTTTTCAATAGAAGGTTTTACGAACGGAGAAAGACCATTTGAGCTAACGAGATCTACTCTGGTATTGAGGATTGCAGAAAGCTCTTCCTGCATTTCCATGAAAACAAAATAGTCGGCACCATTCTCATAATCCAGATCAACAAGGATATCAATATCACTTTGACCACTTTGCTCATTTCTGGCAAAGGATCCAAAAACGTACGCACGCTTCACGGGCTTGGATGAAAAGTATTCAGCAGCCTTTTGAGTAAGTTGTTGCATAGTACCAAAGTTTACAAAAGCAAGATACGAAATCTTTAGTGTCAACGCCTGATGTATACGATCACTTCTTCGCAAACTCTGCCTTTCCGCTATCCAGGAATTTCGCGAAGCTGGCTGCGCTGCGATCATAGTTTTTAGGAGCTACCAATAGGTTTCCTTCATGATCTACAAGGCAATAATGAGGTTGTGCATTGTTGTTGTATTTCACAATCTGAAGATCTGCATTCTGTGCACCGATTGTCTTTTTGACTTTATTGTCATAAGACGAAGTGTACCATTCTGCTTCCGGTAATTCAGTTTTGTCATCCACATATAAAGCTACAATCACATAGTCATTCTGAAGTCTTTTCAATACTTCCGGCTCCGGCCACACGCGTGCTTCCATTTCACGGCAGTTTACACAACCATGTCCGGTGAAATCTATGAAAACTGGTTTGTTGACTTTCTTAGCATGAGCCAACGCCTCTTTCAGATCAAAGAAACCATCCAGATCATGTGGTAAATGAAACAGATCACCATATTTTTTTGAAACGGTCGAAGGCTCCTTCAGTGCTCCTGTTGCACGTTTGCTCAAATCAAAATCAATTGTAGATTGTGGCGGCAGGTAACCGGCAAGTGCTTTCAAAGGCGCTCCCCACATGCCGGGAATCATATAAATCACGAAAGTGAAAGTGACGATAGATAACAACAGTCGTGGTACACTCACTTTTTCCAATGGAGAATCATGCGGAGTTCTGATTTTTCCCAACAGATAAAAACCTAACAGACCAAAAATCGCTATCCAGAATGCCAGATAAACTTCGCGGTCGAGCAGCCTCCAGTGGTATACCTGATCAGCAATACTGAAAAACTTAAGTGCCAGGGCAAGTTCCAGGAAGCCTAAAACAACCTTGACAGTATTTAACCAGCCACCGGATTTAGGTAATGATTTCAACCATTGTGGAAATAATGCAAACAGGGTAAATGGAATAGCAAATGCAGCTGAAAATGCAGCCATACCGATAATCGGTTTCACCACTTCGCCACCGGCAGAGGCTACCAAAAGGCTTCCTACGATTGGACCTGTGCAGGAGAATGAAACCAGTACCAAAGTAAATGCCATAAAGAAAACACCTGCATATCCTCCTTTGTCGGCGCGGGCATCCATTTTGTTTACAAAACCGCTTGGAAGTACAATTTCAAACAGGCCCAGGAATGACAAGCCGAAAACGAAGAAGATGGCAAAGAATAGCAA
The DNA here is from genome assembly GCF_003383615.1 of Dyadobacter luteus. Classification (GTDB taxonomy): domain Bacteria; phylum Bacteroidota; class Bacteroidia; order Cytophagales; family Spirosomataceae; genus Dyadobacter; species Dyadobacter luteus. The sequence continues at coordinate 102,939 of NZ_QNUL01000006.1, forward strand.
ATTCGGGAACCAGTGTGTACTCAGGAAGTTGGCAAATGCCGGTCCGTTGATGCGCGAAACCACTGTTCCGATCAGTGTATATATAAGGATAATAGAAATGCCGTATACCAGCGCTTTCACTTTGCCACCTTCCTGATTGGTAAAATAACTTACCGTCATAGGAATAATAGGAAATACGCAGGGGGTCAGTAACGCGACCAGACCCGAAAGAAAAGCAGCCAGGGCAAATCCCCAAAGTGATCCGTCTCCTGTACTTTCCGTTGTGTTGCCTTCGCTTTGAATGGTAGAGACAGCCGTGCTGGAATCAGTGGTGGCAGCCAAAGCTTCGTTGTCATCCGTTGCAGCCGAATCTGCACCGGCCACCTCTTCAGATGGAGCTGTTGCTACTGTTGCTTCTGTATTACTATCAGTTGAATTTTCTGTCGAGCCAGCGATAATTTTCAATCCCTTAAATTCGAAATCCTGGTTTCCCGGAATACAAAGTCCCGAAGTGTGGCTGCAAGTCTGGTATTCTGAACTTCCTTTGATCACCGGATTGTCTTCCAGGATCTTTACAGTCTGTTTGAAAACAGCTTTTTTATCGAAGTAACGTACATTACCTCCCCAGATCTCCTCAAATTTCTGCTTGGGATTTTGAGGTTTCAGTTTACCTACGACTTCAAAAGTTTTATTTTTCTCAAAAGCGAATGTCGTCAGCATGGGACCCAGATCCGGATCGAAATCAGAAGAATAGATATACCAGTCGTTATCAAGGACGGCTGTGAAAACCAGATCTACCGTTTCACCTTTCTTTATCTCATTTTTGGAGAAGGTGTAAGTCCAGTGTGCTTTATCTTTTTGAATTCCCTGAGCAAATGACAGATTTCCTGCTAAAGCAAACAGGCCGAGGAGAAATGAAAAATAACGGTTCATATATGGTAACTTAATTAATCGCAACGACTGACAGAATTTCAAAGAGTAAACTTAGAGTATATTGTCCTGATCACAGTAATTCAACGTTATTTTTAAGAAAAAATTCATTGTGCCGTCGGCTGCTAGGTAGGAATAATGCTATTGTACCACCGGAAGCGATTCGTATTGCCGGGGCTTAATTTCATTTTATACTTCATTCGGGATGCGTTAACTTTGGTGATTCAAAAACAAGAGAATATACCGGAAATCATGCCACAACCATTATACGTAGTTAAAATCGGAGGAAATGTAATTGACAATGCTGAAGCCTGCACCCGCTTCTTAAAGAGTTTTGCGGGACTTGCTGCGAAGAGTATACTTGTGCATGGGGGAGGGAAAGTGGCAACGCAAATGGCATCCCGTTTACAGATTGAAACGCAGATGGTAGACGGGCGCCGGATTACGGATAAGGCAATGCTGGATGTAGTGACGATGGTATATGGCGGACTTGTAAATAAAAATCTGGTAGCTCAGCTTCAATCGTATGGCTGCAACGCAATCGGGCTGACCGGAGCTGACGGAGGCATCATCCGTTCAGTCAAGAGACCGGTTAAAACGATTGACTACGGCTATGTAGGAGATATTGAAGAAGTCGATGATAGACAAATTGAAGCGTTGCTTGCAAGTAGCCTTATTCCTGTTATCGCTCCGCTGACGTATAGCGCTGAAGGGTTGCTTTTGAATACAAATGCCGATACAATGGCATCCGCAACTGCTGTAGCGATGGCACAAACCGCTGAAGTGAAGCTGATTTACTGCTTTGAAAAAAAAGGTGTTTTAACTGACGTAGAGGATGATAACTCTGTGATTGCTTCGTTAACTCCCGAGACCTACGCGCATTACCTCGACTCAGGGGTAATTAATAAGGGAATGATTCCAAAGCTTGATAATGCTTTTGCAGCCCTGGAGCAAGGCGTTTCACAGGTAATTATTTGTCATGCAGATGAACTGGACCAGGCGATTGCTGGGGAGGCTGGGACAACGCTTTCTCTCGTATAATTCTCTCCCTGCTTTGAGGAGTAGTTCATGGATGGATATTGTATGGGTATTCTATTTATGGATTATTTAAATAAAAAATAGTTTTATTTTTAAATATTGATTTTGTCTTATGGTTTTGGGGATAATTGAAATTATCCTTTGTGATGTCTGTTGCAGGCAATAGAAAATTTGGGCAATCCAAATGATGTGCCGATGTTGTTATGGTTGTTATGAAAAGAAAATTAATGAATCAAATAATAGTTATTAAAATAATTTATTAATTTGGTGCCATAATTCTCTTTTTTATCAATGTTTATGGTCATTGTTTAGAAAGAGGTAAAAATTCACTATAACCTCAATAAAATTCTATGCGAAATTTTTTACTCAGACTTATTATCCTGATGATAGTAAGTGCCCCCGTATTCGCTCAAACGATTACCGGGAAGGTGACTACAGCATCAGATGGACAGCCTCTTCCGGGTGTATCTGTTCTTGTGAAGGGTACAAGCGCAGGAACTACAACGGATGCTGGTGGTCAGTTCAGTATTTCTGCTGCTTCCGGCAGTACGCTCATCGCTTCTTTTATTGGTTTTCAAGCTAAAGAAGTAGTTATTGGAAACCAAACCGTCATTGAAATTGCTCTTGTAGAAGATGCAACCCAGCTTGGAGAAGTGGTGGTAACTGCACTTGGTATTAAAAGGGAATCTAAATCGATTGGGTATTCAGCTCAGAAAATCGAAGCAAGAGAATTTACCAAAGCAAGCCCTCCTGATCTGGCTTCAGGTTTGATGGGTAAGTCGGCGGGGCTTAACATCTCTGCAACCAACGGTGTACAAGGTGGTTCACAACGTATCGTGATCAGAGGGAATAACAGTATTCTTGGGAGTAACCAACCTCTGATCGTTATTGACGGAATCCAGGTTACGAACGACCCTATTGGCGGCAAACAGGGAAAAAGTGATGATGTGACGAGTCCGAAAGATTGGGGATCATTCCTGAATTTTCTGAATCCTGATGAAATCGAAGATATTACTGTATTGAAGGGGGCTAATGCTGCTGCACTTTACGGAGCACGCGGCGCGAATGGTGTAATCCTTATTACCAACAAGCGTGGAGGAAAGAAGCCTGGCCTGGGATTGGATTATAACTTCTCGACACTATCCACAAGTGCATACCGTTACATGGATGTGCAAAATGAGTACGGATATGGCGCAGCTTCAGCACTATGGTCTGCAACACAACCTTTCCCAACTACAGCGGACGGACAACCTCGTTACCCTGGTAACTATGCATGGGATGCGCAGGATGTAAACAACAACTACCGTAGCGGTGGACCTGTTCCGGGAGGTTACCAATCCTGGGAATTGTTCAGCTGGTATGGTCCTGCTGCTTCATGGGGACACAAACTGGACGGTACTGAAATTCAGTGGTGGGATGGAACTAAACGTTCATGGAGCCCTCAACCGGATAACCGTAAAGCATTTTTCCGCAAAGGAAACACCACAACGCACAACCTTTCTTTCAGTGGAGGTGGTGAATTCGGTACTATTCGTGTAGGTCTTACTCGCCTGGACAACAAAGCGATTGTTCCGAACAGCGATTATAACCAGACCAACGTAAATCTTGGATCTTCATTGACGATCTCTAAAAAGGTGAAGGCTGATGTAACAGCGAGTTATACAAACTATACGCGTTTGAATACCCCGGAAGCAGCAGGTGATAACGGCTGGACCAACTTTATGATCCATGGTATGTCACGTGACTACAAGCCCTTGGAACTGGATACTTATAAGTTGGCTGACGGTAGCAAAAACTTCTTTGACCGCACATCCAAATTCGGATACTATCCTTACAATAACAATGCATTTAAGGATATGTTCTGGAAAGTATTTGAAAACAACCAGCGTCTGACAAGAAATCAGCTTCTGGGATCCGTTAAACTTTCTGCTGACGTTACTCCATGGTTGAACCTGAGTGGTCGCACATCTATCAGTCAGGCCAATACCAATATTGAAAGCAAATATACTCCTACTGACGTGGCAGGTATAGAAGGTCAGTATGGTCTGGAAAATGTGAATAACCAGGATGTAAACTTTGAAGGTTTTGCTTCAGCGCATAAGGACAATATCTTCGGATCTAAATTCAATGCAAGTATCCTTGTAGGTTCATCTGCATTGAGAAGCAGAAGTCATGGTGTGAATAACTGGAACAATGGGCCTTTCTCTGTTCCAAACAAATATTACCTGGGTAACTTTATCGATAGAACTAAATTTACTATTGAGGAAACACGTTACGGCATGAACCTGAACTCTCTGTTTGGTATCATTGATCTTTCCTATAACAACTATCTGTTTCTGCAGGTGACGGGCCGTAATGACTGGTCATCTACACTTCCAGTTGCAACAGCCTCTTATTTCTTCCCGTCGGCAAGTTTGAGTTATGTATTCTCAGAGGCTATTCCGGCATTGAAAGATCAGAATGTGTTGAGCTATGGTAAGTTCAAGCTGTCTGCAGCACAAAGTGCAAATGGTACTAATCCTTACCAGACTCAGTATACCTATAATGCCGGCGTTATTTCAAACACGGTTGATGGTGCTGTGCCTGCAGCATTCGGAGGTGTTCCTGTTCGTCGTCTGCAAACTACTTTGCCTCCGGGAGCATTGCTGGAGCCTCAGCGTAATAAATCGTATGAGATCGGTGCTGAACTGGGTTTTCTTCAGAATAAGCTGAATCTTGAATTTACTTACTATTCTTCAAAAGCAACAAGTCAGATTCTTGAATCAGCTATTGCGACTTCTTCAGGAGCTTCAAAAGTTCGCTTCAATACCGGAGAGTTAGCTAATAAAGGTTTTGAGTTTATAGTAAGAGCAACACCGATACAGTCCACCAATCTACGTTGGGATGTGACTTTGAATGGTGCTCACAACCAGAACAAGGTTATTTCTCTTGCAGATGGCATTGATCGTTACGAAATCGCCAACATGTGGGGAAATAACGGTGCAGCGATGTATGTTACTGCCGGCCAGAACTACGGTACGATTTATGGCTATGACTACACTTATCTGAATGGTAAAAAAGTTGTAAAAAGAGTGCTTGATACAAGCGATCCTACAAAAGTGGTGGGTACACAATATGTAACAACTGCTGATCCTGTTGCAATCGGTAATACAACGCCCAAGCTGACCGGGGGACTTGGTAATACCATTCGTTACAAGAATGTAAGCCTTTATGTTTTGGCTGATTTCAAGATAGGTGGAGACTTATTCTCAGCTGACTACGGTGCTTCAATTGCGCACGGTTTGTCACCGGAAACATTGAAGGAAAGAAACGGAGGAGGTTTGCCTTATACTTACCCTGACGAAAGCACTGCAAACCACGGTGTAATTATTGATGGGGTGTTTGCAGACGGTACGCCGAATACAGATGTTGTTCACTACCTGTACAAATACCTGGGTTCTCATGGTGGCTGGTCCAACGTGAACGTAATCCCGCGCAGCAATCAGGTGTTCACCAATTCATGGGCAAAAGTACGTGAGGTAACGCTGACTTACTCTGTACCCTCTGAAATCGTGAAACGTACCAAATTCCTTCAGGGACTTGATATTTCGTTTGTAGGCCGTAACCTGTTCTACATCTTTACTACGCTGCCTGAGAACATGAATCCGGAAGCGATCAACGGAACAGGTAATGCACAAGGTTTCCAGTGGTCTCAGTTCCCGGGAACACGCGACCTGGGTTTCTCTATCAAAGCAAGACTATAAGCGAACGGCTAAAATTTATTGAAGAAATATGAAAATTATATCAAAAATATCAGGTGTTGCTTTGGTTGCTTTGCTGTTATCAGTAACCTCATGCAAAAACGATTTTGAATCTATCAACGATCCTTGGGATCAGCCGACGAGCGCATCCACTCCCGAGATTTTTAATGCGGTGGTGAGCTCTCTGCCACTAACGGGAGGAGAGCAATCGGTGATGAACTCCTGGTTGTATCCGATTACGCAACAAGCAACGGTTGTTGGTAGTGCCTATCCGTTTAACAATGCGAACGGGGCTTTGTGGGAAAACTATTATTACACGCTGGGCAATGTTCGTATTCTGGAAGATCGTATTGCCAAAAGTGCCGATCCTGCCTCTATGAACAACTTGTCGGCTATGATCAAGACGATTATGGCCTACAAATCCTTCAAGATGACCAATTATTTTGGTTCCTTACCTTATAAGGATGCGGGTTATGCTGCTCTTGCAGGAGAAAAGGGGACTCAGGTATACAAAGCTGTGTATAATACTCAGGAAGAGATTTACACAGATATTCTGGCGAATCTGAAATGGTCAGTAGATAACTTCAGTACGAATGCAAATCAGGTAAGCCTGGGTTCTTATGAAACACTTTTCAAAGGTGATATCAGTGCCTGGGTTAAATTTGCAAATAGTCTGCGTTTATACATAGCCGTAACGATGTATGATAAAAATACGGCGCTAGCTACGACCCACATTACCGAAGCGCTTGCGAAACCTTTGTTGGATAGTAATGTTGGAATGTGGCCAAGCAATATCACCGGGCTGACTTTCCAGTGGAGAGAATGGTCTTTCTCTGCTAACTGTTACCTGCGTTTCGGATCTACCATGTGGAATCTGATGGCGTCCAATGAAAATCCTGATGGTAGCGGTATTTTCGATCCTCGTGCAAAAGTGTTCTATGAGTCGAATAATGCAGGAACCTGGGCAGCTTATCCACAAAACCCAACTGCTAATACGCGCTCAGAAGGTGGACTTCCTTATGATAAAAAACGCTATACTGATTGGGCAAATAAGGGCGCGGGTAATTTGTATTCTCCTTTCAACCTTTACTTTGAGCAGGATATTACTTCTATTCCCGAATTGATTCTGACAAAAGCACAGGTTCATTTTATTAAGGCTGAAGTGTATAACCGTGGGTTGGGTGTGGCTGCAAATGCAGCAACCGCCAAAACAGAATATGAAGCAGGTATCAAATCTTCTGTGGATATGTGGAAGGGAATTGCAGTTGCTTCTCCGGTATGGGTAGTAAACAAACCTGCAGCAGCTACAGCCACTACTGCAGAGATGACGGCTTTACTTGCTGCTCCGGCGGTTGCCTACAATACGGCAAGCCTCAGTACAGCACTAAAGCAGATCTATGCACAGTTGTGGATTGATCAGTTCCGTCAGCCATGGGATTCATGGACATTGAAGAGAAGAACAGGTGACTTGACGCCTATGGCAACCTCCAATACACAGTTTTATCAAACCAACTTCGGATCATTCCAAAGATTTGTTTATCCGGGTACAGAGCAACAATATAACGGTGATAACTGGAAACTGGCTATGGGTGGTTCAGATAGTGAGTCTACCAAACTTTGGATCACTAAGTAATACAGTAATCCCTTCTTAGGTAATATCAAACAGAGACTACTTTTTGTGGTCTCTGTTTGGTTTGCAACTATTTAAATAACAATTATTTAGTGTTAAATTACTGTTTATTAATTTTTCTATTACTTTAAACTGAATTGCCGTGACACAGAGGAAATAGTACAATTTTAATTTTTCAAAATCAGGCCATGAGATAAGGTTACAAATAACCCGCTCGTAAACAATTTTTAAACTTATGAAGAATCATTTACCATCATCATCTAAAAAAAGGATGACCCGGTTGGCAGTGCAGCAAATGCTTGTCGCCCTTGCGTTGGCTACTCCGCTTACAGCGAGCGCCGACTCCTTTAAGATTTTAGAATCGACACGTACCCAATCGGCAGTCGATATCGCGATTTCCGGGAAAATTACAGACGGAGAAACAGGAGAGGGGCTTCCTGGTGTTAACATCGTAGTAAAAGGATCTACAACCGGTACCACAACCGATGCCAGCGGTAGATACAAAATCAATGTTCCTTCCAAATCATCTGTATTGATATTCAGCTTCGTAGGATATCTCCGCCAGGAAGTACCCGTTGCTGATTTACAGACTATTGACATAGCTTTGAAACCAGATAACAACGCACTGAATGAAGTAGTTGTAACAGGTTTCGGAGATCGTAGCAAAAGGAGCTTGGGATATAGCACGACAACTGTAGAAGGAGACGAAATAAGACGTGCTTCTACAATCAACCCGGTTTCGGCTTTGCAGGGAATGGTTCCTGGTCTTCAAATCCAACCAGGTATTGGTGGACCACAGGCTACACCAAGATTCATGATTCGTGGTAGCGCATCTTTAAATCCTTACCGTAATCAGCCACTTATTGTTGTGGATGATATTGTTATGGAGCAGGATGTTGTAGCTCATAATACAGGAGCAGAACAGGATTTTGGGAATATACTTAAAGATATAAGTCCTGATGAAATCGAATCTGTGAACGTACTTAAAGGTGGGGCTGTAACTGCATTGTACGGAAGCCGTGCCAATAATGGAGTAATTCTTATCAAGACAAAGAATGGGATTGTTAAGAAGGGGCTTGGAGTAAGTGTATCACATACCACGATTTGGGATAAAGCTTATCGTACCGCAGATTTTCAAAATCAGTTTGGAGCAGGAGATTATAGCGGGGATTTTATAACAAATGCAGCCGGAGAGCTGGCGATGAACCCCAACACTTATGGTTACAACTTCGGTCCGGAAATGACGGGACAGACAGTTAGGGATATAACGGGGCAATTAATACAAAACAACCCACGTCCAAATAACATCCTGGATGTTTTTCGTGTAGGAGTTACGAATAACACCAACGTGAGTGTATCGGGTGGAACAGAAAATGGGACATTCCGTTTTTCTTACTCCCGTAACAATTCAACTGGTGTAACGCCGAACAACGAATTTGGGCGTCATAGCTTAAACTTGCGTGCTACTCAGAAATTACTTGGGAAAGTCACTTTGGATGGAAATGTAACATACGTAAGGAGTAACTCTTATAATCCGTCGAATCAAGGTAGTGACGGTATCCTCCGGAATTTTGCTTACGGTGGTACGCGTAACTATGATACCAAATATTGGTTAAAAAATTATATCTCTGAAAAAGGTGGTTCTGAAAAGGAAAGAGATTTAAGTGGACTTTCTCAATCAGCATGGTATACCTTGTTTGAAGACAAAGCCCTTCAAACAGATGATAACCTCAGAGGTAGCATAGACTTGAGAGTTCCTATTGTGAAGGGTCTGGATTTTCAGGGTATAGCGAGTATCAATTATCTAGGTACTAATTTTGAAAAGAAAAAGAGAGGTAGAGATGATGGATTTGCAAATCCATACTATGAAACTTCGGTAGGAAATACCACCGTTGGCAGATACAGAGGTATTCTGAATTACAATATCGCTGTGAATAACTTCGATTTTATGATACAGGGTGGAGGAGAATTGAATACATCTAAGTCAAAATCAGCAAGATTATGGACAGATGGTGGTATTCTTCCTGATGTTTACCGGATTAGCAATACGAAAAACCCAGCAAAGGGTTCAGAAACAGGTCCAAGAGAAACGCAGAATGCATCTGCATTTTTTCAGGGCAGTGCAACCTATAAAAACTATCTAACCTTAAATGTCTACGGACGGAACGATTGGAGTTCAACCCTGGTGTACAATGATGCACATGGAAATTACTCTTATTTCTACCCGGGAGCCGACATATCATGGATATTTACGGATTCTTTTCAAAACAGGTTGCCGTCTATGTTTGACTATGGTAAGCTGAGAGTATCCTATGTTGCAGTTGGGAACGGTACAGATCCTTATATGGCTAATACAGGTGCATATGGAGCTAACGGTCCTTACGTAGATAATGCAGGAAACTCAATTCCCAACTATCAATATCAATCGAATACCCTGCCTAATCAGGATCTGAAACCTGAACGTACCAATAAATTTGAGACTGGTGTAGAATTGAAAATGTTCCGTAATAAAATCGGAGTTGATTTTACTTATTACTCTCAGGATACCAAAGATCAGATTATCGAATTTGGAGTTCCTTCGTCATCCGGTGTAGATCGTGCTCTTATCAATGGTGGTGTTGTGCGTAACCGTGGAGTTGAGATTTTGCTATCAGCAACACCAGTACAAACTAAGAATTTTTCATGGAAAACGTATATTAATTATACACGGAACAGAAATACTGTACTAGAGCTTCCATTCGGTTTACAATATACTAGCCTGGGCGGTGGAGATGGCTACGAAGCTGTAGCGAAAGTTGGAGGAGAGTATGGTACTATTATCGCTCCATACGCTTATGCTAAATATCAGGCAACCGGAGCGGACGGTAGTCCGATAGATAGTCCTTTAAATGGGATGAAAGTATTGAGAGCGGCGAGTAACAGTTCTACATTGTATGTTCGTGCTGCTAACTACGTGCAGGGACAAGACAAGTCTCCGGCACTTGGTTCAATCGTTCCTAAATTTTTGGGAAGCTGGAGGAATACGTTCAGCTATAAAAACTTTCAGCTTAATGTGATGTTGGATTCTAAGTTTGGTGGTAAAATATTCTCTACGACAACAGATTTAGGTCAATGGCTAGGGAATACCAAAAGTACATTGCCTGGAAGAACTACAGAACTTGGGGGAATTAGTTATACTAATGCAGCGGGTCAGGAAAGAACTGACGGTATTATCTCAGATGGAGTTTATCAACAAGGAACAAGCGTTACAGGTCTTGATGGTAAAACCTATGACTTGTCTGGTATGACACATCAGGAAGCGTATGATAAGGGTATTGTTCGGCCGACACGCGCATTTGCTTATTATGTGAATGGACACAGCTGGGGTAATGGTATTCGTGAGGATGCCATCTTTACATCATCATGGGTATCTCTGCAACAAGTTAGTATAGGGTATGATTTACCTCAGAACGTAGCTAAGAAATTCTATTTGGGAGCTTTACGTGCCTCGCTTGTAGGGAACAACCTATTGTATTTGTATAACAGTGCAAAGGATGGTGTAAACCCAATGAATTTAAATGGTACTGGTTCGGGAGCCATGACAGAAACATCGGGTATGCCATATATCCGCAGTATGGGCTTTACGATCAATGGTAGTTTCTAAATACTGCTGAGTACTTAAACTTTTAAATTGATTGATATGAAAACGAAATTTTCAATAAAATATATCGTAGCAATTTTTGCTACGATTCTGATAACTGGTTGCGATAGAGATGATTTTGCAGAAAAGAACACCAATCCTGATGCTCTGTTGAGTATTCCGCCAGAATATGAATTCACTGCAGCTGTACTTGGTATTCATAACAATAGCTTTGAGTACTACTATGATTACAATCGCGCGATTTACTATTGGGCACAGACGTTTGTAACAGCAACAGGTAACTCATCTACTGTTTATGAAGGTTCAGGTAATTTAAATAATAGGAGAAGTAATTTCTACGCTTCGGTCGGGAATAAGCTTGTTGATGTACAACAACTGATAGATAAACTGCCGGAAGATAGAAAAGCAAGATATGTGCATTTGAAAGCAATTGCTGGTATACCGCTAGCCTACTATGCATGGCATACTTCTGATGTAAACGGTAGCATGCCTTATTCTGAAGCTTTCAAAGCACGTTATACCATTCCGGCGTTGCTTACGCCTAAGTATGACACCCAGGAAGCCTTATATGATATTCTGGATGCTGAGTTAAAAGCGATTGTAAGTGTTCTGAAAGCAGAGCAACCAGTAGGTCAAACTGTCATTGGTACAAATGATATTTACTATGGAGGTGATCCGACAAAATGGATTAAGGCTGCCAATAGTTTAAGACTCAAAATAGCATTCAGGTTAATGAAAAGAAAGCCTGAGAGACTAAAAGCTATTGCTACCGAGGTATTGGCAGATAACGTAGGATTGATCAGTTCTACAGACGAAGATTGGAAATTACTGGGAGGTCCTTCATTGGCAACCAGCGATGGTAATTATAACCCTTCAAGCAACAGTACAGTGAGTGGTTTAAAAAATACTGTTGACTTTATGTGGACAACCAAAGATCCACGTATTCGTATTTTTTATCAACCTTCTTTTTTCAACAAAAGAAGATTTGATCTTGCACAAGCCCAGGGCAAAATTCCTGCAACAATGGTGTGGGACGGTCAGCTTTACAGAGGGCAATACGCAGACCCTGACGCCGTTCAGGATCAGACCAAGACTATTTTCTTTCAGAACATAACAATCAAAAGTGCTGGTGTAGATTCAAGTGGAAGATTGCCTTCAAATGTACAGAGCAGATTATTCCAGGGTAATTTCAATTCAGGAAGTGGTCGTACTACATTCCCAATTATCACCTATGCTGATGTGTGTTTCATGAGAGCAGAACTCGCAGCACGCGGAATTGCAGGAAGTGATGCTGAAGGATGGTATTACAAAGGAATTGACGCATCTCTTGAAAATTATGATGAGATGGGTATGAATTCAAAATTGGATAATTACTCTGCACTCACTGCTGCTGAAGTTGCAACCTATAAAGCCCAGCCAGGAGTAAAGTATGAAGCGGCGAATGCACTGGAGCAGATTATCGTACAGCAGTACCTCAATTTCTTCAAAAATCAGAATGAGGCGTGGGCAATTATCAAGAGAACAGGTTTCCCATCTGTGAACGGTAAAATTCTGAAACTTGAAAGAGTAAATCAGGGAGGAACTGAGCAGGTAATGCCAAGACGATTCTCAATTTCATTTCCATCGTTGACCGACATCAACTACGAAAATGCAAAAGCGGCGATCGAAGAGCAACAAAAAAATCCAGATTTTAGTGTTCCTGGTGATATTACAGGGCGTGTTTGGTGGGATGTGAAGTAGATTTTAAATAGTAATTTTATAGCATGAATAACTCCGGTGTAACGCCGGAGTTATTGTTTACGGACTATAGTAGTTTTTGATGATGCGAAGGATTATCATTTTTCTGGCAGCTTTTCTTTTTACGTTTCTGACGGTCAGAGCTCAGCAATTGACTGATATTCCCTTGCGCACGCTTGACGGGAAACTGGTCAGTCTTTCATCATCAAATAAAAAATTAACTGTTGTTGTTTTTCTGTCTCCGGAATGTCCATTGAGCCAGAGTTATATATTGAACCTCAATCGTATTCAACAACAGAATGCCAGCTTACTACAGGTTGTGGGTATCTTTCCGGGAACGTCCTATTCTTATTCCGATTACATCACATTCAGGGACAAATACAAAGTGAACTTTGATTTATTTGTAGATAGCTCCAAAAGTCTGGTCAAAGCACTGGCTGCTTTGGTAACGCCTGAAGTATTTTTATTGGATACTAATTTTAAGGTGTTGTATGCCGGTGCTATTGATAACTGGGCGATAGATTTGGGGACAAAGCGATACGCAGCCAGCGAACACTACTTGCCTGATGCAATAGCTGCCTATGTAGCAGGAGAACCTATTATATTAACCAGAAAGAAGGCAATAGGTTGCTTTATTTCTGACCTTTGAACACCATGAAAAAAACATTACTTATTCTGATCATCAGTCTTCTTAGTCTGGATGCATCTGCACAGAAAATTACCTTCAAGGAAGTTGAGCCCATTTTTACTGCTAAATGTGTTGCCTGTCACAGACCGGGAGATGCGGCACCATTTTCCCTGATCACCTACGAAGATATTTTTAAGAAAAAAACAACGATCAGAAAGGTGATTGATAATGGATATATGCCCCCCTGGCGTGCCGATAATCATTACCGGCAGTTTGCCAATGATCGCTCTCTGTCCGAAGCGGAGAAAAATAAAATTTTAGCCTGGATAGATGGTGGCGCGGCGAAAGGAAATTATACTGCAAAGCCTGGACAACAGTCACTGCTTTCGATTACTTCCTATAACAGAAAGCCCGATCTGACATTAAAAATTGCTTCTGCTTTTCAATTGAAAGGTGATAACAAGGAGCGGTTTGTGGTTTTTAAAGTACCGTTTGAACTGGACGGTTCTCATGATATAGAAGCGGTAGAACTATATTCAAACAATAAAAAATTAATACATCATATCAATTATGGTTTTTACGATGTAGCTGATTCTTCTATTGATATTACGGGAGGTGATGAAACTATCAATTCCACAGACGATAACGAGAGTTCTACCAAACTGAGACAACATATTCCTTACAAAAAAAAGATGGTATACTATACCGGATGGATTCCCGGTACATCGGTGGAAAATTATCCGAAGGGATTTGGGTGGACATTACCTAAACGTGGTGTAATGCTCATTACGGCACATTATTCGCCATTGGCAGCCGAGGAAATTTCAACTGTGGGAGTGAATTTGTTTTATCGGAAAGATCCTGTTAAAAGAGATGTAAAAGTGATTAGTCTGGGTTCAGGTGGAGTTGGAGAGCGGGATATTAATCCACCTTTGCTGTTACTGCCTAACGATATAAGTAAGCATTCATTACAAGTGCGCACACAGGAAGATCAGTCGGTGATGTATGTTTGGCCTCATATGCATTTTTGGGGAAAGGAATTTTTGGCTTACGCGGTTACGCCACAAAAAGATACAGTTAAACTGGTGCATATTCCTAAATGGGATTTCAGATGGCAGGAATTGTATAAGATGAAAAATCTTGTCAAAATTCCGAAAGGCTCTGTGATTCATGTGGATTGCACGTATGATAATACTGCAGATAATCCATTTAATCCGAATAATCCGCCACAACCTGTTGTTTCATTTGGTGATATGAATTCAAAAAATGAAATGATGACGTTGCTGATGATCTATTCAGCTTATAAAGAAGGTGATGAAAATGTTGTTTTAAATGAGTAAATTGAAATTTAGTTTTTTGATCGAGATCAGCTAATCGTATGAATAAAAAATACCTTTTGATTTTTTCCAGAAAGACGCGAAATATGACCCATTGGCTGATTATCATTATTTATGCTGTTCTCTTTTCTCTGGCAGATAACTATTGGCTGAACATGGAACGTGAGAAAAGCTTATTTTTAATGCTTTCCGGTGTTTTTGTAATCCACTTGTGTCTGAATTATTACTTTTTAATTTATCTTCCGGAAAAGAAGAAATAACCAGGATTAATTACTGTCCACACCTATTAATTAAAATTTACTGACTGATGAATATCTATTCCAATTTAATAAGAATTGCGCTGTTCTTTGCAGCAATGTCGTTGGTTGTTATCGGATGTTTTTTCTTTATTCAGCACTGGTCTGGCGGGAGGATCATGATGGGTGTCGGTGTGTTATTGCAGATCGGTATGCTCGTCGATTTTTTCAGACGGCGTAAAAGATAGGGCAGTTTGGTGTTTACCGAATTGGTATGTGCCTGCTCAGGTTCTCGTAAGCCATACACTGTAGAATCAGCAGAGAAAAACAGGCTATATCATAGCCGCAGATAAATGATGTTTAATAAAGGTATCAACAATTTATCTGCGGCAATTAATTTTTACATTTTCAATAATCTTTCCAGCGTAGCGGAGATTTTATCAAACCCAAACGCCTCTATCTCCCTCTCCATTCTAGCTTCAATTTCCTGCGTTTGCAAATTTCCGATACTGCCTTCGTGCGTATGCTTCAGTTCGCGGGGAGCTGTATAGCTTCCGTCGCCGATTTCTGCACCCACCTGCTTATAAGCATCTCTGAATGGTACGCCGTTAATCACAAGCTCGTTCACGCGCTCCACACTAAACAGTAAATCATATTTGGCATCATCCAGCAGATTCTGCTTCACCTTCATGTGTTCAAGCATAAAAGTGGCAATGTCAAGGCAATCCAGTATTTCGTCAAATGCAGGCATCAATATTTCCTTCAGTAGCTGCATGTCGCGGTGGTAGCCTGATGGCAGGTTGCTCAGCACCATCGTTACTTCCATGGGTAGCGCTTTCATGCGGTTTGTTTTGGCACGAAGCAATTCGGCTACATCCGGATTCTTTTTATGTGGCATAATGCTGCTTCCCGTTGTGAGGTCGTCCGGCAATACTACAAATCCGAAGTTCTGGCTGTTGTACAAGCACACATCCATGGCCAGACGTGATACTGTTGCCGCAAGAGAGGATATAGCTGTAAGGGCTGCCTGCTCTGTACGTCCGCGGCTCATTTGTGCATATACCACATTGCGGTGCATGCCCTCAAATCCAAGCAATTCGGTAGTCATCTGGCGGTTCAATGGGAAAGATGAGCCATAACCCGCACCGGAACCCAGAGGATTGCGGTTGGCCAGCCTGAAAGCTGCGTTAAGTTGAATCACATCGTCGATCAATCCTTCGGCATAAGCTCCGAACCATAACCCAAAAGAAGAGGGCATGGCGATTTGCAGGTGCGTATAGCCCGGGAGAAGATCATTTTTATGTTCTTCTGATTTTTTGGAAAGTATAGCGAATAATTTTTCGGTAGCTTTTACGACTTCAAAAAGACGATGACGGGTATAAAGCTTCATATCCACAAGAACCTGGTCGTTACGGGAGCGTCCGCTATGGATTTTCTTGCCGGTATCACCCAGTTTGCGCGTAAGCATCAGTTCCACTTGCGAATGAACGTCTTCTACACCGTCTTCAATGGTAAATTCACCTTTTTCAACCTGACCGTAAATTTCTTTTAGTACCTCCCTGAGTGAAGTAAGTTCGTCAGCAGTAAGGAGCCCGATTGATTCCAGCATCGTCGCATGAGCAAGGTTGCCCAATACATCAAATTCAGCCAGATTGAGATCCATTTCACGGTCTTTTCCAACAGTGAAACGTTCAATTTTTTCAGACGTTACGGTATTTTCTTTTTGCCAGAGTTTCAAAATGCAGCAGTTGAATAGGTGATGCCGGGAACACTCCCGACTTGACTACTGCAAATTTACACGCTCGTATGGAATTTGTGAGGAAAGGAAGAAGAACTTATCAGAATTAGTCGATCATACGCCGAATTGCCACGAAGCGTTTTTGATAATAAGCGGCATCAAGCAGGTCATAACGTATTCCACCCTTGAATGCGGAATGGATGAACTTCACGTAATTGGGCGTAACCTCGGTAATAATGCCTACGTGGCCTACTCTTGAACTTTTGGTACTTTGTCCTTTGAAGAAAATAAGATCGCCTGGTTTGGCTTCAGGTAGTTCTATAAGTGTCCCTTTTTGAGCCTGGGCAGCACTGGAATGCGGGAGCGAAATGTCCCATTTATCAAAGCAATATCTTACAAAACCAGAGCAGTCAAAGCCTCTTTTGGAGGATCCTCCCGAACGGTAAGGAATGTGTAAATGCTTGGTAGCGAAGGAAACCAGAGATTCGATGGGATTGAGCGTATCGGCTGAAACGGCGGGTTGTTTTTTACTTTGGGCGACCGAAGGGGTAGAAGCAACGGCGAATAACAGGGTAACAAACAAAATAATACGTCCAATCGATAATTGCATCAGGGATTCAGGTTGGTTCAGAATATAAAAATTCTCAGCAGCAGAAAATATTGCCTTTTGTAATTTTATCTATGTTTTGTAAAGCTAACGATCATTTTTTGATTTATTTTATTTTAAATTCAGTTCTTTTTCAGCGTTTTAGCTTAAATCGCTGAAAACTAGTAAATAGGATATTTTACATGAAAGTAAAGGTTTAATGAATTTCACTGAACCGAGATTTCCTTCATTACGCGCCGGTTTTTTCCTACTTTTGTAGCTTCCAAACGGAGTAATTAATAAAACGTTTCTTCATGAATACCACCGACCGTTATCTGCAGCGCGGCGTTTCAGCATCTAAGGAAGATGTGCACAAGGCAATTGAAAATATTGACAAAGGGCTGTATCCCAAAGCTTTTTGCAAGATAGTACCGGATACACTGGGCGGAGACCCTGAGTACTGTACGATCATGCATGCAGATGGTGCAGGTACAAAAACGTCGCTGGCTTATCTGTACTGGAAGGAAACGGGTGATATTTCGGTGTGGAAAGGAATTGCGCAGGATGCGATCGTGATGAATACGGATGACCTTCTTTGTGTAGGAGCTACTGGTCCTATGCTGTATTCGTCTACTATCGACAGAAATAAAAACCGGATTCCTGGTGAAGTTATCGCCGAGGTAATTAACGGTGCTGAAGAAGTGCTCGACATGCTGCGTGGATATGGAGTGGAGATATACAGTACTGGTGGTGAAACCGCAGATGTAGGTGATCTTGTCAAAACCGTAACGGTAAACAGTACGGTGATCGCAAGAATGAAGCGTGCTGAGGTGATTGACAATGCCAATATCCAGGCGGGTGATGTGATCGTAGGCCTTGCTTCTTACGGGCAGGCTACTTACGAAACCTCATATAACGGCGGAATGGGTAGCAACGGACTGACATCCGCGCGCCATGATGTATTGGGCAAATATCTTGCTGGCAAATATCCTGAAAGTTTTGATTCGGAAGTAAATGAGGAGCTGGTATATAGCGGGACAAAAAAGCTGACTGATCCTGTAGAAGGTACGCCTTTGAATGTTGGACAACTGATTCTTTCTCCAACACGTACTTATGCGCCCGTTGCGAAAGCACTTTTGGACGAACTGCGTGCGCAGATACATGGGATGGTACATTGCAGTGGTGGTGCTCAGACTAAAATTTTACATTTTGTTGATAAACTGCATATCATCAAAGATAATCTGTTGCCGATTCCTCCATTGTTCCGTTTGATTCAGGAAGAAAGCGGTACGAGCTGGCAGGAAATGTATAAGGTATTTAATATGGGTCACAGACTGGAGATTTACCTTTCTGCAGAGCATGCTGAAAGAGTGATAGAAATTTCCAAGTCATTCGGTATCGATGCGCAGATTATTGGACTCGTGGAGGCTTCCGAAGAGAAAAAACTGACAATTAAAACTGAAACCGGGGAATACTACTATTAATCTGTTTCAGTATAAAATAAAAATGGGCGTAGCTGACGAATCGGCTGCGCCCATTTTCTTTTAATCCCGTCGCCGCATCGGTTGTATTTTCCAATACGTGAGTGAGCGCCAAAGCCATTCCAGCGGACCAAAATAGAAATGCTTCAGCCAAACCGGGCTCAATACTAATTGTACAATCCAGATTGCAAAAACTACATAGAAAATCTGGTAGTACTGGAACGTTGCGTAATAGTTGAGACCGTATCCGAAAAAGAAAAGTGTGCAGATGATTGTATGCATCACATAGTTGGTGAGTGCCATTTGTCCTACAGCTGCAATTCTGTTCAGGATTTGTTGTATCACTCCCGACTGGATGATCAGCATGATGGCGGCTGTGTGTGCCATCACCAACAGAATACGCTGAAACGGATAAATGATGTTTACCCAAACTACAGGATGTGTTTCCATGTGGCGGAAGGATGCAGCCAGATTGGGCATGTTTACAAACCCGTAATAGAAATCATACAAAACCAACGGTAAACCGATTCCATAACCGATCAGCATGGTGAGGCGGTATTTCCTGGCTGACCATTTGTTCGTGAGGAAACCCCATTTGAACAGCGCTATACCAAGTAACATTAATGCCAGTGGATCGGCAATGCCGTACAGGAAATATTTGGTTTGCCAGTTCCAGGAATCTTTTCTGATCTTTTGAGCCACGGTACCGTAGTCTGACTTCATCTTTTTGATATTATCCTTAATATCCTGCTCATTGGGAACAAAGTCCAGTTCCACTTCACGCCATTGAGCCAGTATTTTCTGTTGTTCCGGATTGGGTTTCTGACCTGTTTTGATCTCATTCTGAACCTTCACATAGTCCATTCGTTTAGCCCGTAAATCAGAATAGAAGGCGTGACTCATGCCAAAGTCCATCAGTGCAACAAGAGGTATACCCAGTGCCCGGTAAACGGGTTTTATTCTCCTGAACAGAAATGCCAGCATTCCAATGATTCCATAGGCATACAGAATATCACCTTCCCAAAGAAGCAAGTGTGCATCCGCCAGACCGAACAGTACCAGCCAACCCATGCGGCGGTAAAACAAAAATGCAGTTGATTTGCCTGCTGCCTCCTTTTTGGTAGTACACAAAAGAATACCCGCTCCGAAGATCATGGAAAAGAGCGCACGCATTTTGCCTTCAAATACGACGAGAATCACTGCGCGTACCCAGAAGTTAAAGTCTTCGGGATTGCTGCGAAAAGCTTCTGTATAGCGATCAGGCATGGAGAACATAGGAATGTTCATCAGCAGAATTCCCAATAAGGCAACGCCCCGCAAGATGTCTATGGTTGAGATGCGGTCGGATTGGGAGACGGGCGCAAGGGTGTCTGGCTGGTCAGGCAGAGCCACCTGTAAGTTTTCCATTTTCTGAAGGTTTACGATATACATTCTTGGTCGGGCGAACATAAATGTAATCACATAAATCTGCAGATTTACGGATGAGATAGAATAGTTATTATTCGGTATAAGTAACTGATAATGTATTTGTTGTGATTATTTGATCAGCATGAAAAGAGAGCTACCGAAAGGGCCTTTTTTAAGAACGGCTTTTTCTGTCTTCATTACCGTATACAGGAGATTATTTATGAAATCGCCGGGATACTTTACGTCGGAATCAACCTCGGAAATAGTCATGTTATTTCTTTTGATCTGATATTTCTGAAACTGACGTACGAACCAGATGGGGATGGAGAGTGCGAAAGGCCAATAGGTGGAAAATGAAACAGACAATCCTGCTTGCCGGGTATATTTCAGAAAATCATTCAGGACAAATCTGCGCGAACTTCCTACAGCTAGATCGTGCGTTCCGGAGAAAGCTTCAAACGCATGGATGTTAATCAATAGAATACCATTTGGTTTTAGCCTTTGTTTAAAAACAGACAGTGCCTTTGTAATTTCCTGATCCGTAAGAAAGTAGAGTGCATCATTACAGCATATGACATCGTAAGTTTCGTGAGGCCTGAAATTTTCTACATGGCGTAAATCCCCGAAGCCTGCATCGAGCTTTCTTTCAAGAGAAAAATCAACAGCATGCGATGAATAGTCAAATCCCGAGATATCCGTGAAACCCTTTTCGCGAAGGAATGAAAGCAATCCGCCCGTGCCGCATGCCGCATCCAGGATTTTAATTTTTCTGTTTTTTGGATCGAAGTGTTTTTCGATTTGTGCCAACACCTTTTCATGCAGGATTTTATACCACCACAACTTCCGTTCGACCTCGTACATTTTCTGGTATTCCAGCCTGTTATCTATCATTTCAATTCAGAACTGTTGAACTTGATCACGTATTGCGGCTGCCCACTTTGAGCCATAAAGCTTTTACCGATGTATTCCCCCAATACGCTCAGCAAGGTACATTGCATGCCACCGATGAAAATAAATGCTGCCGTAACTACCTGCCAACCTTTGGGATCGGGACCGATTACCCATTGTCCGAAAAGAAAGATAAGCAGAAGTGCCCCCAAACCAAACAATCCCAGGCCTACGGGCATAAAGAGCCTGATGGGAAGTGCTGAATAGCAAAAAAGGATATTTAGGAAAAGGGAAATAAGCTTACGCCAGGTATAGTTGGAGGCACCTTCTTCCCGCTTCTGGTGCGAAACCTGCACCTTGCCAATGTTACTGGTGGTTCGGAAGATCAAACCATCAATATAAGGGTAGGGGCCTTTGTATTTAATGATTTCCTGTACAACTTCTTTGCTGATCAGTTTAAAGCTGGAAAGGTATAGGTCTTTTGGTTTATTGAGCAGATAGCTGGTGATCCAGTTCACGACCTTACTTCCGAAATTGCGGTGACGGGCATGTTGTTTTTTTGCATAGTAGGTGTATACGACATCATAATCACCATTTTCTGCTTTATCAAGCAGCTTCAGAATTTCTTCTGGCGGGTTCTGGAAGTCATCGTCGATCATGACGCAATAGTCGCCCTTCGACCAGTTCAGTCCGCACATGACAGCATTGAACTCCCCGTAATTTCTCCTGAGTGAGATAAAATGTACGTTAGGATGAGTGGCTGCCAGTTGGCCGCACACTGCTTCTGATGCATCCCGGCTGTTGTCATTGATCAGTACAATTTCAAATGAAACAGAACTGAGTGCTGACTGCAGTCGCTGTACCAATGAGCTGATAGAAAACTCACTGTTGTACACAGGCACTACAACGGATAGTTTCATGGTTTTTGCCGTACAGAGAAGGTATTTATTGCATCAATAACGACTGAAACTTCTTCATCCGTTAGCATCGGATGCAAAGGAAGGCTGATCACCTCGCGATGGATCTTTTCAGATACAGGCAGGTCCAGATGAGCCAGTTCCGTGTAGGCGTGTTGCTTATGTATAGGCAAAGGGTAATGAACATTTGTCTGTACACCGCAATTTTCAAGATGAGCAACCAGTGCCGCCCTTTCAGCATGCCTTACTACAAATAAATGCCATGCATCCTGCTCCACTTTATCTGCGGGGGGAAGTGTAAGTCCTTCGGTTGTGATTTCATCCAGATAGCGCTGTGCAATCGCTCTTCTTCTTTTGTTATCACTCTCAAGATGAGGCAACTTTACGCTGAGTATAGCTGCATGTATCTCGTCCAACCGGCTGTTTGCACCTTTATATTCGTTTTTATAACGTTCCTTTGAACCGTAATTCCGGAGGAAAGTTATCTTTTCTGCCAGTGTATCATCCGAAGTCGTAATTGCTCCTGCATCACCCAATGCTCCCAGATTTTTGGTAGGATAAAAACTGAATGCCGTAGCATCAGCAATATTTCCTACTTTTTTTCCTTTGTAAATTGCTCCGTGTGCCTGAGCAGCATCGGTGATCACTTTCAGACGATGTCTTTCGGCAATATCCATAATGGCATCCATCTCGCAGCTTCGGCCGTACAAATCCACCGTAATGATTGCCCGAGTATTGGGAGTGATCCGTTCTTCTACGAGTGCCGGATTCAGCAGCATCGTAACAGGATCAGGTTCTACCAATACAGGTGTAAGGCCGAGGTAAGAAACCGGCAACACTGATGCTATGTAGGTATTGGCAGGAACGATAAGCTCGCTGCCAGTCGGAAAATCAAATGCTTTTAAAATGAGCGTAATGGCATCCAGACCATTGGCTACACCAATGCAGTGAGCTGCTTCACAATAACTCGCAAAAGACTTTTCGAAGCTGCTAAGTTCTTTGCCGAGTATATACCAGCCAGAGCGTAGTACGCGTAAGGTGGCCTGTTCAATAGCCTCCTGAAAAGGGGCATTGATCTGATTCAGATCTAAAAAGGGAATCATGAGAAATTGGATCGATATAGTGGGTGTGATGAGAACCTGGAAATTTTTCGATCCGGGTCGTTAAGACCATAAGAATACATGATACTTTTTAAGATACCAGAAGTTTTGTTTTTCGGAACGATGAGATTGCCTGTGTCTGAGCCGAAAGTAATCAGCTCAACAAATTTTGGCATAATTTAAATTCTGTTAGGGTATGATTTGGTTCACGCTTCAAACCGCATTCTGAGCATATATATACGTCAGAGGTTACTTATGAATCGCTGGGTAAATGTATTCTCTTTGTAGGTTAAATTCCAAACAGACATAATAATTTTATTGAAAATTGGCTACTTTCCAAATAATGTATGCTTGGGGTGACAAATAAATTTACCTGAGATATGGCTATTGTGCGATTATTACGCAGTGCGTTGCGAATAAATTTGATAATATTAAAAGAGCATTAATTATTTCCAGCTTGGGATAATTTTGCTTCCCTCTTCCGTTTGCTCTACCTTCAGATAAGTCTGAATTTCCTGCTGCAAATCTTCGACGTGACTGATGATCCCGACAATCCTGTTTTCTTTTCGCAGAGATTTTAATGTTTCAAAAACTGTTTGCAGTGCATTTTTATCCAGCGAGCCAAATCCTTCATCCAAGAAGAAAAAGTTATGTCTGGATTCGTTCCTGATATGTATATGATCAGCAAGGGCCAGAGCCAGTGAAAGTGCCGCCTGAAATTTTTGACCACCGGAAAGCGTCTTCAACAGACGCATATGACCGCCATTGAGTAAATCCCGGACCCAGAAGCTGTTTCCGTCGCCTAATTCCAGATGAAGTTGCTGGTGAGTCATTTGGTGGAAACGGTGATTGGCAGCCTGAATCAGATTTTGGAGGTAAATACTGGAGGCATAATCGACAAATCCGCTTGACCGGAAAAGTTTTGCCAGATCGTCCAGATGGGATTTTCGGATTTTTAGCTTGGCAATTTCTTTAAGCAGGTTTGTTTTGCGGGTTAAGTCTTCTTTTAGTTTTTTTAATAATCCTTCTAACCGGCCTTCTTCTTTGCGAAGATCGCTGAGGCTGGCATCCAGTGCTGCTTTTTCTGTAATCAGTAACTGATGGGTTTCTGCCTGGTAATGGTTGTCCTGATGTGTTTCCTTTAAAGTATCCAGTTCTTGCTTTATGTTTCTCAATGCCGATTTGAATGTGTCAATTTCCCGTCTTTCATGCTCGATAGCAATCGGATTCAGCAGTATTTTTTCAACAAAGTCTTCAGACTGAAATTCAAATTGAGCAAGCTGTTTTGTCAATGCATCTCTGACATGGTTCAGTTCCTGCTGATGATTTTCCAGTGCCTTCAACAGGGTATTCTGGCTCCCGGAAATGATATCTTTCTCTTTTTCATTGATGTCGATCTGAGCAACTGTTGTTTCGTACAGCTGTTTTATTTCTGAATAAGATGTTTTCAGTTCAGCAGCCTTCTGAACAATCGTATCCTGTTCTACATCAGCCCAGTCACTCAATTTTACCTGAACCAGTTGAGAGGTAAGGGTTGAAGCCGTACTCTCGTTTTGGAGTATATTATTTCTGAGCTCGTTTAAAGGTTTTTCAAAAACTTCTGTTTTTTCTGTCAGAGATTTTTCTAGTTCAGCAGTTTTGTTTTTGATCTTTACTTCAACCTCTCTGATCTGCTTTTGAAGCTGCTCCATACGGGCGAGTTCCTGTTCAAAAGCTTCACGATTTTCTTTACTGAACTTCTCCCATACGAAAATCAGATCGTGTGCCTTAATCCGTTCCTTTATTTCTGCGTAGCGGTTGCGAATGTTGTTTTTTTGCTTTTCAATATTTTCTATGGAAGAAAAATCCTTCAGTGTATCTGCCTGAAATCTGCGGACAGAATCCTCCATCTTCTGAAGTTGCAGTCTTCGATTTTCTTCCAAACTGAGCTGTTCTGTCAGATTTTCATCCTGATGTAAAATGGAAGGGTGGTGGGCTGAGCCACACAATGGACAAGGATCTCCGTCTGACAAGCCCGAAGCGTATTGATGCAGTGCAATCTGTGTTTGAATTCGTACGCTGAGCTGTGCTATTCTTTCTCTCTCAGCTTCACTTTGCGTAAGATATTTGTTAACAGCCTTTTCAATTTCTTCAGATCCGGCCTGTATCGACAGTTCCAGTGTAAAGAAATCAATGGCTTTCTTTACCTTACCGGATAGTTTTTCAGTAAAGACAAGTTGTTCATTTTTAAGGTCTTCTGCCTCTTTCAGTAAGGCTTTTCTATTTTGTTCAATTTCGTCTGCGGTAGCAAACCAACCTTTGATCTGACTGAGTACATGAATGTCAATGAGCTGCGTTTTGTTGAGATCGTTATCTGTTTCGAGTGTTTTTTTCTCTTGTTGAAGGATTTCAATAGCAGCTTGTTTGGCTTTCAGTTGCTCTTCAGCTTTCACCAACCTGTTTTTAAGTTGAGCCAGTTTTTCTCCGAGCTGTTTAATCCCGATTACCTTTTCGAGTTCTTCAGCCAGGTCGATCAGTTCCTGTCGTTTGTCGTAAGCATTTTTAAGGCTTTCCTGTGTCTCTTTTTGCTTGATTAATGTCTCGCTCAGCTCTTTTTCTTTTCCGGCATTCAGTTCATAGGTATTTTTATCTCTGGCGGTCGCGGCGGTTAGTGATTTCTGTTGATCCAATAATGTTTTGAAATGAATAGAGCAAATTTCAAACAGGCGAAGGCTTTCTTCCCGTTCCTCCATTTGTGATTTCCGGGATTCGAGTGTCACAAGCTGTTCATTCAGAAGCTGCATTTTCTCAAAAGCAAGCTTCAGGGATTGCATTTTTTCCAACTCAGCAGCAAGCAAACTCAGCTTTTCGCTTGCTTGCAAAATTGTGGTTAGTACCGATTGCTTCTGTTCTTCTCTGGTGTCTATAGCCTGTTGGTCTATTTCCGCGACTGCCTGCAACTGACCATCCAGATTGGACAATTCAAGATCATTCTGTTTACTGAGTGTGCCAACTTTCCGGCTCAGATCGTACTTCTCCAACTGAAAAAGCTCTTTCATCATGCGGGTTCTTTCGGCATCTTTCAGTTCAATAAATTCCTGAAAACGCCCCTGCGGAATGATAATCGTTCGCCTGAAATTGTCGTAGCTGAGTCCTATGATACTTTCGGTCGTTTCATGCTCGGGAAGCGGCATCCAGTTACCTTCTTTCTGAATGTAAGCCTTCCTTTCGAATGTCTTTACTTCTTTGAAGTTTTTGCTATTTCGTTTTCCCTTTACCGTAAACCTGTAATTGTCAGCGTTTTTTCCGGCAATGCATTCAAAATCAATTAATAAATCATCTGATCGAAGATTCATCATGTTGTATGTACGGTCATCCCCGGCTTTGTTGAGCCGTTCCGTATCACCATATAAAGCAAAAGTAATGGCTTCCAGTATAGACGATTTTCCGCTCCCTACCGATCCGAATATACCGAATAACGAGGCATCTGTAAGTGCATCAAATTCAATTTCCTGTTCAGTCAGATAGGAGTATAATCCTTTTATTTTTAGTGATTTAGGAATCATAGGGTAGCGGTATGCACACCATTTTTAGCGACATACAGGTTGATTTTCGTAGGCTGATAAAGATGAGATTATCTGTCTAATTGTGATGATTCATCCAGACTCATAGAAAGTAGATCGTCAAGATAAGTTCTGTCGTTGCTCAGTCTTGGAACCTTATTCTGTCCGCCGAGTTTTTGTCTTTTTCCCATCCAGGAGTAGAACGTGCCCGCAGGGACAAAATGAACCAGAGGCTCAACCAGTGCCATATCTTTATATCTCTTGGCGTCATAGTCCGAGTTGATCTCACGAAGCGATTTGTCCAGAATAGCAATAAAAGCCTGGCGGTCTGCAGGTTCTTTGTTGAACTCTATAATCCATTCATGTCCGCCTCTTGATCCATCACCCATGTAAACAGGTCCGGCGGTATAGTTGGCAACCAGCGAATCGGTTTCGTGGGCTGCAATTTTAATGGCATAGTCTGCATTCTCAACGATCACTTCTTCACCGAACGCATTAATAAAATGTTTGGTGCGGCCGCTCACTTTGAGTCTGAAGGGATATTTGGATGTGAATTTTACGGTATCTCCAATCAGATATCTCCACAAACCGGCATTCGTCGAGATGACCAAAGCATAATTAACACCGATTTCCACTTCATCAAGTAACAAGGCTTTTGGATGAGCCTTTCCCACTTCATCCATGGGTATGAATTCATAAAATATACCGTAATCCAGCATCAATAGCATTTCGCCCACACGACTCAAATCATCCTGAATCGCAAAAAAGCCTTCAGAAGCGCTGTAAGTTTCAAGGTATGTAACCTGATCGGACGGGAAGTATTTGCTGGTAAACAAATCGCGGTAAGGTTCGAAAGAAACTGCTCCGTGTACGAAAACCTCAAAATCGGGCCATACTTCAAGCATATTGCTTTTCTGAGTCCGTTCGAGAATCTGATCAAGCAAAACGATAGTCCAGGTGGGTACACCAAGAATGCTGGTTACATTTTCCTGAGAACAGATGGAAGCCATCTTGTCGAGCTTGCTTTCCCAATGGTCCATCAATGCTACTTCAAGAGGAGGAGTGCGCATGAATTCGCCCCAGGCCGGCAGGTTTTGCATAATTACCGCTGATACATCACCGACTTGTGTGTAATCATCAAACGGGTTTGCGTGTAAAGTGCCACCAATAGACAAACCCTTTCCATCGAAAACACGCGTCTCCGGGCGATTGTGGATCAGGAGAGTCATCATATCTTTTCCGCCTTCGTAGTGGCAGTCCTCTAAGGCTTCCGGCGAAACAGGCAGGTACTTACTGCGTGCGTTGGTTGTTCCCGATGATTTGGAAAACCATTCAATGGGGGATGGCCAAAGTACGTTAGGTTCACCTTTTAAAACACGCTCTATGTAAGGATACAGCTCTTCATAGGACGATACAGGCACCTGATCCTGAAATTCCCGGATGGATTTGATCTGGCCATAGTTATGCCTTGAACCCCATTCCGTATAACGAGCCGTTTCGATAAGCTCAGAGAAAATACGTTGCTGGGTTTCAACCGGATTCTTCATAAACTGTTCTATCCTTTCAAAGCGTCGCTTCAAAAACCAGACAGTCATATCATTCACCAGCTTCATAACACGTTCCGTTGTGGATATTGAGTTGTAAAATTCTGTAAAATTAACAATAAAAACGGTGAGAGAACAGCTTACTACTGTTTCCCTCACCGGGTTAAATCAATTTTTAAATGCTATGTCCTGGAACTGAACTTTCTGTAAAGAAAAAGAAGCAGAACCGATCCGAGAATAGCTATAAAGAGACTTCCGATATCGAAGCCATCGACTTTCCCGAAGCCCAAAAGTGATGATATCCAACCTCCGACAACGGCTCCGGCAATACCTATCAGGATGGTAACTATAAATCCGCCGGGATCTTTTCCCGGGTGAAGTGCTTTGGCAATAGCTCCTGCGAGGAGTCCTACGATAATCCAGGCTAAAATACCCATTCTGTTTTAGTTTAGTGTGACAGTATGGGTGTCAATATACAAAAACTTTGCCTGATAAGGTATTCAAAATCCGATAGGATATTCTGATGCGTTTTACCGGTCGAAAAACATATTACTTCCCCCCGCTTTGTTAACGACAGAAGAGCCTATCTCCAGATAAACCGGTGTGTTTTCCTGAGCTTTTCCTCGTGCCAGAGGCGAGCCTGTTATAACCGTCATCGCTCTGTTGAGCAGCGGATCTTTAAGACTTCCGTAAGGATATAATTTAGTCCCTTCAATCACCGAGTACGTAGGAGTGAAGCCAACAGAATAGTCGGATTGCTTCAGGCTGTTGAACGACTTGGTAACGATAGGTTGCATGCCCCATTTGATACCTTTGTCTTTCCCTGTTATCGTAATGGAACCTACATTTTTTCCATAAGTGACATCACCTACGAGCGTTACATTCATAAAGGGTTTGAGGCCGTTGATCAGCAGTTCACTCGCTGAAGCGGAATTTCTGGAAGTGATAATCACCAGGTTAGTCAGGCTTTGTCCGATATTCTGCGACTTGGTCTGAAATTTCTCAGAAAAGAAACCAGCGCCATATTGCTTTTCCAAAGCAGGTGTAACCGTGGCGTTGTATTCTTTATAGTAAAAAACATCATTGTTGGTAACTTTTCCCATTAAGCTCGCCAGGTTAGTAGCAGAACTTACATAACCACCACCATTATAGCGTAAATCGAGGATCAGCGAGTTGACGCCCGCACTTTTGAAATTTGCAAAAATATTATCCAGTTTCTGGTCATAAGCTTTTGAACCACTTACACTGTCGGGGCCAGGCACGAACTGATGGTACACAATGTAGCCCACCTTGTTGGAGCCATATTGATACAGTGTGTCGAAGTGAATCGGATCTTCCTGTAATTCCAGTTTTGCAGCTGTCCGTTGTGTAGTACCTTCCGTAATTACGCCTGCATCACTTACGGTACCAACGGTGAATTTCAGGGGGCCATCGCCTCTTAGCAGAGCATTATAATTGGAAGTGGTTAGTTTCTGATCATCAATATGAGTGAAAATATCACCTCTTTTAAAGCCCGCTTTCGCCGCAGGAGAACCTGGAAGTGTGTACAAAACAATACCCACCACATTTGTACTGCCCGACGGATATATCACCAGACGATAGTCGAGACCCGTTGTTTTTGTATTTCCATTCAGTGATGAAGTGAGCTCATCGGCACTTTCCTGTATCCAGGAAAAACGGTCGCCATTCGGATTGCTGGTGCGATCGTATTTATATAAAAGTGATGAGAAATATTCTGACGGCCCCAGCGCATTATTTGGGTTTGCCGGTATCTTATCATTCCAGTAATACCAGTGTTTCATGTTGGAAAGTATCCACTCATTGGTCTGGCTGTCGGTGGCTGGATCCACCGTTTTATCTTTGCAGGAATAGAGCAGCGGCAAAAGCGCCAGCATGATTACAATTCGTTTCAAAAGCATTTTTTTATGCATTAAAATGGATAAAAACATCAGCAATAATATCACATGCGGCGTTCATTTGTTCCTCGTTAATCACCAAAGGTGGGGCAAATCTGATTTTGTTGCCATGTGTAGGTTTACATAGCAAACCTTGTTCCATCATTTTGTAACAAAGATTCATGGCAGTTGGGCTGTCTTCCGAATCGTTGATCACAATAGCATTCAGCAGTCCTTTGCCTCTTACGAGCTCAATCAGGTTACATTCCTTTTGCAGTGTTTCCATTCTGGATCTGAAAAGAGCTCCCATGACTTCTGCATTAACTGCCAGATTTTCGTCTTCGACTACTTGTAAAGCCGCTATCGTAACCGCACAGGCGAGAGGATTTCCGCCATATGTAGAGCCGTGTTCACCCGGAGCAATTGTCAGCATCACTTCATCATCGGCGAAGGCGGCAGATACCGGCATGGTTCCTCCGGAAAGTGCTTTTCCCAACACAAGTATATCTGGTTTTACTCCCTCCCAGTCGCAGGCCAGTCTTTTTCCTGTTCTGCCTATGCCGGTCTGTACTTCATCTGCGATGAAAAGTACATTGTACTGGGTGCAAAGTTTGCGTACCCCTTTCA
This sequence comes from Dyadobacter luteus, assembly GCF_003383615.1. GTDB lineage: Bacteria > Bacteroidota > Bacteroidia > Cytophagales > Spirosomataceae > Dyadobacter > Dyadobacter luteus. The sequence goes on from NZ_QNUL01000006.1 coordinate 133,559, forward strand.
GATAACCATCTTGTGGAACGACCACTCCGGCTTCTCCCTGAATCGGTTCTACCATAAATCCGGCAATATCCGGATCGGTACGAAATGCATTTTCGAGCGCATCCAAATCATCGTAAGGGATAATCAGCATACCAGGGAGAAATGGTCCGTAGTCGTTGGTGCTGGAAGGGTCAGTGGACGACGAAACAGCCGCCAGTGTACGGCCCCAGAAGTTGCCGGAAGCATATACTGTTTTCGCTTTATTGGGTGCGATACCTTTTACCTTGTATGCCCATTTACGGGTTAACTTAAGTGCAGTTTCTCCACCTTCAACCCCGCTGTTCATCATCAGCACTTTATCATAACCGAAGTAATCACAAAGGAATTTCTCACACTCGCCCAGTTTGTCATTGTAAAAAGCGCGGGAAGTTAGAGTCAGTTTTTGTGCCTGGTCTATCATCGCCTGGACAATTTTCGGATGGCAATGCCCCTGACTTACCGCACTGTAGGCAGAGAGAAAATCCAGATATCGTTTCCCTTCTACATCCCACAGATACACGCCTGATCCCCTGGAAAGAACCACCGGCATGGGCTTATAATTATGAGCGCCATAGCGGTATTCAAGTTCTATTGCCTGCTGAGATACATTCATGAAAGTAGTGTCGGTGTGATGAGCCATTAAATATACGCTTTTGAAATGAAGTTGGATTTGATAGGTAAAAATACGGAAAAGGTTGTTGATTATCTGATTTGAGATGGTCTAATACATTAACTTATAAAATGGTTATATTTGTTAACTGCTGTTTTTGTTAATAACTATAAAGTCAGGATTTCGAAAGGATATGGTTTAACTACTTAGGGTATATATCATGAAGTTACAATATATCGCAGATAGCAAGGGTATTACAACTGGTGTTTATATACCTATTGCTGAGTGGGAAGAAATGAAAATCAGGTTTGAAGGAATTGAAGCTGAAGAAACAGATAATATTCCTCAATGGCACAAGGATGTAGTTATGGCACGTCTTAAAGAATCCGGTGAAAAATCAGAATCAGTTTTGGATTTCGATATTGCTATGGACGATTTAGAGAGAAGTATCTGATGTATCGGGCTGTAATTCTACCTGCTGCAAATATTGATATTCAGGAAGCTGCGCTTTGGTATAACGATCAGCAGCACGGACTTGGACGTCGTTTTATTCGACTCGTAAGAACAAAAGTGAATAAAATATTACGAGATCCTCAATTCTATGTTGTACGGTATTCGGATGTACGTACTGCTCTATTGGATGTATTTCCATTCATGATTCATTTTTCAATTGAGGAAAAAATAAAGACAGTACTAATTATTGCAGTCTTGCACACCAGCCGAAACCCGGCTTTATGGCGAGAGAAGGTCTAATTTATTTTCTTTTTTAGCTGTTCATTGCCTTCTCTGCTATACCTTTGCAGCAGAATCTCATAGGGGTGCCCAACCTAACGGGCTGAGATCATACCCATACAACCTGATCCGGGTAATGCCGGCGTAGGGAGAGAAAGCTTAAATGAAAAGAATACGAAGGTTGAGATACCTTCAGCTCAATACCATTCTTAGCTGTTATCGAACTTTTATTTTAATCATCAAGGATAGGTGGCCCCTGCCTGTTCGTAACCATTTTATCGCTATGCGAAAAGTTACGGCCTATCTGTTTGTGCTGTTATTCACTACTATTAGTATTACCCACGTTTGGGCCCAAAAAACCATTTCCGGAAAAATTACGGATGCCGCGGATGGTAAGCCACTTCCAGGTGCCACTGTGCGTGCAGGAGAAATCCGCGGAACTGCTACCGACAAAGAAGGTAATTTCTCTCTCAAAGACATTGCTGAAAATATAGCTGAACTTCAGGTTTCCTATGTAGGATACCAGTCGCAGAAATTTGCATTGGAATCGGGGAGCAAAACTGTTCAGATTAAACTTGTCAAAAGCACCTATCAGGCCGATGAGGTGATTATCAGTGCAACCCGTGTGAATGATAAAACGGGTATGGCTTATACCAACGTCAATGCCGAAGCGATCGAAAAACAAAATCTTGGACAAGATTTGCCTGTACTGCTGAATTTTACGCCTTCGCTGGTAAGCACCAGTGATGCCGGAGCAGGGGTAGGTTACACAGGCATTCGTATTCGTGGTTCTGATGCAACCAGGATCAATGTTACCGTGAATGGTATTCCGTATAATGATGCGGAAAGTCAGGGTGTGTTTTGGGTGAATATGCCCGATTTTGCATCCTCGGTCAGCAGTATCCAGGTGCAGCGCGGCGTAGGTACGTCAACCAATGGAGCAGGTGCTTTCGGAGCGAGTGTGAACATCAGCACCAATGCTTTCAGGGAAGAGGCATATGCCGAGCTAAACAATTCTGTTGGATCTTTCAATACATTTAAGAATACTATTAAGCTGGGTACCGGTTTGATCAACAATAAGTTCTCTGTTGACGGGCGACTGTCCCGTATTTCCTCAGATGGTTTTGTGGACAGGGCTTCATCCAATCTCCATTCTTATTATCTTTCAGGAGCTTATTATGGTAAAAAGAGCTTTGTAAGAGCCAATGTTTTTTCTGGTAAAGAAAGAACATATCAATCATGGAATGGGGTGCCTGAAGCTAAGCTGAGAGGAGATCGTCAGGGGATTTTAGATTATATCAGCCGTAATGAATTAGGAGAAGCGGATGCAGAGAATTTATTAAACTCAGGAGACAGAACTTATAATTCTTACACCTATAAAAACGAGGTAGACAATTACCGCCAGGATCATTACCAGCTGGTAACGTCACATACGCTGAGCGATCAGCTGACATTGAACCTGAACGCATTTTTGGTGAGAGGTTTGGGGCATTATGAGCAGTTTAAGGCAAATGATAAATACAGCAAGTATAACTTGCCCGATGTGGTAATTGGAGCTGATACATTAACACGTACCGATATTATTCGCAGAAGGTGGTTGGATAATTATTTTTACGGAACAACATTTTCTCTGGATTATAATAGCTTCAAAAAGTTGACTGCCAGTTTTGGCGGTGGGTGGAATCACTACGACGGCGATCATTACGGGCAGATTATCTGGGCGCGTAATGCGGGTACTATTTCCAGTGAGCACCAATATTACGACAATAAGGGTGTTAAAAAAGATTTCAACTTATACGGTAAGGTATATTACCAGTTTACTGATAAACTCAACGCATTCGCTGATGTGCAGTACCGTGCCGTAAGTCACTCGATTCATGGCAGAGACAATGATCAGGTACTTCATGCAGTAGATCAAAAATATAATTTCGTGAATCCTAAAGCCGGTCTTACCTATCAGGCTGCACCTCAGACTTCTGTATATGCCTCATATAGCCTTGGTAACAGAGAGCCGAATCGTGACGATTTTACCTCTGCCACTGCTCAATTGTTTCCCAAAAATGAAACCATGCACAATGTGGAAGCGGGTGTGCGTACGCAAAAAGGGAAATGGGCATTTGCAGCCAACTACTATCTGATGAATTACACCAATCAGCTTGTACTTACCGGACAAATTAATGATGTGGGCAATGCGATTCGTGTTAATGTTCCGAATAGTTACCGAATGGGTATTGAACTTGAAGGAGCTGCGGTCTTTAATCAATATCTGAAATGGAATGCAAATGCTACTTTCAGCAGAAACAAGATCAAAGATTTCACAGAATATGTGATTGATTATGACACTTATGAATACCGCACAATCAGTCATGGGCAGACAGATATTTCATTTTCTCCGAATGTGATTGTGGGTAGTCAGTTTACTTTCAGTCCTAAAAAAAATATCGAACTGGCTTTACTGAGTAAGTATGTAAGCAAACAGTATCTGGACAACACGTCGGATGAAACAAGGAAACTGGATGCCTATTTCACTAATGATATCAGATTAACGTGGTCTGTGAAGCCGAGCTGGATGAAGGAAATATCTTTCAATTTGCTGGTAAATAATATTTTCAACGAAAGATATGAGTCAAACGGTTATACCTACGGATTCTTTGCCGGAGGTGTGCAGACCAGAGAGAACTTCTACTTCCCACAGGCCGGGACCAACTTTTTGGTAGGGGTTAATTTTAAATTTTGATTTTTTGGGGTTGAACGCAGAGTAAAGGAGTTTAGCGCAGAGTTTCGCAGAGTTTTTTTATGATTCTGCGAAATTTCGGCGTCACTCTGTTTTGATATAAGCCATTGCTTTTCCAACTATTTTGATTTTTTAACTGTCTGTCTGAGAGAATGAATTTGGGCAACTTAAATGGATCAAAATGAAAAATTTACTTTTATTGACAGTTTTAGTGGTAATACTGTCAGCTTGTAAAAAAGATGCAGAGCCAGAGATGGCGAAGTTTGATTCAGACAAATTTCCACAAAAGTGGCAATTGTATTCTGCACAAGGTAGAAGCATAGCAAATAGTCCGATATTGAAGGGCTCTGATTTAAATATGCAGGAGTTTTACATTCTTTATGCAGATGGTACGGCAAGTAAGACGAGGGAAGCGAATGGAACTGCGAAAACGATACAAGGGAAATTTAGATTTACAGAAGTCGATTCACAGAAATTTTTGGAAGTCACCTACGAAACCAGGAGTGAATTAGTTGATAATTGTTATGCTACGCCCGTTGAACAGTTATATGTCAAATCCAACAGCGAAATACAAGGAATAACAGCCATGTGTGATAGGGCTCACCTTGTGTATAGCCGAACCGAATAAAGCAATAATGTAAATCAGCGAAACTCCGCGCGAAACTCCCTATAACTCTGCGTTTAAATAAGACACACACCCATTCAAAAAACTTCCTGAACTCTGCGTTTAAATTTTTTCAGCCTACCTTTGCGGCATGAATCTGAAAAATGACCTTTTATTACGTGCTGCAAGGGGTGAAAAAACCGAGCGCACTCCTGTTTGGATGATGCGTCAGGCAGGCCGTATTTTGGCTGAATACCGCGCAGTTCGTGAAAAAGCAGGTAGTTTTATCAAGCTGGCCACTACGCCGGAAATGGCAGCGGAAGTTACACTTCAGCCTGTTGATTTACTGGGTGTAGATGCAGCCATTATTTTCTCCGATATTCTGGTGATACCGGAAGCGATGGGATTGCCTTATGAAATGATTGAGCAACGTGGTCCTGTTTTTCCGAAAACGGTACATACCATTGCTGATCTTGATTCGCTGCATGTGGCCGAGCCCGAAGTGGATCTGAAATATGTCATTGATGCGATCAAGCTGACAAAGGATGGATTGGCAAATCGTGTTCCTCTGATCGGTTTCGCAGGAGCTCCGTTTACCATATTCTGTTATATGACAGAAGGCAAAGGATCGAAGACTTTCTCTGTTGCCAAAAAACATTTATACGCTGATCCTGAGTTTTCTCATTTGCTACTTCAGAAAATTACGGATAGCACTATTGCCTACCTGAAAGCCCAGATACGTGCCGGAGCTGATATCGTTCAAATCTTCGATTCGTGGGCAGGCATTTTGTCGCCGGAACAATACAATGTTTTCTCATTGCCGTACATCAAGCAAATTTGTGATGCTATCACGGAAGTGCCTCTGACTGTTTTTGCAAAAGGTGCATTTTTCGCAAGAGAAGCAATCGGGCAATTGAACTGCTCTGTAGTCGGTCTTGACTGGAATATGGACATTGCTGAATCCAGAAAATTAATTCCGAATAAAACACTTCAGGGGAATCTGGATCCATGCGTATTGTATGCTTCATACGATCAGATTAAGCTTGAAGTAAAGAAAATGGTGAACCAGTTTGGTACGCAACGTTACATCGCAAACCTTGGTCACGGTGTATATCCTGATACGGATCCGGATAAAGTACGTTGCTTCATTGAATCTGTAAAGGAATTTTCTTCATAGATAGAAAAGGGACACAGAGAGCCACAGAGTTTAAGGTGAGTTGCACAGAGTATTATTTCTGTATATAATACAACGAAAAAACAACTTTCTCTGTGGCTCTCTTTTTAATAACTCTGTGCTCCTCTATGTAACCTCAAATTCCAGCCCATGCCCAACTCCCCATCCCCCCAAACAAAATGCGTCTTCCTCGACAGAGACGGTGTATTAAACGAAGAACTCGGAGATTATATAACCAAAATCGATGATCTTATCATTCCTGAGGGTGTGCCTGGTGCACTCAAAGCTTTGAAGGCTGCAGGATATTTGCTGGTTGTCATTACAAACCAGGCAGGTATCGCCAAAGGTTTATACGGACCTGAGCTTGTATACGCCATTCATGAAAAGATGCAGGAAGCTTCGGATTATGCAATGGATTATTTGTATTTCAGTCCCTATCATCCCGATTTTTCTGGTAAATCATTATCCAGAAAACCAGATTCCTTATTGATCGAAAAGGCAATTGCTAAGTATAATATTGATGCATCCCAATCCTGGATGGTAGGAGACCGGGGCAGAGATATGCTGGCGGGAAAGAAGGTAAAACTGCGGACAATACAGATCTTGTCAGAGCACGAGGCTCTGGTAGGAGATCATGGTGCAGCCAATCTGGCCGAAGCCGCTGAAATTATTCTGAAGCAGGTTTCTTAAACCCTTTCAACCTGGGTAGGAACTGCTTTTTGAACTGATCCATATGCAGGGCAGGCATGTTTTGTACATGAAGCGAAGGCCAGTGAACCGGCAACTGCAAGAAGGAAGAATAATTTTCTCATCAGGTATCAATTATAAGATGTGACTGTAAAGTTATTAAAAATAATTCTTTGAATGAGCGTTTTAGTATGACTAATAACGAACTCATTCAAAGAACTTTATATAACTAATCAGATTTTTGTTTCTGTCAGTTCCTCAACTTGCTCTGCGGGCTCATCTTCCTTTTGCTCTTTTACATCAGGCGAAACATAAGACTCATCTTTAAAGCCGAGAATTCGTAGCATCGAATCGCTGTTTTGCTCGGTTGCAAAAACGCGCGTGGTGATGCGTCCTTCCTCATCGCGGTCTACCAAAACATGTTTCGGCGCAGGAATGAGGCAATGCTGAATACCGCCATATCCTCCCAAAGATTCCTGATACGCACCAGTGTGGAAAAATCCGATGTACTGCGGTTCATCGTCCTCATAGATAGGCATGTACAAGTCAGCACTGTGCATTTCACTGTTATAGAAGTCCTGAGAATCGCACGTCAATCCACCAAGGTTCACCTTTTGATAAGGGCTATCCCAGTTGTTGATCGGCATCATGATATACTTCTGGTTCATTCCCCATGAATCAGGAAGTTGTGTGATGAAAGAACCATTGATCATATACCAAAGCTCTTTATCGTTCTGAAGCTTTTTATCGATCACTTCATAAATGACCGCTCCGCTTTCTCCGACTGTATAACTGCCGAACTCGGTGAAAATGTGAGGCGCAGGAACGTTGTTCTTGTTGCAGATCCATTGGATGTTCTCAACGATCTCGTCAATCATCTGCTGGTAATCGTAGCCGGTCGACAACGACGTCTGAATCGGAAGACCTCCGCCAATGTCAATGGAATCCAGATCAGGACAGATCTTCTTCATTTCGCAATACTTGAACATGAAGCGGGTTAATTCACTCCAGTAATAAGCACTGTCCTTGATACCTGTATTGATAAAGAAGTGAAGCATTTTAAGCTTAAACTTCGGATTTGGCGCTATTTTCTCTTTGTAAAGTTCGTTTACGTCATTATAGCGAATACCAAGACGGGAGGTGTAGAAAGCAAAATTAGGTTCTTCGTCCGTTGCGATACGGATACCCAGATTCATAGAATCGGCAGTAACCAGTTTTTCGTATGCCTCAATCTCACGAAGATTATCCAGAATGGGTATACAGTTGAAGCCCTCGTTGATCAGTTCACTCAGATACTGAGTATAAAGAGGACGTTTGTATCCATTGGCTAGGATATAGGTCGATTTGCTCACCTTGCCGCGTCTGTACAGCTCACGTATAATAGGTATGTCGAAAGAAGAAGAAGTTTCCAGATGGACATTGTGCTTCAGTGCTTCTTCCAGTACAAAACTAAAATGAGATGACTTGGTACAATAGCAGTAAGTATAGCTCCCCTTGTAGTTATGCCTCTTGAAAGCATTCTTAAAGAACATATTTGCATTTGCGATATGCTCTCCGATTTTCGGGAGATAGTTTAGTTTTAACGGCGTACCATGCTCCTTGATGATGTCCATCAATGGTACATTGTTGAACAGCAATTCATTATTGTCAACGTTAAATTCCATAGTCGGGAACTCGAACGTTTGCTGAATCAGGTCAATGTAGCTTTTCATTTATTGTCGTTTGCGGTCTGCTGTTTAAAATGGTGAGTAACTGAATACAATATGGATAGAACTTGTTTTCGCTCTTCTTAGTGCCTTTGCACAATCGATTTATTAAAATGTTAATATACCGGATTCAGATTTGAGAAAAAGGGCGGAAAATTGCTTAGAATCTGTGTCAATTCCAAACATCATTGAGTTATAAATCATTCCACCGATCCGGCGTTTATGCCGGGAAACATTGCGCTCATCCTTTAAAACGCTGCACTTGTCCCATTTTGATTGTATACCAGGGAGTTGCTGAGCTACTTTCACCTGAAATTTCAGCGTGTGCCGGAAGCTGAGATGCTGATTCCATTTTGAAATTCAATTCTATTTTATATATAGTTATTATTTGAATAATTATATTTTTGGCATTTTGGAGCTTTTGAGCAGATACAGAGTAGACACTTGAATTTTCTTATTGTTATCTAATACCTCATTGGCTATACCTTCATTTTTAATTACTTATGCGGTTGTGACTCATGCAGGCTTCGCCATTATGTTAGAATGAGATGATGATTTTAGAAAACTTAAAATATTTTGAAAGTTTCCATAGTTTTTATCATTCGAAAACTACAACTTTGCGGTGTGAAAGAGAGAATTGTAAAATCAGCATTAAACTTGTTTTGGCGCTATGGGATTCGTAGTGTCACCATGGACGATATTGCCAAGGATTTGGGAATTTCCAAAAGAACCATTTACCAACATTATTCTGACAAAGAGGCCATTCTTAAAGTAGTGATCCAGGAAGAGCTCAGTACACAGCAATGTGAAATGGCACAGTTGGACGAAATCGGAAATCCTATTGACCAGATGATCGAGGCTACAGATCAGATGAGAGTTGCGATGGCGAATATGAATCCTGCTTTAATTTATGATCTGAAAAAGTATTATCCGGAGTCCTGGGGACTGTTTCAAAGTCATAAGGATGAGTTCATTATTAAAGGTATCAGGGATAATATGCATCAGGGGATCGCTGAAGGTTATTACCGGGCAGATCTTGATGTAGATGTACTTTCTCTCCTGCGCATTCAGGAATTTGAAATTGCCTTTGACCCTACCGTTTTTCCTCCCGATAAATTCCACATGATGCGCGTGCAAATGCAGTTCGTACATCATTTTCTGAGAGGAATCATGACAGAAAAAGGCTTTGCTTATTATAACACCTTAAAAGATAAATCAGTAATCGAATTTTAACACCCATGAGAAATGAACAATTAATACGCAGCTGTTTATTCATGCTGGCGGTTTGTCTGAGTATCGTCCCATCGCGGGCTCAGGACAGCAATTTTACCCTGAAAGAAGCGGTGGACTATGCAATTAAAAATAATATTAATGTCAAAAATGCGCAGCTGGATGCTGTATCTGCTGAAGCGCAGATAGGTGAAATACGTGCTGCCGGATTGCCTCAGCTAAGTGCTAATGCCAATATTACCGACAACCTCATTATTCAGCGATTCTTTTTGCCCGCAGGTGGTTTTGGAGATCCTAGTGTACCGGCTGACGGACCGCCGGTTGCGGTTAAATTTGGGGTGAAAAAGCAGGGGTCTGTATCTGCCACACTGAACCAGCTGATCTTTAATGGTTCTTACTTCATCGGTCTGAAAGCTGCTGCAACGTATAGGGAATTGGCTCAGAAAAGCACAACTCAATCGAAGGTTACCGTAGCTGAAGCTGTAACAAAAGCTTATTATTCAGTGCAGGTGGCTGTAGAAAAGGCGAAAGTGCTGGATTACAATATCAGTCGTATAGATACACTCATGCGGGAAACCAAGGCTATGAACGAGAGTGGTTTTGTAGAATTGCTGGATGTAAACAGACTGGAAGTGCAGCAAAATAACCTGTTGACAGAGCGCCAGAAGGTTCAGAATCTGATTGAATTGAGTTATACACTTTTGAAGTATCAGATGGGTATGGCTCTGGATCAGCCTCTGAAACTTACAGATACAATTGACACTGTAAATCTTGATCAGCTAAGATCAGAGACGGCTCAGGCAGCTGTTAATTATGAGAACAGGATTGAATATTCTCTTTTGAACACGCAGGAAAAGCTGGCAGTGCTGGATATCAGGAATATCCGAGCGGGTTATTTGCCAAGTCTTTCGGCGTCGGTGGGGTATGGTCATAATGCCGGAGCCAACACCTATGCGGATCTTTTTACCATGAAATGGTTCAATAACTCGGTACTCAGCCTGAACCTGAGTATCCCGATTTTCGATGGTTTCACCAAGCGTTATCAGATAGAGCAAAAGAAAATTGCTCTGGATAAAGTGAAAAATGGGCAGACGTTGCTGAAACAATCTATTGATCTGGAAGCAAGTCAGGCTGGTATCAATATCAAAAATGCTTTTGCAACACTCGAAACCCAGAAACGGAATCTGGATCTGGCTCAGGAGATTGTCCGTGTTTCTAAAATCAAATACAAAGAAGGGGTGGGTTCCAACATTGAGGTGATCAATGCGGAGTCTTCATTTAAGGAAGCACAGACTAACTATTTCGCTGCCTTGTACGATCTGATGATTGCGAAAGTCGATTTGAGCAAAGCAAAAGGAGAACTTTATAATGATTAATTATTAAGGGTTAATTGTTAATTGATCCTGTCGGGGACTGCTCGGGAGTAACCGATCATCCTTTACCATTAACAATTAATCATTAGATCAGTTGGTATAGAAATCTGATGGCTCAGGAATAATCGATAATCATTTACCATTAACATTTAATCATTATATCAGCCGACATCGAGCTCTGACTGCTCAGGAATAAGGGCTATCATTTACCATTAACACTTAACAATTAACAATTAAGAAAAGACACTACATATCTATATCATGAAAAGAAATATTTTATTAATCACCACAATAGCTGCTTTTCTTGCTGCATGCTCGGGAGAAAAAAAAGAAGGACTGGAAGGGAAAAGAGAGGAACTGACCAAACTTAAAGCGGAGCAGAGCGAGAATGATAAAAAAATAAAGGCACTCGAGTCTGAAATTGCCAAACTGGATACTACCAAAAGAGAAGAAACAAATATAAAAATCGTTACAGTGAAGCCGCTGACAACCGGAACGCTGAGCCATTATGTAGAGCTGCAGGGATCTATTGATGCTAAAAACAGCGTCATGGTTACGCCAAAATCGGGTGGCTCGGTGACTGCCGTATATGTGCGTGAAGGCGATCAGGTAAAAGCCGGAAGTGTGTTGGCAAAAGTAGACGACAGCATTTTGCGCGAAACGGTAGAAGAGCTCAATAGTTCTCTGGCCTTGGCCACTACTGTTTACAACAAGCAGAAAAACCTTTGGGATCAGAAAATCGGTACAGAGCTTCAGTTCCTGCAAGCCCAAAACAACAAGGAAGGACTTGAAAGAAAACTGGCTACGCTGAATGCGCAACTTTCTCAGTCCAGAATTGTATCACCGATTTCAGGTGTTGTGGATCAGGTGAATATCAAAATCGGAGAAGCGGCTGCACCAGGTGTAGGTGTATTCAGAGTTGTCAATCTTGGAAATCTTAAAGTTATTGCAAAAGTATCGGATACGTATGCGGCCAGTGTGAAACGCGGGGATGAAATTCTGATCAGTTTCCCCGACCTGCAAAAAGATTACACCGCAAAAGTATCTTTCGTAAGTACCACGGTTGATCCGCTCAGCCGCACCTTTACCATTGAAGCCAATCTTCCTTCGAATCCTGCCCTGAAACCGAATATGGTTGCCAAAGTACAAATCAACGACGTTACTAAAAAAGACGCGCTTATCGTGGATCAGAATATCATTCAGGGTACTGAAAAGGGACAGGTGGTCTATGTGGCAGTGGAAGAAGGAGGTAAAAAAGTGGCCAAATCAAAACTGGTGAAAACAGGTTTGATCTACAACGGGAAAATAGAAATTACGGAAGGTTTGCAGGCAGGAGACCAAATCATTACTACCGGATATCAGGAAGTTTCTGATGGTCAGACGATCTCGTATTAACGTATAGGGCTTGGGGCGCAGGGCAGGGGAACACCTCAGCCCTCAACTCTCTGCACATTCAAACATTTAACTTTCAGTATACTCATGAAATTTGAAGATCATAAAACCCTCAGTTTTACCAACTGGTGCGTAGAGAATCGGACGACGATTTACATCTTTACGTTTATCATCACGTTGACAGGCTTTGTGGTATACAACAACCTGCCCAAGGAGCAGTTTCCTGATATCAAAATACCGCAGATTTATATCAATACAGTATATTTTGGTACGGCTCCTGCGGATGTGGAGAATACGATTAATAAACCCATTGAAAAGCAGTTAAAATCGATCAATGGTGTCAAGCATATCAAATCCAATGCATTACAGGATGTATCAGTAATTCTGGTAGAATTTACGCCGGATGTGGAGGTCTCGGATGCTTTGCAGAGGGTACGTGACGCCATTGATAAAGCCAAGCAGGATTTGCCGCAGGAGCTGGATTCAGGGCCAACGGCACAGGATGTGAACTTTTCGGAATTTCCGATCATGAACATCAACCTGGCAGGTAATTATTCGCTGAAGCAATTGAAAGAATATGCGGAAGATTTACAGGATGCGATTGAAGCCATGCCGGAGATCAGCCGTGTCGATATTGTGGGAGCGTTGAACCGCGAAATTCAGATCAACCTGGATTTGCCACGTATGCAGTCAACCGGACTTACTTTTTATGACATTCAGACAGCCGTTCAAAGTGAAAACATTAACGTTTCCGGCGGTGATCTTAAAGTGGGTCAGGTGCGTCGTACACTTCGTGTAAAAGGGGAGTTTCTGGACATGACCCAATTGTCAAATCTGCGTATCCGTACTTCGACAGGAGCTGTGGTAAGGCTTGGTGACGTGGCGGAAGTTGTGGACAGCTTTGAGGAACAACTCGACTTTGCCCGTTTGGACGACAAATCAGTAATCACACTTAACGTGATCAAAAGAGCCGGTGCCAACCTGGTGAAAGCTGCCGACGATATTGAGGTGATTATTGATAAAATGAAAGAAACCGAATTGCCATCCGGACTGGATATTCGGATCACAGCCGATCAGTCGGAGCGTACCCGTGCGGATCTGCACGAGTTGATCAATACCGTTATCATCGGTTTCATCTTTGTGGTATTGGTTCTGATGTTTTTCATGGGCATCCGTGATGCTATTTTCATCGGACTATCGGTGCCCCTTTCTGCCTTGGTGGCCTTTATGCTTATGCCCGTATTGGGTCCTGCGATCGGAACGGCATTTACTTTGAATACAATCGTGCTTTTTGCCTTCCTGCTCGGAATTGGTCTGGTGGTGGATGATGCCATTGTGGTAATTGAAAACACCCACAGGCTATTTAACAATCATAAGGACTGGACAATCCAGCAAGCAGTGAAAGCAGCGGCAGGAGAGGTGTTTGTGCCGGTATTGTCCGGTACGCTTACGACCATTGCGCCATTTTTCCCGTTGTTGTTCTGGCCGGGTATCGTAGGGGACTTTATGAAGTTCCTGCCGCTTACGCTGATCCTGACTTTGATGTCGTCTCTTTTCGTGGCTTATGTGATCAATCCGGTTTTTGCGGTATCGTTCATGGGACGTCATGAGGATGAAAAGGAGAAACACGACACCAGTATCAAAGCTATCATGCGGCCTCTTATTATCTTGGGAGTACTGGCGGTGATCGGTTATTTTATAGACCGTGGCGTCGGTAACTTCTTCGTTATCCTGCTTGCTCTGTATGTGTTCAACCATTATATCCTTACGCCTAAAATATTGGTTCCTTTCCAGGATAGATTGTTGCCTGCACTTAAACGCAACTATAAAGGGTTGATTACCTGGCTGATTAAGGGTTACAGACCCGTGGCGGCGATCATATCGATGGTAGTGCTCTTGTTTGCTACTTTTGTGATTGTGGGTATTGCCAAGCCGGAAGTTACTTTCTTCCCAAGCGGAGATCCCGATTACATTTATGTGTACAATAAACTGCCTGCAGGTACCGATGCGCTTACAACGGATTCAGTAACGAGAATCATTGAAAAAAGGGTTTTCACGGTATTAAAAAATGAAAAAGCGATGAATATCGTGAACTCGGTGATTGCCAATGTGGGTAAAAACGCGGGTGACCCTAACAATCCTGATCGCTCTGCTACACCTCACAAATCAAAAGTGACAGTTGCTTTTGTGAAGAGCGAGGATCGTGACGGGCGTTCTACGCAGGAACTGCTTACCAAAGTACGGAATGCTGTGAGCGGAATACCGGGAACGGAAATTTCTGTTGAACGTGAGAGTACAGGTCCGCCAACCGGAAAACCTATTTCGATTGAGATTTCGGGTGATGAATTTGAGACTTTGCAGACACTTGAAAAGGATCTTTTGCAGAAAGTACAGCAGTCGGGTATACAAGGTATTGATCAGCTGAAATCGGATTTGGTAACCAATAAGCCGGAAATTACGATTGATATTGACCGTGAGAAAGCGCAGCGTGAAGGGATCAGTTCTTCCCAGATCGCACTCGCCATCCGGACAGCCCTGTTTGGTCTGGAAGTATCAAAGTTCCGTGATGTGAAAGATGAGTATCCGATCATGGTCCGTTTGAAAAAAGACGACCGCCAGCAGATCGAACAACTATTAAGTTTGAATATTGTGTACCGCGATATGAACTCCGGCGGAGCGTTGCGCCAGGTACCGATTACGTCAGTAGCTAACATCTCCTATACATCTACGTTCAGTCAGATTAACAGGAAAGACCAGCAGCGGATCGTTATTTTGAGCTCAGATGTACTGCCTGGCTACAATGCCAATGAAATTGTTGCCCAGATAGAGACTTTGCTAACTGATGTGAAAGTTCCAAGTGGTTATACCGTTAAAATGGGTGGAGAGCAGGAAGACCAGGCAGAATCTATGAACTTCCTTACGGGTGCATTCGGAGCAGCCATTTTGCTGATCTATCTGATCCTGGCGACACAGTTCAATTCCGTCGTAAAACCGCTTATTATATTCTTCACCATTGTACTATCGCTGATCGGGGTATTGCTGGGCTTTGTGATTTTTGACAAAACCTTCTCCGTGATCATGTCCGGTGTTGGTATTATAGCACTGGCAGGTATCGTTGTGAAGAACGGGATTTTGCTCATCGAATTTATTGATGAGCTTCGTGAACGTGGTTATCCCTTGCGTGATGCCATCATTGAAGGTGGAGCAATACGTCTGACTCCGGTATTACTTACTGCATCGGCAGCTGTACTGGGACTGATACCATTGGCCTTCGGTCTGACGCTCGACTTTGTAGGACTGTTCAGATACTTTGAGCCGAATTTTGTTACCGGCGGAGCCAGTTCCGTATTCTGGAACATCCTTGCCTGGACCATCATCATGGGTCTTACCTTCTCAACCGTACTGACATTGCTGCTTGTGCCGTGTATGTACTACGTCAACGAGCGGATCAGAGACAAATGGTTCCGTAAAGGAAAGCAGGAAGTGATTAACCCTAATTGGAGAAACGAGAGTATCTGATTGGATAGCGCAGATTTATTTAAACGCGGAGGTTAGGAGTTAAGCGCGGAGTTGCACGGAGATTACTGTAAAATAAAACTTTGTGCTACTCTGCGAAAAACTCCTTTTACTCTGCGTTTTTTTACTTAGTTTTGCAGCCCAATACCACGGGATGTGGCGCAGTCCGGTAGCGTACCAGCATGGGGTGCTGGGGGTCGCAAGTTCGAATCTTGTCATCCCGACGAGTATAGAGTCTGATCTGAGAGGGTCGGACTCTTTTTTGCTTTTGAATTAGCTATTGTCGGTTATTGATCGTCATGATTTTTATTCGTTCAGTCCTAACACAGTAGTTTTTTTCCCATTCTCCCTTTCAGTTGTTCGTATTGCTCGTTACAGTACAGTTAACGTGCATGTAACACATAGCAAAACAATGTGTATCGTCAGATTATCAATTACTTCGACCATGTTCAGATTATTATTATCCGTTTCACTATTTTTTATTGCTCTCTCGTCATTTTCTCAAAGTCATAAGTCGAAAAATTTCCCTGACGGCACAAAGATTCCAGCCTGGTTCTCAGATTCAACAAAAATTAAACTGGCCGATTTGGGAGAGCAGTATGTGCTTACAAAACATGGTGTACTGGCGGATAGTAATCTGGTGCAAACCGCCGCGATTCAGAAAGTGATTGATCTCGCACATGAGCGTGGGGGCGGGGCGATCGTGATTCCGAAGGGGACGTTTCTGAGTGGTGCTTTATTCTTTAAGCCCAAAACACATTTGTATGTTTCTGAAGGTGCTGTTTTGAAAGGTTCGGACAATATTGCTGACTATCCGATGATGCCTTCACGCATGGAGGGGCAGAATCTGGATTATTTTCCGGCTCTGGTGAATGCTTACGGAGTTAATAAATTTTCTATATCAGGTGCAGGCACTATTGACGGAAACGGCCTGAATTACTGGAAGGCTTTCTGGCAGCGTAGAAAGGAAAATCCGAATTGTACCAATCTGGAAGTCTCACGCCCGCGACTGGTATTTATCTGGAAAAGCAACGATGTGCAGGTACAGGATGTGCGGCTGCAGAATTCTGGCTTCTGGACGAGCCATTACTACCAATGTAATAATATCAAAATCCTGAATGTGCGCATTACAGCTCCTCATGAGCCGATTAAAGCGCCAAGTACGGACGCAATAGACCTGGACGTTTGTAACAATGTATTGATCAAAGGATGTTATCTGGCAGTGAATGATGACGCCATTGCGCTTAAAGGTGGAAAGGGACCTTATGCCGATAAGGAGGCAGGCAATGGTGGCAATTCCAATATTATCATTGAAGATTCTGAATTTGGATTTTGTCACGCAGCGCTCACTTGTGGAAGTGAGGCCATTCATAACAAAAATGTAGTGATGCGTGATTGCCATATTACCAACGCGGTACGTGTACTATGGCTTAAAATGCGCCCCGATACGCCTCAGAAATATGAATTTGTAAGTGTCGAAAATGTGGATGGCTATGCACACAGTCTCATTTATGTAAAACCATGGACGCAGTTTTTTGATCTGAAAGGAAGAAAAGAGGCACCATTGTCTTACAGCGACAATATTACATTGAAGAATATCAAACTGAAGTGCGAAGTATTCTTTGATGTGAAACCTGGTGAATACGATCGTTTGTCCAAATTCAACTTTGAAAACCTGGATATTACTGCAAAGAATGATGCTTTCGATAAAAGTCTGGTAAAGGGATTCAAGGTGAAGAATGTAAAGGTCAACAATAAGCAATTGCAGTAGCGAAAGCATACCTGGAAATACCAAAGCCCCGGATCTGTCGTAGAGGACGGTTCCGGGGCTTGTCAATATTGTATGATATGAAATATTATACCAGGGTCACTCCCTCTGGTACCGGACTGTCGCCAGCCGCAACAGATGTATATTCAAGCTGTAGTTTTTTACCTGAAAGGTCTGCTTCTTCAAGCAACTCAAAAGTTTTTCTTTCTCCCAAAATCAATAATGCCTGAAACAACACGCCGGCATAGTCGTACTCTTCGCTTCCGGGGCCTTTTTCTTTTCCCAGGTCATTGTAGTGTCCAAACAGGTCTTTTCCTTTTCCCATAGTGTTCAGGTGATAGTTGGTTTATATATAACTTCCGCTGTTACAGTTCATAAAGCAGCTCAGCGTGTCGGATCTACTGCCAGTAAGGCCTTTTGGCTGCATTCGCCGTTAAGGTAATCTACTGCCATCACGGCAATGGATAGCGGCTGTCCGGCTTCCAGCATCAGATCAATTTCTTCATAACTTCTGATGTTGCCGGTGAGTATTTTGATGGCTTCCCTATATCCGTTTTTAATGCCTGCATTTTCGTCTCTGCTCGTGGCCGGATGCTGGAGTATACGGGCAACCATTTGTATCGTTTCCTCAATCTGCTCCTCTGACGGAGTGCTGTGTTCGTAATCTTTTTGCTCTGATGAGTTCATATTGCAAAATATCAAAAGCGATGTGATTTCCATTACAATTCGTAAAATTTCATGCCGCCAGACCAATCAGGCTGTTTGCGTGGCCCTGAACAGGCGGAATAACTTAAAAATTTAATTTTGTCTAAAAATTGTTTTAAACTATTATTCCGGAATTTAATTTGGTAAAAACTCAATTGTTTGATAGTTGTATTTGATGAGAGCGTGAAGTGAAAAATAGTTACATTTGAAATATTAATTATTTCAACAACTATCGTCTTATATGAAAAGAATTTGTTACCCTTTACTCTTCCTTTCTCCTGCATTGCTGTTTGCTCAGGAAGTAGATCAGTCTGCTCTTGCTAAAATCAGAAAAGAGGGTCTGGAAAACTCAAAAGTAAAAGAGATTGCACATCATCTGACCGACGTAACGGGTCCGCGGCTTACGAATTCTCCTGGTTTCCAGCGTGCTGCTGATTGGTCTGTAAAGCAATTGAAAGATTGGGGGCTCAAAAATGCAAGTCTTCAGGAATGGGGGGAATTCGGAAAGGGATGGCAGGTTGAGAAAAGTTATCTGGCCATGACCAAACCTTATTATATGCCTTTTATTGCTATACCAAAGGCGTGGACCGCCGGTACGAACGGCGCGCTTACAGGTGAGGTTGTAGTTGTAGATATTCAAAATGAGGATGACCTGAAAAAATATGCAGGTGGGAATCTGAAAGGAAAAGTGGTATTGACAAGAAGTGCGGCAGATACTGATCCGGGATTTAAACCTGATGCCAATCGTTATACTGCCGAAGATCTTGAAAAAATGACCAATTCTCAGCCATTCGGACAGAGCAGTTTCAATCCCGAACAAATGGAGCGGTTGCTGAAAATGCGTTCTTTCCGCAGTAAGGTTGATAGTACTTTGAAAACACAGGGAATCAAGCTGGAACTGGCGGGTCGTACTGGTAAGCATGGTACTTTCTTTACGAGTAATGGTGCTTCCTACAAAGGTGATTCTCCGGTTGCTGGTCCTGCATTTGAAATTGCTCCGGAATATGCCGGACTGATTGCCCGTTTGGCAGAAAGCGGCATTCCCGTTACAATTGAGGCGGAGTCAAAAACTACTTTTTATGACAAAAATCTGAAAACCGGAAATGTAATCGCAGAGATTCCGGGAACGGATCCGAAGCTAAAAGATGAAATAGTGATGTTGGGCGCTCACCTGGATTCATGGCATAGTGCTACCGGTGCTACCGACAACGCGGCGGGATCCACGGTGATGATGGAAGCGGTTCGTATTCTTCAGGCGACGGGTTTGAAACCAAAACGTACGATCAGAATTGCGTTATGGTCTGGTGAGGAGCAGGGGTTACATGGTTCACGTAATTATGTAAAAAATACATTTGGCGATCCACAGACGATGAAATTGTTACCGGCTCACGAGAAATTGTCGGCCTATTATAATATTGATAATGGTACAGGTCGAATCCGCGGGATTTATCTTCAGGGCAATGAAGGGCCTCGCGCTGTTTTCGAAAAGTGGCTTGGTGAGTTCAAAGATATTATTGACAACCCGACTGTTACTTCGCGCAATACAGGTGGTACCGATCACCAGAGCTTTGATGCGGTTGGCTTACCCGGTTTTCAGTTTATTCAGGATGGTATAGAGTACAATACCCGTACCCACCATACCAACGTGGATACTTACGAAAGACTCGTTATGGATGACCTGAAACAGATGGCGACAGTGGTAGCAGCGTTTGTTTACAACACGGCGCAAATGGATCAGAAAATTCCAAGAAAAGAACTTCCGAAGCCACGTACTGCAACTGGTGTAAGCAGATAAAATTGTATTTTCTTTTAATGAGAAATGGCAACCGAAGATATATCTGGTTGCCATTTTTTTATGTCTGATTTTTAGATCAATGAAATGTTATTTATCGATCAAATGTCCTTCTCAAAATACAAGTGAAAGTAAATTGCAGCACCAAAATTGGTCGAATCTGTTGACACAAGCCTGTAGCCTGCTGCTGCGTATTCATCCAGCTTGATCTGTATTTCTTCCTTCGATTTCTTTGCAATATGCTCGGAATCAAGCGTTAATTTAGAATAAAAAATCAGTGACTCTACTTTGTATTCTTTCATGGGTTGATTGTGGTTGTTATTAAGTAATATGTAAAAAGTGAATAAATTTTCTATGCCTCCAGGTAATATTTTCTAAACCATTGCGAAATCTGATCCTCTCTGATGTTATCCCAATTTTGTTGGTCACCAAGCATTTTAAAGTGGCCTACTAGTTTGTATGGTTCATTATCAATAGAATTGTCAAAGAAAAATGCCTGATAAGATAAATCGGCTGCCTCCTTTAATAAACTCAATGATCGGTAATATCTCTCTTCTATCTTGTTTATAGGTACATTATGTCCGCCTTGCTTTACACGTAGCGCTACACGATACTTATTGATTTCCGGAGATTCCGTGGAGACAAAGTAAAGATATACTTTATAGCCTGACTCAGCGGCTCTTCTCATAATATCAAGATTTGATCTATGAGAAAAAACAGTTTCAAAAGAGAACCTCTGGTTATCACTTAGTAATTGTTCTCTGAGATACCTGGCTGTGATTTGAGCTAGTCGGTCAGGCGGTAAATCTGGAGAGGTAATCAATTCTTGATTTTTAAGATCGAAAGAATCGGTGAAGTGAGATAAATCAGCTTTTGTATATATCAACCCCGAGATATTTGCAAAACTGATAAGTTGTTCTTTTTTCGGATTTAGGTTAAAGGAAGAGAACGAAAAAGTTTTTTCTTTCAAAGCACTGGCAATATCATCTGCATTGATATATGTTCCAAAATCAAGATTGCGCCCATTTACTATCGTGTCCCGTATTGACTTAATGACGGTACTTTTGCCTGAACCATTGGGTCCGGCAAAAACGCGTAAGCGTAACTGAGAATTTGGAGTATCGGATGATGCCAATATTACAATTTCTGAAGTTGCTCAATCTTACCGGACTCATAGCGCTTTACTACCCAACCGTCTTGAACAGTAACAATATAACCCATTGTATCCATAGCATTTTTTGCAGCAATTTTGCCTGCACTTTTAGCTTTACTGATCAACAGTCTTTTGGTTAGGTATTCAAAGCCATCCCTTGTTGTATGCTTAGAAATTTTTTTCTGTTCTGCTTTCATACTTTTAAAGTTACAAAAAGATTCAAAACTTTCAACCAGCTATTGGTTACCATAGTTTTGAATCTTATCAATTTTTTTTCCTACCTCAACGCCTCAATCTCAGCAACCGATTTTGGCAAATGTTTTCCGAGAATTCTGTGGCCGGTTTCTGTGATGACGATATCGTCTTCGATTCTGATGCCTGTGAAATCGCGGAATGATTCCAGTTTGTTATAATCAATGAACTGGGCAAGTCGGTTCTCCGCTTTCCAACGATCAATCAGAGTCGGGATAAAGTACAATCCTGGCTCTACTGTAACTACAAAACCAGGTTCTAAGGCGCGACCCAAACGAAGTGATTTCCATCCGAAAGTTGTTCCTTTTTTCAGGTCATCAGTATATCCAACGAACTGTTCACCGAGATTTTCCATGTCATGCACATCCATACCCATCATATGACCGAGCCCGCATTGGAAGAAAAGTGTATGTGCATCGTGCGCTACTGCTTCGGCTGGATCTCCTTTGATAATACCCACAGCTTTTAGTCCTTCCAATAATTTGGTAGATGCCAATGTATGCAGGTCTTTGAACAGAACTCCTGGTTTAGCAGCAGCTATCGCCAACTCCTCTGCGTTGAGCACGATTTCGTACATCTCTTTCTGAAGTGTCGTAAACTTTTTGCCTGTTGGGATGGTTCTCGTCAGGTCTCCGCAATAGCGCAACGCTGTTTCTGCTCCTGCGTCGCATAATGACAATTGTCCGTCACGCATCGCCAGATCGCGGGTATGGGTATGCAGGATTTCTCCGTTTACAGTCAGGATAATAGGATAGGATATATCGCCGCCTTGTCCGATTGCAATACTTTGCAGTTGGCCGGCAACCTGTTTTTCGGTCAGGCCTGGTTTGGTGATACGCATGAATTCGAGATGCATATCCACGGAGGTATTCACTGCCTTTTCAATTTCAGCAATTTCTTCTTCCGATTTGTACGAACGCATGGCGACCACCGCTTTGATCAAAGTTACAGAAGCTTTCTCACTAGCGGCAGCGGGTGTAATTCCGATCCATTCCTGTAATTTCAGATAGTGTTCCCCACGATAAGGGGGTAGGAAATGTACTTGCGCAGATGATGATTTTAAATATCCGCTGACAGCTGCAGATGGCCTCACCTGATGAATGCCAACCCTGGCTGCTTTCTCTGCCAAAGGTTCTTTCGGTCCTGTCCATACAATGTCATCAATCGTCAGCTCGTCTCCGAAAATGATTTCCTGATCGTTGTCGATATCAATAACTGCCGTCAGTCCGGCTACATCCAGACCGAAATAATACAGGAAAGTACTGTCCTGTCTGAACGGGTATACATTGTCGCGGTAGTTCATACCGGATTCATCGTTACCAATGAAAAGCAGCAAGCCGCTGCCTGCTTTTTGTTTTAATATCCTGCGTCTTTGGATATAGGTTTCTGTTGAAAACATATAGGTCAAATATTGAAATTCAGTTTAATTATTTTTTATGCAATACAATGGTCATCATAGAACGTGCCGGAATCTGAATTCCTTTTGCAGCATCCTGTGCTTTAGTATGTAGCATGTTTACATCCTGCTCTGTGGTGGTCAGGTAGGTATCATATTCTTTCCCGACTTTAAAATTGCTGATCGCCGGTTTCAGTTCCCGCGACTCCGAAGTATAGTTGATAGTTACCAGTACGATTTCCTTTTCGCTGCTGTAAGCTGTGAGCATCACATCCTGTGCTATTGCCACGGGAGTTAAAGCATCATTTCTGCCGACCTGCAGCCGTTGCATTCCAGGACGCACAAAACGGCTGTAGTGACCCAATGCCCACAGGTTTTTAGTGGCCGTAACCGTTCCATCGGTATATTCTTTGTTGGCCGGATTGAGAGCGATCACATAATAACGCGTATCAAAATCGGCGCTGCCCGGCTCCCAGCTGTTCCAGAGTTGCCATGCTGCCGCATTGCCATATACAATATCATCATGGATGACTTTGGACAGAAAAAGTGCACAGTCAATAGCCGGAATTTTTCCTTTCTTACCTTCCTTATAGCCATCCGCAAGCATAGAATATTCGCTTTGCCAGAATGTAACACCGTATCTGGAAGTGGTATCTGCCACATGTTGGCGAACGGCAATGCGGGCACTATCTCCTTTGTCGGTGAAGTAACTATGCCCGCCCATAATCGGAGGAAGGTTTTTCAGGTTACCCAGGTAAGTTGGGTTTTGTTTCCCAAAGAAGGCCTGTATCTGTTTCGATGCTCCACCTGTTTTTCCATACATATAATCCAGCTGCGCAGCTTCTGTGATCAGGATTTTGGATTTAGAATTGGTGGCAGTCAAAGCGCTGTCGAGCTTGGTAACAACCTGTGCCATTTCTTCATTTCGCCATGGAGACCCTTCCTGTTTGGCAGGTGCTCCTACAGGATGCGACCAGTCCCATTGTGGTTCGTTTATCGGACTGATGTATTTAAAGTGAAGTCCTTCTTCATCGAAGTGTTTTAAAACTGTAGCCAGAAATCCTGCGTAAGCGGCATATTTTTCAGGATGAAGATTGGAGACATAATCTTTGTCTGTTTTATAGCCTAATCCGTTTTTAGTAAACTGAACGGGAGGCGTATTCGAAAATGCAATCAGGTTTTCGACACCATAATCTTTCGCTTTTTTGGTAAACCATAAGTATCCCGACTGTTTGGTCCAGTCATAGCTACCGTCAGGATTCAGAAAACTCTCAACCCGTTTCCGGAAATCGGAAATACCACTGCTATCGCCTTGCTCGGCGGTACCACCACCGATATTGAAACGCCAGGCCGATAATCCTATACCCTTCGGATTTCCTTTTGAATCCAGTTCCTTGCTGAATAGCCATTCTGCCATTTGCTCCCTGTTGTGCGTCGGCCAGTTTTTGCCAATGCCTTCCGAAAACCAGGCTCCTGCTGCCCCGAAGTTGTCGATTTTCTGAGCCTTCTTATTTACATCAATGCTGACCGTAAGCGATTTCTTATTCTGAGCAAATAAAGAAGTTGAAACAAATAAAAATAAACAGATTTTTAAGTTATTAGACATTGTAAAGGGGTTAGTTTAAAAGAGATTAATGCCCATAGCTATTAATATAAGTACCACAGCCCAGCCGGCAACTTGCAGTAATACTGAGTGTTTGTAATTTCCCATCAATCTTGATTTTCTACTTACAACAAGAAGTATAGAAAGCGCGATCGGGAGTACAAAACCATTAAGTGTGCCGACGAAGATGAGTATACTTACAGGCTTTCCGACAAATAAGAAAACGAGGGTTGAAACCAGTATGAAAGCAATTGTAAGATAGGTGTGGTATTTTTCAAGAACCGGATGGAACGACCTCACAAATGACACTGAAGTATATGCAGCTCCAACCACCGAAGTAATTGCTGCACACCAGATCATCAATCCGAACATTTGTCGGCCTATACTGCCCGCTGCACTTTCAAAAACAGAAGCTGTGGGATTATCGGGATTTATAGCAACTCCCGACATTACTATGCCAAGTGTGGCCAGAAATAGTAAATAGCGAATGGTTGCTGTGACCAGTATTCCTGTTGAGGCACTTTTGTTCACTGCCGGTAATGCTGCTTCTCCGGTTACGCCGGAATCCAGAAGACGATGAGCGCCGGCAAATGATATATAACCACCCACTGTACCTCCCACGAGCGTCAGGGTTGCGATGGCATCAAATTGTTCAGGAATGAAAGTATGGTGAACCGCTGACAAAAGTGGAGGATGCGATGTGAAAGCCACATATAGGATCAGGATGATCATCAGCAGACCGAGGATTTTGGAAAAACTATCCATCGCTTTTCCTGCTTCTTTGAACAGAAATATTCCGATTGCCATTGCAGCACTGCCCAAAGCGCCAATATGAACGGGTACGCCTGTCATCGCTTCTATACCCAAACCTGCTCCCGCCACATTGCCAATATTAAAAGCCAGTCCGCCGATAACGATCAGGAATGCGAGCAGATAACCCAGACCCGGCAGTAAGCCATTAGCCAGATCCTGCGCGCGTTTGCCAGATACTGTCACAATCTGCCAGATGTTGTATTGCACACAAAGGTCAATGATCACCGAAATCAAAATAATGAATCCGAAACTGGTAGTGAGCTGCTGTGTGAATACGGTGGTTTGCGTCAGAAAGCCAGGTCCAACAGCCGAAGTAGCCATCAGAAATGCTGCGCCGAGAAGGGTTTTGGAAGATGATTTAGGCATAGGGGTTGGGTTTAGGTTTTGGGACACAGAGTTTCACAGAGGTAATATGGAGGTTCACAGAGATTTAATTAAAAAAAATCTCTGTGTGTCTCTTATTTAACTCTGTGGTTCTCTGTGTAATCTCCTCAGTTATATTAATAAAAATCTCAGTGTATCTCTTGTTCAACTCTGTGTCTGTCTGTGTAAGCTCCTCAATTCGCTGTAACCTTAACTTTCACGACCATATCCACCGCCGCCGGGTGTTTCTATCACTAAAATATCGTTGTATTCTGCTTCGAAACTGCATATACCGGGTAGCTGAGCAGCTTCTCCTTTGCTGATCAGCGTATGCGTACCACATTTTCCGTTGCCTCCTCCTTCCATTCCATATGGCTCGTGTTTACGGTGCTGGCCCAGAAGCGTGATCTGCAATTTTTCTAAAAACTGTATCTTCCTGCTGATCCCGTCACCTCCTCTGAATTTCCCATCTCCGCCTGATCCTTTCCTGATGCCAAATTCAAGCAAACGTACCGGATACTTTCTTTCCAGCTGTTCCGGATCGGTGATGCGGGTGTTGGTCATATGCTGGTGTACGGCAGAGCGTCCGTGGAAACCTTCCCCTGCACCGGTTCCGCCGCCTATGGTTTCGTAGTATCCGAAGTTTTTATTTCCAAATAAGAAATTATTCATCGTTCCCTGGCTGCATGCCGCCAACCCGAAGGCTTTTAAAAGCGTATCTACCAACCGTTGGCTCACTTCGGTATTGCCTCCTACTACCGCAGGACATAATAGCGGATCGTCTGAAAATTGTGGATGCAGAAAACTATTGTCAGGCAGGATGATCTCTACATGCTTCATGAGTCCGTCATTCAGCGGAACTTTCTTATTGACTAATAACCGTAATACATACAAAATCGCGCTGTGCAAAATGGAAATATTGGCATTCAGGTTGTTGGGATGAACTGAGGATGTTCCTGTAAAATCGAAAATCTGTTTGTCTGGCTGAATATGTATTTGAACCGCTATACGGTGATCGTCATCCAGAAATTCCTCCGCGCTGAAAGTTTTTCCGGCTAGCGAGTCAATTTTGGCTTTAAGCTGAGAAGTGGCACTCATCTTCAGCAGCTGCATATATTTTTTAACCGTTGCTACGCCATGCGTTTCAGTGAGTTTCAGGAGTTGTTCACTGCCTTTTCGGAGTGCCGAAAGTGCAGCAATAATATCCGCCTCGTTGGAAAGAAAATTCCTTGTAGGATATGCCGCTTTCGTAAAAAGGTTTCGAAGGTTTTCCCATTGGAATATACCTCCTTTAACCAGATATTGAGGTAGGATCACAACGCCTTCTTCAGCCAGACAAGTAGCATCAGGTGGCATGGAGCCCGGCGTTTTTCCACCTATTTCAGCATGGTGAGCGCGGTTGATCACATAGCCCATACATGCTCCGGAGTCTGTAAATACGCCGGAAATGAGCGTCACATCAGGGAGGTGAGAACCGCCGTATTTTGGATGATTTGTAATGACAACATCACCCGGACGGATATCAATATAGTCGAGCACAAGTCTGCCGCAAATACCCATGCTACCGAGGTGAACAGGTATATGCTGCGCATTCACAAGCAAATCGCCATCCGCATCCAGCATAGCACAGGAGAAGTCCAGCCTTTCTTTTACATTCACAGAAAAGGCGGTACGTTGCAACTGAGCGCCCATTTCTTCAGCGATTGCCTCAAATCGATTTGTAAACAGTTCCAGGGCTATTTCTTCCTTTTCTTCTGTTTTAGGTGATTGTCCGGATGTGATATTGAATGCCGAAGCATCATTGTTTTCCTGAATAACCAGCTCCCAGTTGGCAGGTATAAAGACGGTTGAAGTAGCGTTTAGCAATATCGCAGGACCTGTGATTTTGTCACCTGCTTTCAGTGAGTCCCACTCAAATATCCTTGTAGGGTTTATGGTACTGACAGTTCTTTCTGAATCAACTTCCAATCCTGTTGTAAGCTGCTCTTTGATTTCCGAAGCAGATGCTTTTTCACAAACCTTTATTTTGATACTTTCCAGCTCTATCACCATGTTTTCGGGATAATAGCCAAACTGATCGGTGTATAACTTTCTGAAGGCTTCACCCGTTTTTTCGCCTTGCCAGTCTACACTGAGCGCATTTTCCTGTCCGGAGAACCGGAGGAAAAGAGATATAAATACCGTTTCGTATTCCAGGATTTGTTGTTCCGCCAGTATATGAATTGCCTGTTGAATCAGCTCATGATTCCACTGCTCAATATGCTCTGAAACCTGTGTCAGCGGTTGGAGAATTTGCCTGGAAACAATAGTGCTGATCAGCGATTCACCAATTCCGGCAGCACTGAAAAGACCTGCATCGTAAGGAATAATTACATTTTTAATATCAAGCAGATCTGCCAGCTGGCAGCAATGAAGTCCGCCTGCCCCACCGAAAGTGACCAACGCATAATCTCCGGGATTCACGCCTTTTTCAACCGAAATCTTTCTGATCGCATCAGCCATTTTTTCATTGGCAATACTTTCAAGACCCGTCAGGATTTCAAGGTCGCTGAGGATATTGCCACTGGTTGCTTCAATCTCAATTTTTAATTTACCCAATGCTTTTTCTGCATCTCCTGCACGAATGGGTATACCGAATCGCGATGCATCGAGTTTTCCAAGCAACAAATTGACGTCCGTAATCGTAAGTGGTCCACCTGCTCCATAACATGCCGGTCCGGGTGATGCACCTGCGCTATCCGGACCAACTTGTAGCGTGAATCCATCGAACCAGCAAACCGATCCGCCACCAGCTGCTACTGTTTCAATCGCCAGTGTCGGATTGTGAAATTCTATGCCATCAATTTCGGTAATATATTTCAACTCCGGTTGCCCGTCAATACGAGCCACATCGGTGCTGGTTCCGCCCATATCGAAGGTAATAACATGATCCACGCCACGCATCGCAGCCAGATTTGAAGCAGCAACGATGCCTCCGGCTGGTCCGCTGAGAAGGCTATCTTTTGCTGTAAATGCATTCAGCTCGGCGAGGCTACCTGTACTGGTCATGATCTTCAGACTACCCGACAGTTTTGATCGGATATTGCTCAGGTACTGATCCAGAATTGGATCCAGGTATGCATTTACAACGGCAGTTTGTGTCCTGCGCAGGTAATGCGAAAATGGAAACAATTCGGCTGAAGAAGATACGTACTGATGCCCGTTCTGTCGGAAGAACTTTGCGACAGAAGTTTCATGGTCAGGATTGCGATAGGAGTGAAGTAAAGAAACTGCCACTGACTGGAAATCGCCTGCAGCGTGTTCGTGGAGCGTCTCCAAATCGATGGGCGTAATGACATTACCTTCAGCGTCCAGTCTTTCATCTATTTCCGAAACTTCGGTATATAACAATGAAGGTTCCGGTATATTGAGTTGAAACAGCGAAGGTCTCTGCTGGTTGCCGATATAGAGCAAATCTTTAAACCCTTTGCTTACTATCAACAGCGTTTTAGCTCCCTTTCTTTCTAACAATGCGTTAGTGCCACGGGTAGTCCCAAGGCGCATTTCAATAGGAGGTAGGGGCTCAGATAATGGTGTTTCGGTGAGCAAACGGGCTGCCAGTATAGGGGCTTCCTCATTTGCATATAGCTCAAAATCTATCGGTTTATCTATAGCAATATCTTCATCAACCATCAAAATAGAACTTTGATGAGAAAGTGATACCAGTTTTCCTGTATGATTTGCGACTTGAAAGGTGTAGTCAGACAGAACCTCGCCGCTGTATTGCCACGGAGATGTGAACCTGAATTGGCAGGGTGCTATCTTCTCCGTAATTGTACCGCGTAAACGCGATGAACTCAATACTTTGATTCGCATTTTTTTGCCAGTCGGACTTGTGGCCAGGCAGTCGGTGAAGGTTCCTCCGGTATCAATGTTGATTTTCCAGACCGGTGCAATTGATGTTGACAAGGTGGTAGGATTTAGGCGTTTCAGATCAGTCTTGCGCGGAAGTCACGGTGGTATTCTCTCGGCGATTTGCCAATTGTTTTTTTGAATACCCTGTTAAAGTTGGTGACATTGTCGAAACCGGTTTGGTAAGATACTTCAGAAAAACTGTCGAATTTCCCCGAAACGATCATTTTACAGGCTTCATTTACCCTCAATTCATTCAGAAAACTGACGAAGGTTTTATCAGTATGTTTTTTGAAATAGCGGCAGAATGCCTGAGGTGTAAGGTTGGCCACCTCGGAGATCTCATTCAGGGAAATATGATTTTTATAATTGGTGACCAAATATTGGAAAATATGGTCCATTCTTATCCCTTCTACTTCTGAGATGATATGCTCGCTGTTGTTGGTAGCGAGCGGCTGCATGTTTCGGGCAATAGAAAACTGGTGAAGCAATGTGATGAAAGATGCCACACGCAGACTGTCTTTCGCCTGCATTACTTCTTTGATGATGGTTTTGATCAGTTCTGCTGACTCTTTCGGAATTTGAAAACCGTTGTGTAAGCCATCCACAAACTTTCTGATTCCGTTCATTTCCGGCAGGTTCAGAATATTGTTCATGAGCTGATGCGGATTGAAAAATATCGAAACGGAGTGGATCTGTTTTCCTTCTTCCGAATCAAAGTAGGTTTCGTCGTTTTTAAAGATATGAGATTGATTGGCACCGATAATATAAACATCACCTGATTCAAACCGTTGCATATAATTTCCCGCGATGAGGATGCCCGTTCCTTCAATAACCCATTCAATCTGCACTTCCCTGTGCCTGTGTAAATGATTGTAGTAATGTGGCAAAATATCCTCCTGCACTACAATCGTATTCTCTTTGGAAACCGGTATGGTGAACTGTACTACTTTCATTGGCTGAAAGGGTTACGCTGTTTACTTGTAAATCAAGATTGGTTTGTTAAAATAACTGATTTGATCAAAATTTACAATGGAATGATAAAACTGGTTTCTTATATGTTAAAAAATGATAAGTGGGTGGATATATTTTACCAATTTTGCATTATTTATTGATTTTGATGTATGGCCAGTTTTGGGCATCCCAGTTCAGTTTTTCGATTCGAAGTTTAGATTTTCCCTTGTCTTTGGCGTCATATCCGTGGAAGATCAGGTAGTCAGTATCATCGAAAGTATATACCGAATTATGCCCGACGCCGTGCCAGTTGCTGTCGCCTTGCAGTAGCAACGTTCCACCACCTTGTTTCATCGGAATATTGTCTTTGTCTATATAGGGACCGGTCAGTTTTTCAGAACGTCCTATCCGCATTTTGTAAGTACTGTTTTCACCTTTGCAGCAATAATCATAGGAAGCGAAGAGGTAATAGTATTTGTCCTTTTTGAAAATAAACGGAGCTTCAATGGCTCCTTTGCCAGCTGAAGAATCTGACTTAACCGGATTGCCCGGCACACTTGCGAGTGTATACCATTTTTGCGGAAGAGCAATCGTTTTTGCATCCTGGCCCAGCGCGACGAGTTTCAGACCATTCCAGAAAGAACCGAATGATAACCATGGCTGTTTGTTTTCGTCAATGATGAGATTCGGATCAATCGCATTCCATTCATCTCTTCCCGGAACGGATTCTATTACTTTCTCATGATCGATCCATTTGAAATCAGGATCTGCCGGATCCAGGGTTTTGTTTGTCGCCAGACCAATGCAGGAGCCGTTTTTACCAAAAGTGGATATTGAATAATAGAGGTAATATAAACCCTGATAATACGCAATATCAGGAGCCCAAATGTGCCCGCGGAAACCGGGAACCGCTTTTACCGCCCATTCAGGAGGTGAACTGAATACCGATTTTTCCTTTTTCCAGCCTTTCATGTCTTTAGATGACCATACATTGATTCCCCTCCCTGTGGCGAAAAGATAGTAGGTGCCATCTTGCCTGATCATAACCGGGTCATGGACAGGAACGTCTGTTAACAAAGAATCCTGGGCGCAGGAAAAATTAGCGCCCAGGATTGCAATGAACAGGAAAGCCAAGTGCTTTACCATATTATTTCAGCATGATTTTTTGCGGAGCTCCGAACAACATTTCACCCACGCCTGAAGTTTTAACACCAATTCTGGCATATACATATTCGCGTTTGGCCATTGCTGCAGATAGCGTTGCCGTCAAAGTAATCGGTTGGGACAAATTGGTAATCTCCGCCGCAGGCTTCTGAACGTTACCCGCATTGTTGTTTGGATCCACGATCATCGTCGTCCCGATATACAAATTGACACGCTCCAGTGTACGTGAAGCATCGACCTGTTTCAGGCTGAATGTAGCGGATACTTTACCTTCTCCCTTGGAATAACTGTCATTTTGAAATACAAAATAAGGTTTCACGGGAACATCCAGCTCCTGCGTTCCGCGCAGGGATACGGCAATGGTATCTGTGTTATCCACCCACGGGCCATTGCCACGGAGGCGAACCAGTTTGTAATCTCCGTCAAACAGCGAAGCAGAGAAAGTTCCGTCCTGTGCGATGTAGACAGGGATCTTGGTAAATAGTTGGTAACCTCGTTGCCAGATTTCCAGCTGTACGCCATTGGAGCGAACACCCACTGGTTGCCCTTCGTATACAATGCGTCCCTTCAGTACGGATTTAGGTTCCGCTCTGTTATCTTTTTCACAAGACGACATGATGCCGGCAGTCAGGATCGCTGCCAGAAACAGCTTAGTCGGAAGTATGAATTTCTTTATCATGATTACAAGACGATTAATGGAACGGGTTCCGGATAATTTTAGGGTTGTTGTCGATCACAGACTGTGCGATGGACGAATAGTAATTTCCCAGCTGGAAGAAACGTGGAGCACGGAACCTTGGCGCTACAAGTTTGTCGTATACATACTTGTTGTGCGTTGGATGCCCCGGGCGAATCACCCGATAAGGGTACAACGCATATATCATCGCATCCGGATTGTTTGCATTTCCGTTCCAGACTTCGTGCGCTGTTCTCCATCTGATCAAATCCCAAACGCGGTGATCTTCAAATGCAAGTTCTACACGTCTTTCGTTTTGTAAACGATCCATGGTAAGCGCTTTGAGGCTATTTGCTCCAAATCCGGCTCTTTCACGGACAACGTTTACATATTTCAAAGCGTCGGCTGTTTTACCTGTTTCCAAAGCTGCTTCACTTGCGTTGAGCAGAATTTCTCCCAAACGGAACCTAACCCACCACATATCACTGCGAATACCACGTGTGCTCGACATGGCAGTCTGATCCACATACTTTCTCAGATAAAAACCTGAGTTGGTTACTTCTGTCTGCGCGCGTTGTGGGCCCGATGAGCCAGTCAGCAAGCCACCGTCGTCATAGTTTGAGCCAAGCGTGTTGGATTCCACATTCTGAAAACTGTTAGTTGTAGCGTTCCAAACCTTCACACCTGCCTGAATCTGCACAGGAGTTCCACGGAAAGTGGTACCCGGATAAATGATGGTACCATATAACCTTGCATCCTTGTTGGCAAACACACCTTGCAGATTATCATAGTAGATATAATCCGTATTTCCCGCATTTCTGGTTTTCAGCTCACCGGAAGTTCCATCCAGGTATTCATAGTCTTCAACGAGGTTCAGAGAAGGAGTAATGGAGGAAGACGAAAGATTGTCTTCGCGCACGTTACGGGCAATGTTGTCATACGTGAAACCATGTCGCTTGTCTTTACTTACAAGAAAATCCTGTGCAAGGATAACCTCTCTGTTTGCAGTCTTTTTGGTAATTGCCTCATAGAAATTCTCTCCGGCGTTCGGGTTGGTATTGTAAAGCTGATAAACCCCGCTGTTAATGATTTCTTCCGAGGCTGCCAGTGATTGTGCATAATAACCAGCTGCTCTGGATGCAGGTATTCCAACTTCCCCACCAGGTGTCGAGATAGGCGACGACAGGCGGTTATTGTATTTAGCGATAGATGCTGCATACAGCATAGCACGGCTTTTCAGGGCCATTGCCGTATACTTATTTGCCCGCGTGTTACTGGTTCCGTTACCCAATGTTCCTTTGATCGCATCAAGTTCTGAAGCAATGAAGTCATATACTTCTTCTTCTTTGTTACGCGGTTGCTGAAGATAAGACGGATTACCATTGAAGTCATAAATCAACTGTTTTGTAATAAGAGGGACTCCTCCCATTCGTTTTACAAGGTCGAAATAAACCATGGCTCTCAGGAACCGGAATTCCGAAGAAAACTGTGTTTTCTGAGCGGCAGTAAGGGAAGTTCCGTACTGTTCTATATTCTCAATAGCCAGGTTAATATCACGGATCAAACCATAATCCCAGTATCTCCAGCGATCGAAGGGATAGTTAATGATGTTGTTACGTCCGTCGTCGTTGTTGGACCACATGGCTTCATCGTAAGCAGCAAACTCTGCCCATCCTGTGGTAAGCGATGTGTGAGCTGGAAGGCGATCGTAATAATTAGCCAGCAGTCCGGTAATCATTTTGGTGTCGTTCCAAACCTGGTCTTCCAGAATAATGTTTTGCGGCTTTCTGTCGAGCCATTCCTCCGCACATCCCGAAAGTGTCAGGATGGAAAAGGCAAGGATATATTTTGAAAATTTACGCATGACTGAGTCGAATTAAAAAGTGATGTTGAAACCTGCATTGAACAGACGTTGCTGTGGATAGACAAGCGCGTTTCCTGAAGAAATTTCCGGATCGATCTGGTATTTCTTTACATTGTCAAGAGAGAACAGGTTACTTGCATTGACATAAACGCGAAGTCCGTTGCTGCCCAGTTTTTTGAAAACCTTCTGGTTAAAGCTATAGCCCAATTCGATGTTGCGCAAACGGATGTAACGTACATTGGTAATCCAGAAATCACTTTTTGCAAAGTTGACATGACTTGAATTGTCCTTACGGATAGCAGGATATGTTCCCGGAATCCATGCGCTGTTCGGATCGTATGGATCCTCGCGGTGCCAGCGGTCTTCCAGCATAAAGCCTGGAGAAGTACCGTTGTTCTGATATGGAATTTTTAATTCCCAGTTACGCTGGAAACTTTGAAGAGATGCACCTGCAAAATCCATAAACAGGGTAAAACCTTTGTATGCAAAACTGGTGTTCAAAGCGAAGCTCAAATAAGGATTAGCTCCTTCCGCGTAGCCGATAGGGCGCTCATCGAGGTTATTGATAATTCCATCTCCGTTTACATCTTTGTAGATAAAGTCACCCGGAAGCTGGGTTCTGTTACCTTGTCCGTCGTTATTTACGGGGTGACTTTCAATTTGCTCCTGAGACTGGAACTGGCCTGTTACCTGGTAACCCCAGTTAATATTCCCCCAGCGATCTACATAAGAATCGCGGTACTCATTGTAAGAATTTCCAAAACGTGGTTTGTAGAAGTCAAGATCCCTGCGGCGTGAAAGTGTAGCGTTGGCACCAATTGAATATTCAAGTTGTCCAACCGAGCTCTTATATGTCAAAACCCCTTCCACACCCCGGTGCGTATCGCTGTTCAGGTTTTCATTAGGTAATGAATAACCGACTTCGGATGGGAGCAGTACATCATAACGTGCAGCAGGAAGGCCTTCTCGTTTTCTCTCGAAAATATCAAACTGACCGTTCAGCTTACCATCCAGAAATCCGAAGTCAATACCGAAGTTGGTAGATACGTTGGTGATCCATGAAAGTGTAGTAATAGGTAAACCTCTCGGGCGCACACCAATATTGTATTGTCCATCGAAAATTGCACTTCCCTGTAAGAAGTTATAGCCAGGCAAATAGCTGAATGGATCTACGATAAACGGATCGTTCGGAAGTGTGGCATTTCTGTCACTACCTGTGCGTCCGTAGGAACCACGGATTTTCAGGTTGCTTACTACATTTTTAAGCTTTCCACTGAAGAAGTCTTCTTCGGAGATTCTCCATCCGGCAGATACACCCGGGAAAAATCCGAAACGTTTGCCAGCTGCATAAAGGAATGAACCGTCATAACGGCCTACACCTTCAATAATGTATTTTTGTTTATAGTTATAATTGACCCTTCCAACATATCCGGCGCGTGCTTCTGTATTCCACTCGTCCAGAAGATAATCCTGATTCGCGAATGACATCAAAGGAATGTAGTTGTTAGGCGGGACAGTATGAACGATCATGTAAGTATTTACATTGTCGGACTGCTCATAAGCTGCAACGGCAGATATTTCATGGTCACCAAAAGTTTTATTGTAGCTTAGCTGAAATTGTGCAAAGCGGTCAACAACGTTGCGTTTACGGCGCTCTCTCCATGGGTTTTGGTTACCGCCTCCCGGTACTACATTATAGGCATCATTGGCAGCGTCATAGGTGTAAGCGTTGTAGGTATATTCAAATCCGTCAAAATCAAAATTCCGGAATTGATAAGAATAAGTACCTTTTGCTTTCAAGCCAAATGCAAAGTCATATTCTGCATAAAAGTTTCCTTTTACCACACGATCAATTTCGTCTATGTAACCTGTGATTTCCTTTTTGTATGTCGCAGGATTGACGTTTACATTGTGCGTTTGATTGATATATTTTGGGTTATCATTCGCATAAGGTCGCTCGGTAGGCCACATCGTGAAAATACTCAGGAACGGGTTAAAATAATCGTCCAAACCTGGTACCCCGACTTGAAAACGGTCTTCAATACGAGCACTTAGCTGTGTTCCCACTTTCAGGTTTTTGGCAACAGTTGCTTCTATGTTAGCCTGGATGTTGGTACGCTTGAAGTTGTAGTCGCGGATCAGGGCGTCCTGATTCAAATGACCTACTGACAGGAAATAGTTGATTTTTTCTGTTCCTCCGGAAACGTTGGCATTAAGCGAATACTGAGGAACGTTCGGGCGCATCACCATTTTGTAGTAGTCGAAGCTCTGGTATCCCTTTTCAGTACCGGCTTTCCATTTGGCCAGTTCTTCGGGCGTGATGGTAGGCGTACGTCCCTGGTTCACATCCGACTCCACCAATCCGCGCATGTGCTGGTAGGCATTGGCGGGCCTTGGGTAGCGGGTAAAATTCTGTAAACCGTAGTAACCTGAAATGTTGATACGGGCAGGTCCGTCACCGGCTTTCCCTCTTTTGGTGGTAACGAGGATAACCCCATTTGCTGCACGTAAGCCGTAGATAGCGGCAGAAGCATCCTTCAGAATAGAGATACTTTCAATGTCATTCTGACCCAGGTTGTTAAAGTTGGCTGCATCAGATGGAACACCGTCAATTACATACAATGGAGTACCCATGTTACGGATCTGGATACTGGTCGCATTTCCGGGGCGGGCATCTGCCTTACGAGCTGTGATACCTTGTACGCGTCCTACGAGTGCATCGGAAGTTCCGATGGAAGGGGTACGGATCAGGTCTTTGGCTTGCACGCTACTTACTGCACCGGTAAGGGTGGCACTGGATTGGGTTCCATAACCTACTACAACGACTTCGGTCAGGTCTTCCGTGCTTGGAACCAGTGAAACGTTGAATTTGGATTGAGAACCGATGTTTACATCCTGTGTCGTATACCCAATGAAAGAGAATGATAAAACTTTTGCATCGTCGTCCACTGTGATACTGAAATTACCTTCGGTACTGGTAGTGGTACCCTGAGTACTGCCTTTAACAACCACACTGACTCCCGGCAGTGGGTTGTTTTTTTCATCTACTACCTGACCCGTGAGAGTCTTATCGGCAGTGCGATGGCGCTTGGCAAAGGCAGTTGAAGGACTGGTTGCAGCCAGAGCGGCGGGCGCTTGCGGAAGCAGCATTCCCGTTACCGCAAAGGCAAGGAGAGGTTTGCAAAATCTCCGGATGGAGTCTTGTCGAATTATGGTCATAAGTTAAGTTTGGTTAGAGATGATCTTTTAAATTTGGCTAGATGACTTTGTTTTATTTCATAAATTATTTATTTAGTTATATTTTAAAAATGATATGGCAATACGAATCCCAGCCACCAAAGCAGATGGTGAATATTCTTATGAGGGTTAAATATTCCGCATATCAGCCGAAACTGATATGCGGAATGGAATTATCTAACTTCAAAAATTACCGTTTGATCGGCAGTCTTTGAGATGTCTTCTTATTGTTTGACAACTTTCATTACACCGGTCATCAATCTCCAGTGACCAGGGAAAGTACAAACGTATGGGTAGTCGCCTGCAACGTCAGGAACTACAAAACGCAGACGGTAAGTTTGTCCCGGATTCACAAGTGGCGAAGCTGCAACGACCTGCGGGATAGCCGGAACGTAGTTTTTCTCAGCTCCGTCTTTGGCTGTGATCATTTTGTCAGCAGCATTACCGATGATGTTGGTCGATTTTGGCTTGCCGACAACGATATTGTGTTGCATCGCATCTGGATTTTCGAATACGATTTCTACTGTTTTTCCAGCTACTGCCGTAAACTCAGTAATATCGAATTTCATTTCCTCACGGATCGCCTTAATTTTCACGATCTGTACGTTTGGATCAACAGGTGCTTCTTCTTTCAAACCGAAAGATTCCAATAGGGTACCAAAGCGTGCGTTCAGATCTTCAGGAATATCGTTTTTGATTGAAGCAAGAACAGTCTTATCAGCATCAGATGGTTTCTCTTTTCTGCGTGGGTTCCATGCACCAAGGATTCCTTTCAGAATGGCATTACGTCCCTGTGCATCCAGAGTCTGAGAAGTTTTGATCAGATTCACCACTTCGCTTCCGCTTGCATAAGAAGTATATCCGCGCGTCGCACGTTCAAGTGCAAAGTCGGACAAACGATCCAGACGACGTACTTCGAATGATTTGCTCAAAGTATTGTTTTTGAAATCATCTTTTTCCGCTACAACGTTATCCTGATCGATGGTAGCAGTTACGTTTACTTTACCAGCTTCATCAGAAGTAAAGTTGAACATGCTCTTCCAGGGACCGTTGTTACCTTCTGTAAGTTTGATAGTTTCACCAGGAGCGATACCATTTACCAACTGACGGCTGATATAGTTGCTGTTCAGTGAACGGCTTCTGATACCTACGTTTACGACAGGAACAACTCCCTTAGGAACTGCAACGCTTCCCTGGTTGGTAATTTCGATCGTTACACGGGCATTTTCACGAACATAAGGAGTAGCGGGGTCAATGGTGATATTGGTGATGGCCAATTCGGCAGCTCCCTGTACGGTTACTTTGCTTGCACCATGAGCGCTGTGGTCCATACCTGCATGTGCATCAGCAGCTTTTGCTGTGCCTGTAGCTGCCGACTGTGCAGAACCTGCTTTGCTTGCACGCTGAGCCAGATATTTGTTCAATAACTTACCATCCTGAGCGTTCAATACCGCAGCAAATGCATCCGGCATCCAGCGGTCATCAGCCTGTGAATAGGTATCAAGCAAGCCAAGAATTGCCGTTTCTACTTCAGCAGTATATGGTATTTCAGAGAAAGCAAGCAGTGAGTTCAATACTACAAGAGGTTCTTTATCGTGCAATGCATCAGCTGTAAGTAATGATTTTGCAGAAGCTGCAGTGCGTGGCAATACCTGCACCGCAGTTTTACGAACGTCATTAGATGGATGCTTCAAAGCTTCGGTGATTGCAGCAACTACGCTTGCATCATCAGTTGCATTCAATCCGTGCAATGTCCACAATGCATGGATCGCAGCTGTGTTCAATCCTACTTCGTCCACTGATTTGTCTTTTACAAGCTCCACCAGTTTTGCCACCACATCTTTGTTTCCACGCTCAACAAGCAAACGCTGTGCATGTCTTCTCCAAAGCATGTTGGTGTTTTTCAAAGTAGCAACCAGCTCGTCAGGACGGCTTTTGCTCAAAGCAAGTGGTTTGTAAGCAGGTGCTTTTTTGTATGCAACGCGGTACAGACGACCATGCGTGAAATCTCTCAAAGGCGTTTCATAAGCATTTCCTTTTCCGTTCTCAGCTCCTTTTGGTGTCGGGTTGTGCTGGATGATGTAGCTATACCAGTCAGCAATCCAAACTGCTCCGTCAGGACCAACTTCTGCAAATACAGGAGCAACCCATTCGTCGGCACCTGCAAGCAGGTTGAAACCTAGCTTATCTTCAAAGTCAGTTCCTTTTTTCTCCATGAAGTTCTGGTGCAGAATGTGTCCCGTAGGTTCAGATACGAACGCTACTTTATTCCAGTACTTTTTAGGATAGGCACGGGCAGTGTAGAAGTTATGACCAGCTGCTGCAGTGAAACCACCGAATACGTCCACCTGACGCACTTTTTCAGTAATTGGCTGCATGTCTTTATGCGTATCTGTACTACGGCTTCCGTTGTCTACGCGGCTCTTTCCGAAATAACGGTTAGGAATTGCGCTGTACCAGCCGTGTGAGTTGTTAGCAGTAGATCCGAAAAGATCACCCGCTTCGTTGAAACCAAGTCCCCAGGTGTTGTTAGAAGTTTTAGCAACTACTTCCATATCAGATCCGTCAGGCTTGAAACGGAAAAGCGCCTGTCCAAAATCAAGAGAATCGCTTTTTCCTGCAACACCTTTGAATCCTGAATAACCTACAGAACCATAAACCCAGTTGTCAAATCCGTAGTGCAGGTTGGAAGGTCCGGCGTGTGTATCACCTGTTCCGAAACCTGTGAAAAGGATTTTCTTTACATCAGCTTTGTCATCACCATCTGTATCCTGAAGGAATAACATGTGCGGAGCCTGAGAAACGATCAAACCACCGTTTGCGAACACAAGTCCGGTAGGGATGCTCAAATCATCAGAGAACTTCGTGAATTTATCCGCTTTACCATCACCGTTGGTGTCTTCGCAAATCAGAATATAGTCACTTCCGCCTGTATCTTTTCTTTCGTTAGGATAATCTTTTGTGATCAGGACAAACAATCTGCCACGCTCATCCCATGTCATTGCGATAGGGTGCATCACATCCGGCTCATGCGCGAACACATCCAAAGTGAAGTCAACAGGAATCTGAATGTGTTTTACAGATTCTTCAGGAGAAAGAGGCAATTGCTGCATCTGCTGACCAGGGCGTTGTTCGTAGTTAGGCAATACAGCAGGACGGTATTCGAAAGGCTTTGGAGCAAGAGCAGCCAATGCTTTTTTTGCATCGTCGTTCACAGCCCACAAAATCCCCTTCTCGATCAGATCCTGGAATCCTTTGGTAGCCCATGTACGCTCATCGTGACCATAAGCAGTGTAGAACACGCGACCTTTTCCGTGCGTACGAACCCATGTGTAAGGCTCATTAGCGCGGCCCGGCTTGTCTTTTTCCTGATCCGCCTGTACCAGACGTTCAGTTAACACGATGTTGTCAGGCTGAAGCAATTTGTGCAAATATGTTTCATCCACTGTTTTGAAAGGCTTCACACCAGCAATGGCAGGGTGCTCAGGCTTTGCCCAAACAGGTTGAATGGTGTCGAATGTATGTCTCCAGAACTGCCCACCCATCAATTTCACGATTTCAGGGTTGTTACGGAAACAGTAAGAAGCACAGTGAACAGGGATGAAACCCTTTCCGCTGGCCACGAAGTCAAGCAGGGAAGTAGCCTGCTGAGGAGCAATAGAATCCCAGTTTGCAAAAAGCATCAGGGCATCGTATTTGCCAAGTGTTTCAGGGTTCAGGTCTTCAAGATCATCTGTATAAGTGAAGTTGAAACCCTTAGGTCCCAGTGCTGCCATCAGCTGCGGAAGACGTTCAGCAGGTTTGTGATGGCCTTCTTTGTCACCCATAAACAGAATTTCCAGACGACGCGCCTTCTTAGCGTCTTTCGTAGATTCTGCCGTCAAAGATGCCTTTTGGGAAGAAGGTTGTACGGCACAGCCCAGGAGGACGAGACCGAATAAAAAGGATAAGGCTTTGGTTTTCATTTAAATAGTTAAAATAGGTTTTATCTTCTTTACTTTCTCTTTAAATATCCCAGTTCGAAATGGTTTGAAAATCAAATAAATAATTGTCGTTGTACTCTATTTCGAAGTCTGTGAGCATTTTAAGATATTCTTCTTTAAATGTGTGCTTTTGATGATGACTTTCCTGATTCATAATATATTTAATCACTGCGTCAACATGAGAGCGGCTGTAAGAAAATGCGGAATAACCTCTTTGCCAGTTGAATACTGATGTTTTATATTTTGCTTTTAAAAATTTGTTGGACGATGTTTTAATCTCTTCCACTAAACCAGGCAGTGAAACTGTTGGATTATACCCGATGAAAATATGTATATGATCTGGCATGCCGTTTATAGCCAGAGGTTTACATTGATTATTGATGATGATTCCTCCTATATAGCTGTATAATTCGTCTTTCCAGATCTTTCGAACCAAGCTTTCGCGCCCCTGCACAGCGAATACCAATTGAATGTATAATTGCGAATAGGTATTAGCCATAGATAGCGTGATTTGGTCGTTACATTTTTATTTCGTTGAGTGATTTAATGTTCGTTTTTAGTATTGAGAGGTTTTATTTCGGTGCGCTGCACCTTTTGTAAGACCTCTTTAATTTCATTTCTACAATTAGCACGGTGCTCTGCACCTGTTATTTACTGACTACTATCAAGTCTGAGCTTGGTGCAGAGCACCATAATATTTGTAGAAAACGAAATGCCTGCTATGTTTCATTAAGGTGCAGCGCACCGAAATAATAACTCAGATATTCACCAATTCCATTATCAAGCATTCTTAAAATCCGGCAACTGAATCAGAGCTCCGCCTTGCATCGCCGACTCATGTGCCAGAATACCAACGCTGGTCCAGTTTGCAGACTGTGCAGCATTCGGGAAAGGCTCGCGGTCTTCAATCAGTGCGCTGATAAACTCATGCGCCAAATGCGGGTGTGATCCGCCGTGGCCACCACCTTGTACAAAAGAAAGGTGAGAATTATCATCGTTGTCATAAACACCTTTTCCTGTGAAATGCTGGATTTCTTTTGGAAGCAAATGTGCATAATCAGGCGTTGGTACGCGCTCAGCAATTTCGTGCTCAGGTTTCTTCGCAGTGTGGATCACAGGATCTTCACCTTCGATCAACGGCCACTCGAAGGATTTTTTGCTACCGTAAACCTCGAAGCTTTCACGATACTGACGTGCTACATCAAATAGTGAACGGTATACATAAGCCGACAAGTCGCTGTCTTTGAACTTGATGTGTGCCGATTCAACCGCGAAAGGTGAATTGTGGATTTTTACAAGATCTTCGCTGATCGTTCCTGAACCAAAGCAGGATACATACTCAGCTTCCAGTTTAAGCAAACCTGCAACAGGTCCTACGCAATGGGTAGCGTAGTGCATCGGAGGCAAACCAGGCCAGTAGTCAGGCCATCCTTCCATATCCTGCTGGTGGCTGGCTTTCAGGAATTGAACTTTACCAAGCTCACCTTTTTCATATAGTTCTTTTGCAAACAGGAATTCACGGGCGTAAACCACTGTTTCCATCATCATGTATTTTTTGCCTGTTTCCTTCACAGCCTTCACAATTTCAAGGCAATCCTCAACGCTGGTAGCCATTGGAACAGTACATGCAACGTGTTTGCCGGCACGCAACGCTTTTAATGTCTGCTCTGCGTGGTTAGGGATTGGAGAGTTGATGTGTACTGCATCTACGTTAGGGTCGGCCAACAGGTCGTCGTAGCTGCTGTAACGTACATCGATGCCATATTGGTCACCCACAGCATTCATTTTCGACTCAGTACGCTGGCAAATTGCGTACATGTTCGCATGAGGGTGCTGCTGATAAATGGGGATAAATTCGGCTCCGAAACCAAGACCAACAATGGCAACATTAATTTTCTTAGACATATATATTTAAGGTTAATGATTCTGATATTGAGTATTTTAGCGTGTGCTATTTGAGGTAAGAGCCAATTTTGTACTTGCCGGAATTCTGATCAAATCAAAAAACAGAATCAACTAGCGAAGGCCCACTTG
Organism: Dyadobacter luteus; assembly: GCF_003383615.1. Classification (GTDB taxonomy): domain Bacteria; phylum Bacteroidota; class Bacteroidia; order Cytophagales; family Spirosomataceae; genus Dyadobacter; species Dyadobacter luteus. The sequence goes on from NZ_QNUL01000006.1 coordinate 176,983, forward strand.
AATGGCAATACAATTTTAAAGCAAAATAGTGCTAAAAACTTTCTTTGTTTTGATTAGTAGTGGCTATATTTTGATCTATTTTTTTATTATGTCAGTATTTTGAGCAAAATATTGGCAGAAAATATAATTCCATTACGAATTTTACGATAGCAATAGCCGTTTTAAATGGTCAACATCTATCTTAGCGAAATGATCAGACCAGCCACTCCTTACGATGCAGCTCAGGTAGCTCCGCTGTTTATTCTTGCCATGGGACATATAGCAGGCATCTTTGCGAATTCTGACAGATATGAAGATGCTATTCCATTTTTTGAGAATTTTTTCAAACAGTCTGACAACCAATATAGCTATGCATTTACACAAGTTATGGAGGAGGATAATTTGATAATTGGTTCAATAACGGGTTATGATGGTGCGGATTTACACGAGTTAAGAAAGCCGATTCTGGATCAGGTGCGAAAAACAAAACCAGGATTCTTACCGGATGACGAAACGGAAGCCGGAGAATATTACCTCGATTGTATCAATGTCCATCCTGCTCATCAGGGCAAAGGGATCGGGCAAAAACTTATTGAGGCATTTTGTGAAAGAGCAAGATCGCTTGGCTACGATAAAGTCGGACTGATTGTGGATTTGGACAATCCCCGTGCCCGCAAATTTTATGAGAACCAGGGTTTCTCGGTAGCTGACTTAAAGTCATTCATGGGGCACCGTTATTTTCATATGGTGAAAGCCTTAGGATAGCGCTGGTAATCTAAAATCCAGACCAGCTGTAAAGATCTTGTATCTCATCGTATACTTACATCCGTATTAGTTCATTTCTGCAGATTTTCTTATTCGCTGGTTTTTCCTTCCTATAGATTTTTTCTTGTCTGTGTCTGATTTGTTAAATAAAACAGATAGTAAAACTACTGGTTTATAAATAATTGAGGCCGATTAATAAATCTATATTGATGTATGCCATTTATCGTATACATTCGCGCTTAGTCACCTCAAAACCTATCAATTTATGAAGTTAACTTTACGGTTAATTGCGGCATTGCTGCTGCTCTACAGGGTTTCGTATGCCCAAAATGCAATTCAAGGGCAACTTGATCAGTTTGTTGCGAAAACAGGCGCTGTCCCGACTATTGACAAAGCTACTTCCTCAATCAGCTTTCTAAGATTTCCGTCAGGGAATGCCCTGAAAATCAATGGTGGAACAGCACAGGAAAAAGCACTGAGTTTTATGAGCCAAAATGCCGGGTTGTTCGCACTCAGGTCGGATAGGGATGTGTATCAGGTAAAGGAAACCAGGCGCGATAATTATGGACTGGAACATGTTGTTTTACAGCAGTATATCAGTGGTGTTCCTGTTTTTGATGGCATTGTGAAATTTCATTTCAACAAGGCAAATGATCTTTCATCCATGAACGGGAATGTGATCAGGGTTAATAAGTTAAATCCGATACCAACAATTAAGAAGGAAGTTGCTGCGGCTCTGGCACTGAAAATGGTGGAATCTCAGAAAACAAAAGACTTTAAAGAAAAGCTGAAAGCACCTTTGAAGGTGGTTCACAATACACTTTACGTTTTTCAAAAGGGACTTGCACAGGGTTATGAAGGAGAAAAACATCTGGTATATGAGATAGAAGTACGTAATGATGCCGACGTTCGGGAGTTTCTCTACATTGATGCCCACACAAATACGCTTGTGGAACAATTTACAGGGATACATGAGGCACTGAATCGAAAGCTGTATACTTATCCTCCTGGTTCCACAAGGTTTACCACACCAACGTTGACGTGGAGCGAAGGAAATCAGTTTCCGGGCGATCTGGATACCTGGCAACGGTCTGAAATTGAGTCGGCAGGACAGATGTATCACATGATGAAAAATGCCTTCGGGTATACTTCTTATGATGGTGCTCATGCTCCTATGGAGACTTCGCACAACAACCCAACTATTAACTGTCCCAATGCGAACTGGGATGGAAGCAGAGCTAACTATTGTGTAGGTATAGCTACCGATGACGTGGTCGCACACGAATGGGCGCATGCTTACACAGAATATACCAGCGGATTGATCTATTTATGGCAGGCTGGTGCGCTGAACGAGGCATATTCGGATATTTGGGGAGAAACGGTTGATCTCTTGAATAACTATTTTGATGATGGCGAAGGAACCGCTATGAGACCTTCTGCAGGGGGAGATTGCCCTGCCGTCGCTATCACTTCGCGATGGAGAGTGGGGGAGAAAGCTACCGTCACGAACGGTGCGATTCGTGATATGTATAACCCGAATTGCTTCAATGATCCGGGGAGGGTTCTGGATCCTATGTACTATTGTACGAACCCTCCGCTTTCAAACTCTAATGATTATGGTGGAGTACATATTAACTCTGGTGTAATTAACCACTCCTATGCGCTGCTGGTAGACGGTGGAACATATAACGGGCAAACGATCAGCGGGATAGGTCTTACCAAAGCGGCTCATATTTTTTGGTATGCACAGGCAAATTTTATGACTAAAACGACAGACTTTGCAGCACAGGCAGATATACTTGAGGCATCAGGTCAGGCGCTCATCGACCTGAACAGGAATCTTCCTAATCTGTCCACACTGGATGTAGCTCCGTCCCTTTCCGGACAATATATTACTCCAGCAGATCTTGCCGAATTGAAAAAAGTATTACTGGCTGTAGAGATGAGATCAGATACGCGCTGCGGACATACTCCTATGCTAAAACCTGTTGCTCAGATATGCGATGGAGGTACCGCTGAAAACGCTCTGTTCTTTTATAATTTTGAGAGTGGACTTGGCAACTGGACGGTTTCAAATGTTGGCTCAGACGGAACATGGTTTCCCCGCAATTGGGTCGTGAAAGGATCTGCTCCGGACGGCAGGCCAGGACAGGTGGTATATGCAGTGGACTATGACGGAGGCGACTGTGGAGCAGATAATGAAAGTGGGGTAATGAGTCTGATGAGCCCGATCATGACTATTCCGGCCGGTGCTCCTACTGAGCTCACAATGGCATTTGATCATTATGTTGCAACTGAAGGCGGATATGACGGCGGAAATATCAAATATAAAATTGGTGCTGGTGGCTGGACACTGATCCCTGCGTCTGCATTTATTGCAAATGCTTATAACTCTACCTTAACAACTGCTGAAAGTTCAAATCCTCTGGCAGGACAGCGGGCATTTACAGGGTCAGACGGAGGTTCGGTGGCAGGAAGCTGGGGGCAAAGCCGTATCAATCTCACGGCGCTGGGCCTGGATCGCGGAGAAACAATTCAATTCCGTTGGGATTTTGGAACCGATTGTGGCTGGGGCACCGACGGATGGTATATTGATGATGTCCGGATTTATTCCTGCTCAATCCCCTCTGTACAATTTTCAACTGCCAGTACAATTGTCAATGAGGTGGAAGCAACTGCGGGAATAGCGCCAGCGGTTTGTCTACCCTACGTAGAAAAAATTATAACAGTTCGGATAAATAGAGCGCCTACGGCTCCTGTAACTGTTACGTTTAATCCGCCTGCTGCTGTGACGCCTTCCGGAACTGCAAGATTGGGAACAACTGCCGATTATAGTTTCAGTCCCGGGTCGTTTGTACTGCAGGCAAGTCAAATGTCACAGGATGTAGTGGTGAGAATATATAATGATGCTTATGTAGAAGGGACGGAAACTGCTGTATTATCCTACTCACTTTCTACAACAGGTGACGCCATTGCCGGATCTACGCTTCAGACCCACACGCTTATCATTAACGACGACGACGTTGATCCGGAAACTCAGAGGGTAGAAGTGCTGAATGCTGACTTTAACGATAAAGTTTTTCCGTCAGGTTGGCTTTCAGATAACGATAATAATGGAATACACGGCGAGTATCCGCAGGATTGGGCCGTGATATACGGAGAGGATCCTAATGTGATATATCTGGATCCCAATGTTGCAGGGCAGCCTTTCCTTATTGCAGACAGTGATCATTATGGTTCGGGAGTAAGAACGTGGAGTGTTGAAACACCGCCTTTCAGCACGCTGGGGATGAAATCAATCAATTTGTCATTTCTGGAGGTGTTCAGAACCTATGCGCAACCCGGTGACTTTGACGAGGTAGCGTCTATAGATGTTTGGGATGGTACAGCGTGGAGGTCGGTTTTTACGCAGAATGAAGCATCCGGTACATCAGGAACAATTGGCGCAGCTGTGACAAGAAATATTACTATCCCTGATGCGTATGCAAATGCGGCAATGAAATTGAGGTTTCAATATACAGCAAGCTTCGATTGGTACTGGGCTCTGGACAATATCAAAGTGACGGCCACCTATCCTAAACAAATTGAAACGGCTGTGACTACAAATCCGGATGCGCAATATCTTGGGCCTAGGGAAACGGCTTACTTCTATGACCCGGGTACGGGTAATCTGATCGCCAAAATAGAGAACCTGACAGATTGGGATTATGGTTGTACAACAGTACAAATTGATCGTACAGGAACAGGTTCGGAAAGCTGGGTGGCATCGTACACGATCACGAGAAAAACTTTTAAAGTAACTCCGTCCAATCCAAACCCTAACGGTTCGTATAAAATTACGCTGTATTATAAGGATGCGGAGCTGGGAGCTTATAAAGGTTCGATTGCATCCATGGGGAAAAGTGAAAACGGAATTACCACTGGTAACCAGGGAGCAGGGTCTTTTGCGGAAGTGCAGATAAGCTCTGCTTATGAAACGGATTGGGCGTACACTGCTACTTTTAACAGCGGCTTTTCGGGATTTGGTCTGTCCAACGCACCTGCAATAGGAAGTTTACCTGTGAAGCTGGTTAAGTTTGATGGTAAACATACCACCGAAGGAAATCTCCTGAAATGGGCAACGACTTCGGAAGTAAACAGTGACTATTTTGCTGTGGAACGTGCAACAGAAGTTAAAAGCTTTGTTGAAATCGGCAGAGTAAACGGGAATGGAAATTCTGCGATTACGAATAACTATCAGTTTAAGGACAGCAAATATGGCAAAGGCTTAAACTATTACAGATTGAAGTCTGTGGATCAGGATGGTTCGTTTGCTTACAGTAAAATTGTAGCAATAGAAGCTGCCAATGCAAGAGAGATTAAAGCGTTCCCGAACCCGGTTCAGGCCACCTTGCATATAGAATTGCCTGACGTGAATATCAGTCCTGTGAGGGTTAAAATTATCAATGCTTCCGGACAGGTTGTGCTGGAGAAAGATAAAGTTAAAACTACCGGAGGAGTATTGGTACAGGATGTTTCGAAGTTAGGCGCGGGGCTTTATCAGGTAGTTATATCTGATGAAAATACCGGCTACAATTTCCAGATGGTGAAGTTGTAAAAACTTGTCCTGATTCTGTCAAAAGGGATGTTTCGGAGTTAGCTTCGGGACATCCCTTTTTTGAAGGTTATGTATTTGAAAATTATACCTCCTGGCAGCCGGGAATAAAAAAATGCCTGAACATTCGGACAGACATTTTACAGCAAGTAATTGGAAAAAAATTACTTTATTTTTGATTGTATACCTTTAAGCCATTCCGAAATCTCAACTGCTGATTTATCCGTATTCTGACTTTGCCAATCGCCCGTTTCACTTAACAAAACAGGTACATATCCTTCAGCTTTGGCATCATAGCGGTATGCGTAAAAGTTTGTCTGCCCCATATCCGCCCCTATCTGTATTCTCTTTGTATATGCCGAAGTAGACAGAGCAGGAATTTTGCCCGTTAATGTTTTGAACTGTGCAGCATCCACTGTAACGTCACTTACGACTGTTTTAGTGATATTCTCTTTGATCTGATTTGGGGTAAGTGCTCCTTTTTCATAATCCTTCGCTACGTTCCAGACCGCAGGGTTGGAGTAGGTCCGTACAGCACCGGCTTTGTCAATAAGAAATCCCTTCTGTCCCACACCCCAGGCATTGTTTACATGTGAAACTTCAAAATAGATTTCCTGGTCCGACAATACCGCCTCCTGTGTTTTGTCAATGTCCTGCTCTGCACAGCTGAAGAAAGCAGTGATCAGGAAGAAAGCGATGTATATCCTTTTGATTTTCATAGAGAATACGTTTAGTGTATAAAGTTAGAAATTACTTGTCATATTTTTATCAGAGATAGTTACAAGTTATTGAGTGGAATGAGTGCTACGCCTTACCAATCAGATGTGGATTATCAGTGTTCTTGCTATTGTTCAAAAAACCTGGTCGGGAAGCTTCTCTCAATACATTGCCGGATACAGGAAACATTCTTGCCTGAAAGTATAAGGAGAGCCGTTCAGGGAAAATTTTTGGAAAACTAGGTGAATTTTTTAATTAACTTAAATTATTTGTAAAAGTATAGCTGTAAAATAGGATCTACTTGATTTGTAATTAGTTGTGTAGTATACGTTCGAATTTTATACAACTAGTTGTTTTGAAAAAATAAAACTAAATATCTTCCCGACTGATTGATAGGGACATACCACAATTGTTATTGCTGTATTTTTTTCTAATTTGGCGAAGAGCCGATTAGCCCAATTCTATGAGATACACTTTACAACTAACTTTAATACTATTGATTATTGCAGCAAAATCCTTTTCACAGGATGCAGTGCAAAATGAGATCAATGCATTTGCTACTAAAACCGGAGCAATACCCACCATCGGTAAAGCTACCCAGTCACTAAGCTTCATGCGCTTCCCTGCTACACGTGCCATGAAAGTAACTAGCAGTGGCGCACCTCAGGATAAAGCCATGGCTTTTTTGAAAGAGAATTCAGGATTGTTCAAAGCCAAATGGGAGAACGAAGCCTTTGTGGTAAAAGATAATAAAAAGGACAGGCACGGCGGAGAGCATGTAACTTTACAACAGCATATAAATGGTGTTCCCGTTTTTGATGGTGTGCTGAGATTCCATTTTAACCAGAGCGCTGACCTTACTTCGCTGAACGGGAATTTTATTGGTGTTTCGAAACTCAATACGGTCCCGTCTGTTAAGTCTACTGAAGCAGGAGAACTGGCTGTCAAGCATATTACTGGGCAGAAACTGGGTAATATTGGTGCGCCCCTTCATATTAATAAAAATACCCTTTATGTGTTTCAGAAAGGATTGGCTCAGGGCTATAAAGGAGCGGTACATCTGGTATACGAAGTGGAAGTTGGAAATGGATTGGACATCAGGGAGTTTGTATATGTAGATGCGCATACAAGAGAAATAGTGGAGCAGTTTGCCGGTATGCACAGCATTGACAGGAAACTGTATGAAACGTCGATATCGTCTGCTAACCTGAAATGGAAAGAGTCTGACGGAATGGATGGAGCTGCATTTGCTGCACTGGACCAGTGGCAAAAGTCGGAAGTGAAAAGTGCAGGGCATATCTATAATCTGATGAAGAACACTTTCGGATTTGTATCCTACGACAACAAGGATGCAAGTATGATCACAATTAACAATAATCCGGATGTGAACTGCCCGAACGCTACTTGGAATGGAAGAGCTGCGAGTTTTTGTACAGGGACAGCTTCCGATGATATTGTAGCACACGAGTGGGCTCATGCTTATACTGAGAACACCAGTGGGCTGATCTACGCCTGGCAGACAGGTGCCATGAACGAATCGTATTCTGATATATGGGGAGAGACCGTGGACATGCTCAACAATTACATGGACGACGATGAAAGTACTGATCTGAGAACAGGTTGTGGAAGCTCATCACGATGGAAAATAGGGGAGAAGGCATCAGCTTTTAACTATGGACTTCGTGATATGTGGAATCCCAATTGTTATGGAGATCCGGGAAAAGTATCGGATCCTCAATATTGGTGTGCCTCTACAGATTACGGTGGTGTACATATCAATTCCGGTATTCTGAACCATGCTTTTGCATTGCTAGTCGACGGGGGAACGTACAACGGGCAAACAATAACAGGGCTCGGGCTCACCAAAGCGGCGCATATTTTCTGGCGTGCTCAGTCTGAATATATGACAAGTACAACCGATTTTGCGGCTCAGGCTGATATCCTTGAAGCTTCCCTGGCTGATCTGATCGGGATTAACCTGCGGAAACTTTCGCTGGACGATACGCCTGCCGCATATTCGGGGGAGATCATTACCGAAGCTGATGCCATTCAATTGAGTCGGGTAATTGCAGCAGTAGAATTAAGAGGGACAAATGCCTGCGGTTTCCAGGTAATGCTGAAGCCGGTTCCCACCTTGTGCTCGGGTGCAAATCCGGGTAACGCCATTTATTTCGAAAACTTTGAGTCAGGATTGGGTGAATGGGCTGTATCATCCACGGCTTCTAATCCGGCGCAGTGGACAGAACGCCAATGGTTAATTCGTAACGGATTGCCAGGAGGACGTGAAGGGAAGAGTGCGTATGCAGTCGATTTTAATGGAGGCGATTGTGTAAATAACTTTCAAAATGGAGTAATTAGTCTGAGGAGTCCGGTGATTACGATTCCAGCCAATACTGTAGGGCCGATTATGGCAGCATTTGACCACTATGTAGCTACCGAAGCCAATTACGACGGAGGTAATGTGAAGTATCGTATTAATAATGGAGAATGGCTTCTGATGCCCTATACTGCTTTTACCGATAATCCCTACAATATCACTTTGGCCACTACAGGAGATAATCCTTTGAGGGGACAGCCCGGCTTTTCGGGTGCTAATCAGGGATCGGTAGGAGGAAGCTGGGGGCAAAGCCGCATTAATCTGAGTGCATTAAATCTCGCTCCCGGGCAGACTATACAACTACGCTGGGATTTCGGGACAGATGGCTGCGGAGGATTGGATGGCTGGTACATAGATGACTTCCGGATCTATAATTGCTCAGCTCCGTCGGTTCAGTTTGTGACTACAGCTACAACAGTAAATGAAGGAGAAGCCAATATTCCATCTGCATATCCGAATGAATGTCTGAAATATGTTGAGAAGACGGTTACGGTTAAGATTAACGGAGTGCCTTCTCAACCTGTTACCGTCACCGTTGCTGCACATGGTACCGCGAAGCTGGGCGAAACGGCTGATTTTAGCTTTTCTCCATCCAGTTTTGTATTACAGGCCGGGCATCTTTCACAGGATATTAAAGTACGGATTTATGATGATGCCTATATTGAGGAAAATGAGAGCCTTGTTCTCACCTATACACTCACGAGCCCGGAGGGAGGAGATGCGTTCCCTGAAACCTTCGGGCAAAGCCACACTTTTACGATCGTAGATAATGACAGAATCCCAACTTCGGTAAACAATGTTCTGATTTCCGAAGATTTTGAAAGAGGCCTGCCCGAAGGCTGGAATGTGGTGGGAGGCGGAGCATATCCTACCACCTGGGCGGTGGTAAATCTGGGAACCGTATGGCTGGATCCACTAAAACCTAAATTGCTTTTTATAAACAGCGATGCGGCGGGTAATGTCAATATGGACAAAGTTGTGGAATCGGCTCCTTTCAATACTGCCGGAATGAGCAATATCGAGTTGTCTTTTCTGGAATATTTTTATGTGTGGAAAAGCGGGTTTGCAGAACAGGCTTTGGTTGATGTATGGGATGGTACCGCATGGCGTAATATTCTAAAACAAACTCAGGAAACGGGTACATCAGGGTCGTGGGTTTCGCCGGCTAAACGAACTCTCCAAATTCCTGCAGAATATGGAAATGCGGGGATGAAAATCCGGTTCAGATATATTGCCAACTATGATTATTGGTGGGCTATTGACAACGTGAAGCTAACTGCCGATTCTCCGAAAAAGGTACAAACTGCTGTGATGGTTACCCCGGATATTCAGTATATGGGAGCAGGAGAAACTGTACAGTTTTTTGATCCTGGTACAGGTAATCTGATAGCGCGTATCAACAATTTCGGAGAGCATAACTATGGCTGTACTGCCGTAGCTGTCGACAGATCAGGAACAGATGCGTCGAGTTGGATGGGTGCTCATCAAATGACTAACAAGACATTTAAGGTAACACCGAGATATAACAATCCGGGAGGTAGTTACGAAATTACATTGTTCTATGGCGCAGCCGAACTTCCTACTTTTAACGGAAGCCTGATTCGCTCGATGAGTAAAAGCAAAGACGGAATTGCATCAGCGGTTCCGGAGACGATGACCTTTGCGGCAGTAAGTCCTTCGTCTGTGTTCAACACGGATTATGCCTTCACATCGGTTTTCCATACAGGCTTCTCGGGCTTCGCGCTCTCCGACAGAGATTACAGGGAGACGTCATTACCGGTGACGCTGTCTCATTTTTCAGCGAAAAATACAGTTGAAGGCAATAAGCTAACCTGGGAAACTACCGCTGAACTGAGGAATGACCGTTTTGAAATTGAACGTTCTGTGGACGGGAAATTCTTTGAGCAAATCGGAACAGTGTCAGGTGCCGGTAATTCAGCAACTACGCATACTTACAAGTATGTTGATCAGTATTTCAAGTCTGGATCCAATTACTACAGGTTGCGCCAGGTGGATACAGACGGTAGCTTCGCCTACAGTAAGATTATTTCAATTGATAACCAGCAACAGTCAGCTGTTGTAAAGTACTTTCCTAATCCGGTACAGTCAATGCTCAATATTGATGTTACGGAAGGGGGAACTGGACATTGGAAGATAAAAATAGTGAATATGACCGGAAGAGTAGTTTTAAATGACATCAGTCTAAGAGTTGTTAACGGCCGGATTAATCAGAATCTGGAAAAGCTACCTACGGGTATGTACCAGGTCATAATTTCTAACGAAATTACTTCCAGTACTTTTTCGGTATTTAAACTTTAAAAAACAGTTAACTAAGCTGCGCCGGTTTGTCCTGAGGAATGGATAAACCGGCGCAGCTTTTTTGCGTATTTATGTCTAAATTGCTTTTTTTAATTTATTTAATTATTCCCGATACGGTCCTTAACCTCATGGTAAAAAGAAGAGATTTTATAAAAGCCGGTACTCTTGCTGTAGCAGGTATGGCAGTTCCCCGTTGGTCGTTTTCACGCGATGCGCAGGATTTTCCGGTAGTGCGTATTGCGGCAGACCAGCGAAGTTTTAAGAGTGCAGCGGTAGAAGCTACCATTACAAGAATGAAAAAAGTGATCAAAGATCCGGAACTTGCCTGGCTTTTTGAAAACTGTTTTCCCAATACGATTGATACTACTGTCCATTATAAGCCTATTGATGGAAAGCCTGATACTTTTGTGATTACAGGGGATATTGATGCGATGTGGCTCCGTGACAGTACTGCTCAGGTTTGGCCGTATTTGCCTTTGTTGAAAGAAGACAAGCAGCTTAAGGATATGGTGGCAGGACTTGTTCATCGCCAGACCAAATGTATCATTATTGATCCTTATGCCAATGCTTTTTACGACAGACCGAAGGAAAGCGAATGGACTTCCGATCACACCGAGATGAAGCCAATGCTGCATGAAAGGAAATGGGAGCTGGATTCTTTGTGCTATGCTATCCGGCTTGCCTATCACTACTGGAAAACCACGGGCGATACCTCTCCGTTCGATGACGAGTGGCTGAAAGCGATGCGATTGGTTTTGCAAACTTGCAAAGAGCAACAAAGAAAAGAAAACCGCGGACCTTATAAATTTGGTCGTACTACGGCATGGTCTACCGACACGGTTCCAGGGAATGGATATGGTAATCCTATTAAACCAAATGGATTAATTGCAAGTACTTTCAGGCCATCTGACGATGCATCTCAGTATTTGTTCTTTATCCCTTCCAACTTCTTTGCGGTAGTTTCCTTCAGGCAGGTTGCCGAGATATTGGATAAAACAGGAAAGGATGCGAAGTTATCTGCCGATTTCAAAGCGCTTGCTTCAGAGGTAGAAAATGCACTCAAAAAGCACGCAGTTTATAATCACCCGCAGTACGGGAAAATTTATCCATTTGAAGTGGACGGTTTTGGTAATTATCTGCTGATGGACGATGCCGGTATACCAGGACTGATCAGTATGCCGTATCTGGGAGCGATGTCAGTAAAAGACCCCATCTATGTCAACACGAGAAAATTTGTATTGAGTGATTCTAATCCTTATTTCTTTAAAGGAAAGGCGGGTGAAGGATTGGGTAGCCCGCATACATTAGTAGATCAGATATGGCCAATGGGAATTATCGCCCGCGCGATTACATCTACAGATGAGAAAGAGATTGAAGCGCAACTTAAATTATTGAAAACAACCCATAACAACACTGGCTTTATGCATGAATCCTTCGATAAGGATGATCAGGCAAAGTTTACACGTAAGTGGTTTGCCTGGGTGAATACATTGTTTGGTGAACTGATCCTGAAACTAGAAAAAGAGCGCCCGCATTTACTGGCGAAGGTGTATTAATTTGCTTACCTGCCAAAGTTACACAGAGGACCACAGAGTTTAAGGATAGAGCCACGGAGCAACAAATTAACCTCTGTGGCTCTCTTTTTTGTCTCCGTGGTTCTGAGTGTAATCTCAAATCAAATACAAACGTGATATAGAGTTTGCAACCTGCCAGGTTACACAGAGGATCACCGAGTTTAAGAACAGAGCCACGGAGAATAAACTAATCTCTGTGGCTCTCGTTTTTATCTCTGTGTAATAATCATAACTTATTTGAATTATTACATTTATTCATAAATTATATCTAAATTTATTGAAAATTATTTCTACAAACTTATCCCTATCCTCATGCTAATCAGATCTTTTCTGGCAGTGCTTTGCGTAGTCCTGGCTTTTCAGGCTTGTAATAAACCGGGTATGCAAAAAGAATGGGCAACTGTGGATGTCAAGCACGAAGATTTTCTTAAAAGTGTAAATGTAAAGGGTGCCACCAAGGTGACGTGGGGTACTAATTCGAATATCATCCAGGTGGTCCTTCCTGAGTCGTATACCGATAGTATTGTGTCGCTTGATTTAACTTATTATGATGGTGCAAAGCTGGTACTTCAAGCGCCGGATGTAAATAACACGGAGCATAAAGTGGGGTTTAAGTTCAGAGGAGCTTCGCCGCAAAATTTTAGAGTTTCAAGAACAAAAACGGAATCTTCTAAATCGTATTGGGTTTACGTCGAACATCTGGGAAAACTCTCCGCTGAACTTTTAACTTCTTTGGAGTTGCAGGCAATACCAAAGAAATCGGGTTCGGCTATAAGTGCGAAAATGAGATTGCTTTCAGGGGTAGGGACGATACCTGAAAAACCGGAAGATCCCAAGGCGCTTATTAGTGGATTGACTGATCAGGGAAAAAATGTAAGTGTTGCAGGTTTGGCGTATGCAGGTCAGTTGGATTTTCCAAATGTCCAGTCATTGACTACTTCATCTAAACTTTCTGTAAGCCTTACTTACGGTAATAAAACTTTTACATTTCCTGATGCGTATCAACCAGTACGTTCAGGTATATGGGCTAATATTTCGGGGATATTACCTTTGACTAAAAATAATGAGATTGAAGTCGATGGTGGTTATTTTCTGAATGGGAACAATTACCGGATCAAGCTGGAAAACGACTTTTTGGAACAGTCTGTTTGGCTTGATGCCCATGTAAAGACGCCTTCCACACTCACTTTTAAAATTCCGTCACGAGTAGCTGATCAGGATTATATTTTTACAGTTTATGAAGGTGAAATTCTGCTTTTACGGAGGAATTTTTTGGTTTCGGATGAAAGTAAATCAATCAAAGGTATAGGGCGAATTTGGACAGAGACATTGGAGTTCCCGACTCAGGTCGTCTTTAATAAAAATCCCGAAAAGATTATTGTTAAAAAAGGACAGGTATTTTATGCTGATCCCAAGCCTTGGATTTTCGGAGGAAAACACGGCGAGGGCAGTGCGGATAAGAAGATGCCAGATCTGGAACTGAAAATGGGAGACAAGGTGGTGGTTATACCTGCTAAGCTCCGGGTAGATAATTCCTATGGTCAGGGAAGTGCACCGTTGTATTACTGCGAATACAAACTTCCTGCGGATGTAGTTTCGGGTAATTATGAAGCGCGAATGATCTATGAAAATGGAGAAAGGTCGGCGCCGTGGTGGGCTTTGGTAAAGGTGAATTGAGCAGGGCGTATATAAAAGGAGCATGAATGCGGGGTGATGTTTTTCGCGTTCATGCTCCCTCTTTTTTTGAATAATAGTTATATCACACTTTTCTTCACTAGTATTTCAGGCTTGATCCTGTCACTTTTCGTCAATGCCTTTTTCGTTTTCTTCTTTCCTTTCTTTTTACGTCCCAACCATATAATTATTCCCGTTACGGGCAGACTGGCAGCAATAAATGAGGCAATAAAAGCGATGATTTTGGTGGGCAATCCCCACAAACTACCTGTGTGTATCGGGAACACAACCCTTCGCGCTTTAAATCCGGGTGTCTCATCTTTGTACAATCGGGTGGATACAAGAGAACCATCCGTTTTACTGAAATACAGAAAACTTACCACATTACTGATTGCAGCTGCATCATCTGTTTTGGCTATTGTGATACTGAGACTGTCTGCATCTAAAGTGGTGAAAGTTACTTTACCAGGATTGGGAAGAAGTTTGTGCGTTTCGCTCAGAATTTCCTGATAGTGTGTCGCAGATTTACCCATTAAAGAAAGTTGTGCAGGAGCCTCACGCTTTTGTTGGGGTTTGCCATCAAACGCGAGGTAAATCAAATTATTGACCCATTTGTAACTCCATACAAGTCCGGTCAACGCAATCAGAAATACGAAGGGGAGTACATAAAATCCAAAGACGGCGTGCAAATCCCAGTTGAGGCGTTTAGGAGAAGCATCCCATTTGATGGTGAATCTCTGTTTTTGGTTTTTACGATTTGGCCACCACAGCACCAGGCCGGTGATCATAATCACAAGAAAACAAATACATGAGATTCCGGTAATGACTTTGCCTGTGTCGCCCATGCATAAGTACCGGTGAAGCCTGAGAACCACTTCGAAGAAAGTGTCATGTTCAGCGCGTGAGCCGATAAGTTGGCCGGTGTAGGGATTCATCGCAGCGGTAAGTAATTCCTTTTCTTTTTTACCTTGTTTGAATCCGAATAAGATACTGCGGTTCTCTTCTTTTTCGACAATAATCCTGCTCAGCTTATTTTTAGGAAATTGTGCCTGTACAAGATGTGTGAGGCTATCGAGCGACAGACGGGAGCTATTTTCGGGAACCGCCACAATATGAAACGACCTGTTGATCACAGGTTCCAGTTCTTCTTCAAAAACAAGTATACAGCCGGTGAGTGCCACTATAAAAACCACAAGGCCGGAGGAAATCCCCAGCCAAAGATGCAGTTGTGACGATATTTTTTTCAAAACGTTCTTCACAGTATTCAATGTTGTTCAATGGTGATAACTCCTGATCCTCCATTTGAAGGATCAGGTTCATGCCGGCGTTTTCTAGAATGTATAGGAAACAGTTGCCATAAAGTTACGTGGTGCTCCGGGGAATAATCTCAGGTAATCGTAGCCACCCACCCAATAGGTTTTATTAGCCAGGTTGTTCAGGTTAACCTGGAATTGAAATTTGTCAATTTTATAGTAAATACCTCCGTTAAGAACCACATAGCCTGGCAATGTCTGCGTGGTGCTGAGTGATACATTTCGCTCTGTTACAAAGTTACCGCCGATAGCCAGTCCAAGTCCGCTCAAACCTCTGTTGGTGAAAGTATATTTGGTCCAGATGCTTCCCTGATTCTTCGGCGCATTGGGTTTTTGTACGTTTACAAGAACCTGATCAGCAGCTCTGGGGCCTCCGTCTGTGATTTTTGCATCGTTATAGCTATAAGCCAGAATCAGGTTCCAGTTAGGCAGGATGTTTCCGGTCATATCAAACTCCACACCTTTGGCTCTTTCTTCACCAATCTGACGCAAAAGGTCAGGTTGCTCAGCTACGTTGGCATTGTACAATGTGTTTGTCTGAGTGATGTTATACACCGAAAGATTGGCAGTAAGCCGGCCGTCAAACCATTCCGATTTCAAACCTCCCTCAATCAGGCTGCTTCTGATCGGATCAAATGGGCCTCCTGTAAGCGGATTGGCTTGTACCGCTGCGTCCTGGGGATTGTATCCTTTGGTGTAGGTACCATACAAGTTCACATTTTTGTTGATCGTATATACAGCACCGACACGAGGGAGCAATGCATGTTGCGTCACATTGCTTTCGTTGTTTGTGGTATATCCTTTTTTATCAATGTAGGTGTCGTAACGAAGTCCAAGTAATATTTGCAGACGGTCGATTTTTACCTGCTCCTGTAAATACAAACCGTGTAGTTGATAGAAAACCGGAGTTGTTGCCGCATTGGAAACCACATTGAAGGTATATTTGGTAGGATCTTCCATCTGGTTATTCTGCAAAGTCAGATCATAATGGGTAATGTTCGGCTTGGGAATGCTTCGGGTAATGCCGTTTGCAGTGTAGTTATAAAACACATATTTCTCTGGTGTTTTGGCGTTGTAGGCCGCGGCACCCCCTGCTTTCAGCAAATAACCATTGGCCGTCTGCTGTCCCGATCCTTTGGGTGTGTACGACTGGATATAGTCGTAACCTGCTACCAGTTTGTGCTCCGCTTTTCCTGTGTTGAAATTATGGTTTACAAAAAGTGTAATATTATCCATAAAAGATTTGGTCTTACGGACAAACACCTGTCTGGCTACCAGATTAGGAATAGCTGCCCCAGCGGAGTCAATCCCGTTTACATTGCTGCTGCGGTGTTCCAGCAAATCTTCATTATATCCTGTTCTCAGGTAAGCAACGTTCAGAGATGTATTTTGTGTAAACTGGTGATTCAGCGATGTGGTAATCAGGTATGTCTCTTCATTCAGGTAATCATTTGCAGCATTCAGCGACGTTTTGATTGAGCTGGAATAAAGGTCGTTTCCAACCACCGACTGACCACGATCAAGTCTGCTTTTGGAGTTGTTGTATACAAGGTCAAAGTTGATACGTGTCTTCTGTGTAGGTAGGAAAGAAACTGAGGGCGCAACGATTATATTTTTATCAAACTGCATGTTTCTGAATCCCTGCGCATTTACATAACCAAGATTTAATCGGTAAAGCAATGTTTTGTTTTCGTTCATAGGACCGGTGAAATCGGCCAGAGCACGAAGCGTGTTGAAACTTCCTGTCGTAAACGAAAGCGACTTGCGTGGGGTCATCAATGGTTTTTTAGTAACCCTGTTGATGGTTCCTCCCGGAGAAGTATTACCATACAGCGCTGATGCAGCGCCTTTAACCACTTCGACCCTTTCGAGATAGTTAACCGGAGGCTGTTTCCAGAATCCTGAAAATGTACGTAACCCGTTGAACAATTGTGTGGTACTTCCTCCGTTCATACGGAAGCCACGAATGGTGAGGTCATCATAAAAGGTAAACTGGTTGACACCGCTCATATTCTTTACAGCATCTCCCATCAGGAATACTCCCTGATCATGCATGACTTCTTTCGTAATATAGGAAATGGCCTGAGGGACTTCGCGAACGGGTGTCGCAGTACGACTTCCGATAAATGACAAATCATTCTTATAGCTGGATCCGGAATTTCCGATGACGTCAACAGTTTGTAGGAGACGCGCATCTTCGATGGCTACAAGCTCTACATTAATCGTTTCTCCATCTTTTATGTTTACCTGCTTTTCGATTTTTTTGAAACCTATTCCTGTTCCGATGATATGGTATGTGCCTGCGTCAAGCCCTGAAAATTCAAACTCTCCCGTATGAGATGTAATCGTCCCTTTTCCTGTTTCTTTCAGGATGAGGTTGATCAATTCAACAGGCTCGTAGGATGGTGATGTAATTTTTCCTTTTACAGCTGCTGTCTGGGCAAATGCACCAGATAATGCCACTGCAAAAAGGAGTGTAAAGAGTACTCTCATAAAGCTATTTGTATGGGGGAAGTTGGTGTTAATGGCGCAAAAGTAGGCTTATTTAGACCAATACCAAATTAAATATCAATTAAGTTTTGCTATTTATGAGTCGCTTATAGGTTACAAAATTAATTTGTAATACTTTGTATATGAGATTATTGTGAAAATTTTGAAAAAATCAATGAGAAGGTGCGGGTATACAAAAAGCCTCTGCTGTTCATTTTGAACAACAGAGGCTATGCAGATGTGCTATCTTGTAATCAGATATTTGATTTTATGAATGAAAGGCCGTCACGCATCAATTGTTCTTCCGAATCGAACATCTTGCGCCAGATATTTGCAACGGGAAGTTTTGGGCTGAACGCTTCCATACTGATCCAGCCGTCGTAATTGATATCCTTAATTGCTTTGAAAATACCATCCCAGTCTACATTTCCTTTTCCAGGTGTAGATCGGTCGTTTTCAGATAGTTGGATGAATGAAATGCGATCGCCAGCCTTACGGATGGTATCGCCGATATTTTTCTCTTCAATATTGGCGTGGAATGTGTCAAACATAATTTTGCAGTTAGGGTGATTTACCTCATCCACAAAGCGTATCAGTTCGTCTCCGCAGCTTGTAAGATACAATTCGAAACGATTCAGATATTCCAGACCCAATGTAATATCAAGTGATTCGGCGTAATCGGCCACTTCACGAATACCTTCAATACCCCATTGCCACTCCTGTTCAGTAGCAGGCTGGCCTGTGAAAACACCCAGTGCGGAATGATATGGCCCCATTAATTTGGTAGCACCGAGTACCAGAGAACAATCCAATGCACGTTTCAGATGCTCAATTGTATGGCGTCTCATGGCAGGATCCGCGCTGATCAGATGTTCGTCGGGTCCGCAAATAGTGTCGGTTTCGCAGGCAAGGCCAAGCTCATCCAGTTTTTTGCGGAAACCGAACCAATGTTCAGGGTTTGTATTAAAGATAGGTACCTCTACACCATCAAAACCAATTTCTTTTATCAGTTCCAGTGTAGGGAACAGGCTTTCGTCAATTTGATTCCCCCATAGGAGAAGGTTCATGCTATATTTCATCAAAACTAATTTTGAACGGTAATGCTACTTGGCTTGCCGTTGTAGACAACAGGATTTAGTGATTTGAAAGCGTGTATACACTAACAATTTAACTTTGTACAATTTTACAGAGATATAATACCAATCAATTTGCCGCATTTGATTAGTATTGATTATATTTTGATTGATCCGTGTGCTGTCTGGCTCATTAGGGGTAAAATTAATCCATTGAAAAATAAAAAACCGGATCATGCGACTGACCCGGTTTCTCTTACTGAACCTTAATATTTTTATCTGGATCTGGTGAATATCAGCTGACTATCGTTGTTGTAAAAAAGAACCAGTCTGTTATTTGATTTCAAATCATACATATTGACTTGTGGTAGCGCATTCACGAACAGATTTCCCCAGGAAGTTTCCTTTCTTTCTGTGCCGTCGCCGCCTACATGGATGGCATTAAGTTGTGCAGTTTCGTAAAAGCCTGTGAGGTAATTAGTAGAAGATGTTGCTTCAAGTTCACCCTTATCTTTGAACGTGACACTTACATCATACATTCCGTTTTTTACAGCTGGTCTGTAAGTGGTATCATTGTTTTCAACTACACTTTCCAATTGCCATTTGCCTGTGAGTTCTTTTTCGCTTACTATGGTGGTTGCTGTTTTTCCACAACTCATGAGTGCAACAACCGGGATCAGTAATGTCAATAATTTGAAGATTTTCGTCATGATGATATGTGTCTTAAATAACTGATAAAAGAATCGTGTTCTCAACTTGAAATCACATGGGTTGGTCCTCGATTTTCTGTGCATTCAGTTTGTAAAAAGCATGCCAGATTCCTGTCCGAATCATCGATGGAGTAGAATATTAACGATAATAATTCGATTTTCTTCTACCGTATTTACAATTCAGAATTAATATAAACCTGCCAAAACCGTTATGCGTTCCCGCAGTTAAAGGTATTTTACTCGTTCAAATCCATATATCATACTGTTTTTTGATCTATATTTGTGATAAATCGCTGTATTTGATCAAAATAAAGGTGTTGTGATATGAAAGCCCCGATACATAAAAATATCGAAAGTCAGGTGAGGACGGTCACCGTTCAGGAGTTGAAAGAATCCCATTTCGATCCTAACTGGCATTTTCATCCACACTATCAGCTCTTCACTGTGATGGAGGGTACGGGTAAGCGTTTGATAGGAGATTCTATTCACACTTTTGAGCCGGGAGATACCGTTTTTCTGGGTCCCGACATTCCCCACCTGTGGAGAAGCGATTCGGATTATTTCAATGCGGATTCGGGGCTGAGTACACACGGTATAGTGCTGTATTTTCAGGAGGATTTTTTAGGGAAAGATTTTCTCGACCGACCTGAGATGCTTGCGCTTAAGCAGCTGATGATTGATTCTAAGAGAGGGATTGCTTATAAAGGAGCACTCCGTGATCATGTGCGGTCCGAACTGATGGGCATGTTGCATGAGGAAGGTTTTCAAAGTGTGCTTCGTTTGATGACGTTACTCAATAAGCTCTCGCACGAAGAGGGGGGGACGCCGATTGCCAGTTACGGATATGTCAATACCTATAAAATATCAGAAACCGAACGTATGCAAAAAGTACATAGCTACGTGCTCCAGCATTTTGCCCAGGAAATAAGATTAGGAGATGTAGCATCGCTTGCAGGAATGAGCGAGGCCGCTTTCTGCAGATATTTTAAAGCGCGTTCCAATAAAACCTTTATCGATTTTGTGAACGAAATCAGGATTGGTCATGCATGCAAACTGCTGCTGGAAGATCAGTGGACGATCGCTCAGATCGCCTACGACAGCGGTTTTGACTCTTTATCCAACTTTAACAGAAACTTTAAACGGTATATCGGGCATACGCCACGGGAGTATAAGGGGAATTATTAGTGTGTTAGACTATGCTGAATATATTGAGTTCTCATTGATTCATTCTCAACACAACTGATAATCCGGTAGTGTGTCCAGCTCAATTCGGTACGCACTGCGTTCCAAATCGGGAATGCCAGATAAAATGCTCTTATGTTGTTTAAATTCCGTTCGTCAAATCCTCTACCAAATTCCGCAGTAAGCTGCTTACTAAGATTTTTGAGTACAGCTTTTCCATAAATTGCTTTCTCTTTACCTCCTTGTTCATCTTCAACAATTAGTTTACCTATCTGCCAGTACATATTCAGTAAAATATTGTTACTATTTCTGTAGGCAACCTGCTTTGCCTGAACAACGATATCTTTAATGGAAGAAAAAAGGGAATAATCGGGTTCCATGTTATTCATGTCTTAATTTCAAAGAATGCTATTCTAGTTGTTTTTGCCTATGTTAAGCATGTTATTAATCACTTCCGCTTGAAAGTCAGTACAATCTTTTTAAACGCTGCCCTGCTTTCCGAATTATTTTCTTTGGTATTGCCGACCATAATATAATAATCGTTCGTTTCTGAAAATAAGATGACCTGATAGATGTTTTCTTGACTGGATGCGTCGGATGCGGTAATTTCAAAACCTTCGAGACCGTCAATAGTAATAGCATTGACCTCTTTTATTTCTGTGGATTGCGTATTTGGCAGGTTTTTTAATCTGTTGATAATGAATTGTTTTCTGTTGGTTACTTCTACTTTTGAAATGGAATTACCTGCAACAAATATGGGTTGCTCGGGAGAAATCTTGCCGGTGGGTGTATACATAATGCTTCCGCCCATAGAGGCAGCAAACTTAAATCCAGTCCCTTCCGCACTGACGGAGAAATTTACAGCATCAAAAGGGTCAACCTTGCTGTTTTCATCGTATTTAACCGAAAGGACGGCTTTTCTGATGTCAGGTTCACTGGCTTTATTCTTTTCCGGATATATGCCATTGACCATAACAGCCTTTGTACTATCGCCAAAAATCAAGGTTTCTTTCAGGTATAAAGTACCATTCGCGGATTGGCTTATCCTGAGAATTCTTGCTTTTCCACCATTGAAATCAATGGTTTGGTCGTCCAGGAGTGTCATTCCTTTCTTCAGGAGTGCATCTGCATTAAAACCGCCCGTTACCAGGTGAAGCGGAGCTGGTAATTCATTTAACATAATAGATGCACCGCTGCCTGTATTCTGAAATCCGGAAAACTGCTTTGCGATTTCAAATCCTTTGGGTGGTATCAGGGTGTACCTGGTTCCGGGAATAGAAACGGGGTTATCAGATTGTCCAAATCAATAGCCGGCAGACATCAAAACGAACGTAAGAATTTTCACTGTGTTTAGAAATTGCGTCGTGGTTTTTTACATTGAGCTGCAAAGTAAAACAACCTTCATGGTTTCCCACAAAGGTTGTTTTCAAATTATATAAGTCAGTGATTATCCTTTTACTTTGTTCGTGCCATACTTTCCTCGCTGCGGTCTCGATAAGGTCGCACTGGCTTCTTTATCACCTATGAAATCCTCTTTCTTTGGATCCCATTTTAGTTTTCTGCCCAGTTTCATGGCTGTGTGAGCCAGAAGACATGCAGTACATGAACGTTGTGCAATTTCTGCATGACTGATCGTCTGTTTTCCACTTTGAATACTTTCTATCCAGTTTTGGTGCTGCTCCGGACTCTCATATAAATGAATCTCGTTTTCGCCGATTACTGAACCCAGTATTTTGGGATCACTGGCATAAAAAGCTTTGTTTTCTTTTCCTTGCGATGCACCAGGATCGGTAGCTGTTACTCCCACATTCCCTCTTGAAACAAATATCCATCCATCTGTCCCTTCGAACTTAACTCCGTTAGGATTTGTACCACCTATTTCCATGTCTACACCATTGGCATATTTGGCATTTACCAGAAAATCTCCGTGAACATCCCATAGTCCGGATCCTTTTGCCGGGAACTGAGCGGTGCCTTCTATTTCGATGGGTCCTGTCAACTCAGTATCCATTCCCCAGTGCGCAATGTCAATATGGTGCGAACCCCAACCCGTAATCATTCCAGCTCCGAATTGCTCCAAACGAAGCCATCCCGGGCGTTCATTAAACATATCTGTTTGTGAGTGTACGCGATCTTTGGTGTAATATACTTCCGGTGTAGATCCCAGCCACATATCATAGTTGAGGTTGGAAGGCACAGGCATTTGGGTTATGTCTCCCCCGGCAGGATCCCCCGGCAAGCCTACATAAACTTTTTTCAGTTTCCCGATACGTCCGTTTCTTACCAGCTCGCAGGTACGCTTGAATTGCGGCCATGGGTTCATGGAACGTTGCTGACTTCCCAGCTGGAATATGACTTTTTTCTTAATCACCATATCTGCCATCTGGCGTCCTTCACGAATCGTCAGAGAAGTAGGTTTTTGCATATAGATATGTTTGCCCGCCACCGCTGCTTCCATCGCCGGTTGCGCATGCCAATGGTCAGGGGTACTGATAATGACAGCGTCTATATCTTTTCTGCCCAATATTTCGTGATAGTCTTCGTATGTTTTTACTTCCAGGTATTTGTCTTTTCCTGTCCGCTCAGCATACTTTTTTTCGATCCATGCTTTTCCCTGAGCAAGGCGGTTTCTGTCAAGGTCTGCAACGGCGATTACATGAGCCGCCTCGTTTTTAATTACTTCCGGCAAATCATGTGACGCTCCGATTCTTCCGAAGCCGATCTGGCCGATGTTGATTCTGTTACTCGGCGCATTTTTGCCGAAAACGCTTGCAGGTACGATGGTTGGGAACATACTGGCAGCAATGATACCTGCAGTACCGGTAGCAGCTTTTTTCAGGAATTCCCTTCTGTTCTGGTTGTTTTGTTCTGAGTTATTCATGTGATCCGGCTTTATGTATAGGGATATATCAGGATGTATCGGGTATCGAGTATCGAGTATCGGGCGTTGCCCGATATTAAGAGATGTAAGCCTGTTGGGCTATAATTCTGGGTTACGGCTTCGTGGCGTAGGCTTTGCTGTAATTTCTTGGTTTTTGAGGTCCGATGGCCCATTCAATTCCTCCAAGAATGTGCTTTCTCAGATCATCCTTTTCATAATCCGTTTTTTCATGACCTAATGATGTATAAAAAGCGCGGCCTCCATCGTACTCGTGCCACCAGACTGACGGGAATACACTGCCAAAAGTGTCAAGCGCTTTTCCTCCGGGTTTTTCTATAGTAGTATGATCGTTTACTGCAAGCACATTCAGGTTTACACTCATTTCTTTCAGGAAGTAGAACTCATCTTTGTCTCTTTTCCATTGAGCTGGCAAGTGAGCCAGAGAAGGATTTTTGGCATCGAGAACATTCACTGCGAATGCTTGTCCGGGTTCGTGCCAGAAGAACGTTCCCCCCAATAATCCTTTGAACCATTTCCAGCTACGCTCGGTACCACATGCAGAATGTAATCCGACAAAGTTACCGCCTGCCTGAATGTACCGCATCAATGCAACACGTTGTGCATCATTATCAAAGACATTATTATTGGTATTAGAGAAAATCAATGCATCATATTGTTTCAGATTATCATCTGTGAATTGAGCGGGATCTTCACTCACATCTACCTT
Organism: Dyadobacter luteus; assembly: GCF_003383615.1. Classification (GTDB taxonomy): domain Bacteria; phylum Bacteroidota; class Bacteroidia; order Cytophagales; family Spirosomataceae; genus Dyadobacter; species Dyadobacter luteus. The sequence continues at coordinate 201,358 of NZ_QNUL01000006.1, forward strand.
AAAGCCGTGCTCTTTTCCAAGTGCCTGAATTGCAGTTGCAGAATTCGCAATATTGTCATGTACATAGCCCTGGCCGTTTTTGGTGTATACCAATACTTTAACCTTATTCCATTTGATCTTCTGAGCAGTGGTGTTGCCGGCAATAAAAAGTGTACAGATGAAAGTGAGGATTACAATTGGGTTTATCAGAAGGTGTTTTTTCATGAATCAATTCTTCAAGGTTAGGAATATATTTAAGATAACGGATGATCAGAAACCGATGGAATTGCCTCCGTCTACAGGCAAGGATACACCGGTGATGAACTTAGCTGCGGGAGAAGCAAGAAACACTGCTGCCCAGCCAATATCATCCGGTTTTCCCCAGGTAGCCATCGGAGTACGATCCATCGCTTTGTCGCGACGCGAGGGATCCCCGTTCATGGCAGTAAGCATCATAGGGGTTTCTATAAAACCCGGAGCAATAGCATTCACCCGAACATTGTATGGAGAAAACTCTGTGGTAAGCGCTTTGACCATTCCTCCGATTGCAGATTTTGAGGCAGTGTAGGCAACCACTCTGTCGATACCATACAATGCTGCCATGGATGTAATCATGATCACTGATCCCCGTTTTCTTTCCACCATACGTTTTCCCACCTCGCGGGTCATGGAAAATACGGCATGAAGATTGGTTTGAATGACCCGGTCAAAATCTTCATCTGTAACTTCAACAGCATGTTTTTTCATATTGATACCGGCATTATTTACCAAAATATCAATCGGCCCGTGCGCTTCCTCAATAGCTGCCACCAGGTCAGGAATGGTGGACAATTTTGTGATATCATTGACAAAATAACTTACCTGATCACCAAGCGTTTCAGCAGTTGCTTTCAATACATCTTCTCTTCTTCCTGTGATCACGACCCTTGCGCCAGCTGCTACCATGCATTGGGAAATATAAAAGCCAATTCCGCTTCCTCCTCCGGTTACCACTGCAAGTTGTCCATTCAGAGAAAAATTCTGTTGGAGCAGGTTCTGAGGCGCAGTCAGTTCATTTTCAATTGTCATAAAAAGTATTTTAAAAATTCACTATAGATTAAGAGAACGCCGTATTGCTAGTTCAAGACCCCGCAATTCTGCAAGTGCTTTCAGTCGACCTATTCCTGAGTAGCCCGGATAGGTTCTTTTATGGAGATCGTCCAACATCTGAAACCCATGATCGGGCCTCATGGGCAATTGAGAAACCCTTGCACCGGATTCTATACGCTTGTGTTCTTCCTGCACAAGTGCTTTCACTACTTCGTACATATCCACATCGCCATTCAGGTGTGGAGCTTCGTGGAAGTTTCTCGTACCTGTTTCTCTCTTCGTTGTTCTGAGGTGTACAAAATGAATACGATTTCCAAACCGACGGATCATTCCGGGCAGGTCGTTGTCAGCACGTACACCAAGTGATCCTGTACAAAACGTAATGCCGTTTGCTGTTACATCGCTTACCTGCATCAGTTCGGCAAGGTCGTCCTCTGTACTTACGACACGAGGTAATCCCAATAGCGGTCGCGGAGGATCATCAGGATGTATACAAAGATTGACACCCAATTCCTGAGCGTACGGAGCTACTTGCTGTATAAAATAATAGAGATTCTGACGAAGTATCTGGTCGTCTATATCGCGATAGGCATTCAGTAAATCCTGAAAAACGGCCAGGTCGAAAGCCTCTTCTGAGCCAGGCAATCCCAGCAAAACAGTATTGGTAAGCGTACTGATTTCGTCAGCAGTCATAGCTTCAAACTTCAACTGTGCGGATGCCCTGATCTCAGGTTCATAATCCTGTTCGGCATTCGGCCTTTTCAGAATGAACAGATCGAAAATGGCGAAATCTTCCCATACGAAACGTAATGTTTTATGCCCTTCGGCAAGGGTATAATCCAGCTGAGTTCTGGACCAGTCCAACACCGGCATGAAATTGTAGCAAACGGTTGTAATGCCGGCACCTGCCAGGTTTTTCAGGGATGTTTTATAGTTCTGGATATATTGCTCTCTGGATGGAAGGCCTTTTTTGATTTCCTCGTGAACCGGCAGACTTTCCACTACAAGCCAATGCAATGAAGTCAGTTTGTCATTGTCCTTCTCAATGATGCTGATTCTTTCACGGATGTCCTCTGTTCCCCATACCTCCCCAACCGGAATCTGATGCAGAGCACTCACAACCCCGCTGCATCCTGCCTGACGTATGTCAGATAAGGAAACCGGATCATTAGGCCCGAACCAACGCATGGTATGAATCATGTTAGATGCTACTATTTAGTTTAATAATATAAAAATATTTGTTTTATTTTGGATTGTAACCGATTGCATTAGCCAACATTTCTTATTTGCTTTGGATAAATCAAGGCGATAAAGAATTGGGATATATACATGGACGCAATCGGTTACAATATCCCTTACATTTGTCTCTTGATTTTTTATAAAAAACAATCAAGTACCGGAATTACCCATGGAAAAGGAAGTAACTATTTATGATATCGCCAAAATCCTCAATCTGTCTCCGGCAACTGTTAGCAGAGCTTTGAACGATCATCCGGCGATTAATAGTAAAACCAAGCTTTCCATTGCCAATACGGCGGCAGAGCTCGGCTACCGCTCTAATACGTTTGCAAGTAATTTAAGAAGGAAAAGTACCAGTACACTTGGCGTGATTGTACCTCGTCTCGATAGCAGTTTTATGTCTGCTGTACTTGCCGGCATGGAGGAAGTGGCAAATAAGGCAGGCTATAACTTGCTGATCAGTCAGTCGCTGGAATCTCAGGGAAAGGAAAAATCCAATGCGAAAACCATGTATAACAGTAGGGTAGACGGTTTACTGGTTTCGTTGGCTTATGATACAGAGGGTTTTGATCATTTTGAGAATTTCGTCAAAAAGCGGGTACCTGTTTTGTTTTTTGACAGGATCTTTGATCATTCGGAATGCGCTACGATCGTGATTGACAATGAAAAGGCTGGCTATGATGTCACTTCGCACCTGATTATGCAAGGGTGTACTCATATTTTACACGTTACAGGGAATTTGAAAAGAAATGTATATATCGACAGACTGAGTGGTTACCGGAAAGCACTTGAAGCTCATGGAATTGCATTTGACGAGGCATGGGTGCTGGAAACGGATCTTTCCAGAGAGGCAGGTAAAGCAGCTGTAGATTATATGGAAAAGCTGCCTGTACGCCCCGATGCTATTTTTGTGGCGAATGATATTTGCGCTATCAGCTGTATTCAGGAGTTGAAGCAACGTGGTTACCGCATTCCAGAAGATATTGCTATTGCAGGCTTCAACAATGATCCTGTTTCTCAGGTGGTGGAGCCAAGCCTTACAACAGTCTATTATCCGGGAAAAGAAATGGGTGCCATTGCTGTGAAAACGATGATCAACCACCTGACAGGAACTTCGGATATAGATCCTGCTAACAGTGTCGTATTACAGTCCGAATTGTTGATCCGGGATTCTTCCCGGAAACTGCAAAGAGAAGCACGGAATTAAGCCATGCTTCTTCTGTTTATCTGATCGTTTTAATAAAAATCTGTTGTGTGGCAGGCTGTCCATTGGCTTGTTTTACAAGTCTGTTGAAAGCAATGGTTTTGCCGTCCGGTGACCATACGGTATTGGTTGGAGCAATGGGGGTTGGGTTGGTAAGTTCAACAAAACGCTTTTCAAATTCCTCTGTACCTGTTTTGCAAAGCATTATACTGCCATTCCAGATGTAGCTTACACTTTTGCCGTCCGGATGCCATCTTACATTACCATTTACGTCGGAGTTATGATAGGTAAGCTGTGTTAGCGTTCCACCTGTTACTGGAATAAGAAATACCTGCTGAATACCCGTTGCATCGTGAGCAAGGAAAGCAAGCGTACTGCCGTCAGGCGAGGAGCGAACAATACCTGAGCAGCCTGGCTTTGAGAGGTTCGCAGTATGCGTAAGCCGTCGCTGCACCGTTCCTTTCGGGGGCATTGGGAAAGTGTCAGGAGTTCCTTCAAGTGGACCGCTATTGCCAGGTATGCTGATGTCCTCAGGAATATCAACAATAAAAACTTCTGGAACGTCACTACCACTTTCCGTTTTTACAGTCCCTAAAAATGCTCTGGCGATTTGGTGTTTGCCATCTTTCAGGTAGCCATTTTTCCCAACCCAGCTGTCACTCGCTGCATGGCTGATCTCATCACTTCCGGGTTGAGGTTTCGGTGTTACCTTTACTACTAATGCGCTGAACCAGGTACCTGATACATTTTCATCCGAATGGCTTACCCGTACCGCCATTCCTTTTTTTGATACACCAATGGTTCTCAGATTATGGCGTTCTCCTGTGCTGTCTTCCAGCGCTTTCAGAATCGCGTCGTTGTAAGTATATCCGATCCACTTTCCGTCACCACTCCATTCGTGCCTGTGTGTCCCTCCCCGTAGCGCGCCGGGCGTGAAAGGATATGTTACGTCACGGGCATCCATGTATATCGGCTTATTCGGATTCGCATCTTCAATAATCACTCCCGTGCGTCGCCATTGCTGATAGGGATTAGCTTCAGTGCTGGCTGTGAGTCCATGAATAAATACCACTGCATTTTCAACCGGACTGTAACTTACCGCTCCTGCGCCAGGCCCACAAGCCTGATTATTTGCTATTTGAAACAATACCTTCTTTTGGCCAGTATTGATATTTACTTTTTCAATTTTGGATGAGGCTGCAATTCCGCCGTCATCCGTGCGGGTATCGTAAACCAGCCAGGAGCCGTCAGGTGAAAAATTATCATTATTATCAAGATCGTGATGGTAGGAAAGATCGTGTGTGATCTGTTTCTCATCCGGTTGACAGGAACTCATGGCCGCGACAGTTAGTAAAATGATCAGAAATGTTTTCAAAGTTACAGCAGTTGAACTGATCGGAAAAGTGAAAATAACTTTGAAGTAGTACCTATTTGCTTACCGGAGCACTGATTACCCCCAGATACCTTCCCAGCCAGTAGGGCAGCAGCCATATATCTCCTGCGCTTTGTGCAGAAGTTCCATTACTGCTGTTACGATCAAGGTTGAAAGTATTGCCGTTATGTCTTTGAATAGGACGCTCGCTTGCGGGTAGCACTTCTGTAATTGTTTGCTTACGGAAATTAGGCTCTATTTTCTCAATATCTTTTCTGTGGCTGTTGCGGATTCGCCAGTCGATCATGTCCAGCGGATGTTCCTGTAGGTACCAAACGGCCTCATTCAGGTCAAACGTATCTGTTCCTGTGAGTGCGGTGAAAATGTTCCATGCACCTTCTTTTTCAGGCCTTTCAGCTTTCCAGTGGTCGATAATTGTTTCTTTGTAACGCGCCTTTAATGTATCATTCAGCGCATATCGGTACAATCCCCAATAACCAAGGAAATACATTTCGTCATCCGAGTGGTTCCATCCGTCCGACATATGTTTGGCATGAGCCGTTGCATCTTCCGGTGCTTTGCCAATCAGTTCCATTGGGCGCATTAGGTTTTCAAAATATCCGTGTTTCGTCATCAGCTCAAACGCTTTTTCCTTATACTTTTCTTTTTTTGTGAAATGATAAGCAGTCTGAAGCATGGCGATGATATTGGAGGAGTTCAGTTTACGATCTCCCACATTTACAGGGAAGGAGTTGACATAAGAAGGGTTCCATTTTCCCCATAAAGTGGGTTTCCCATTATAGTCAATCATATACATGTCATTTTTTACAATATGTGACATGAGTGTATCAATCATCGTAACAGCACGACTTTTCAGGTCTGGATCCTGAACCAGCTCAGCCATGGCTCCGAATGCGAAGATATGCCCGATCGCTTCATCACTACTCGTTGTTGATTTCCAAACCCATTCCTTTTCCGCAGATTGCTGCCAGAATTCAGAATCGCCGAGCTCATTCACATGTCCGGCTCTTTCAAATGATCGGGCAGGGAAGCCAGGAACCGGATTGACGCTATACAATCTCTCCATTGCTTCCATGGACTCGCGGCAATTTTGCAAGGCAGAGGAATCTTTTGTGACCGCATATCTGAATATTTCTGCTCCCAGATACATCGAAGTCCATAACCCGTCGTTGTCAGAATCTTCCATGAAACCGGTCGACAAATTTCCGTGATCCATGCCGCGGACAGTGGCGTTGAAACCGTTTCTGATATGCAGCTTGCGAACCTGCCCTTCGTAGAACAAAGCTTTTTGTTCCAGCGTCATATCTTTAAAGTGAAGCTGCCCGAGTCCTGCATTGGTGAGGAACAATACCGAGTTGGCGGGCCCTTTCGTGATCTGCTTCACACGATTGCCCGGAAGCCAGCGCTCGCCGTTATAATAGTCATATTTGCCATCAGCACGAAGTGAAAAAGCGCCATCTACGGTGCCAAACCATAGTTTATCATTAATGACTTTTACCGAAGTGATATTTGTAACAGGCAATTTTCTGTGAATTTCACCGGCTTGCTTTTGTGTGGCAATGTCGTATTCTAGATATCCGTCCGTAGTTCCGATCATAGCCACTGTTCCCTTTTTGTAAAGATCGAATGAACTGAAATGGGTACCATCGAACACTTTTTTCAGATTTTTGGATGCCGGATCGAAGACGGAAAGTGTTTTACTTCCAAGTATCCAGAACTGATTGTCGGCCTGATTGAATCGTATTTCAAGTACATTATCGCCCGACAGTGAGCCAGTCCAGGGCGTCTGATTTTTTTGCACCAGTTGCAGCGATTTTCCATCGGAAACCAGAAAGTCGAAATTTTTTCCCCCTTCAAATACTTTTGCATCTGGTAAATCATGTTTGATAAAGACCGTTCCTGCCCACGCATTGGCAAAAACTACGGAGTCGCTCAGGTACACAAACTGATCCTGATAGCTGATTACTGCCTTGATTTTTTTGTCTCTTAAAAATCTGTAAGACTGATCAGGAGCAATGGTTCCGTGGTATTGAAAATGACCATTATATGGATGAAGAAGTCCTTCAGACGAAACAATCTTTATCAGCCCGTTTTTGTCTGATGCCGATTGAATAAGGTTCTGCCGAACGGTGTCGGAGTAATATTTGACACTATAATCCTGAACAAAGGGCTTGTCTTCGTGAACAGGTTGCGTAATTACTGATTTTGAACAGGAAATAATACCTGCCATTGCTAAAACCAGAAAAGGACTAATGAACTTTTGCATTGTTGTGAGTTTATAAATTTTGAAGCAGGAGGATCACATCTTGCTATTCTATCGGATTTTTGACGGGTCGACAACTACATATTTGATGGATTTTTTCCCTTTTTCCGGATGATGAGAATAGGAAAGATGCACTAAACCATCGTTGCTTTGAATAAGCGAAGGGTAGGAAAAACCTCCTTTTTTAGTTGTATCGTCTTCCAATACTACTTTCGATTTCCAGGTTTTGCCTTCGTCGTCCGACAAAAGCAGGTTGATCTTATAGCGACCATCGTCTATATCATTACCGAGAAACGCCCAACGACCATCTTTCAGAACCAGAAGCTCTACACTTGCTGTATTGGGAATGTCCGTTTTTTTGCTTGGTTCCCAACTTTCGCCGCCGTCGGTCGACTCGCTGATATGTACACGGGTTGGTTCATCGCCACTGTCTCGCATGTAAGCCACGAGGTTTCCGTTCTTTCGGGCAACCACTGCCGGTTGTATAGGTCCTCTTCCCACCACAGGAAGGCTTGGCAGCCAACTGGTTCCGTCATCTTTTGAAATGGCCATCATCGATAAGTTGTAGCCATCGGAGTACAGCGGAAGAATAATTTTCCCATCCGGCATAATCAGCGGTTTGATTCTGGTCATCCAGCCAATACTACGCTTGGAAGGATCTTTGGCTGCTTCAACAATCATTTCATCATATTTGGGAGCGTATCCGGCCCAGCCTGTTGTAGATTCCGGCAGCTTTTTGAACTTCGCCGCCATTTCTTCTGCAAACTTTGAGTCTGGTTTGAGCAATATGTTATCCTGCCAGCTCCATATCGGCGCTCCATCTTTGGAATAGTCTGTTGAAGTTCTCACTTTCAGAATCGATTGCTCCCACAAATTGGCCTGAACGGCAATCCAGACAAGAAACAGTTTACCTGATTTATTCAGGAAAAGTACTGGGTTGCAGTCGGGCAGGTGAGGTGTATCTGCCATCAGAAATGGTGCCGACCAGGTTTTTTGTCCTTTTTTTAATCTGGAACCCATAATTCTTACATCGTCTTCGGTGCGTTCACCGCTGCCTTGAAACCAGGTAATGAGCATGTCGCCGTTCGGCAGGTTCACCAGGCTACTCGCATGGACATGTTGACTCTGATGTGGAAAAACAAGGGTTTGCTGTACAATCTGAGCGTTTGACTGTATGGAGAAGAGAGAAATGAATAGAAGAAAAATGTATTTTTTCATTTTGTCAATCATTACCGGATCGGTTATCGGGTAAGGGATGTGGTTTGTGGATGTTTGTATTCAATTGTTTGCGTTGAAAAGCAAAGCAATCAGTTTTTGATATTGAGAAAAATCAGGAATCAGGATTTGAGCACCTGCTTTTACAAGTCTGGGCCTTTTATCAGGATTATGACCAAACCGTTGCTCTTCATTGCTGGTGATGCCAATGGAGATTCCACCTGCCCGGTTTCCTTCACGCACTTCGTCAGGACCATCGCCAAAAACAGCCAATTCACTGCCATGGAGTTCATTTTCGTGGATGATATTTTCGATCACCATTTTTTTTGAGAACTTGGTATACTCTCTCAGCGCTCCGTAGATTCCGCCATCAAACAGATGAGCATAACCCAATATCCTTGCTTCGTGCTGTACATCATCTACATCTGTCCCGCTTGCCAGGTACATTCTGACACCCCGTTCCTTAAGGACTTCTAAAAACCGGACGGCACCTTTCAATGTGAAATCTTCCTGAGACAACTCTCCGGATGTGAATCGCTGGATACGTTTCCCTACCATTTCCATGAGGGCATCGTTGTATTTTTCTTTATACTGAAACTTGTTGAGTATCTGATCTTCCGGTACAAAACCGAACTCTCTTACCAAGGCTACCAGACCTTCCATCTGATAAATGGTTTGTATTCCTGTGGTTTTCTGGATGAAGTCTTTTACGGTGTGTTGGACAGCGAGATATACCTTCTGCTCAACGGTCTCGTAATGAGTGCCCAGTATAGATTTCATCATAACCGGTTCCATGATGCTTTCCCAGCCTTGCCGCAACGTGCTGATCGTTCCGTCATGGTCAAAGACAGCATGTTTAATATGTCCCATCCTTTCCAGCACAAGCGGATCGCACAGTTCGAACGCTGTGTTGTGAATGAACACGGCATTTCTTTCGTTAACTGCGAGGTCAGGATTGAAAATGAAATCGGGTTCACTTGCTACTGCTGTAATCTCACTTCCATTTGCTGTACCGGTTGTGAAGCGTTTTTGTACGGTTACAGCAGCTGCGAAATTGGCAAAAATAGCTGCATCCTGTACGGGAATACCTGCGGCAAGGCACAGAGCAGCAGCGCTGATAACTGTGTCGCCGGCTCCTACGGTATCCAGTTTTCCACTCAATTGCAATCCCGGTACATGGTAGTCGCCTTGCTCATCAAAAGAAAGAATACCTTTTTCTCCGCAAGTAACGATAACCGGTTTTTGTTTTGTAATAAAGATTTCACGACCCCATTTTTTCAGATCGGCAAGGGACGTAGAGTTGTCGAATTCCTGACCTGCCAAAGTTGCAATTTCGCGGTCATTGGCTTTGAGATATGTATTCTCTATATGACTGTTGAAATGGCGGGAGTCAAGGATAACAATTTTGTCGGGGTACTTTGCAAAAATGGAATTAGCCCCTTCAATAAAAGAATGATTTGAAATACTACCGGTAACCTGCTGATTAAAAATAAGTGCGTCGCATTGTTGGAGTGCGCTTTCAATTGCTTTTAAGAGCAAGGTGTCTGTTTCCGCGCTTCTTATATTATAGGAGCCGAAATCAACCCGTGGTTCTTCTGTTCCTTCCAGATGCCGCTTCAGATAAGTATAGGTATCAAAATTCTCTTTTTGAATAAATAGAGAAGAGGTATCGGCCCCTGCTTGTTTCAACTGTGCAGTAAGTTCGCGTCCGTGCATATCATCTCCTACTGTACCAATTACATGAATAGAGCCAGGTTTCAGTGCAGCAACATTGGCTACTACATTCGCGGCTCCGCCAGGTGAATAATACTGTTTTCTTACTGTTTCCGTCATCAAGCCCGTCTCCACAGACACTTCCGATGCAGATGAATCCATAATCCAATACGAATCCAGGCAAAAGTCTCCGTATACAGCAATTTTTACTGTGGCTATCTTTTTAAGTATGTTTTCAATCTGACTGTGATTCATGAAGGTGTCGCAGGTTTAGCTCTGAGTCTAGGAAAGAAACTTGTCTGTACCTATATACTTGTGATGTAAAAAGGCGGGCTATCGAAGATGCTTCAGATTGAGAAATTACTGAAACGCAAAATTGTCAGATGTACGGTTATTTCTGGCAACCGGGCATTGCGAAATCACTTGATAATGAGTCAATATGACCTCGACACTAAATAATTGTTACTGATTTGTTAAATAAATGCACTTTGCGCAAAATGAAGATATTTTTACGCAAGTTGCGATTTGAATTCAAAAATCATCAGGTACATTTATCATCAGAAATTCATGACGCCGCACAAAAGAAAACATTAAAGCTTTTTTTAATAGCAGAATTTAAGATTACGCAATTAGTGTTTTGTGATATTTTATAAATCATTTGACTTGTTTCTCATTACAGTATATTGTTTAGTAATGTCAGGTTTTTGATGTATTAAATATAATTATAGAAAGATTAAAGTAAACTTTATTATAGTAATTGATTTCGATTTTTTGTAGTTGAACCTATCATTTTATTGATTAAACCCTTACGACTGTGGCCTATCCTGACGAAAATATTCTGACAAAAGTGATCCAGGGGGATGAAAATGCCTTTGCGGAACTGTATAATTATTATAAGTCGCCTGCACTTCGGTTTACGACTTCTCTGCTCAAAGATGAGGAAGAAGCTGAAAACATGGTTCAGGATGTTTTTCTGAAGATCTGGATCAAACGTGAGCACATCAAGACCGAGTATAATTTTAGCTCGTACCTATTCACCTGCCTTAGAAACATGGCATTTGACTATTTCAAGAAAATGGAGAAAAGCGAGCAGCTCAGAAAACATTTTATGGAAGGAATGATGCTGATGGCTGATGACGAACAGGAGGAAAAGGAGAGGAGAATAAGTCTCGTACAAAATGCTGTTGAGTCACTCTCAGTAAAGCGAAAATTGATTCTAAAGCTTAATATCGAAGAAGGGAAATCTTACCAGGAAATTGCCGAATTCTTACGAATTTCAAAGAATACTGTCAAAAATCAGCTTGTAAAAGCGAAGCAAATACTACGTGATAAGATGGATGTTGCTACTGCCTGAAGAGATGGTAAGTAGTCAGGAAATTTAACGTGATGAATAACTTCAATAAAAACCGGGAGCTGGCCAACTCCCGGTTTTTTACATATATTATTTGCCACTTGCTGCAATAACAACAATTACTAAATTTACCCCAAAACCAATCCCCCAGTTCGTCCATACTTTCTTTTGCTTGATTTTTTTAGCCTTTTTCGTATACGCAGCATGGTACTCGCCTTGTCTGAACAGGGTTTCGTCGGGATATCCCAGATTCTGTAGTTTTGGTGTGGTTGCCGATGTTGCAATAGCAGGTATCAGTCCTACCAGAGGTGAAACAAGACTGGCGATCAAAGTGCCTGTAGCAGCTCCTTTATACTTTTTGTAATTTTTTTCTGCGTCAATCTGACCTTTCACCGATAAATTTTCGGTGGGTGCAAAGGTGTATAATTGCTCTTTTTGCGTGGTAACAGAAGAATCAGGTGCGAAATCCTGAGCATTGGCAGTAAGTGATAGCAGGAAAAGTGTAAAAACTGGTAATAGTAGTTTCATGGATAATTTGAATAAATGATAGGTGAGTTTGAAGGGAAAATTAGGTAAAAAAAACTTTTAAATACTTTCATTTTCATGAAAAAGTAGAAATAATTCTATTGGCTTGGACATAAAAGAGGGAGCGTGCGCTCCCTCTTTTATGTAACCTATTGATAATTAAATATAAGCCTAATCTGGCAATTGATTTTGCCTGCTTTTCAAAATAAAGAATAATCCCAGAGCAACTGCAGGAATGCTCAGCATCTGTCCCATATTCAGGGCATAATCTGCTTCAAATGCTTCCTGGTTTTCTTTAAGGAATTCGTATAGGAACCTCAGTGTAAATACCCACACGAAAAATACACCTACAAGTAGTCCGCGTGGGGTTTTTGTTTTGTACTTATTCCATAAAGCAAACAAAATAAAGAACAGAACCAGACATGAAATGGACTCGTAGAGCTGAGCAGGATGCCTTGGATTTTGCGAAAATTCGGTGTTTTGCAGGAATATAAAACCCCAGGGAACGTCGGTCAATTTACCCACGATCTCATGGTTCATCAGGTTTCCGAATCTGATGAAGCAGCCTGTAAGGGCAACTACAATAACAATCCTGTCTGCTACCCAAAGGAAGGATTGCCCGGATGAAGCTCTCGATCTTGAATAAAGCAAAAGACCGGTGATGATTCCGATAATGGCTCCATGGCTGGCCAGACCTGCATACGGAGGCATGATGACTTCCAGCGGGTTTTTGAATAATACCTCTGGCTGGTAAAACAAAAAATGTCCGATACGCGCACCCAGAACTGTTGAGATGACCATATACAGCGTAAGTGCGTCAATATCTTCCTGAGGTTTTCCCTCTTTTTTGAAAATATGAATCATGATCTGCTGACCAATCAGGAAGCCGGCTGCAAACAGCAATCCGTACCAGCGAACAGGGAAAGGGCCAAAGCCTGCTATTTCGGGTATTGTAAAAATTTCGGGATTCACATCCCAGATGATGTAGGAGATCATTTTTATATGATGTTAATGGGCAATAAGGCAAAGGGTTATCGTATACCTGTACAAATATGATAGAAAATTATGTATTGATTTTGTCTGCCACATTATATTAAGAATAAGAACGTAAAACTTTTGCAGAACGCAAGCTGGTACATTTACGTTATGGAGCAGATGTTTTAAGCGTGCAGACTACCTTTTACAAGTCATAAAATGAAATTCATACTCATAGGATTGGTCCGTATATATCAGGGGGTACTGTCGCCGTATCTTCCTAATTCCTGTCGTTATACACCTACCTGTTCGCAGTATATGATTCAGGCTATTCAGAAACATGGTGTGATCAGGGGAGGATGGATGGGATTAAAACGGATAGGCCGTTGTCACCCCTGGGGAGGTCACGGTCATGACCCTGTTCCGTAACCACTATCCAATCGCCACTTTTCTCAATATAGAATCAATAATAGATATTGTTCTTACATTGTCGGCTTCCGCTTCATAGTTAAGCAATATCCTGTGGTTCATAATGTCGGGTGCGAGCTCCTTGATATCTTCCGGCAATACATAATCTCTTCCTTCCAGATAAGCCATGGCTTTGGCTGCACGGTTCAGATAGATCGTCGCCCTGGGTGAGACACCAAACTGTATGTATCGCGCTTCGTCTCTCAATCCATAATCCAACGGACGACGCGTGGCAAAAACCAACTCAATGATATAACGCTCCAGTGTATCGGAAATGTTGACATTGTTGACCGCATTCCTGATTGCAAAAATATCTTCTTTATTAAGTAGAGGCCTTATTTTGTAATCATAATTGATGTCGGACATTCTCCTCATTACTTCCAGTTCCTCAGCTTTTTCAAGATAGTCGACATATACTTTCATCATAAACCTGTCGATTTGCGCTTCCGGAAGCGGATAGGTTCCTTCCTGTTCCACAGGGTTCTGCGTGGCAAGAACGATGAAAGGACGATCAAGTGGGTAAGTTTCGTCGCCTATCGTCACCTGCTTTTCCTGCATGGCTTCCAGCAGGGCCGATTGCACCTTCGCGGGAGAGCGGTTTACCTCATCTGCCAGAATAATATTGGAAAATATCGGACCTTTTTTGACCTCGTAATCACCGATCTTGGGTTTGTAGATCATGGTACCGATTAAATCGGCTGGCAGTAAGTCGGGTGTAAATTGTATTCTTTTGAATTCAAGATCTAAAACTTTGGCCATTGAGTTGATGGTCAAAGTTTTGGCAAGGCCCGGTACTCCTTCCAGCAAAATGTGTCCTCCTGTGAAAAGACCAATCAAAAGCCGGTTCAGCAACCGATCCTGCCCTACGACCACTTTCCCTAATTCGCCGAGTACATCTTTTATTTTTTCTAAATACATGTTTTTCTGTTTTAAGCATTACGGAGTACAACTGTCTCAGTTTTGCTTTTTAATTTCCCCAAATGGCTCTCACAAACCGGTCTTTTCCATGTATGTCGCGAAGAATCTCCACTTTTTGATAAGATCTGTCTTCAAAAACTTTCTTTGTTTCTAATCCGAAGTGTTCGTTGATTTCTACATAACATTTTCCTCCTTCTTTAAGGTGATGTTTGCCAAAATCAGCAATGGCTTTATAAAATAATAACGGATCGTTATCTTCTACAAACAGTGCTTCGTGTGGCTCGAAACGTAACACGTTAGGTAGCATATGCTCCGCTTCAGAATAAGTAACGTATGGCGGATTACTTACCAGACAGTCAAATTTGATAACGTTTCCTGGTATCGGAAATGTTACATTCAGCATATCCTGCTTTGCAAACTGCACATCTGCAATCAACTGACGGGCATTTTCGCGGGCAACTTCCAGCGCTTCATCAGATACATCCCAGGCGTGTACATTCACATGCGGAAGAAAGCGGGCAAGCACGATGGCAATACATCCGCTACCTGTCCCGATGTCAAGAATCGAAATATCTTTGTCGGGTTCAGCATAGTCGCGGGTGACCATTCTTACCAACTCTTCTGTTTCCGGCCGTGGAATAAGCACAGAAGAAGAAACTCTGAACTCCAATCCGCAAAATTCTGTGGAGCCAATAATGTGCTGAACAGGTTCGCTATTGTTGAGGCGTGAGATAATGGATAGCCAGTCGGGTTGCGCTGTGGTTTCAGGAATAGGTCTGTCCACAAGGACATCAATATTTCTTAACCGCATATAATGCTCCAATAGCATGAATGTGATGGCTTGCGCTTCTTTTTCGGGATATGCTGTAATGCCGCTTACGATATTTTTATATAGCTGACGTGCCGAAGTCATTTTTGATCAGTTTTTATTCCAAGGTCGGAAAGTTAACAAATTTAAAGAACTCCCGAAACTCGAGTTTCGCCCTGACTTTGTATTTTTACCACTATGAACTCAGATATTCAATGGATGCAGCGCGCTTTACAGCTGGCGGAATACGGTAGGGGAAGCGTAAGTCCTAACCCTATGGTGGGCTGTGTGATCGTGCATGAAGGTAGAATTATAGGCGAAGGATGGCACAGACACTATGGCGGGCCACATGCCGAAGTAAGAGCGGTGGAAGATGCTGAAGAGAAAGGAAACGGAGCATGGCTGGAAGATGCAACGGTGTATGTAACGCTGGAACCGTGTTCTCATATCGGGAAAACACCTCCCTGTGCGGATCTGCTGGTAGCGAAGCATGTAAAAAAGGTCGTTATCTGTAATCATGATCCTAACCCTTTGGTAGCTGGAAAAGGTATACAGAAGCTTCGGGATGCAGGAATTGAAGTAGAGCAGGGAGTACTTGAAGAGGAGGGATTGGAATTGAACAAACGTTTTTTTCTGGCGTTTAGAGCAAATCGTCCTTATGTAATCCTGAAGTGGGCAGAAACAGCAGATGGATACCTGGGCCACAGCAACGGCGCTCCGGTAGCCATCAGTGGAGCGTATTCCAATATGCGTGTGCATAAATGGCGTAGTGAAGAAGATGCTATATTGGTGGGATTTAATACTGCACTGGTGGATAATCCCCGGTTGAATGTCAGAAAATGGGCAGGGAGAAACCCGGTGAGAATAGTTTTGGATAGAAACGGGATTTTGCCGGAAACGCTTCATTTTTTTGACGGATCGCAACCAACATTGATAGCAGGCTACAAAAGCAGACGAGATGCAATAGCTTTTCCTCAGCGTTACAGTGATACTCCTGAAACTGCGGCTGTTCAGCTTACACCTGGAAATGATGAAATAGGACAGTTGTTGAAGGAGCTGGTAAACCAGAAGATACATTCTGTGTTTGTAGAAGGCGGACCAGCAGTTATTAATTCTTTTCTGAAAAGCGGACTATGGGATGAAATACGCCGTTGCCAGAGCAATAAGGTATTGGGAGAAGGAATTATGGCTCCTGCACCTCACGGAATTCTGACTGGATCCGAGAAGGTACAGGATGATTTATGGACTTATTACCGAAAAGACTAAATACTCCACATTTCGTCGTCGCTGGTCCAGATATCCCAGGCTTTTTCGGCCTGCAGCTCCAGCATTTTAAGACCATTTTGTGTGGCAGCGCCCTTTTCTGCTCCTTTTTTCAGGAAGGTTGTTTCTGCAGGATTATAAACCAGATCATACAGATAATGCTGATTGCCGACCCATTCAAAAGGTAGCGCCGGACATCCTTCTATATTGGGAAATGTACCAAGAGGAGTTGTATTGATAACAAGGCGGTGAGAGCCAACAATCTCTTCGTTCAGATCTTCGTAAACAAGGCAACCATTCTGCGGACTGCGGGATACCTGCTGATAGGTAATCTCCAGATCTTGCAATGCAACCTGTACAGCTTTAGCAGCTCCGCCATTTCCAAGAATAAGTGCCTGGAAACTACTGCATGCTTCTCCGCGGCGGTCAAGCCATTCTACCAATGATTGCTTGAATCCGTAGTAATCGGTATTATATCCTTTGGTACTGCCATCAGCAAAAATCTTAATGGTATTGACTGCCCCAATTCTTTCTGCCGAAGAATCATCTAAATCATCCAGATGGCTGATGACGGCTTTTTTATGTGGAATAGTGACATTTAATCCTCGCAGATCAGGTTTTTTGAGCAGATCAGCAAGTCCGTCCAATGTTTCCATTTCATAGAGATCGTAGCTGCTTTCCTTTATCCCTTCTCTTGTAAATTTGTCACCGAAATAGCGCTTTGAAAACGAATGAGTAAGTGGAAATCCTATCAGGCCGTATAAATTCATAGTGATTTGTGATTCTGATGCGAAAGTTGTTCTGCATTTAATATCTGACGTGGAATGATCAGAGCTACCCCGATGAGGATGTTCAAACGCAATGGCGAAGTTAACCGACTTGTAACGGAATCACAAAGGTTTGGGAGGAAGGTACTGTATTACTACCTCATCGGGTGACCTGTTTCCCCTTCCTTGCGCATCCTCATCTCTCCGGTAGTTCCTTATTTTATTCAGTTATATTTGTCAATAGGGGGCGGGATAACTTTGCACTTATCTAATCTTTACACACACACACACACACATCTATGGAGCTGAATAAAAATGTTATCACTGAGATACAGGCGATTATTTCTGATGCGCAGCAGAGAGCCATCCGGAGTGTAGATTTTGAAAGAGTGTTGATGTACTGGCATATTGGTAAGGTCATCTTTGAAGAAGAGCAACAAGGTGAAGACCGTGCTGCCTATGGCACTTTTCTGATTAAGTCGATATCAAAGGAGTTTCAACCAGTAATGGGTTCGGGTTTTTCTGTTCGGCAGTTGGAAATGAACAGACAATTTTACCGTGTTTTTCCAATTGCGAACGCACTGCGTACGCAATTCAGTTGGACTCATTATCGATTACTTATTCGTATTGATAATCAGGATAAAAGAGATTTTTATATAGCAGAAGCTGAAAAGAATAATTGGTCGGCGAGGCAACTGGAGCGGCAGATAAATAGTCAGTTGTTTGAACGTCTTTTGATGAGTAACGACGTGGCATCGGTATTGTCGGTAGCCCGAAGTGAAAAACACCCTGTTGATGCCAGAGAAATTATTAAAGATCCGATGGTGTTGGAGTTCCTGGGATTAAAAAGAGAAGCTGCTTACTATGAAAAAGATCTTGAAACGGGCATTATTACCCATTTGCAGGAATTCATGCTGGAGCTTGGTAACGGTTTTACGTTTGCGGCCCGTCAGAAAAGAATACATATAGATGGAGATGAGTTTTTCGTGGATCTGGTATTTTACAACCGACTGTTACAGTGTTTTGTCATTATTGAGATTAAAACACAAAAGTTATCACACCAGGACTTAGGGCAGTTGCAAATGTATGTAAACTACTACGATAGGTATGAGAAACAGGAATTTGAAAATCCTACAATTGGCATATTACTCTGTACTGATAAAAATGATACTATGGTGAAAATCTCGTTACCCGAAAACAGCAGAAATATCATTACGAGTAAATATCAGCTTTACTTACCTACTGAACAGCAATTATTGGATGAAGTAAGAAGAGAAATCGATAAACTTGGTAATGACGGTAAGTCAGGTATATAAATTTTTTCCACACTGTTGCAGCAATAAGGAGCACTTCAACGTAATTTTTAAAGGAAACATAACAGGTACTTTGAGGTAATCAAGGACCTTTCAGTAGCAATCAGAATTTAGAATAATGTATAGAATAGTTTTACTCCTCAGCGTTTTCATCACTTCATCAGCATATGCTCAAATAGGTAACCGACAAACTCCGGCTGTCATTCTGGATACGGACATTGGGCCGGACTACGATGATGTGGGAGCGATGGCTATGTTTCATGCCATGGCTGACAGAGGTGAAATGAGACCCTTGGCTGTCATAGCATCTAACAAAAATGAGTTGGTAATTCCTTCTATAGACGTGATCAATACCTGGTTCGGAAGGCCGGAGTTGCCGGTTGGTGCTCCTAAGGGTAATGCTCCTGATTACGGTGCTTCTCAAAAATGGCCTGAGATGCTGGTTGCGAAATACCCACATAAGATCAAAAATACAACTGATGCGCCCGACGCAGTGGAGACATACAGGAAAGTACTGGCAGCGCAACCGGATAATAGTGTTACCATTATCACGATCGGCTTTCTGACAAACCTGAGTAACCTACTGGATTCTAAGCCTGATAAAAACTCACTTTTGTCGGGTGAGGATTTGGTAAGGAGAAAGGTGAGGCAGCTCGTATCTATGGCCGGTGCTTTTCCGGAAGGAAGGGAGTACAACGTATTCACAGATTCTCTTGCTGCAGAAAAGGTATTTAGTCAGTGGCCGACACAGATTATACTGAGTGGCTTTGAAATAGGAAATCAGATCAAAACAGGGCTAAAACTTGTAGCGAATGAAAGGCTGGATAGTCCGGTAAAAGATGTATATGTACATGCGATGCCAAAGAGTGAAGGCGATGCGCAGGGACGAATGAGCTGGGATCAGACTGCCGTATTGGTAGCAATCCGTGGCGTGCAGCCTTATTTTGGAGTGAAACGAGGGAAAATGATTGTCGAAGGTGGTAATAATACCTGGCGGGATGATGCCATGGGTCCGCATGCCTACTTAACGGAAGCAATGCCTTTGGATCAGGTTGGAGCTTTGATTGAAGGATTGATGATGTGGGAAGGAAAGAATAAGTAAGAACACTCCGGTCTGCATGCGGCAGCAGGCTGCGCTGAATCGTTAGCGTGGTTTGTTGCATTCTCTGTTCAGCCCGACTCCGTCGTTCAGGCCAGAAAGTCGGAATAGTATGTTTTCAGAAGTTCTCAGTATTAAGACTGCGGAACAAAATGAAGGCAATTTAAGAGTTTACTGATTTTTTAAAAATATTTAAAAAATCAACTGGTGAATCGATAAATTGCCAAACAATCATTTTGGATCCAACTAACCAGTCAATTATGAAGAAACTACTTCTGTTATCTCTTGTCTCATTCTGGCTATTCAGCTGTGGAAGCTCAGGAAAGCTTTCAAAGGAGGAAGGTCAGAAAATCAAAGTATCCTGGAAACTCATCAGCAATTTTGTTGAGCCTGATGGTAGTTTTTCTGCAAAATTTACGCTAAAAAATGAGAGTGGGATTACACTGGACGGTACCAATTGGGCGCTATTCTTTAGTATGTCGCCTCGTCCTATCCATACCAACAAGACACCCGAACCAGCAACGGTAGAACACATCAATGGTGACTGGTATAAGATGGTTCCGGGCAAAGACTTTTCTCTTCAACCAGGAGATTCTGCAGTTATCCATTATACCGGTACAGAAGGCGTGATCAAAGAGACGGATGCGCCTCTTGGCTTATACTTTGTATTTTATGATAAGGATGGTAAAGAAGGGGAGATTGCAGAAGTTGCTGATTATGTAATTGAGCCTTTTACAACGGAAGAGCAGATATTAAGAGGTAAAAGGGATCTTCTTAAAGTGCCAACTGCCGAGTCCCGCTATGCGAATAATCTCGCTTTTACTACACTGGCAGCTGACCAACTGCTGAAAATTATACCTACCCCAGCCAAAATAACTGCTCCGAAAGGAGCTATAACCCTTTCCAACAGAAATCATGTGTTTTATGACGAAGGACTGGAAAATGAAGCGACTTACCTTATTCAGAAATTAAAAGAAATTACGGGAACTGAATTTCCGGTACAGAAAGGATTGCCTGCTGCCACTGCACTTTCAGAGCCGGTGATCATTCTGAAAAATGGCAAAGTGAATGTTAGCGGAAAAACACAGGAAGCTTATACACTTGATGTGGATGCGAAGGGTATTTCTATCACAGGGGCTGATAAAGCGGGTGTGTTCTATGGAATTCAAAGTCTTCTTCAATTAGCACCGGTTGAAAATTATGCTAAACCGGTTAACGAGCTTACACTTCCTTTTGTAAATGTTCAGGATGCACCACGTTTTGTTTTCAGAAGTATGCACCTGGATGTTGCCCGTAATTTCCAGACTAAGGAATCTGTTAAGCGGGTGATAGATTTGCTGGCCTCTTATAAGATCAATCATTTGCTTCTCTATACAGCAGAAGATGAAGGCTGGCGTGTAGAAATCGACGGACTGCCCGAGTTAACAGAAGTAGGCGGACAGCGGCAGCATACTTCTGGTATCAATGCACCTGCATTACATCCTTCATACGGATCGGGTCCTTTTGCAAAAGATAAAAGCAAGCACGGCAGTGGATATTATACCAAAGCGGATTTTATAGAAATCCTGAAATATGCCAACGAAAGACACATCAAGATTATTCCTGAACTCAACTTTCCCGGTCATGCACTTGCTGCTATCAAGTCTATGGAAGCGCGCTATGAGCGCCTGATGAAAGAAGGAAAAGAAAAAGAAGCGAATGAATACAGGCTGATTGATCCGGATGATAAATCGGAATACATTTCTGCACAGGCGTATAAGAATAACGTTGTAAGTGTCGCCCGGGAGTCGACCTATCATTTCTTTGAAAAGGTGGTAGACGAAATGGCCAAACTTTACAAAGAGGCAGGACTTACCATGGACACTTTCCACACCGGTGGTGATGAAGTGGCAGATGGAGCATGGACTAAATCCCCGATGGCAGCTCAGCTATTAAAGGAAAATCCTTCAATTGGCGGCGCTAAAAACCTGCAGGCTTATTTCTTAAGAAAATTATTGCCGAGGCTTGAAAAAAGAAATCTGAAAGTACACGGCTGGGAAGAAGTAGCTCTTACCAAGACGCCGGCAGGTGTTTACAATGCAAATCCGGAATTTGTTGGTCGTCCGGTAGTCCCTTATATCTGGAATAACGTATTTGATGTGGACTTGGGCAACAGACTTGCCAACGCGGGCTATCAGGTGGTGTTCTGTAACGTTACCAACTTTTACTTCGACATGGCCTACGACAATGATCCGAAAGAACCGGGATTATATTGGGGAGGATTTGTTGACGCCAGAGATAACTGGGCATTTGCTCCCTTTAATATGTTCAAGACGACGGAGGAAACTGCAATGGGCAAGCCTATGAAGGAAGAGTTTGTTGGTAAGCAGTTGCTGAAACCTGAAGCGAGAAAAAATGTACTTGGAATTGAAGCGCAACTATGGGCCGAGACGATCAAGGGAAGAGATATGATGGAATATTCCATTTTACCTAAACTCATGGGCTTCTCTGAAAGTGCGTGGGCACCGGAAAGGGGCTGGGAGAATGTAGCTGATGATAACGTCAGAAAGAAGATGATGCAGGAAGGCTGGAATGTATTTGCCAATACAATGGCTCAACGCAGTATTCCTAAACTGAAATACATGAATGGAGGATATAATTACAGATTGCCGATGCCAGGTGCGATTGTAGAAAACGGGACATTGAAAGCCAATACAGAATTACCCGGGCTGGCTATTCGCTATACTACGGATGGTTCTGAGCCTACTGTGAAATCGACTTTGTACGAAGGACCGGCGCAGGTAAAAGGAATTGTAAAACTGAAAGCGTTTGACAGCGCAGGTCGTTCGGGAAGAACGAGTGTTGTCACGACAAAATGATATAAGTAAATCCTTCTCTAAAAACCTGACCTGTCTGTAAAAAGGTTTTGCAGACAGGTCAGGACAATAACAAAATACTCAACTTTTTAATTAATGAATATCGGGGTAGACATCGGGGGCACCAATATCAGGGCCGGAATTGAGCTGGGTGGTGCGATTACACGTCAGTCTAAAATATCATTGGAAAACAAGGAGTCTCTTTCTTCGACACTCTCACAGCTCATGGAGCTTATCAGGCCGCTAACGAAATATCCTGTACAGGGAATTGGGATTGGTGTTCCTTCCGTGGTGAATGTCGATACCGGAATGGTCTATAATGTAATGAATATTCCTTCTTGGGAAGAAGTGGCCTTGCGGGATATTGTTGAACAAGAGTTTAATCTGCCGGTGTCTATCAATAATGATGTAAACTGTTTTATTCTTGGAGAGCATCGATTCGGATTGGCGCGGCAATTTAAGTCGGTAGTGGGCATGGCTGTAGGTACGGGATTGGGTTCAGGAATCATTATCGATAACAATCTGTATTCGGGTAATAACTGTGGCGCAGGCGAAATTGGAATGCTTCCCTACCGCGATTCTATTCTTGAAGATTATGTGTGCAACAGGTTCTTTCGTAATGTACTGCAAATGGATGCCTGGGAAGCGCATAATGCAGCTTTGAAAGGTGACTTAAGTGCATTGGCCGCATGGGAGGAATTTGGGGTACATCTGGGAGCTGTGGTGAAGACAGTGATGTACACTTACGACCCTGAAGCTATTGTATTCGGAGGTTCCATAGCGAAAGCAAGCCGCTTCTTTAAAAATAGTATGGTGAAGAGTCTGGAAGATTTTGCGTACCCGCGTTCGATCCGCAATCTTACTTTGCTTCTTTCCGAAAATGAAAATATTGCATTACTTGGAGCTGCCGCACTGATGCATAAAAACTAATTTGTTCTTTTGCATTGATCACACACAGCTACCAAAGAGACTCATGAATTATATTTTAACTCACTAAATGGATCTTCCGGCAGCTTGTGCAGGGAAAGTCCAAAATTGCCTGTCATGCGGAAAAATACTTTTATCGTTCTACTGATTCTCCTTATTTTCTTCGTCATATCTTTTCTGACGAATATTCTTGGTCCGATTATTCCTGAACTTGTCCGGGATTTTAATCTAAGCCTGGGACTTGCGGGCTTTCTTCCTTTTGCTTTTTTTGTTGCTTACGGTGTTATGTCGATTCCCGCAGGGTTGCTGGTGGAAAGGGTGGGGGAGAAAAAAGTTCTACTCTGGGCCTTTCTGATATCATTTGCCGGAGCGTTTCTGTTTGCGGTCAAGCCTGGCTTTGGAATCGCATTGTTTTCCTTATTCCTGATAGGAATAGGGATGTCCATGCTTCAGGTTGTAATTAATCCATTGCTCAGAGTGGCAGGAGGTGAATCCAAATTTGCTTTCAACTCAGTGATGGCACAGCTGTTTTTCGGGGCAGCCTCATTTCTGAGCCCGCTTTTGTATAGCTATCTGGTTTCTAACGTACATAGTGCCAAGTCGGATTTTTTACTGGATTTGTTAAACAAAGTTGTACCTCAGAATTTGAAATGGGTTTCCTTGTATTGGGTTTTTGCTGTCATTTCTATTCTGATGGTTCTGATCATTGCAGTTGTCCGTTTTCCAAAAGTGGAATTAAGGGATGATGAAAAAATCGATGTCGGTAATTCGTTTCGGGAACTGGCTGTGAACAGGCAGGTTTGGTTGTTCTTTCTTGGGATATTTTGTTACGTAGGTACCGAGCAAGGAATCGCTAACTGGATATCTCAGTTTTTACAAACCTATCATGGTGCGGACCCGGGAACTACTGGCGCTACAGTGATCTCTAATTTCTGGGGATTACTTACTATAGGGTGCTTGCTGGGGTTACTTTTACTTAAAATATTTGATAGCCGGCAGGTGCTTATTTTGTTTACTTCCGGTGCTGTATTATCTGTATTAGCTGCTTTGTTCGGAACACTGGACACTGCGCTTATTGCTTTCCCAGCAGCTGGGTTCTTCGCCTCAGTGATGTATTCTGTTATATTCTCCCTTGCGTTAAATTCGGTGCCTCAGCACCACGGTACTTTTTCGGGTATTCTGTGTGCGGGTATTTGTGGAGGTGCAGTTGTTCCCCTTATCGTTGGAGCACTCGGAGAAGCATTTGGCCTCAGGATGGCTATGGTATTTCTGCTTGTACCGCTAGGATATATTTTGAGTATAGGAATATGGGCACGTCCGTTGGTAACGAATGATCGGTTAGGTATTAAAAAAGAATTGTCTGAAACTAATGCTTAGTTTTTAGCTCGTCCATTTTTATCAAACTTCTTTCTTATATGAATCTCCGTCAATGGAATTACCGCGATAGAGATAATTGTCAGGAATGTTGCAGATATGTAAAACGAGTTGATCCCGCCAATTAATAAATAGGAAATGGTCTCGAAAATGATAAAAATAAAAGAAAACTTCACAAAGAGATCTGAACTGAAAGCATTCGCTTCCTTCCAGATTTCAGCATTTTTCATAGAAACATGGGTTCTGTATCCGTAAAAGGAATTGATGTTCTGAGGTTGTTTCGCCCGGAAGAATAGAGTAATTCCCAGAAATGTGACTGCGAGCGCGATATGGCCTAATAGAATTGTATTCATGTCCATAATTCAAATCGTTTAAAGATAAATATAGCATTTTTGCTTAGAAATGAATTCAGGTTTATTAGTTTGATCATTTAATATCAATCGTTTACAGCTATTCATGTACAAAATTATCCTGCTTATTGATTTCGCGGAGGATTATAGTAAAAGCCTGATGAAGGGAATCAATAGCTATTCAAGGGAGTTTGGCCCCTGGATATTTTGCCGGATGCCTCTGTTTCATAGGGAGACAGTCGGGCTCGACGGTATTCTCAAGTGGGCTTTAGAATGGAAAGCGGATGGAATTATCGGGCAGCTTTACAATGATAAGGAAATTGGCAAGTTCGTAGAGGCAGGTATTCCGGTGATTGCGCAGGACTTCAAGGAGCGGTTTACTGAAATTCCCAACATCACCGGAGCGTATCATGAAACAGGTCAAATGGGAGCCGACTATTTCCTGAGGAAAGGATTTACCAACTTCGCCTTCTATGGTTTCGGAGATATTGTGTGGTCGCGAGAGCGTGCGGAAGGGTTTGAAGAACGGCTGAAAAGTATGGGACATGAAGTGCATTACTTTGAACATAAGAAAGCGCGTTCAACAGAGTTATGGTACTATAAGCCGAGTTCACTAAGTCGATGGCTGAAATCGTTGCCCAAACCTATAGGATTGATGGCGTGCGACGACAACCAGGGGCAACATATCACAGAAGCTTGCCGTCATTTGGGGATCCGTATTCCTGAAGAAGTGGCTGTATTAGGTGTCGATAATGATGAAATGATTTGCGATCTTTCTGATCCTCCGCTTTCAAGTATTGCACTGGATGTGGAAAAGGGAGGTTACGACACAGCGCGTTTATTGGATCATATGATCAAAAATGGTATAGCCGAATACCACGATATTCTTGTGAAACCTACTCAGGTTATTACCAGACATTCCACGGATATCTATGCGACCAACGATGACCATATAGCGACATCTTTAAAGTTTATCCACCAGAATATTGATAAAAATCTGCATGTGGATGAAGTGGTGAAACAAGTGCCTCTGTCTCGTAGGGCACTGGAAAAGCGCTTTCTGGAAATTACAGGCTACCCGGTATATAAGTATATCTTCAATCTCAGAATTGAAAAGTTTACTCAAAAGTTGCTGGATACGGATATGTCAGTATTTGAAATCGCTCTGGACATGGGGCTCACCGACAGTAAAAATATTGCCCGCCAATTCCGGCAGGTAAAAGGCTGTAGTCCGAGTGTGTACAGAAATAGGTATATGGCGGGGAAGTAGGTGGTTTAATAAGGAGTTAAGAAGTTAGAAGGAGTTAAAGAAGTTAGTCTTTCGGATAATGCTCTTCAACAGCTTACTCCTCTACCTTTTTTCTACAAAAAAACCATCCGGAAAATGCTCCCGAATGGCTAACTACTTATAACTTCTTTACCTCCTGTAACTTCTTCTTAAACCTACCAAATCACAACTCTCGAAGCCTCAGGCAATACCATTTTGTTGCCTTCGCCACAGTTCCAGGCATTCTGGAATTCTTTAAGGTGAGGAAGTGGGCCATTGATACGGGTACGTGCCGGGGAGTGCGGATCAGTCTGAACCTGATTGCGCAATGCCTCATCAGTGGTGTTCATGTGCCATACCTGAGCCCAACCGAGGAAGAATCTTTGCTTCCAGTTGAAACCATCTATCAGTTCAGGTTCCGGTTTGCCTTTCAAAGATTTTTCTAACGCGTAGTATGCGAGGGTCAAACCTCCAAGGTCAGCCACGTTTTCTCCGATTGTCAATGCACCATTGATCTTGAAACCTGGTAGCGCCTCTATACCACTGAAATAATCGATATAACGTTTCGTAAGTTTATCAAAGTTGGCACGGTCGCTGGCAGTCCACCAGTTTTTCAGGTTACCTTCTTCATCAAACTGAGAGCCCTGGTCATCGAAACCATGTGTAAATTCATGTCCGATTACGGCTATAATGCCTCCGTAATTGATCGCGTCATCCGCATTTCGGTTGTAGAATGGCGGTTGTAAAATTCCAGCCGGGAACACAACTTCATTACCAAGCGGATTATAGTAAGCATTCACGGTTTGCGGTGTCATGTACCACTCACTCTTGTCTACAGACTTGCCAATTTTTTTAACTGTCTCCTCATGGCTGAACAAAGATGCCGCCACTACGTTTTCATAAAGCTTATCTTTTTCAATACTAATAGAAGAGTAATCTTTCCATTTGTCGGGGTAGCCAATCTTATATGTAAATGACTTCAGCTTTTTGTGAGCCCGTGCTTTCGTGGAGTCACTCATCCAGGTAAGCTTGTCGATACGTTCACCATATACAGCACGAACGTTTTCGATCATTTCAGATACTTTCTTTTTGTCATCCTCGGGGAAGTATTTTTTAGCAAATAGTTTACCCAATGGCATACCCAGGAGACCGTCTGTAGAGCGGATTGCTCTTTCAGTTCTTGCTCGTTGCTGTTTGGTTCCGCGCATCACGGTAGCGAAGAAACGGAAGTTTTCGTTATCAAAACCCTTTGGAAGATACCCGGCAGCCGATGAAAGTAATTGCCATTTGGTATACAACTTAAGAGTAGCGATCGGAGTCGCCTTCAGCAATTTGTTGGTATTGGTCAGGTAAGCAATATTCTGTAAGATCACAGTATCACTTTTGATATCCTGATTTTTCATGAAAACATCCAGATCGTAATCCGGCAAAAGTGCTTTGAAGTCTTTATAGGCTGTCTTGTTGTACGTTTTTACGGGATCACGTAGTTCTACATTGCTGAGTTGTAGTTTGGCCAGCTTGGTTTCGAAATCAAGAATGGCTTTTCCAGGATTTACATCTTTAAAACCTGCCAGTCCGAACATCGTATCGACATGTTTTACAAACTCGTTACGAACTTTTACAGTGCTCGAATCGGCTCTTTCATAGTAGCTTTTTTCACCCAGGCTCAATCCATCCTGACCCTGATAAAGTGCATTTGTCTTACTATTTTTAGATCTCCGTCAACATAAAAACCTATGACAGTCGAAACGCTTATCTTTTGCAATTCACCGGATACCGATGCAAGATCCTTCAAAGAAGCAATCGATTCTATTTTATCCAGATATGGTTTCAAAGGCTCAATACCTCTTTTCTCGATCGTTGCAGTGTCCAGAAACGACTGATAGTAATCTGCGATCTGCTGCTCTTCTGTACCTTTCTTGCGATCCTTCTGTTTTGTAATTTCTTCGATGATTCCTTTCAGGCGAACCTCCTTGTTTTCTTTATCCAGAATACCGAATGCGCCCCAGCGGCTTTCTGTGCCAGGAATTGGATTATTCTTTTTCCAGCCTCCGTTCGCATAGTTATCAAAGTCGTCGCAGGCTTTATAGGTGGAGTCAAGTGAGGTGATATCGTACCCCGGTACTTTTTCAACAGCCGATTCTTCTTTTTCCTTCTTGCAACCACTGGCAAGAAGTGAAATGGCAAGAAGAGAACAGCTCAATTTGGCTAAACTCATATATTATTTGTTTTTTAAGTTTGTAAACAAATGTAGCTAATTTCACCAACTTCATTTAAATATCCATTTCTGACCTAATAATGATACTTTATGAAATTTAAATTACATCTGCTCGCCTGGCTGGGCGCGGCATCTGTGTTAACCGGTTGTTCTGAAAAGACATCGAACGAAAATGATGCACTGATTAATGGACAGGAATTTTCAAAACACATTGCGGTTCTGGCATCTGACTCCCTAGAAGGTCGCAAGCCTTTTTCTGCCGGGGAGGAGAAAACAATCAATTATCTCAAAACTGAATTTGAAAAATTAGGACTTCAGCCAGGGAATGGTGACAGCTACTTCCAGAAAGTGCCGATGGTAGACATTATGTCGAAACCGGAAGGTAAACTGGTTTTTAAAGGAACAGGTCCTGCGGTTGAGCTGAATTACCTGGATGATTTCGTGGCCGCCTCCAGAAGAGTAAAGGAGCAAGTGGAGCTTGAAAATTCGGAGATGATCTTTGTGGGATATGGTATTGTAGCACCTGAGTATGGCTGGAACGACTATGACGGATTGGATGTCAAAGGGAAAACGGTTGTGGTTGTGGTTAATGATCCGGGATTCTGGGATCCGAAACTGTTCAAAGGAAAAACCATGACTTACTACGGACGCTGGACTTATAAGTTCGAAGAGGCAGCACGCCAGGGCGCAGCAGGAGTTATTCTGATTCATGATACCAAACCGGCAAGTTACGGCTGGGCGGTAGTGCGCAGCGGTTGGTCCAAGTCTAAGTTATATCTACAGGCAGAAGACGATAATATGTCGAGAGCGGCAGTGGAAGGATGGATTACTATGGAGTCGGCGAAGAAGTTGTTCCAGTTAGCTGGTGTATCGGATACGCTTTTGCAGGCAGCCGGAAAAAAAGGCTTCAAACCTGTTCCGCTGAAAGTGAAAGCTTCTATCAGTTTGAAAAATGCGATCAAGAGATCTGAGTCAAACAATGTGCTGGCTGTGTTGCCGGGTACAACCAGAAAGGATGAATATATTATCTATTCCGGACACTGGGATCATTTCGGAAAAGGAGAACCTATTGACGGCGATTCCATTTATAACGGAGCTGCTGACAATGCATCAGGTACTGCGGCATTGCTTGAACTTGCTCATGCTTTCACCAAACTCAAAACCAAACCTGCCCGGTCAATCTTGTTTCTGGCTGTTACGGCAGAAGAACAGGGATTGCTGGGGTCCGACTATTATGCTTCGCATCCGGTATATCCGATCAATAAAACAGTGGCAGATATCAATATGGATGTGCTGCAACCGTTCGGCCGTATGAAAGATCTTATTCTGGTAGGAAAAGGTCAGTCGGAATTGGATGAGTATGCAGATGAGGCAGCGGCCAAACAAGGTAGGGTGACAAGAGGGGAACCGGATCCATCTGGTGGCTGGTACTTCCGTTCAGACCATTTCAATTTTGCAAAAGTAGGTATTCCTTCCATGTACATTGAGAATGGTTCTGTGTCTGTAGAACATGGAGAGGAGTGGGGCGAAGCGCAGAAAAAGGAATACAATGACAAAAGATATCACGCGCCTACCGATGAATATTCAGCAGACTGGGATCTGTCAGGTATAGTAGAGGACATGCAGATTCTGTTCAATGTGGGTGTAAAGCTCAGTAATGAATCTACCTTCCCGGGCTGGAAAGAAGGATCAGAGTTTAAAGCTATCCGCGATAAGTCAATGGGGAAATAATCCCGATGATGTAAAGCAAAAGCGAGTTCCTGTTGCCGGGAACTCGCTTTTACTTTTAATAACAGATCTCAGAATATTAGCTGATTCCTCCCATCCATTTTTTAACTGGTTTCCAGAATATAAGCAATAGCAAACCGAAGCCGATAGAGAATAAAGTAACCTGATTGAATAATCCAGGCATTTGCTCCAGGTTTTCTTCATCAAACCCACCTGCAAACAGACCCGCAATAAGGTTACCCAGGGATGCAGCTACGAACCAGATTCCCATCAATTGGCTTACATATCTTTTAGGAGCCAGTTTGGTATAGGAGCTCAGACCCACCGGACTCAGGCAAAGTTCACCGATCGTATGAATCATGTACGTGAAAGTCAGGAAAAGTGGTGAAGCAAGCTGACCGGTTACGGCTACTTTGGCTCCCATTTCCATAATGAAGAAACCGGCTCCAACAAGAATAAGAGCCAAGGCAAATTTCACCGGAGTAGAAGGATTGATGCCTTTTGAAGACAGGAAAATCCAGAGACTCGCCATAATCGGCGCAAAAATCAGGATGAATGTTCCGTTGAAGTTCTGGAACCAGCTCGAAGGCATTTCCCAACCACCGAATGTGCGCTCGGTATATCGTTCAGCAAAAATCTGCAGAGATGTACCGGCTTGTTCAAAACCTGACCAGAAAATGGCCGCTGCCAGGAAGAATACAATAAGAACGCCCACACGTTTCTTTTCAACGGTAGTAAGTCCGCCGGCAATAAGGATAAACAGGAAGTAGAAAAGAGATACCGTTACGATGATTACGCCTGCTCCCTGCGCCAAACCTTGTGCAGTGGTCATGTTGATCGTATTGGTCAGTTGCAACACAGCAAGGAAAACTACCAGCAGTGCGACAAGTCCGTAGCCAAGTTTTCTTTCAGATCCTGCTTTAACGGCTTCTTCAGGAGTTACAACTTTTGCCGGAGGAACTTCTCCATATCCCCGCAGATACTTGTTACTTCCATAACGGAACACAATAAGACCCAGAAGCATTCCTACAGCGGCTGCTCCAAAACCCATGTGCCAGTTAATTTTCTGTCCCAGATACCCTACGATGGTAATCCCTAGAACTGAGCCGAGGTTGATCCCCATATAGAAAATAGAGAAAGCCGCATCCCTGCGTGCACCACCTTCAGGATAAAGCTCACCAACGATAGAACTGATGTTAGGTTTTAGCAAACCTGTTCCCATTGCTACCACGGCAAGTCCGAGGAAGAAGATGGCTGTACCACCTGGGATTGCCAGGATAATATGCCCCAGCATGATGACAATTCCACCATACCAGATCGCCTTCTTTTGTCCGAAAACATTATCGGCCAGCCAGCCGCCCGGTAATGTGAGCAAGTATACGGATGCGGTATATAAGCCGTAGATCGCAGCTCCTTCCGATGCCTGGAGTCCCATCCCGCCGCGTATTTTGTCCAGAAGGAAAAGAAGCAGAATGGCACGCATACCGTAGTAACTGAAGCGTTCCCACATTTCTGCAAAGAAGAGTACATATAACCCTCGCGGGTGTTTTTGAGATATTTGTTCGGTCATAGGTTAGAGTGGTATTTTATTTATTTTGTTGATTGTTAATTTATCCGTTTTTTTTGAGGGCGCAAGATAGGCATAATGACCTAATAATAAATACTTGTTTGTCTAAACAATCATTTCATGAAGGCATAAAAAAAGCAGGACGCTATAGCGCCCTGCTTTTTCTAAATATAACCTTAATAAGACCTTATTTCACTGAGAAAGATCCTTCTCCAATGGCAAAGCCTTCTGAGTACAATTGCACTACATATTTACCTTTAGCAAACGGAGTTGCACGGTCATAAAGGATACTTACGTCCTGATTGTTATTACCATATACCAAATCCTGGCTGATCGTGTAACCTTGTTTCTGGCCATTATAGTCAAACTCGCCTGAGCCAGTAGCAGCATCAGAAATGGTAGCTCCGGACGGATCTATGATGCGCATGTATACAGTCTTGTTGTCTGTGAGGGTAAGCGGATTTTTCTCAAGTATGAAATCCACTCTTACCTTATCTACCCTTTTAGCTTTCACTTCATCACCTTCACGAACTTTGCCTTTAGATGAAATCGCGTACACTTTCACATTCCTCGCACGAAGGGCAGCAGCAGTTGTAACTTTGGATTCCAGTTCTGCATTTTTGGTTACCACACCTGCCAATGAGTCGCTTACAGCCTGTTTGCTGGTTTGCAGTTCAGTATTGGATTGTACCAATGTTTCGTTTTGGCTAAGCAGTTGCTGGTTTTCTTCTCTCAACTGAGCAATTTCCTCATCTTTTTTAGTCAGGAAGCTTTCGTATTCTTTGATTTTATTACCAAGAGAAGCGTTGCCTTTGCGCAATGCTACGCGGTCTTTTTCAAGAGACTCTTTCATTTTCTGAAGTTCAGCAATATCTCCTCCAAGTCCCTGCACTTCCAGAATTCTCGCATCCAGCTGTTTTGATATAGAGTCGAGTTTGATTTCAGAGGCGGCCAGTTCAGAGACACGTGCTTCAAGGTCTGTTTCCTGTTTATTGGTGATAGCACGTTCCTGATAATAGAGATATCCAAAAACGGCTGCAAGGACGGTCATCAATATAAGTCCTATCAGCATGCCGGTGTTATTCCTGTTTTCCATAAAAATTTAGTTTAGATTAAGTTTGATACCTACACTTTACCAAAAACCATGCCAACACTATACGTTACAACCTGTGGATGTAACAACTAAAAACCCCATCCGGTATTTTAAGCCGTATGGGGTTTGCACTTACTCATGTTTTTTGCAGACGATCAGTAATCTCCGCCGGCTCCTCCGCCACTGAATCCGCCTCCACCGCCGAACCCACCAAAGCCTCCGCCTCCACCACCGCTCCACGAACCGCCACCTCCCCAGTTGCCTGATGAGCCTCCTCTTCCTGAATATGTAGTGTATGGCCAGAAAATTGGTCCGCCCATATCCCTCATTCCTCCACCTCTGCCACCGCGACCTCCGCTATTTTTATTTGCGAAAATAATGATCAGAATAATGGCAAATATGATGAAGAATATAATGATGGGTGCAGGACCGCCCTCATCGTTACTATTACTTTTTGGATCAGCTTTGTATTCGCCGGTAGCGTATTTAAAGATGTCATCAATCCCGCGATCCAAACCACGGTAGAACATACCGTTTTTGAAATCAGGGGTGATCGTCTGGGAAATGATACGTTTTGCGACAGCATCTGGTATCACTCCTTCCATCCCATCTCCGACACTGATGAAAATCTTCCGGTCGGTAGATGCCCACAATAACACGATACCGTTGTTCTTACCCTTTTGTCCTAATTTCCACTCCCGGCCTATTTTTAGAGCATAATCGGCAAGAGGATAATCGCCGGTTGTAGGTACAACTACAATCACGATATCAGTAGAAGTGGAGTCGTTATAAGCAACAAGTTTGCGTTCGAGTTCTGCTACTTCGGTTGGATTAAGCTGTTTGGCAAAGTCGTTTACTAATCGGGGGGGATTGGGTCGTGGAGGAATATCCTGCGCCATAGCCCCCAGAAACAGCAAAGAAAACAGGAAGGAAAAAACGAGGTATTTTTTCATAATAGTTTGTTAGCCAAACGAAATATCGTCAGGCAGTTCGTTGACGTCGTCGGAGCTGTATGGGAAATGTTCTTTCAGCTTAAGACCGGCTTCAAGGATACCCAGACAAAGGCCTTCCGTAAAACGTTGATTTGAAAAATTGCTGCGAAGCAGATCTTTTGTACTGTTCCAGAAGCTGTCGTGTACTTTCTCATGTATACCAATGTCTCCGAAGACGGCAAACTTCCGGTCTTCATACGCAAGGTAGAAAAGTACAGCATTGTGATCCTGTGTCTGATGCATATTCAGAGAACCAAAAACTTCTTTGGTACGGTCCATTACATCACCAGCACATTTTTTTTCTATATGTACCTTTATCTCACCCGATGTCTGCTTTTCAGCTTCACGAATTGCTGCAATAATTTGCTCCTGTTCTTTTTCTGAGAAAAAAAGTGAATTGGCTGCCATGATTACGACTTGAATCGGCGGTACTACCGCAGTGAAACAGGTGATTGAAGTTTTATAAAAAACCGGTTAGCCGATCTGTATCATCACGACTAACCGGTGAAGTTTTAAAACTGTACAGACGGCGCTTTTTCTGAGCCTGCTGCTGCAGTGAAGTAGCCTTTCTGAGCAAATCCGAATACACCTGCGAATAGGTTAGTCGGGAAAGTACGTACTTCCTGGTTGTAGTCTTTCACAACGTCGTTGAAGTCGTTACGGGCTACTGTAATACGGTTTTCTGTTCCTTCCAGCTGAGCCTGAAGTTCAAGAAAATTCTGGTTTGCTTTAAGTTGAGGGTACTGCTCTACTGATACTAACAAACGAGATAGTGAACTACTCAATTGATCCTGAGCTCCCTGGAACTTGGCGATATTCTCAGGAGTCAACTGATCGGCATTGATCGTTGTCTGAGTTGCTTTTGAACGTGCTTCGATAACGGCAGTTAAAGTACTTTTTTCGAAATCAGCTGCACCTTTTACAGTGCTTACCAGGTTTGGTATAAGGTCTGCGCGGCGTTGGTACTGGCTCTCTACTTTTGACCAGGCTTGTTTTACAACCTCATCTTTTTGTACCATTCCGTTATATTTCCCACATCCTACAAATCCCAGAATCAGAAAAACAGCAATAACTGCGATAAGTCCTTTTGACATTTTTATTAATCGTTTAGAGTTAATGAACTTGGTTCAAAGTTGTTCAAAGCTAATGAAATCCTGAGGAAAAACTACATAGCCGGTTTTCTCCCATTACATCGTGTAATTAGAAAGGATAACAGGAGTCTCAATTGGCGCCTACTCCCGCTAGATTATTCCATTTACCCCAATTAACAGAAACGCTGTAGTCGGTCAGGAAGCTTTCGAAATACATTGCTCCCCAGGTCCAGTTGATATTTTCTTTTTGAACGAGATAGCTGGCAGCTTTTTGCCATTCTGCTGAAGATACACATCCGGTTGTTTTCACTTTGGACATAATGTGGTTTATTTCCTCATCTGCCGTTTTCCCATCTATCCATTGCTGAAAAACGGTTTTGTCATTCAACCAGCGCTGTTCAAAATGATGTATTACCCCGCTCGGCTTAAACATCCTTGGTCCATAGCGGAGCAAAGTCCAATGGAAGTAGTCGCGTTCAAACAGACTTTTGAGCAGCGTCTCTTTCAGAGATGCGGGTCCTTGTATGTCTTGCAGGACATGGTAGATGCTTCGGGCCGATATACCGCCCAGTGCCAGATAGTGAGATAACTTGCAATCTGTAAGCGCGTCTGTAGATTCTTCTGACAATGTCTGGTCAGTGATACAAGTTCCGAGGTGTTCCCGTATTGTAGTTTCATGAGAAGTTGCTGAAACATCGATTGAAATGTTCAGACTGCTCGTTTCCTGCGGATCCATTCCCAAAGCAGGCAAAGAAGGAATAACCCCCGCCTCATATTCCAGAGGTAGCGTGATAGCAGAAGGTTCGCTGGCAGGTGTTCCTGTTTTAAGCTGATTTTTGATCTGCTGATAATAGTGATCGAACCCTAATGGAAGCTTTGAGATCGGAAATGGCAGATCTTTAGCATGGCTTAGAGTTTGCATCCAAAATAGCTTTATATCTACATTGCTCACTTTGAGTCTTTTACTCAGCGACGATTCTATACGGGTTTCTTCCGGCCCGATTTCCTTACTGGTATAAACGTATTCGGCACGATAGTCATCAGCCAACTGGGCAATAATGCTTTCGGGTTCTCCGATTCGGATAAGCAGGTCTCCACCTCTTTCACGCAATTTTGCTCTCAGGTTTGCAACAGTTTCTATCAGAAATTGCGCGCGCAGTACACTGGTACGGCGAAAACCAAGTTTGGTGTGCTCAAATTGACGCGGGTCAAATACAAATACAGGGATAATTTCTTTTGCAGCATTAGTAGCAGCCAGAAATGCTTCGTTGTCTGTTAGTCTTAGGTCGTTCCGGAACCAGTAAACGATTCGTTGAGCCATCAGTTAAAAAGTAATACTTGATAAAATTATTTAATGCGCCGGTTTTGAGCGGAATGACATTGCCGGACTGTTTGAATAAACTCGAACTAAGCGTGTTGAGTTCAGTAAATGAAATGGGAGATAATCAGAACAGGGCATGACCCGATGAGTCACGCCCTGTCAAATGTATGAATAAAGAAGTTAGTAGCTCAAAATAGTGAACTCTGTTCTACGGTTACGCTGGTGCTCTTCTTCTGTTTTGGCATTTGGTACAATCAGTTCTCTTTCGCCATAGCCTCTTGCGGTCAGGCGGTCAGGATCTATACCTTTTGAAACCAGATATTCTACTGCAGATTCTGCCCTGTTTTGAGATAGCGTCATGTTGTATGCATCCGTTGCACGGGCATCTGTATGGGAACTAAGCTCAATCGTTACAGTCGGATTGTCCTTCAGTATTTGTACGAGCTTGTCAAGTTCAACAGCAGCGTCAGGCCGGATATTATACTTGTTTAAGTCGTAGTAGATGTTTTCAAGAACAAACGTTTTGTTGAGTTCAAGTTTGTCCAGTTTGATATTTACCTGATACGTTGTATCTGTAAGTACTTTATTCAGGAAAATAGGAGGGATGCTTTTGCCATCCATCGTGAAAGGCTCTCTCTTGCTGATGTATCCCTTTCTTGTAATAAATAGCACATAAGATTTTCCTTCCTCAACGGTCTGTTTGCCAAAATACCCGTCTTTACCAGATGTAAACTCACTAATTTGTACGTCGGAGGTATCAGGAAGAATATGAACCAGGGCAGAATCCAGCGGTATACTGGCTTCCGGATTGTTTTCTGTCACATTTCCTGCCAGGAAGTAACGAACCACCTTTTTCTTTCCGTCAATATAATTTGGATTCTGCGGATTAAGCGGATCGTTTGGATCCAGTTTTTTGACAACAGTAGTAGTGTCCTCTTCCTCAGGTCCATAGAAATAGTAAATATCATCATCGCCTTTGCCGCCTTCTCTGTTAGAAGAGAAAAATCCTTTGTTCAGATCCTTGTAAAAGACCAGCCCAAAATCATCCTGAGGGCTATTAAAAGGCAACCCCATGTTTTCTATCGTAATTACTCCCTGAGTACGCGTAGCAGAAAAAAGGTCAAGTTTCCCCAATCCCGGATGACCATCAGATGCGAAATACAGCTTTCCACCTTCGGCTACATAAGGGAACATGTCGTCTCCGGCCGTATTGATTTCTTTACCCATGTTGACCGGCCTGCTGAAACGACCAGAAGCATCCATGTTAGTCCGGTATATATCAATTCCTCCTACGCCACCTGCACGATTAGATGCGAAGTAGAGCGTTTTGCCATCTCTGGAAAATGCCGGAGAACCATCCCAGGCCAGGGAATCATTGATTGGCAGAATAGCAGGGGCTGTCCATTGACCGTTCACATTACGGCTCATGTATAAATCGACATCAGCTGTTCCTTTTTTCTTTCCGGTGTTACCACGTGCAAATACAAGTGTTTTGCCATCCGGAGAAAATGCAGGTGATCCTTCGTTCGCATCCGGAGCGAAAATCTCAGAACTGAACAGCACAGGATTACCTTGCGTATTTCCCG
The DNA here is from genome assembly GCF_003383615.1 of Dyadobacter luteus. Taxonomy (GTDB): domain Bacteria; phylum Bacteroidota; class Bacteroidia; order Cytophagales; family Spirosomataceae; genus Dyadobacter; species Dyadobacter luteus. The sequence goes on from NZ_QNUL01000006.1 coordinate 239,309, forward strand.
CATCCTGCGATATGGCTACTTTATAAAGCCCGAGCATTGGCTGGCCATTATTCTTATAAACGACATCTTTACGGGAAGATGAGAATACAAGTTCGTTGCCCAGGATGGCAGGAGAGAATTCAGCGTTGGCCGTATTAAGTGGTATCTCTTTGAGCTGAACATCCATTTTGGTTGTTCGTAGTCTGTCCGTAATCTTAAGAATTTCGATCTCACGTAATGCGCGTTCCTGAAGATTTTTAGGGCTGTTAGGCGCTTTGGCAAATGCAGCAAATTCATTAGAAGCCTCCTCATATTTTCCTGCAGTTTTTAGTGCATAGGCATACTGAAACCGGGCCTCAGGATTCTCAATACCTTCGTCCAAAGCTTTTTTGTAATAGGGAATGGCTTCTTTAAACCGATTGGATAACCGGTAAGACTCAGCAATCAGAAAGCTGGTCTGAACCGGCTCATAATTTTCTGCTGCTGCTTTCTCGAATCCTTTAATGGCGAGATCATACTCTCCGTTGCTGAATTTTTTATAACCATCCTTGTAAGCCTGCATAGCAGAGTTGCAGCTATACAGCAAGGTGCTGATTACAATGATGCTAACAATGAGGGTAAAATTGTACCGCAAAATTCTCATAATTTGAAGGTGTAAAATCAAACGATCCGACTCGCACTTTTGGGTTTTTGAAAAACAATACTAATAAACAACGTTTGGAAATAAAATTATGGGTGTAACCAACATATATTTTTCTGTCGCGGCATTTCAGTGACTTAATAGTGGCATTTTTTGCCATCAGTTTTCGGCCGTTCGGCGCTACTGTTGCTGTGGTAACGACGGAAGTGTGAAGCGCTGTATTTGATTTGGATAACACAGCCGGAGAGATATAAGGGATTGGAGGATTTCAGGATAAGTATATAGGCTGAGTAACGAAAAGGAGTTGCCGGAGTAAAAAAACTTGACAACCTTTTGTAAATCAATACAAATATTATACTTTTGCAGTCCGATTTTTTCGGGAAAACTGTTTTCAAAACAATAGACTGGTGCATTAACCAGATCAAAATCAATTTGTTAAATGCCAACTATTTCACAATTAGTCCGTAAAGGTAGAGAGACCATTACATGGAAATCAAAGTCACCGGCTTTGGATTCCTGCCCTCAGCGTAGGGGGGTGTGTACTCGTGTGTACACCACAACGCCAAAAAAACCGAACTCAGCACTTCGTAAAGTAGCTCGTGTTCGTCTTTCAAACAACAAGGAGGTGAATGCTTACATCCCTGGAGAAGGACACAACTTGCAGGAGCACTCGATCGTATTGATCCGTGGTGGTCGTGTTAAAGATTTACCGGGTGTTCGTTACCACATCATCCGTGGTGCATTGGATACTGCAGGAGTTAACGGACGTAAACAACGTCGTTCGAAATACGGTGCAAAACGCCCTAAGCCAGGACAAGCACCAGCAGCACCAACAAAAGGTAAGAAAAAATAAAAAGTAACTCTCTCTGCTTTTATTAAAGAATATTCTGATAAAAGGGAAGTAATCCGGAACGCTGTTATCCGGGTGAATAAGTTGCAAAACGAAACCTCGTTAAAACATTAAGTACTACAATGAGAAAGTCCAAACCAAAGAAAAGATACATCTTGCCTGACCCGAAGTTCAGAGATGTTCAGGTTACAAAATTTGTTAACAACCTGATGCTTCAAGGCAAAAAAAGCATTGCATTTACTATTTTTTATGACGCTCTTGAGTTGGTAGAGAAGAAAACCAGCGAAAATGGTCTTGAAACTTGGAAAAAAGCATTGAACAATGTTACTCCTGCTGTAGAAGTAAAAAGCCGCCGTGTTGGTGGTGCTACTTTCCAGGTTCCGACAGAAGTTCGTCCTGAGCGCAAGCAGTCACTTGGCATGAAATGGTTGATCAACTATTCACGTAAGCGTGGAGAGAAAACAATGGTAGACCGTCTTGCTGGTGAAATTATCGCTGCTGCAAAAGGTGAAGGTGCTGCTGTTAAAAAGAAAGACGATACCCACCGTATGGCGGATGCAAACAAGGCATTCTCACACTTCAGGTTCTAGTTTTCTTTGGAAGAAAGCATATATGGAAAAGCCAGGCGTACCGTCTGGCTTTTCTTTTTTATTATCAGTTGAAAATAAATCTTTTCTTTATTGTTTTTATAATCAACAATTTATACTTTTGCGCTCTGAATTTTTAAAATGGTGCAAATGTAGCCCTGTTCTAAAGTTTAGAAACGCCTCTCATTAGCATTGCACATCGAATAATAAAAACACATCACCATTTATCATGGCACGTGATCTAAGATTAACAAGAAACATTGGTATTGCTGCTCACATCGACGCAGGAAAAACGACTACAACTGAGCGTATTCTTTACTACGCTGGGGTAAGCCACAAAATTGGGGAAGTACATGATGGTGCTGCTACAATGGACTGGATGGAGCAGGAGCAGGAGCGTGGTATCACGATTACCTCAGCTGCAACAACAGTTGGTTGGAAGTATCGTGATGAAAACTATCACATCAACATCATCGATACTCCGGGACACGTTGACTTTACTGTTGAAGTAAACCGTTCTCTTCGCGTTTTGGATGGTCTCGTATTCCTTTTCAGTGCGGTTGATGGTGTTGAGCCTCAGTCAGAAACAAACTGGCGTCTGGCTAACAACTACAATGTAGCACGTATTGGTTTCGTAAATAAAATGGACCGTTCAGGTGCAGACTTTTTGAAAGTTTGTGCTCAGGTTAAAGAAATGCTTGGAAGCTACGCGGTACCTCTTCAGTTGCCAATCGGTGCAGAAGATACATTCCGTGGTGTAGTTGACCTTGTTAACTTCCGTGGTATCGAATGGAACGAATCAGATAAAGGTATGACTTTTACTGAGGTACCTATTCCTGACGATATGCTTGAAGAAGCAACTGAGTGGAGAGAGAAATTGCTTGAAGCTGTTGCTGAATTCGATGATACTTTAATGGAAAAGTATTTTGAAGATCCTAATTCAATCTCAGAAGACGAAATTCTTGCAGCTTTGCGCGCAGCAACGATCAGCATGAAAATCGTTCCTATGGTTTGTGGTTCTTCATTCAAGAATAAAGGAGTTCAGACTATGCTTGATTACGTGATGGCTATTTTGCCTTCACCTCTTGATCGTGAGAGCATTGTTGGAACAGATCCACGTACAGGAAATGAAATAACTCGTAAGCCATCTGGTGACGATCCTTTCTGTGCACTTGCATTCAAAATTGCTACTGACCCTTACGTAGGTCGTCTTTGCTTTATCAGATCTTATTCTGGTTCTCTTGATTCGGGTTCTTATGTATTGAACAACCGTTCAGGAAACAAAGAGCGTATCTCTCGTATCTTCCAAATGCATGCTAATAAGCAAAATCAGATTGATAAGCTTGAAGCAGGTGATATCGGAGCTGTGGTTGGTTTCAAAGATATCAAAACAGGAGATACACTTTCTGATGAAAAGAACCCAATCGTTCTTGAATCAATGGTATTCCCTGAGCCGGTAATTGGTTATGCAATTGAGCCTAAGAAAGCTGCTGACAGCGATAACTTCTCAAAAGCAATTACTAAGCTGATCGAAGAAGATCCTACTCTGCAAGTTGAATCTAACGAAGAAACTGGTCAGACGATCATCAAAGGAATGGGTGAGCTTCACCTTGAAATCATTATCGACCGTATGCGTCGTGAGTTCAAAGTGGAAGTAAACCAGGGAGCTCCTCAGGTTGCTTACAAAGAGGTTCTTACTAAGAGCTTCGAACACCGTGAAGTTTACAAGAAACAAACTGGTGGTCGTGGTAAGTTTGCCGACATCGTATTTGAAATCGGGCCACGTGACGATAACGAAGAAGGACAAGAGCCAAAAGTGGGTCTTCAGTTTGTAAACGAAGTTGTGGGTGGTGCTATCCCTCGTGAATTCATTGCTCCGGTACAGAAAGGTTTCGAAGCTGCCATGGTAAATGGTGCGCTTGCAGGATACCAGTTGGATTCGATGAAAGTGCGTTTGTTCCACGGATCATTCCACGATGTCGATTCAGATGCACTATCTTTCGAATTGGCTGCTAAGTTAGGTTTCAAAGAAGCGGCTCGTCATGCTGGTTCTAAGTTGATGGAGCCTATCATGCATGTTGAAGTATTGACTCCTGATGAGTATACCGGACCTATTACAGGTGATTTGAACCGTCGTCGTGGTATCATGCGCGGTATGGACACTCGTAACGGAGCACAGGTAATCAAGGCTGATGTACCTCTTTCTGAATTGTTTGGTTATGTTACTGATCTTCGTACAATGTCTTCAGGACGTGCTACTGCATCTCTGACATTCGCTTACTACGAAATCGTACCAAATAACATCGCTGAAGGTGTGATTGAAAAGGCAAAAGGCCTGGTTAAAGCTTAAGACAAATCGGGTGAGTGTGGTGCTGAATCACACTCACCTTTTTTATAATATCAAGCCGGCGAAGTAAATGGTTCTTTCGTTGGTGGATTGTCAGGATAAACTTCTGTACAAGTTTTCTCAGAACCGGATTTAAGAAAAATCATGAATCAAAAAATTCGTATCAAACTACGGTCATTTGACCACAATTTGGTTGACAAGTCAGCTGAAAAGATTGTTAAGGCTGTGAAGGCTACAGGTGCTGTTGTTAGCGGTCCTATTCCTTTGCCAACAAAAACTGAGAAGTTCACTGTTTTGCGTTCTCCACACGTTAACAAGAAGTCTCGTGAACAATTCCAGCTTTGTACTTACAAACGTTTGGTAGATATATTCTCTACAAGCGCTAAAACTGTAGATGCGCTGATGAAGCTTGAATTGCCAAGCGGCGTTGACGTAGAGATCAAAGTATAGTTATCATTACCTGTTAATCAGGTATATGAATTATTGGATGAAGGTCCGGCTTACCGGAAACCACATCTGAGCTCAGAAAAACAGACAATTTCATGTGTCTTAAAACATGAAAAAAGTGCTGTAAAAGACAGAGGTCAGATGTATTACACATCTGACCTTTTTTGCTGATAATCAGCTAGAAATAAATAATAACTGTTTGGATCGAAAAAATTAAATTTCTATCTTTGCAGTCCGTTTTAGGGAATAGGGGTTTTTACCTGCTAATTTAAATTAATTTACATGTCTGGTTTAATTGGTAAAAAAATCGGAATGACTAGTTTGTACAACGCTGACGGGCAGGCTCTGGCGTGTACGGTTATCCAAGCTGGTCCTTGTGTTGTTACACAAGTTAGGTCCGAAGAAAAAGATGGCTACAAAGCTATTCAGTTAGGTTACGGCGAGAAAAAAGAGAAGAACTCGTCAAGACCGTTGATTGGTCACTTCAAAAAGGCCGGAACAACTCCCAAGCAAAAAGTGGTTGAGTTTAAGGAATTTGTTGTTGAGCATGAACTTGGAACTTCACTATCAGTACAGGACGTATTTGAGGAAGGTGAATTCGTAGACGTTGTTGGAAATGCGAAGGGTCGCGGTTTCCAGGGTGTTGTAAAACGCCATGGTTTTGGTGGTGTAGGCGGTCAGACTCACGGTCAGCATAACCGTGCACGTCACCCGGGTTCGATTGGTGCTTGTTCATTCCCGTCACGTGTTTTCAAAGGAATTCGCATGGGTGGACGTATGGGTAACAATCGTGTAAAAATTCAGAACCTTCGTATTCTGAAAGTGATACCTGAGCAGAACCTTTTGGTTGTGAGTGGCTCAGTACCGGGGTCGAAGAATTCATTTCTAATCATAGAGAAATAGTACCAATGGAATTGTCCGTATTAAATATAAAAGGAGAAGATACCGGCAAAAAGGTAAATGTGTCAGAAGATATTTTTGGCATTGAACCTAATACGCACGCGATCTATCTCGACGTAAAGCTTTACCTGGCTAACCAACGCCAAGGAACGCATAAGTCAAAAGAACGTGCAGAGATTAATCACTCTACACGTAAGATTAAGAAACAAAAAGGAACTGGTGGTGCACGTGCAGGTAGCATTAAATCACCGGTGTTCGTAGGTGGAGGTCGTATATTCGGTCCAAGACCACGTGACTACGGTTTCAAAATCAACAAGAAAGTTAAAGTATTGGCTCGTAAGTCAGCTTTATCTGTCAAAGCGAAAGCAGATTCTATTTCAGTTCTTGAAGCATTCACTTTCGATGCGCCAAAAACTAAGTCTTATCTGAATGTTTTGAACTCACTTGCATTAGTGAACACAAAAACATTATTAATTCTTCCAGCGATCGACAACAATGTATACTTGTCGAGCCGTAACATTCCAAAAGCGAAAGTTACGACAGTGGATGCGGTCAATACTTATGACCTGATGTTTGCAGACCGTCTTTTAATAAGTGAATCTGCTCTGTCTATTTTGGAAACCCAATTGAACAAATAATCATGAGTGTACTGAAACGTCCGATTATAACCGAAAAGGTAACGGCTCAGGGTGGTCAAGGAAAATATGCCTTTGAAGTATCCCTTACTTCAAATAAAGTAGAGATCAAAAAGGCTATTGAAAAACTGTTTGGGGTTACCGTAGAAAGCGTTCACACAATGCGCAGCATTGGTAAAAGCAAGTCCCGCACATCGGGAGGTAAATTTGTAAGTGGAAAAACTTCAACTATCAAGAAGGCTATCGTAACGGTAGCTGAAGGTGAGGTCATCGATATCTACGGTGAAGCATAAGAATAGTTGAACGACTTAAATCTTTGACGAGTTAATAGCAATGGCAGTTAAAAAATTAAAACCAACAAGTGCTGGTCAACGTTTTCGCTCAGCTCCTACATTTGAGGAGATCACTACAGCGAAACCGGAAAAGAGTCTCTTAGAGCCCGTCAAAAGAACCGGCGGTCGTAATAGCTCTGGACGTCGTACCATGCGTCATATAGGTGGTGGTCACAAACGCAAGTATCGCGTGATCGATTTCAAAAGAAATCGTTTTGATGCACCAGCCACAGTTCTTACAATTGAATACGATCCAAACCGCTCTGCACGTATCGCTCTGGTACAATATGCAGATGACGAAAAAAGATACGTAATCGCACCGAACGGACTGAAAGTGGGACAAACAATTGTTTCAGGTAATTCAGTAGCTCCTGAAGTAGGTAACGCACTTCCTTTGGGTTCTATGCCAATCGGTACAATTGTTCATAACATTGAACTTACTCCTGGTAAAGGTGGACAGTTCGCACGTAGTGCAGGAGCTTATGCTCAGCTAGTAGCGCGTGAAGGTAAGTACGCAGTATTGAAAATGCCATCCGGCGAAATGCGTATGATTCTTTCAACATGTATCGCAACGGTTGGAACAGTTTCTAATTCAAGTCACATGAATGTGAGTCTTGGAAAGGCAGGTCGCAGACGTTGGTTAGGTCGTCGTCCACGCGTTCGTGGGGTTGCGATGAACCCAGTCGATCACCCAATGGGTGGTGGTGAAGGCCGCTCGTCCGGTGGACAGCCTCGGTCAAGAAACGGACAGTTCTCTAAAGGACTTAAGACTCGTGATCGCAACAAGCATTCTGAGAAATTGATTATCAGCCGTCGTAAAAAATAATAGAATAACATGGCACGCTCATTAAAAAAAGGACCATACATAGACTTCCGTCTTGAGAACAAGGTTACGGTGATGAATAGCGCAGCTCGTAAGTCTGTAATCAAAACCTGGTCTCGTCGCTCAATGATTTCGCCTGATTTTATCGGGCATACATTTGCGGTTCACAACGGAAACAAATTCATTCCGGTTTACGTGACAGAGAACATGGTAGGACACAAACTGGGAGAGTTTTCGCCAACGCGTAACTTCCGTGGTCACACTGCAAAAAAAGATAAAGGTAGAAAATAAAATAGTCGACGATAGCTGGTTTTGCCACAAGTAAAACGAGCCTATTTCTGAAAGAACATGGAAGCAAGAGCTATATTAAGAAATGTGCCAACTTCTCCTCGTAAGATGAGATTGGTGGCCGACATGATTCGCGGACAGAAGGTCAGCAAAGCGTTGGCGCTTTTAAAGTTTCAACCACAAGCTGCTTCTTCTGTTTTGCACAAAGTATTACTTTCTGCAGTAGCTAACTGGCAACAGCAGAACGAAGATGCAAAGCTGGAAGACGCTGATCTTATTGTTAAAACCGTATTTATTGACGGTGGACGTATGTTGAAGCGTTTGCGCCCTGCACCGCAAGGAAGAGCACACAGAATCCGTAAGCGTTCGAACCACATCACAATCGTGATCGACGACGCAGCGGTTTCTAACGCAAGCGCGGAAAAACAAACAGTAATCACCGAATCATAAGTAAAACGATCTATATCGAATGGGACAAAAGGTTAATCCTATAGGTCTGAGACTAGGAATTGTTAGAGGATGGGAGTCAAGTTGGTATGGTGGAAAGGACTTTTCTGACAAACTTGTTGAAGACGAAAAAATTCGTAACTACATCAAAGCACGTATCCCAAAAGGATCTATCTCGAAAGTAGTTATTGAGCGCACATTGAAGCGTATCACTCTTACAATCCACACTGCCCGTCCGGGTATTGTAATTGGAAAAGGTGGTAGTGAAGTTGATAAAATCAAAGAAGAGCTTAAGAAGATTACAGGTAAAGATGTTCAGATTAACATCTACGAAATCAAAAGACCTGAAATCGATGCGAAATTGGTAGGCGAAGCAATCGCTCAACAACTTCAGGCTCGTATCTCTTACCGTCGTGCAATGAAGCAATCTATCGCTTCAGCTATGCGTGTAGGAACACAAGGTATCAAGATTCGTCTGGCTGGCCGTTTGGGTGGTGCTGAGATGGCTCGTACTGAAGAGTACAAAGAGGGACGTATTCCTTTGCATACACTTCGTGCTGACATCGACTACGCAATCTCAGAAGCGCAGACAATCTACGGAAAGATCGGTATTAAAGTATGGATCTTCAAAGGTGAGCTTTATGGCAAGCGTGATTTGACTCCAAGTGCGGCAACTGCAGCATCTGACAGAGCAGACAGAAGCGCTGGTGGTAACGACCGTGGTGGCAATGACCGTGGCGGACGTGACAGAAGAGGTTCTCGTGACGGCGCTCCTCGTGGAGAAGGCGGCGGTGGCGATGCAGATCGTCGCAAGAGAAACAACAATAACAATAATAAAAAGAAGAAGTAATCCGACATTTTCCGGTTTTTTTAAATCGGTTCAAATAGATTAGAATCATGTTACAGCCGAAAAGAACAAAATTTCGCAAGCAACAAAAAAACAAAGGTTCGGAAAAAGGACTTGCCACTCGTGGTGCTGAAATCGCCTTCGGATCTTTCGCTATCAAGTCGCTTGAACCAGGCTGGCTAACAGCTCGTCAGATTGAAGCAGCTCGTATCTCGGTTACACGTGCAATGAAACGTGAAGGCCAGGTTTGGATCCGTGTGTTTCCAGACAAGCCTATTACCAAAAAGCCTGCTGAGGTTCGTATGGGTAAAGGAAAAGGAGCTCCTGAATATTGGGTAGCACCTGTTAAGCCAGGAACAATTATATTCGAAGCAACTGGTGTTGCACTGGATACAGCAAACGAAGCATTGCGTTTGGCTGCACAAAAGTTGCCAATCAAAACTAAGTTCGTGGTACGTCGGGATTATCAGGAATAGGACCAACCCCGAACGTATCTAAGAACGTTAATTAACAAAAGCAATGACTAGTAAAGAAGTAAAAGATCTGTCGAAAGATCAGCTTAACGAGCAGATAGCTCAGGAGAGAGAGCGCTTACTACGATTGAAATTTGCTCATGCAATTTCTCCTATCGAGAATCCTTTGCGTATTCGCGCCTCACGTAAAGAAGTAGCCAGACTATTAACCGAGCTGTCGGTTAAGAAAAACCAACAGTAAATCAGTTAAGAAATTATGGAGGCAACAGAAAGAAACTTACGTAAAGAGAGAGTAGGTAAGGTGGTAAGCAACAAGATGGAGAAGTCTTGCGTGATCACAGTAGAGCGTAAAGTTAAGCACGAGAAATATGGTAAGTTTATGACTAAAACTACCAAATTGATGGTGCATGACGAAACAAATCAGGCTGGTATCGGTGATACTATCCGTGTAATGGAAACTCGCCCGCTGAGCAAAAACAAGCGTTGGAGAGTAGTAGAAATCCTTGAAAAAGCTAAGTAACAAATGGTACAGCAAGAATCAAGACTGTCGGTAGCAGACAACAGTGGAGCGAAGGAAGTACTCGTAATTCGTGTACTTGGTGGAACTGGCAAACGCTATGCTTCAGTAGGCGATAAGATCGTCGTAACAGTAAAATCTGCTCTTTCTTCGAGCAATATGAAAAAAGGAACGGTTTCTAAAGCCGTTGTGGTACGCACCAAAAAGGAAGTACGACGCAAAGATGGTACATATATTCGTTTTGAAGATAATGCAGCTGTGTTATTAAACAACAACGATGAGCCACGCGGTACCCGTATCTTCGGACCGGTAGCACGGGAATTGCGCGAGAAGCAATTCATGAAGATCGTATCACTGGCACCTGAAGTGTTGTAAGAAATCAGATTATAAGTATTTCTTTAAAACGATAAGAGAATACCTCAAATGGAAAGTAAAACTAAACAAGCACCTGCAAAATTGCACATTCGCAAAGGGGATACTGTAAAGGTTATCGCTGGTAACGCAAAAGGTGAGACAGGCGTGATAAAAAATGTACTCGTTGAAAAACAACGTGCTACTGTTGAAGGTGTAAACATGATTACAAAACATGTGAAGCCAAACGCTCAAAACCCTCAGGGGAGTATTGAGAAACGGGAAGGAGCTATTCACATCAGTAACCTGATGGTAGTAGATCCGAAAACGGGAGAGCCAACCCGTACCGGGCGTAAAGCAAATGACAAAGGTAAATTACAACGTTTCTCAAAGAAGAGCGGTAACCTTTTGTAAGGTCTCCGCTCTTTAAGAGAGCATTCTAATAATAAATAAGGTGGGTCGGCAATCCACAGTAACTATTTACAAACAATGGCACAGCCTAGATTAAAAGAAAAGTACGCAAAAGAGATCGTTTCGCAATTGAACGCGAAATACGAGTACAAATCAGTGATGCAGGTTCCACGTCTGCTTAAAATCGTAATCAACAAAGGTATCGGAGCGGCAGTTGCTGACAAGAAACTGGTTGATGTAGGTGTTGAGGAGCTGGGTCTGATTACAGGACAGAAAGCAGTTGCAACCATTTCTAAGAAAGCGGTTTCTAACTTCAAATTACGTGAGAACATGCCGATCGGCGCAAAGGTTACGCTTCGCGGTGATCGTATGTACGAATTTTTGGATCGTCTTACCGCAATAGCAATGCCACGTGTTCGTGACTTCCGCGGAATCAGTGACAAAGGTTTTGATGGACGTGGAAATTACACTTTCGGTGTGAAAGAACAAATCATCTTCCCTGAGATCAGCATTGAAAAGGTGAGCAAAATCACAGGTATGGATATTACGTTTGTTACTTCAACTAACTCTGACGAAGAAAGTTATGAGCTATTGAAAGCACTCGGAATGCCTTTCACAAACGCGAACAAACAAGGATAATTCTTAAGAGATAAGATATTTACCGACAATGGCAAAAGAATCAGTAAAAGCACGGGAAAGAAAGAAACAAGCATTGGTAGCTCGTTACGCTGAGAAGCGTAAAGCATTAAAAGCAGCTGAGGATTGGGTTGGTCTTGATAAATTACCACGTAACTCATCACCTGTACGTTTGCACAACCGTTGCAAAATCACAGGAAGACCAAGAGGATATATGCGTAAATTTGGAATTTCGAGAGTATTGTTCCGGGATATGGCCTCAGATGGTAAAATTCCAGGCGTTACTAAATCAAGTTGGTAAGAATACTTTCAATTCTGATTTCAATTACTTAACTTTGCACTCCCGTTTGAAGGGGGTGTACAAAACCAGGCATAAAAATGTTAACGGATCCAATAGCAGATTATCTAACCAGACTCAGAAACGCGATTAAAGCGAAACACAGAGTCGTAGAGATACCTGCATCCAACATAAAAAAAGAAATAACTAAAGTACTTTTCGATAAAGGGTACATTCAGAGTTATAAATTTGACGAAATCGGGCCTCAGGGAACAATCAAGATAGCCTTGAAATACAATCCTGTGACAAAGCAATCTGCAATTGTGAAATTGGAGAGAGTAAGTAAGCCTGGACTGCGTAAATATTCAGGTTCATCAACACTACCTCGCGTATTGGGTGGATTGGGTACTGTAATTATCTCAACTTCTAAGGGAGTTATGACAGATAAGGAAGCCAAAGCACTGAATGTAGGTGGAGAAGTGTTATGTTTCGTGTATTAATATTTTAAAGTTATTCAGGAAATGTCACGTATAGGAAATAAAATTATTGTTTTACCAGCTGGTGTCTCTGTATCTGTTGCAGATGATAACCTGGTTTCGGTAAAAGGCCCGAAAGGAACACTTTCTCAGGCTGTCGATAGCGACATCACGGTTGAAGTGGAAGGAAACGAATTGAAAGTTACACGCCCGACTGAGCAGAAGCGTCACAAAGCATTACATGGTTTGTACCGTTCTCTGATCAACAATATGGTGATCGGTGTGGATGCCGGATATAAGAAGGAGTTAGAGATTATTGGGGTAGGTTACAAGGCAACTGCTGCTAACAATGTGTTGGAGTTGCAATTGGGTTACTCACATAATATCTTCATGGCGATCCCAGGTGAGATTAAAGTGACTACGACTTCAGAAAAAGGACAGAATCCTAAAGTGATTCTGGAAGGAATTGATAAAGAATTGATCGGTTCTGTAGCTGCAAAGATTAAGTCGTTGCGTAAGGTCGAGCCTTACAAAGGCAAGGGTATCCGCTTTGTTGGTGAGATCGTTCGTCGTAAAGCTGGTAAGTCTGCTTCTAAAAAGTAGTGCGTAGCCACAGAATAATGTTAAACTGTTAGAATAAGATTGAAAATGGCTAACGCAAAAGTAGATAGAAGACAACGACTTAAATATCACATTCGTAAGAAAGTGAAGGGTAGTGCAGAACGTCCTAGATTATCAGTGTTTCGTTCGAATACCAGCATTTATGCTCAGATTATAGATGACTTGAAAGGTGTAACGCTTGTAAGTGCATCGTCCGTAGACTTGGGTGGAAGAAAAGAGAACTCTAATATAGAGATTGCTACACAAGTTGGTAAAAAAATCGCTGAAAAAGCACAGGAAGCAGGTATTCAGGCGGTTGTGTTTGACCGTAACGGGTATTTGTACCACGGTAAAGTTAAAGCATTGGCCGAAGGAGCTCGTGAGGGTGGCCTGAAATTCTAAGAATAACAAAGACTATGTCTACAAATACAAGACCTTCAAAGGTTAACGAATCGGACCTGAAAGAGCGCGTTGTAGCGATCAACAGGGTAGCAAAAGTAGTAAAAGGTGGTCGTCGCTTTAGTTTTTCGGCTATCGTTGTGGTAGGAGATGGTAATGGAGTAGTAGGTCATGGACTTGGGAAAGCCAATGAAGTAACAGATGCTATTGCAAAAGGTATCGACGACGCGAAAAAGAACCTTATTCAGGTTCCTATGCTGAAACATACTGTTCCTCACGAAATGGAAGGTAAATTCAGCGGTGGATTCGTATTGATCAAGCCTGCAGCTCCTGGTACAGGAGTACTTGCTGGTGGTCCAATGCGTGCTGTTTTGGAAAGTGCAGGTATCAAGGACGTTTTGGCGAAGTCTAAAGGGTCTTCAAACCCTCACAACGTAATCAAAGCTACTATCGATGCGCTTCTTAAAATGAGAGCTCCTCACCAGGTTGCTTTCCAGCGTGGAGTTAAACTGGATAAAGTATTTAACGGATAATCCTTCGGGATTATCCCTATCTGAAAGTAATCATGTCAAAAGTACGTATTACACAAGTTAAGAGTGCAATCGACCGCCCTGAGAAACAAAAGCTAACGATTAAAGCGTTAGGTTTGGGTAAACTGAACAGAACGGTTGAGAAGGAGAACAGCGACGCTATTGCAGGTATGATCCGCAAAGTGAGCCATTTGGTTAAAGTTGAAGAAATTTAATATATACTACTAGTATGAATCTTAGTTCATTAAAACCGGCTGCTGGTTCCATTAAAGTTGGAAAGCGAGTTGGACGTGGTCAGGGATCCGGTAAAGGTGGAACTGCAGCACGTGGACACAAAGGAGCTCAGTCTCGCTCAGGGTATAGCCGTAAGTTAGGTTTTGAAGGTGGACAGATGCCACTTCAAAGACGTTTGCCTAAATTCGGTTTCAATAACATCAACCGTGTTGAGTACAAAGCTTTGAATCTGGATGCGATCCAGGCTCTTGCTGAGAAAACAAGCGCGACTGTTATTACTCTGGATCTGATCCGCGAAAATGGTCTTTGTGCGAAAAAGGATCTTGTAAAAATCCTTAACCGTGGCGAAATTACAAGCGCTGTGGAAGTACAGGCTAATGGATTCTCTGCATCCGCTATCGAGTCTATCGAAAAGGCTGGTGGTAAAGCAGTAAAATTATAACTTTGTTGTTAGGTATAGCTGAAAATTTATTATCGGATAGCTATTGTAAGCCCATAAAATGAAACGATTTTTTGAGACGATAAAGCATATATTTTCAATTGAGGAGTTGAGAACACGTATTCTCAACACTCTTTTGTTTATAACAATATTCCGTTTAGGGTCTTATGTAGCTTTGCCTGGCGTTGAACCTGATCAGATGAATGTATCAACACAAGGTCTTCTTGGGTTGCTGGATACATTTTTAGGAGGAGCTTTTAGTAAGGCCTCCATTTTTGCGTTAGGTATCATGCCTTATATCTCGGCATCTATTGCTATACAGCTGCTGACTATGGCTCTGCCATATTTTCAGAAGATGCAGAAGGAAGGTGAGTCAGGACGTAAGAAGTTAAATCAGATTACCAGGGTTCTGACAATTATTGTTACGCTGGTACAAGGAACAGCTTACCTTAATACTACTGTGCCTGATGAGGCGCTGCTGGTTTCGAGAAGTATGTTTTCAATATCATCAGTGTTCGTTCTGACTGCAGGTACAATGTTCTGTATGTGGTTGGGTGAGCGTATCACTGACAAAGGTATCGGAAATGGTATTTCAATGCTGATCATGATTGGTATTGTATCTCGTTTTCCGGGCGCTATCTACAAGGAGTTTGTAAACAGAGGTAGTGGTGGTATCTTATTATTTGTTGTTGAGATTGTAGCGCTCTATTTTGTTATCATGGGAGCTGTGATGTTGACGCAGGCGGTAAGAAGAATACCGATTCAGTATGCAAAACAGGTTGTTGGTAACAAGGTTATGGGCGGACAACGTCAGTACCTTCCATTGAAACTGAATGCAGCTGGTGTAATGCCGATTATCTTTGCACAAGCGCTTATGTTTATTCCTTCTTTGGGAGCATCTTATTTTGCAGAGAAGAGTGATTTCGCAAGTGATGTAGCAACGATATTTGCAAACTACACTACCTGGCAGTACAATTTGTTATTTGCGTTTTTAATTATTGTTTTCACATTCTTCTACACAGCTATTTCAGTAAATCCGCAGCAAATCGCAGATGATATGAAAAGAGGTGGAGGATTCATACCGGGTGTGAAACCAGGACAGCAGACTTCCGAATACATCAGTTCTATTCTGGATCGTATTACTTTCCCGGGTGCATTGATGCTGGCAGTAGTTGCAACCTTACCGGCATTCGCAAGTTTGCTGGGTATATCAACAGACTTTGCTCACTTCTTCGGAGGAACATCGTTATTGATTATGGTTGGTGTTGTTTTGGATACATTACAGCAGGTGGAAAGCTACTTGTTGATGCGCAGATACGAAGGACTGATGAAGTCCGGACGTGTTAAGGGCAGAACAGAAAGTGTTGCCATCTGATAGTAGAGAATGATATATCTGAAGACGGAAGAGGAGATAATCCTTATAAAAAATAGTGCCCAGGTTTTGGGTAAGGCGCACGCGGAAGTAGCTCAATGGGTGAAACCGGGTGTTGCAACCAAAAAACTGGATGCAGTGGCGGAAGAATTTATAAGAGACAATGGAGGAATTCCTTCCTTCAAAGGCTTTAACAATTTTCCCGCCTCTCTGTGTATATCAGTAAATGAAGTTGTAGTACATGGTTTTCCAAGTAACTACATCCTGAAAGACGGAGATATCGTATCCATTGATTGCGGAGTTAAGTTAGAGGGTTTCCATAGTGACAGCGCTTATACTTACCCAATCGGAGAGGTATCGAAGGAAGTAATGGATTTACTGGTTGCTACAAAACGTTCTTTATACAAAGGGATTGAACACGCAGTGGACGGTCTGAGAATGGGGGATCTGAGTTTTGCGATTCAGAACTACGTTGAAGACAGAGGTTATACTGTTGTGAGGGAACTTGTGGGACATGGAGTAGGCAGAAATCTGCATGAGAGTCCTGAGGTACCAAATTATGGTAAGAAAGGTAAAGGCATTCGTTTGAAAGAAGGGATGGTTTTAGCAATTGAACCGATGATAAACCTCGGAACGAAGTCAGTAGTACAGGAGCGTGATGGTTGGACTATCCGCACTACCGACAGGAAGTATTCGGCACACTTTGAACATACAATTGTGGTTCGTAAAGGAACAGCTGAAATCCTGACAACTTTCGATTATATAGAAAAAGTGACTGCCAATACCAGCTTAATGGTTGAGGCGTAGTAATAAAAGCTAATAATGGCAAAACAAGCATCAATCGAACAAGACGGTGTAATCCTGGAAGCACTCTCAAACGCAATGTTTCGTGTAGTATTGGAAAATAAACACGAAGTAATTGCGCACATTTCCGGGAAAATGAGAATGCACTACATTAAGATATTACCGGGTGACCGTGTTAAGTTGGAAATGTCTCCTTACGACTTATCAAAAGCAAGAATTACGTACCGGTATAAATAGTAGGAGAAGACCACCTAAATATTAACAAATAAGTAACATTCGAGATGAAAGTCAAAGCATCAGTAAAGAAACGCAGTGAGGACTGCAAAGTTATACGCCGCAAGGGGAAGATCTATGTAATTAACAAGAAGAACCCACGGTATAAACAAAGACAAGGTTAATCATATGGCACGTATTTCAGGAGTTGATATTCCAGACCGTAAAAGAGGCGAGATCTCACTAACTTACATCTTCGGAATTGGACGCAGTTCAGCAAAAAAGATTCTGGACAAAGCAGGAGTTGACATCAATAAGAAGGTGATCGACTGGAATGATGAAGAATCAGGAGCAGTTCGTGCGGTTATCGCAGGTGAATATAAAGTAGAAGGCGCATTGAAGTCAGAAGTTCAATTGAGCATCAAACGCCTTATGGACATTGCTTGTTATCGTGGTCTTCGTCATCGTAAAGGATTGCCATTGCGTGGACAGAGAACTAAGAATAACTCTCGTACTCGTAAGGGTAAACGCAAAACAATCGCGAACAAGAAAAAGGCTACTAAATAACTAATGGGAATGGGTTTAATCCCGTAACTATTTCATGAGCAATGGCACAAAATAAAAGAAAAGATAAAGCAAAGAAGAGAGTTGTAGTTGTAGAAGCGGTAGGTCAGGTACATATCAAGGCTTCTTTCAACAACATCATTATCTCTATCACAAATAGCAACGGACAAGTTATTTCTTGGGGATCGGCCGGTAAAATGGGCTTCCGTGGATCTAAGAAAAACACTCCGTATGCAGCGCAGACCGCAGCACAAAGTGCAGCACAGGTCGCTTTCGATCTGGGAATGCGTAAAGCAGAAGTATTTGTTAAAGGACCGGGATCAGGACGTGAGTCTGCTATCCGTACGATCCAGAATGCAGGAATCGAGGTAACAACGATTCGTGATATTACTCCGCTTCCGCACAACGGATGCCGCCCTCCAAAGCGTCGTAGAGTATAGTTTGAATGCCCATTCGTAATTTGGACACTGGGGTTACTGAATGGTTTATCTAATTTTAATTATTAAATAGTTTTTAATGGCACGTTACACAGGTCCCAAAACCAAGATTGCAAGACGTTACGGAGAGCCCATCATGGGTCCAAGCAAAGCGCTTGCTAAGAAAAATTACCCTCCGGGAGTTCACGGAAAGGGTCGCCGCTCTAAGAAATCGGAGTATGCTTTACAATTGATGGAAAAGCAGAAGGTGAAATTTATCTACGGTATTCTTGAAAGACAATTCCGTAACTTATTCGAGAAAGCATCTATCAAAGAAGGTATCACTGGTGAAAACCTTCTTAAATATTGCGAGGCTCGTTTAGATAATACAGTATACCGCTTAGGTATTGCTCCTACAAGACGTGCTGCACGTCAGTTGGTATCTCACAAGCATATCCTTGTTGATGGTGAAGTAGTCAACATTCCTTCATTGTCTCTACGTCCTGGTCAGGTTGTATCGGTTAGAGAGAAATCTAAGTCTCTTGAAGCGGTTACAGATAGCTTGGCTGGTCACAGCGCAAAAGGATTCAACTGGCTTGAATGGGATGGTCAGCAACTGGCAGGTAAGTTTGTAACTTTCCCAGACCGCGATTTGATTCCAGAAAACATCAACGAGCAGCTTATCGTTGAATTGTATTCTAAATAATACATAATAACAATACTTTATTACAGGCACGTCGCGGTTCATACCGGGGCGTGCTTATTGCCGGAAACGGCGTTTTGCGATCGCAAAGGTAACGGTAGCGTGATCAACTATCATTTACTACTATAAAAGGAGCAACGACTATGTCAATATTAGCTTTCCAAATGCCTGATAAGGTCGTCATGGAAAAAGCAGACGACTTCCATGGGTTGTTTGAGTTTAAGCCTCTAGAGAAAGGATACGGCGTAACAATTGGTAATGCGTTACGTAGAATACTCCTTTCATCTTTGGAAGGTTATGCCATCACGAGTGTGAAAGTGCCAGGTGTACTTCACGAATTTTCTTCTATCGAAGGTATAGTTGAGGATGTAACAGAAATCATCCTGAACCTGAAAACGGTTCGTTTTAAAAAGGTTACGGATTTGAATGAAAGCAGAATCGTTGTGAATCTTAAAAATGTATCGGTAGTTACTGCCGGTGATATTGGTAAGTTCACAAGTGCGTTCGAAGTGCTTAACCCAGATCAGGTAATTTGTCATATTGATGACAACAAAGAGTTCGAAATGGAACTTTTGTTGGATAAAGGAAGAGGATATGTTCCTGCTGACGAACCAAGAGCTAATGAATTGCCTTTCGGTTATATAGCAGTGGATTCTATCTATACCCCGATCAAAAACGTTAAATACAGCGTTGAGAACACAAGGGTAGAGCAGCGTACGGATTATGAGCGTTTGTTGATCGATATTCAGACTGACGGGTCTATTCACCCTGAAGATGCTTTGAAAGGAGCAGCTAATATTTTGATTCAACACTTCATGTTGTTCTCTGATCAGACAATGACGTTTGAAAAGCAGAAAGCGGAAGAAGACAACCAGGTTGACGAAGAAATGTTGAGAATGAGAAAACTTCTTAAAACTTCATTGTCTGAACTTGATTTGTCAGTTCGTGCTTATAACTGTCTTAAATCAGCAGATGTTAAATCACTTGGAGATTTAGTAAGACTTGAAATTTCGGATATGATGAAATTCCGTAATTTTGGTAAAAAGTCACTTACTGAGTTGGAGCAGCTTGTTGCTGATAAACAACTCACATTTGGAATGGATGTGGCCAAATATCGTTTGGACGAAGAATAATTTAAGTATTCCATCATAAGTATGTATTCTGTAGCGCGTTTGACGCAGCTCGAAGCAACTAAACAAAACAAAAATGAGACACGGTAAAAAAGATAATCACTTAGGAAGAACGGCATCTCACCGTAAGGCTATGTTGTCAAATATGGCTTCTTCTTTGATTATTCACAAGAGAATCGAAACTACTTTGCCTAAGGCGAAAGAACTTAGAAAGTATGTTGAGCCTTTGCTGACTCGTGCGAAGGAAGATTCTACGCATAACAGACGTATCGTTTTTTCTTATCTTAATGATAAAGAATCTACGAAAGAACTTTTCGGAACAGTTGCCGATAAGATCGCAGATCGTCCGGGCGGATATACCCGCATCATCAAACTTGGAAACAGACTTGGAGATGCCGCTGAAGTAGCATTGGTTGAGCTTGTTGACTTTAATGATGCACTTCTTCTTGCTAATGCTGATAAACCAGCTAAAACACGTCGTAGCCGTCGTGGAGGTAAGAAAGCAGATGATTCACAAGCTGCTGCTGCTCCTGCTAAGGCGGAAGCTGTCGTTGCAGAAGGTGATGATCTTAAAAAAATTGAAGGTATCGGCCCTAAAATTGCAGATCTTTTGATCGCTGGCGGAATCACTTCATTTGCTGAACTAGCTGCTGCTACACCTGAAGCTATCAAGGAAATCCTTGATGCAGCCGGAAGCCAGTATAACGTTCATAACCCGACTACATGGCCACAACAAGCTCAATTGGCTGCTGATGGCAAATGGGATGAGTTAAAGACATTGCAGGATGAACTTCTTGGCGGACGCGAAAGTGCTGAGTAAGATGTTCCCAATGCATTGATTATATTAAAAGGGGTTAAACGTTTTTCGTTTGACCCCTTTTTTTGAGCAATATTCATTATTTTTGCAGCGCCTTAGCGGGAAGCTGCCGGAAAGTTCAGTTTAACCGGCATTCTTTGGATCGAATTGAACGATATATAATAGTAAAAAACGATTTAATCATATATGAATCAGAAAAAGGAAGCTCTGTTATTGCTGGAAGATGGAACAGCTTACAGAGGATTAGCTTTGGGGATAGACGGAACTACCGGAGGAGAGATTTGTTTCAATACTGGTATGACTGGTTATCAGGAGATTTATACAGATCCTTCATACTATGGGCAGATTATCGTCAATACAACTTCACATATCGGTAACTACGGTGTGCAGTTGGAAGATGAGGAAGAGTCGGCTTCTGTAAAGATCAGAGGGATGGTGTGTAACACTTTCTCTAATATCTATTCAAGAAGTACAGCGGATTTTTCTCTGCAGGAGTATTTTGAGAGAGCGAATATCGTTGGTATCAGCAATGTGGATACACGCCACCTTGTACGCCATGTGAGAGAGAAAGGTGTAATGAATGCGATTATCTCTTCTCAGATTCTTGATGAAGTGGAGTTAATGAAAGAGCTGAAAAAGATTCCTTCTATGGACGGTCTTGAATTGTCATCAGAAGTGACGACGCAAGAGCCTTACTTCGTAGGTGATGAAGCAACCAGCCAGTGGAAAGTGGCCGTGATGGACTACGGTATCAAGAAGAGTATCCTTACAAACCTTACATCCAGAGGTTGCTATTGCAAGGTATTTCCCGCGAAAACAACTTTCGAAGAAGTGATGAATTGGCAGCCTGATGGCTTCTTTATTTCAAACGGTCCTGGTGATCCTGCTTCTATGACATATGCAGTTGACAACGTAAATAAGATGGTTTTGACAGGTAAGCCTCTTTTCGGAATTTGCCTTGGACATCAGCTTTTGGCACTTTCCAGTGGCATTAATACGTATAAAATGCACCACGGACATCGCGGTTTGAATCACCCTGTGAAAAACCTAATTTCAGGATTGTGTGAAATTACATCGCAAAATCATGGCTTTGCCGTGAAACAGGAGGAAATTGAAAAACATCCTGATGTAGAGGTGACGCATGTTAACCTGAACGATAAAACGATAGAAGGGATCAGACGTAAGGACTATCCTGCATTCTCGGTGCAATATCACCCGGAAGCATCCCCTGGTCCTCACGATTCGAGATATTTATTCGATCAGTTCGCTTCTATGCTTTCTGATAATTAAGATTTAAAAAACCTCCGGTAAGGAGGTTTTTTTATAGAGGTATGTAGGCATATTAAATGCACTTTTGTGCGTTCTATGCAAATAGGAAGAGGCTTGTCTCACTTACGTGCCCGATAAGTTTACAATGGATTACAAGGCACTTTAAATTTGTGTTAAAATGAATTGTCGCTTATGGATGCCAATTTTTTTGTGTTATTTTGTACCGTTAACATAATACATTATTAATCAAAACCCAAGCTGCAAATGAGTACGATTCAGTCAGTACATGCAAGACAAATTCTTGATTCAAGAGGAAACCCAACAGTTGAAGTAGATATTCGTACAGAGAATGGTTATTTAGGCCGCGCTGCTGTTCCTTCAGGAGCATCTACCGGTAAACATGAGGCCGTTGAACTTCGCGATGAAGATAAAGGTGTGTATGTTGGAAAAGGGGTTTTGAAAGCCGTTGAAAACGTAAATGATATTATTTTCCCTGAATTGATAGGATGTTCAGTATTTGAGCAGAATCTGATCGACAAGATCATGCTTGAATTGGATGGTACTCCTAACAAGAGCAAATTGGGAGCGAATGCGATTCTTGGTGTTTCTCTGGCTGCTGCTAAAGCTGCTGCGCAGGAAGCTAATTTGCCATTGTATCGTTATATCGGTGGAGTGAATGCAAATACATTGCCTGTTCCGATGATGAACATTCTGAATGGTGGTAGCCATGCAGATAACTCGATCGACTTCCAGGAGTTTATGATCTTGCCTGCAAAAGCAGACACTTTCTCTGAGTCTTTGAGAATGGGTGTGGAGGTTTTCCATACACTTAAAACTGTATTGAAGAGCAAAGGTTATTCAACCAATGTAGGTGACGAAGGTGGTTTTGCTCCAAACATTAAATCTAACGAAGAAGCTATCGAGGTTGTATTGACAGCGATCGAGAAAGCAGGTTACAAGCCGGGTGAAGATATCTTCATCGCTATGGATGCTGCTGTTTCTGAGTTCTACGAAAACGGACTATATCACTTCAAAAAATCAGACGGACGTAAATTGTCATCTGATGAAATGGCTGACTACTGGACTCAGTGGGTTGCTAAATATCCAATCATTTCTATTGAAGATGGTATGGACGAAGATGACTGGTCAGGTTGGAAAACACTTACGGAGTCTATCGGTAAGAAATGCCAGCTTGTGGGTGATGACTTGTTCGTAACAAATGTTACACGTCTGCAGCAAGGAATTGAGTCGCAGATCGCTAACGCGGTATTGGTTAAGGTAAACCAGATCGGATCTTTGACAGAAACAATCGATACTGTTAACCTTGCTAAGAGAAACAGCTACAAAACGATTATGTCTCACCGTTCAGGAGAAACTGAAGACTCAACGATCGCTGATTTGGCGGTTGCATTGAACACAGGCCAGATCAAAACTGGTTCTGCTTCTCGTTCTGACCGTATGGCTAAATACAATCAATTACTTCGTATCGAAGAAGAATTGGGCGAAAGCGCATACTTCCCGGGATTGAAATTCTAATAAAACAAAAAACCGGAACCTGAGTTCCGGTTTTTTTCCTTTGAATATGTCAGATCTGAAAAACCACTGGTTACTGAAGCCATTTCGTAATTTCTATACTGCCACATTGTTTGCGTGGCTGGTATGGGTTGTAGGTCTTGATAACAATAATATCAGGGTTGTTTTTTCTAATCGAATGAAAATGAACGCTCTTGAAAAGGAAAAGAGCGCATTGAATGAAAAGATAAAGCTGGTAAATAAAGAACGCGAAGAAGTATTGGGTAATCCCCGAATGCTTGAAAAATGGGCAAGGGAAACCTACCTGATGAGGCGCCCCAAAGAGCAGGTCTACGTAATCGTAGACGAAAACAATAAGCCGTAAGCGTGAAGATTGATTCTTTCGGGAGTCAGGTAGTTCACATCAATATGGATGGCTATTACTATCATTTACCTTGATTAGAGTACTTTTTGTTTGTTTAGGCAATATATGCCGTTCTCCTGTTGCCGAAGGAGTTTTTCAAAATCTGGTTACAAAGAATGGACTGGAAAATGTCATTTCTTGTGATTCGGCAGGCACTGCAGCTTATCATGTCGGGAGTCTGCCCGACAAACGAATGAGAAAGACTGCACTTGAAAGAGGAATTACACTGACACATACTGCACGTCAGCTCTCAGATGATGATTTTGCCGGCTTTGATTATATCATGGCCATGGATGAATCTAATTTTTCAAATATTCGCGAACAGAGTTTCCGGGCTAACGGATATTATTTGCCGGATGACAAAGTATATCTCTACCGGCTTTTTGATCCTGAACGAAAGGATTCGGTAATTGTTCCCGATCCCTATTATGATGGAGATTCTGCATTTACTGATGTGTACAACATTGTAAAGAGAAGCGGAGAGAAATTTCTGGAATATCTGATTGAAAAGCACGATTTGACTTTACAATCGGGGGACTAACCCGCAGTAGTGTTTGTTACTATATAAGAATCTGAATACTTAAACTTTATATATTTTGAGCAAGAAAGTAATTCTTATCATCATGGACGGTTGGGGAATCGCCAAATTCGGCGAAGAGAACCGTTCTGCTATTATCGCTGCAAAAACACCTTTTTACGATAGTATTTTACAAAAATACCCGCATAGCAAACTTGCTGCGAGCGGTTTGGCTGTTGGTTTACCCGATGGACAAATGGGTAACTCCGAAGTAGGGCATACCAATCTGGGTGCAGGTCGCGTAGTTTATCAGGATCTGGTTAAGATCAATCTGGCTGTTGCAGAAGGAACACTGGGACAGGAAAAAGCATTGGTAGATGCACTGGATTACGCAAAGGTGAATAATAAAAAAGTACACTTTATCGGTCTGGTTTCTGATGGAGGTGTACACTCACATATAGATCACCTGAAAGGGTTATGTAAAATCGCTGCTGACAAAGGTCTTGATCAGGTTTATGTGCATGCCTTTACGGATGGTCGTGACTGTGACCCTAAGAGCGGCCTGGGCTTCCTGACAGAGCTTACTGAAACCATGGCTTTGACAACCGGAAAGCTGGCAAGTGTAACGGGCCGTTATTATGCAATGGATAGAGACAAGCGTTGGGAGCGCGTGAAGCTGGCCTATGACGCAATGGTACATGGTGAAGGGAAACATGTTTTGCCAAGCCAGGTATTAAATGCGGTAGAAGCTTCGTACCAGGAAGGTATTACAGATGAGTTTATCACGCCGATTGTTTCAGTAGATGAAAATGGTGAGCCTATAGCAGTGATTCAGGATGGGGATGTGGTGCTGTGTTTCAACTTCCGTACAGACCGCGGACGCGAAATCACGGAAGTGCTTACTCAGCAGGATTTCCATGAGCAGAATATGCATAAGCTGAACCTGCGTTACATCACAATGACAAACTATGATGATACCTACAAGGGAGTTGATGTGATATTTGATAAGGATAATCTGAACAATACCTTAGGTGAAGTGCTGGAAGCAGCTGGTAAGAAACAGATCCGTATTGCAGAAACTGAAAAATATCCTCACGTTACATTCTTCTTCTCCGGAGGAAGGGAGCAGCCGTTCATAGGTGAAAGCAGATTACTTTGCCCGTCTCCAAAAGTGGCTACTTATGATCTTCAGCCTGAAATGTCTGCATTTGGTATTCGGGATTCAATCGTTCCTGAATTGGAAAAAGAAGAGGTGGATTTCGTTTGCCTCAACTTTGCAAATCCGGATATGGTTGGTCATACGGGTGTGTTTGAAGCAGCGGTGAAAGCTTGTGAAACAGTGGATCAATGTGTGGAGACAGTAGTAACTACGGGATTGAAGCACGGATATTCTTCTATTATCATTGCTGACCATGGTAACTCAGATTATATGTCAAACGATGATGGATCGCCCAATACCGCGCATTCACTGAACCTGGTTCCTTGCGTTTTGGTAGATAACAATTATCAGACACCAATTCACGACGGAAAGCTGGCAGATATCGCACCTACTATTTTAGCATTGATGGGTATTGCCAAGCCGGAAGAAATGACTGGTAACAGCATTTTATAGGCAAACCTGCCCGATTATATTAATTTTGTCAGAGAGCTTTTAAAAGGCTCTCTGATTTTTTATATGCCTTTTGAGGCTGTGATTTAGGATACCTATGAACTATAATAAACTGTTTGTAATAAAGTGTCTGGTGATACTGTTTTCAGTCTTCCTGGCATCTTGTGATGGTGACCGCGTAGAAGAGGCAGGAGAAAAGGTATTTTACGATCTCAAAGGCTTTACTGAAGCTCAGATAACTTTACTGGATAGTCTGAAACCACAGGTTTATAAGACGGTATCCATGGGCACTGAGCAAAACGTTGTGCGGAGCGAGGACGTGAATTGGGAAAAAGAGCTGGGGCTCTTTGTTCAGGCTGATATCAATAAGCCGGCTTTTAAGCAAAGTTACAGCATAGCTCGGCCGGATTCTTCCACCTTTGTATACACTTCAAAGGAGGGGGACAGGTTACCGGTGCGTGAATTGAAGATCGTGATCGATACTGTAGGGAATCTCAGTTCGGCAGAAGCATATGTTAAGTCTGAGAATAAACTTTATGTTTCGGAAAAGCATATAACACTCAGTGTTAAAAACAATAGAATACAGCAATACCGAATCGTTGGTTTTCAGCAACTAATTATGATGGATAAAAAGCCATTTTCCATAAACGCTACTATTTCAAACTGATTCTTTTTGTATTATTCGACGCTGTTCGCTTATACCATAAGTTGGGTAAAGATTACCCAAAATTTAAGGACAAGATTCTCTGGCTGTTAAGAGGTTTTGATTTAAGCTTGAAATACCAAAAAAGCCTCTGGCATTATGCCGGAGGCTTTTTTGGTATTATTTACATATCAGTTTGATACTGTGTGGCCATCCAGTACTTCTGATCCGGCACAGAATTGTTGATTTTATCCTTGAAGTACAATCAAAATGTCTTGACAACGGGAAGGGTTGTCAGTTATGTAAAAGCTAAATCAAACTATAAAAAACGTAAATCAATGCAACAACAAGAACAGAAAAACAAGCAAAGCATAGCCTGGGCGATGGTAGTTGTCCTGGGGCTTGCAACGGCCATGTTTGGCTACCTGTTTACCTCTCAAAAGAGCGAACTTACTCAACAGGAGAGTTTAGTAGTAGAAAAGGCCAGAGAATTGGCACTCACAAAAACAAGATTAGATTCTATTTCGACTGTACTTGACGCCAAAATTGCGGAAATTGAAAGACTGGGTGGTGACGTAAGTGAACTTACCAAAGTGAAAGAGCAGCTTGAAAAAGATAAGCTGGCTTTCAGTAGAAGCAAAAAAGTGGAAACCGGTAAGTATCTTGCTAAAATTAAGGAATACGAAAAATTCCTTGCTGAAAAAGATGAGGTTATCGCACAGTTAAGACTTGAAAACGAGCACCTGGTTGCCTCAAACGATTCTCTCAGCACACACGTGGGAACGCTTACAAGCGAAAGAGAGAGATTAGTACAACGTCAGGCTGAACTTTCCGATTCGGTAACTACTTTCACAGCTGCCAACAGAGAACTTTCTGAGAAAGTGAGCCAGGCTGCAGCACTTAAAGCTGCAAATCTTAAAGTACTTACTGTAAATTCAAGAGGTAAAGTAAAAGACAAAAGCGAGTACAAAGCAAAACGTGTAGACAAGCTGAAACTTACTTTCAACCTACCTGAAAACCAACTTACAGCGCTTGAACCAAAAGATATTTATATCAGAGTTCTGGATCCTGAAGGAGCAGTAGTTGCTGATGATGCAACTGGATCTGGTGAATTTGAGATCAACGGTTCTCCATCTAAGTTCACAGCGCGTGAGTCAATCGCTTACCAGAACAACAATCAAAAGGTTGAAATGCTATATGACAACGCATCTCAGTTCCGTCCTGGTAAATATAATGTTGAGTTATATGCTGAGGGATACAAAATCGGGAATACGAATTTCACGATCAAGTAACCTGAAGATAACCACACCATACATACTCTTACAGAGCGGTCGCTATAATGGCGGCCGCTCTTCTTTTATTTAGGATTCTGTCCTTTGATGATATCAATAAACCCGCGCAATTCCGCAGCTCTTTCGGGGCCGGACTCGGGATACGACATATTCATCTTGTGTAGCTCTTCTTCAATAATTTTACCGACAATCAATCTCATATTCTTTTTGTCGTCAGCGGGTACTACATACCATGGAGCTTTCTTTGAGGCAGTTTCATTGATGCAGGTTTCATAAGCATCCATGTATTTATCCCATTGCTCTCTCACCTTCACATCCTGCTCTTCAAATTTCCAGTTTTTTGAAGGATCTTCAATTCTTTCAATCAGTCTTTCGGCTTGTTCTTCCTTCGATACATTCAGAAAAAACTTGATGACACGGATACCATTTCGGAACAAATATTTTTCGAGATTCTTGATATCAGCATAACGGTGTTTGAAAACCTTATCCAGATCCTCTGTAAGTTCGAGGGGGATTCTCTGGGAATTGGTGAGTATGGAATGATCGACTTTCACTACCAGCACCTCTTCATAATAGCTTCGGTTGAATATCGTAATTGTTCCGCGCTGCGGTAAAACATTATTCGTTCTCCAAAGAAAATCGTGGCCGAGTTCAGTATCCGTTGGCCGTTTAAAAGAATGTATTTTAACGCCAACCGGATTAACACCTGAAAGAACATGTTTGATCGTGCCATCCTTTCCAGCGGCATCCATAGCCTGGAAAATAACGAGAAGTCCATACCGGTTGTGTGCGTACATCATCGTTTGAAGCTCGTCGAGATCCTTCGCTGATTCAGCCAGCATCGTCTCATACTCCTGTTTGTTGTCGTAAATATCCTTGGAGCGTGTTTTAGCTTTTTTAATTTCAAATTTTTGAGTTCCGTCAACACGGTAATGGTCGGAATTGAAACTGGACATAGGCTTCAGGTATGTTAAGATGAAACAGTGAGATCAGTTATTCTGTAAAAATTCAGTTAGCTTTTTAAATGCACGGGCGCGATGGCTTAGTTGCGCTTTTTCGTTCATGGTCATTTCAGCAAAGGTTCTGCTATAATCTTCCGGAACAAAAATGGGATCATAACCGAATCCCTCATGACCTCTTTTCTCATGTATGATTTGCCCGGATACAATACCCTCGAACTGATGATATATACCATCAATGACCAGGGTAATCACAGTTTTGAATTGTGCGCTGCGATCACTTGCCGTAGTCAGCTTATCCAGCAGAAGGTTCATGTTGTCATCGGCGTTGCGTTGCGGACCGGCATAGCGGGCAGAATACACGCCGGGCTCACCTGAGAGTGCATGCACTTCCAGGCCAGTATCATCAGAGAAACAGTTGATTCCATAATTGTCCCAGATATATTCGGCTTTCTGAGCGGAGTTATCAGCTATTGTTTCCTTGGTTTCAGGAATATCTTCTGTGCAACCTATTTCCTCTAGTGTGACGATCGAGAATTGATCTCCAAGCATGGCCTGAACCTCTCTCAATTTATTAATATTATTTGTAGCGAAACAAAGTTTCATGAGCAGTTAAAATTTTTGATGATGCATTTTACAAAAAAACGGCTACTCTTGTGAAGTAGCCGTCGAATTTATGACAGAGATATGTCTGTTATCTTGCAGGAGGAGTTGCAGCAGCCGGAGCTTGTCCTTTTGTTACATCCAATAGTTCCATATCAAATTTCAATACGGAGTTTGCAGGTATCGGACCTGTTGCTTCCTGTCCGTAAGCCAATCCTGATGGAATGATCAAAATACCTTTCGATCCTTTTTTCATCAACATCAATCCTTCTTCCCATCCTGGAATAACCATTCCTGCTCCGAGTGTCAATTGTAGAGGCTCTCTTCCTTTTGATGAATCAAATTCTTTTTCTGTCAGCAATTTTCCGGTGTAGTGCGCTTTTACATTGTCACCAGCAACAGGATTAGCACCTGTTCCTTCTACTTCAGGAATATAAACCAGTCCCGAAGCTGTTTTCTGAGCTTTCGCTTTCAGGTTATTTTTAACAAGGTATTCTTCGATAACCTTTGCATCAACATCCTTCTGTTTCGAACCGGATTCGGCTTGTTCTTTCTGGAATTCTTCTGTTGTAAGTACGCTTATTACCTTAACAGTAAAGCTCAATTCAGAACCTTTTTTAATCATTGGAGGCAATGGCTGCATCATTTTTGCAAACAAAGTATCCGCGCTGATCATGAATTTAGCACTGTCGCCGGTAGCAAGCATAGCCAAACCTTCTTCGAAACTTCCTTTGAAAGGAGGAGCCTGAAGTACCATTTTGATAGGAGTTCCCTGCTCGTAAGTATTACGAAGCGTAGAGTCAGCACCATTTTTCAAAACAAGGTGAAATGACATGATATCGCCAAGCTTCGCTTTTCTTGCTTTATCGTCATGCTCAAACATCTGGTATTTAAGTCCGGTTTCTGTAACCTGTGTGCGATGTTGGTTGCAAGCCACTCCCAGGATAGCTATGCCTACTGCATAACCGATAGTTCTAAGATTCATTGGATAGTTCTAAATTAAAAAAATATGTAGTTGAATAGTATTAATGTTCTTGTCAGTCCACGCTCAGCAATGACTCCCTGTAAGCAGGCAATACGGATAAAAATTTGTCAACGGTTTCCTTAACAGAAGAGTCGGATCTGCCACCGGATGCATTTTTATGTCCTCCGCCACTGAAATGACTGCTCGCCAGATCGCGTACGGAGAAGTCTCCGACAGAACGGAACGATATCTTAATTTCCCCTTTTCTTTCGATGAACAGGGCGGACATCACTACGTTTTCCACCTGAAGACCATAGTTGACAATACCTTCCGTTTCACCCGCACTTGAATTGAAGCGGATCAGTTCAGCATCTGTCAACACCATGTAGGCAGTTCTGAATTCGGGTATAACGATTAGTTTTTGAGAAAGCACATAGCCCAGAAACTGTAGCCGGGATAGCGGAGCATTATCATAAATTAATCTGTGAACACGTGCCGTATCAAATCCTGTCAGCATCAGATCCGCAACCGTAAGATGTACTTCCGGTGTTACATTGGCATGGCGAAAGGAACCAGTGTCGGTCATGATGCCGGCGTAGAGGCATTCTGCCATCGGTGCGTCGATCAGGTCGGTTACGGAGTGTTGTGGTTCCAATTGGCGGATCACCCTGTAAACAAGCTGAGCAGTTGCCGCAGCATTTGTATCCCAGATCATCCACCTGGCAAAGTATTCCGGTTCCAGGTGATGATCAATCATCAGCTTATCGGCTTTTGCTTCCTGTACTACCTTTCCCAGATCCTTTAATCTGGAAAGAACGGAAAAGTCAAGACAGCAAATCAGAGATGCCTGATCCATCTTCGTTTTACAGATACGCTGATCTCCCGCTTTTTCGTAAATCAATACATCAGCAATGCCAGGCAGCCAGCTTAAATTCGCGGCATATTCTGTCGGACTGATCACAGTTACCTCGTGTCCTCTCTTTTTTAAATAGCTTGCCCACCCCAGAGAAGATCCCAGCGCATCTGCATCCGGATCCCTGTGCATCGTTATTACGATATTCTGAGGGGATGAAAAAAAGGAAACTAACTCTTCAATGACTTGACTCACAATATTTTGGTTGGGAAAGAAGCTTCTGTCTTTTAGATTAAGGCACAAAATTAACAAAACTGTTGGGATTTGTTCAATCTTGATTACTAAAGGCTTAATCTCTTTGCTCAGTTTAAGGATGCTTCGATGTTAAGCTGCTGAACAGGCATGGAAATAGCCGAAAAATGCTATGTTTGTGATAAATCAATTCTGATAAGAGTATGCCAACGAATAAAACATTCACAATGATTAAGCCTGATGCCGTTGCCGACGGACACTCAGGAGCGATAATTAAAATGATTGAAGAGGCGGGCTTCCGTATCGTAGCTTTGAAGAAAACGCAACTTACTGCCGAGCGTGCCGGTCAATTTTACGCGGTTCACGCCGAGCGGCCGTTCTACGAAAGTCTATGTACATATATGTCGTCCGGACCGATTATTCCCATAATTCTGGAAAAAGAAAATGCAGTTGCTGATTTCCGTACATTGATAGGTGCAACCAATCCTGATAATGCAGATGAAGGTACTATCAGAAAATTGTTTGCAAAGTCGATGCAGGCTAATGCTATTCATGGATCAGATTCTGATGAGAATGCGCAAATCGAGGGTAGTTTCTTTTTCGGAAATGTTGAGCAATTCTGAATCAGGTAGCTGACCATAAAAAATGGCTGCAGAGACATCTCTGCAGCCATTTTTTATGGTCACTATATATTATTTCTTAGTCAGAATTCTATTAATCACCTGAATGATACCGTTGTCTGTGTTTACATTTTTTACAATAACTGTAGCGTTCTTATTGATGACAATAGTGGAATCAGAACCTTTTGCTAAATTGATGATCTGGTTGTTTAGCATTTTATAATCCTGAGTCTTCAGTTCACTGGTGGTATGTCTTTGTGCCAATACATGATATCTGAGAAAAGACATTACTGAATCTTTCTTCCATGCCAGTACTTGTGAGGCGGTCAGATTAGCTGCCTGGAATGCTGCATTGTTAGGAGCAAAAAATGTGAAGTTCTCCGTGCGAAAAGCATCAGAAGCATCCGTACCTTTTACGATATCGTTGAGTATACTGAACTGCTCATTCTCTGCCAGAATATCAGTAACAGTTTTCGGTTTCACAAGATCCTTGCTGTTCTCTTCACAGGAAGCAAGTCCTGCTGCGAATAAAACAGAAAACAAAAAAAGTGCCTTACCCCGGCCTGTGAAATTGTATTTTTTCATAGCTTACGCTTGGTTAAAGTTTTCGTAAAACTAACGTAAAATGTAGTTCGACGGATTTAATTCTTACTTTTTTAATCCTAATCCTTTATTTAAAATGTCAAACGTAAAACGTCTGCTGGTATTCTGTATTGCAATACTATTTGTGAATTCGGCCTTTTTGGTGCTACATGCTCCTGATCCTTCTTCGAAAGTAAAGCCCGTAAAATTGTTTAATGGTAAGGACCTTACCGGATGGAAAATCAATGGAACTGAAAAATGGTATGTAGAAAACGGAGAGCTGATCTGTGAAAGTGGCCCCGACAAACAGTACGGATATCTGACCACCGATAAGTTCTATAAAAATTTCGATCTCTCATTGAAATTCAAGCAGGAAGCGAATGGGAATAGCGGAGTATTTTTCCGCTCAACTGTAGACGGAACGAAGGTGTCGGGCTGGCAGGTAGAGGTTGCACCTCCTAACCATGATACGGGTGGAGTTTATGAATCTTATGGAAGAGGCTGGCTCGTGCAGATTCCGGATGAAAAAGAAGGGTTTCTTAAAATGGGCGAATGGAATATTTTGAGAATAAAGGTAGTTGGTGATAAAGTTCAGACCTGGCTTAACGGGAACGCTATGGTTGATTTTTCTGATGCTAAAATCGGAGCGGCTAATGGATCTATTGCTCTACAGATTCACGATGGTGGCGGCATAAAAGTGCGTTGGAAGGACATCGTAGTTCAGGAATTGTAAACCACGGATAAGTATTCAGTCGTGATATATCCTCGTTGATGCAATAAAAAATACGGGTTCGTCGCGAATCGCGTTCAAAGAAGCTTTATGCTTAATAGGTTTGTAACAGGATTACAAATGCGATTAGGCATAAGGCTTTTTTGATTAAAGCGGAAACTTTCAGACTAAACATGAGGTATAGGAATACATCAGCGACAAAGGAAGGAAAAACAAAGATCGTATCCGCATCTTTTGACGGCCGGGATTTTAGCAACATGGATCTTGAAAATGCTGATTTCAGCTTTTCGAGTATGAGAGAAACCAATTTTGACGGGGCAAATCTGAAAGGTGCCAGAATCCGGTTTTCTACATTACATAAAACCACATTCCGAAATGCTGACCTGCGCAATGCAGATCTGAGTTTCAGTACACTCTCGGATGTGGATTTGACAGGAGCAAAAGTGGAAGGTGCCAATTTCAGCTTCACGTCTCAGGAAACTTCTTATAACTGGAAAAGTTTCAGTCTGATCGGACTGATCCAAAGTCAGGGTTGGATAGGGACTTTGGTGGCAGTTATTCTTGGTGCTATTATATTGTACGGGATCAATGCTATCATGTTCTTTACAGCTGAAATTTACTTCACCTCCGAACCGATCAGAGCCAAACTCTATCAATATCTGGTATTACAGAATGTGATATCAGGCTCAACAGCGGTATTGGTAGCCAAGTTTCTGGCAAGCGGACTCGACCGTATCCCAAGGCATTCTGTTCGCTATCTGGTGCTTTCTGTAGTGATGTTCTTTGTGAACAGTGTCGTAAGTAGCGCAGTTTATTTTTCATTTGGCGTTATGGTAGTGAAACGTTTCGCCGAACTGTATCCTGACGAAGCATCTAAAAATGCACCGGGATATTGGTATATGATAGGGCCCATTATAGTTGCCAATGTATTTTATTTCATCAGTAGCCAGGGAAAGCAGATATCCAGAAAAATATCGGATCAGGAATATCAGCTACTGAACCTCGAAAAACTGAAAACACGGGCGGAACTGGATGCATTACAGGCAAGGATCAACCCTCATTTCTTGTATAATGCACTGAATAGTATCGCAAGCCTTGTGCATGAGGATCCCGATAAGGCAGAAGAAATGACATTGCTGCTATCCAGGCTTTTCAGATATACCACGGGAAGAAAGACCGATGAGTATTACGATAGCATCAGAAATGAGTTAGAGATGGTTCAGACGTATCTGCTGGTAGAGAAAGTCAGATTCGGAGACAGACTTAAATTTACGGTTGAGGTGTCTGACCCGCTCCTGAACGACTTATATGTACCTAAATTTATTCTCCAACCTATTGTTGAGAATGCTATCAAACATGGTATATCAAAACTGGCTGATTTGGGAACTATCAATGTGAAAATATATGAGAAAACCGACTGGCTGGTTTTATGCGTTCATGACAACGGCCCGATGTTCTCAGAAGAAATGGGTACTGGCTACGGAATCCGTAGTATTCAGGAGAAGCTGAAACTACTGTATGGGCAGGATGGTAAAATAGAGCTGCTCAACGAACCATATAAGTCGGTAACGATATCGATTAAAAAAACGGCAATGATTAAACATCAATAAACGGTTATGCATTTCCCACTCAAAACGATTCTTATAGACGACGAACCACTTGCACTCAGCAGATTGAGAAGGTTGCTTCAGAAATATCCCGATACTTTTCACATTATCGGCGAAGCACAGAATGGAGTGGAAGGACTTGTGCAGATCAATCAGTTGCAACCCGACCTGATTTTCCTTGATATAGAAATGCCGTTGCTCAATGGTTTTGAAATGCTTGCAAAGCTGAGCCGGATGCCAATGGTTATCTTTTCTACTGCATTTGATCAGTATGCTGTAAGAGCATTCGAAGAGAAGTCTGTTGATTATCTTCTCAAACCCGTAGAGGATGAAAGGCTGCAGAAGACCATTGAGAAGCTTCGTAATATGACCGACACTGCGAAGAGCAACGGATCTAATCCATACACAGAGAATCTGCTACGTCTACTGGAAGAAATGAAACCCAAGAAAGAGATATTCTCACTTTCCGTGAAATCGGGTGACAGGATTTTGCTGATACAACTTACAGAGATAACACACTTTGAAGCAGAAGAGAAGTATGTCTTTCTGAATACACTGGATGGACAAAAATATCTGCTCAATTATACACTTACCTCACTGGAAGAAAAACTTCCGGATCATTTTCTCCGCATAAGCCGCGCGGGCATTGTCAATTCACATCATATCAAAGAAATCAGGAAGCACTTCAACGGTAAGTTTACCATCATGATGAGAGATCGGAAGGCTTCACAGTTGTCGAGTGGGAGTACTTACGGGGATGTTATACGCCATCTTACTGATAATTAATTGAATTCGGATATTTCTTCTTGCTGCCTCAATAGATTTTGAAGAGGGCGTACTTATTCCTAAATTGCGCCCCTGTTAAAATAATTAATTAATTTTTGTTGTTAATTGATTGAATTTCAGTTGATTGAATAGTGTTTGTGAATTGTGCCCGACAGGTTTTTTTCCTAGTTCGACACAGATTCGACAATATCAGCGTATCAGTGACTAACTGATTGTTGAAAAACACTGTAAACAAACTGTAAATTTCTTTTGACAGACTTTAGAGTTCAATGTGTTTTGTTAAAAAAGGTTAAAGAGTTCAGAAACAATGAAGGAACTCATTGATGCAGGCAATCTGCCAAAGCATATCGCCGTTATCATGGACGGTAATGGGAGATGGGCTCAAAATCAGGGAGCAGCACGTATTTTCGGGCATCGTAATGCCATCAAAGCGGTAAGGGAAGTTACAGAAGGATGCGCCGAACTGGGTATTGGCTATCTGACTTTATATGCTTTTTCTACGGAAAACTGGGGTCGTCCCGAGTTTGAAGTACGTGCATTGATGGAACTGCTGGTGCAGTCCATTGCAAACGAGCTTCCGACAATGATGAAAAACAATGTCAAGCTTGACACCATAGGAGATATAAAAAGCTTGCCAGGGAGTTGCCAGCGACAACTGACAGAGGCTTCGCAAGCAACGAAAAACAATACGGGGCTGAATCTGATACTTGCGCTGGGATACAGCGGAAAGTGGGATTTAACTCAGGCTGCGAAACAACTGGCCATAGAAGTACAAAACGGAACTTTGAAACCTGAGGAAATTGACGAGAAAGCGTTGTCTGCGCGTCTTTCCACAGAAACAAGACCCGATGTGGACCTTATGCTGAGAACCGGTGGTGATCATCGCATCAGTAACTTCCTGTTGTGGCAGCTGGCTTATGCCGAGTTGTATTTTTATGAGAATCTTTTTTGGCCGGATTTCAGACGTGAAAATCTATACGAAGCTATTTTATCTTTCCAGGGTAAAGAAAGACGTTTCGGTAAGACAGGAGAACAAATCAAAGCGAATAGTGCTAAGTAGAATAATATGAACCTTGTGAAAAATTTGAGTAAATCATTAGCACATCGTAGTGGTATTTTGTCAGTAATCATGTTTTGCTGGCTTTTTCAGGCAAATGCTCAGCGTGTAGGGCTGGGAGCAAATACTCCAAAATCGACATCTTCTTCTGCTATATCGTTTGACGCTGCAGATCCCAAAGAATATACTATTTCAGAAGTTACTGTATCGGGTACTCAGTTTCTGGATCCGAATTCCATGATTTCTATTTCTGGTTTGAAGCCGGGTGATAAAGTAAGGATTCCTGGTCCTGCGATTCCTTCCTCTGTAAGGAAAATGATGGATTTCGGGACATTGGATGATGTAGAGATCATGGCTACCAAGGTAGAAGGTGAAAAGATCTGGCTGAATATTCACATCAAAGAACGCCCACGTTTGAACCGAGTTTCTTTTTCAGGTATCAGAAAAGGCGAACGTGAAACGCTGAACGACAAGGTGAAACTGATCAAAGGTCGTGTAATTACACCTACAGTTATCAAGAATACACAGCTGATCATCAAGAAGTATTATATGGATAAAGGTTTCTATAACACAAAAGTGAAAGTGTTACAGATTCCGGATTCTACGAGAGGGCAGGCGACACTTAATTTTACCATTACAAAAGGTAAAAAAGTGAAGATCGAAAAAATTGATATTCAGGGAAATACGGCCATTAGCGACCGTACTTTGAAAAGGAAAATGAAAGGAACGAAACAGAAAATGCTGGGTCGTCTTTTCAACCCTTCCAAATACATTCCTAAAAAATACGATGAGGATAAGGAAAAGTTGATCGCGTATTATCGTAAAAACGGTTACCGTGATGCAGTCATTGAATTCGATACAATTCGTAACAATGGCGAAACGATCAGTTTGGAAATGAGGATTGATGAAGGTATCAAGTATTTCTATCGTGATATTACATGGTCTGGTAACTACCTGCATACTTCGGCAGAGCTAGGTACTATTCTAGGTATCAAAAAAGGAGATGTCTACAATCCTGAAGAGCTCGATAAGAAAATTAACGGAATTCCCGGTGCTGACGTAAGTTCGGTATATATGGATGACGGATATCTCTATTTCCGTATCGACCCGACTGAAAAATCTGTTGACGGTGATTCTATCGATATTGAACTTCGCTTGTACGAAGGAAAGCAGGCTACAATTAACCGTATTTTGCTGAATGGAAATACTAAAACAAGTGACCGCGTAGTATTGCGCGAGTTGTCTACACTTCCCGGACAAAAATTCAGCAAGACTGAGATTATTAACACGCAGCGTCAGCTTTCTCAAATGGGTTACTTCGATCCGGAAAAAATCCAGATCAACCCGATTCCTAACCAATCTGATGGTACGGTGGATATTGAGTATACTGTTGAAGAGAAACCTTCCGATCAGATCGAACTCTCAGGGGGTTGGGGTGGATACATTGGTTTTGTAGGTACGCTTGGTTTGGTATTCAATAACTTCTCGTTGAAAAACATCCCGAACCGCGAAACATGGAGACCGCTTCCTTCCGGTGACGGACAGAAACTATCTGTGAGATTCCAGGCGA
The DNA here is from genome assembly GCF_003383615.1 of Dyadobacter luteus. Lineage (GTDB taxonomy): Bacteria > Bacteroidota > Bacteroidia > Cytophagales > Spirosomataceae > Dyadobacter > Dyadobacter luteus. The sequence continues at coordinate 277,642 of NZ_QNUL01000006.1, forward strand.
ATGGTAAGCAGTATCAGACTTATTCACTGTCATTCAGTGAGCCTTGGTTAGGAGGTAAAAAGCCAATCAACTTCGGGGTGTCGTTGCAACGTACAGTTTACCGTATGACTGACTTCCGGTCAATTTATGGAAATATCTCTGGTGGCGGACTTAATTACAGAGGTGGTTACTTCAATAACGGTATCACAGTTTCTCTTGGTCGTCGTTTGAAGGAACCGGACAGAAACCTTGTGATGACGCACGCTTTGTCTTACCAGCGTTACCGTTTGGATAGTCTTGATATCTTCCGCATCGGCTACAGCAGTGGTATCTCTAACAATATTTCTTTCAATACAACTATTTCAAGAAATACGCTGGATAACCTTCAGTTCCCGAGAAGAGGTAGTAATATGTCATTGAGTGCAACATTTACGCCCCCTTACTCAGCTTTAAGGAAGAAAGAAATTACAAATATCACGGATACTTACAAGTGGGTTGAATACCACAAATGGATGTTCGATATGAGTTATTATGCAACCATCACCGGTAAGCTTGTATTGAGTGCCCGTACACACATGGGTTATCTGGGAGCGTATAATCAAAAAATCGGATATAGTCCGTTTGGTCGGTTTATCGTGGGGGGATCAGGTCTTGCGGGACAAGGTTCTTTCTCTCTGGCAGATCAGGATATTATCGGTTTGAGAGGTTATGAAGATCAGAAAGTAGGTCCTCTCGCACAAAACGGTTATCCTGCTTCTGGTGGTGGTATCGTGTATAACAAGTATGTGATGGAGCTTCGTTATCCTGTATCACTCAATCCACAAGCCACTATCTTTGTGCTTGGTTTCGCCGAAGGTGGTAACAACTGGGGAACTTATAAAGAGTTTAATCCTTTTGACCTGAAAAGATCTGCAGGGGTAGGTGCGCGTATCTTCATGCCGGCATTTGGTTTGCTTGGTATAGACTGGGGATACGGGTTTGACAAAATTCAGGGGAAAACCAGTGGAGCACAGTTCCACTTCACAATTGGTCAGCAGATCAGATAATATTGTAAGACAGTTTTCGTTAAAGTGGTGCAAATTATTACCCACACAACATGAAGAAGTTTTTAATTTTACTAGTTTTGTCCCTCGTTGCAGTAGCGCCCGTCTGGTCACAGAAGTTTGGATATACTGATATGGAATACATTACCAGTAAAATGCCCGAATATCAGCAGGCTCAGGCTGAGATGAAAAAGTTCTCAGAGAAGTGGGCAAAGGAGATTCAGGACAAGTATGCTGAGATCGATAGGATGCAGAGAGCCTATATGGCCGAAGAGGTTTTATTGACGGACGAACTGAAAAGGAAGAGGCAGAATGAAATAAAGGAGAAAGAGCTGGAGGCGAGAGAATACAACAGCAGGATTTTCGGAATGGAAGGTTTGCTGTTTCAGAAGAAGAAGGAGTTGATGAAACCGGTAATGGAACGTGTGCAAAGAGCAGTTTCAAAAGTATGCAGTCAGCGTCGTTTGGATTTTCTGCTCGATAAATCAGGTGATTCCGGTCTTTTGTATACTAATCCAAAGCATGATTATTCGGATTATCTGATTGAAGAACTTGGGATTGAACTGAAACCTAAAACAGGCAGTAAGGAAAAAACAGCAGTAACTACAGGAACTGCACCTGCCGGAAATACCCCGAAACAAAAAAGTACAACCAATAAACTCAAATAAGTAAAAGCAATGAAACAAAAATTGATGGCGTTTTTGGTCGTAATGACCTTCGTTAGTGCCCCTCTGTTAGCTCAAACAACCCCTGCAAGCGGACTTACAAAAATCGGATATACCAATGTTGACTATATAATCGACAAATTGCCTGAAGCTAAAAAAATGCAGAATGAGCTTGAAGTTACAAAAGCTCAGTTGGATAAGCAGATGGGTGACATGATTAAAGATGCACAGGATAAATACGAGGCGTACCAGAAAAATGGTGCTAACATGACCGACGTAATCCGTGCAGACAAAGAAAAGGAGTTGCAAGGACTTCAGACTCGTATTCAGGAGTTCCAGACAAGTGCACAAACTTCTCTTCAGAAGAAACAACAACAACTGATCGAGCCAATCCTTACTAAGGTAAACGATGCGATTCAGGCTGTAGGAAAAGAGAACGGATACCTTTACATCTTGAACATGGATGCAGGACAAGGTTCTACTCCGGTGATCCTTTACGTGGGTTCAGAAGAATATGCTGTATCTAACCTGATCCTGAAAAAACTGGGTGTTGATCCTGACAAAATTGAGGCTGCTCCTGCTGCAACAACGCCAGCTGCTGCACCTGCAACTAAGCCAGCTACTACACCAGCAGCTACGCCTAAGAAAAAATAATTCTTACCTGTAAAAGGTAACTGATGCCGGAGAGTGGTCTGATAAGGACTACTCTCCGGTTTTCTGCATAAACAGGGTTTGAAAAAGTAATTTTGGGTAAAACTTATGAGGTAGCTGTTAAGCTGTGAGTATGAAAAAAATCCAAAATGTAAATTTGCTGCACAGCAAATATGGTATCATTTGGAATTAGGTTAGTATTCTCAGCGTTAAGTATACAGTAATTGCTAATTTTGCGTTAAGATCAATGTGTCAATTAATCCATAGGATAAATCATATTTGCGACGTTATGGTTGTAAAAAATATTTACAAAATATTGTTTGTTCTGGCGATCGTTTCCGGCGTTTTACCAGCCACAGCTCAGGACAATTCCAGAACGCCAGTAGCCCCTCTACAGATCATTTTTCCCAAAGAAGCCGACTGGAATGTGTTGGATGAAGGGAAGGAAATTAACTTCCATTTGCAAACGAAAGGAGGCAAAGGAGATTCTGTCAGATATAGCATCGTGAGCGGTCTGGCAAAGGATATGAAGTTCGATTCGTTGGGTCACTTCGTGTGGACTCCAGGTTACGATGTGGCGGACAGGATCAATACAACGAAGTTTTTTCCCGTTGTTTTTGAAGCCCAGGGATTGAGCGGAGAAACTGCGTCCCGTGAAATCATATTTAAGGTGAACCACGTAAATCGCCCGCCGCAGGTTGACGAGCTGAAACCCTTTTATGTACAGTATAAAACACAGAATCTATACCAGATTGATATGAATTCTGTGCGTGACCCTGATGGTGATCCGGTGGTATTTATCCCTATTCTTGATGGTGGAATGCCCGAAGGAATGAAGCTGACGGCTGGAGGGGAAGTGATATGGGAGCTTTCAACTAAACAGTTTAATCTGTTGAAGGAAGGTCCGCGCTACATGGAATTTTACGTGGAGGATCAACCCTCAAAGGCACGGACAAAAGGAAAACTCAGACTCGAAATTACGCAGATGGATCTGGCTCCGGATTTTACGATGGTTCCTCAGAACCCTGTAGTACGTAGCGCAGAGAATAACCGTATCAATCTCCGATTCTCACTTTCGGATCCTAATGGAGAAGATGATATTGCAGCTTTCAATTTCATCTCGGAGAATAAAAATGTTCCCAAGGAGGCATTGGTTAAAAATACGCCCACCAGTTATGAATTCATCTGGGAACCTGGTTTTGATTTTGTAAAAGATCCGTTTGACACACTGGCCTTTAACATCACGTTTTATGTGATGGATAAGTCTCAGAACAAAAAGGAAAAGACCGTGAAGTTTGTTATTAAGAATACTGTTGACGAGTCTCAAAGGGATGCTTATGTATATGGACTTTACAAAGGAGCCTTAGTGAACGCATGGGGATTATTAGAACAAATGAGAGAAAGAGAAAGTGAGTTGAAAAAGGCATATACCCGTGCGAAGAAAGGAAAACGTAGCAGATCCTTGCTTAATGCATCTCTTGGAGCCACTACAGGATTGGCACCAACCTTTACCAAGGCTGGATCCGATAGCCGCGCGTACATTACTACAATTGGTGGAACAACAGTCGCAACAGTGGGGACGCTGGAGGCGACAGAAGTAATTGGGAAGTCAACCAACGGCTTATTGGATCGCTTTAATTATGTAGTTCAAAAGAAAAATGAACTACAAAACAAAGGAGATGTATTTGCCAGAGAATATGCACAAAAGTCATCAAGAAGAGCACCTGACTTCATTAAAAAGCTGGATGAATTCAAAGCGCTTATGAACCTGAGCGGATTGGTTGCACTGGAACTGGATGCCAATTGGGAGAATAAAAGAGAGGCTACAGATGCTGCAATTAAGAAGAGCTTTAAAGATTTCATGCCTTATTCTAAGGATGAAAACTAAAATGGGATCATGATTTTAGGTTGAACAAAAAAGAGAACTATATGTTCTCTTTTTTGTTTTCGTCACTTTTCGTTTCACCTGATTGGTCAGGTTTTACAGATTCATCCGTCAATATTATTTCTTCATTCGACGTTGCGTCAGTCTGAGATATTGGCTCTTCCGGAACCGGGTTGGTTACGACTTCAGCGTTTGTATCAATTTCATTGGTTTCGATATTCTGATCTTCCTTATCGTGATCGTCATTTTCTGGTTCTTCATAAGTGGGATGGAAGCTTCCCTGGAATATCAGAATGCTGCAAACACCTACAAAAATGCAGGAATCGGCAATGTTGAATATCGGGGTCGAATAATATTGTCCTCCCCATAGTGGTACCCATTCAGGAATAAAACCTTCCCAGAAGTCCACAAAGATCATGTCGATCACCTGTCCGTGAAACCAGGGTGTTGGAGAGCCGTACGGAGCATTATCCAAAAATACACCGTAAAATGTGCTGTCAATAACATTACCAACTGCACCGGCAAGGATCATGGACAATGCCAGAAGTAGTCCCTTTGCTGCTCCGGATCTTGCCAGATGCACCAGATACCAGCCAATGGCACACATGGCGACAAGGCGGAAAAGTGTCAGGAAGAGCTTGCCATATTCATGCCCGAGCTGCATACCAAAGGCCATGCCGGGATTGAGTACATAATGTAGTTTGAACCAGTTTCCGATCAGAGCAATTTGGCCTGAGAAGCCCGGTTCCATGTATTCATGGACCAAAAGTTTGGAAGCCTGATCAATAGCGATCAGTAGTAAACTGAAAAGTAAATAGGGGACAGGATTTCTCGACTGATTCATTCGGTATGTAAAACAATTAAAATCTTTAATTCAGAACGCTAAAATAGGAAGATAGTTATAAAGAACTGATTCCCCGTCGCTTCAATTCACTTTTTACCATCAGAAATTCACGACTGCTTTGTCCGGCGATGGACGTATTTTCTTCTGCGCGCCGTATGAGATAAGGCAATACAGCGCTTATCGGACCGTATGGTACATATTTAGCTACATTGTAGCCAGCCTTGGCGAGGTTGAAAGAGATATTGTCACTCATTCCCAATAACTGAGCAAACCAGATTCGCTCATCTTTTCTTTCAATACCTAACTTCTCCATTTTTGCGGCGCAGTACTGACAGCTGTACTCGTTATGCGTTCCAAGGCAAACGGATATATGCTTCAGGTTTTCAATAGAGAAATCAATGGCAGAGTTGTAATCGGCATCCGTGGCTTCTTTACTCGCATGTATCGGATTCGTATACTCATTTTCGCGCGCTCTCAATCGCTCCTTTTCCATATATGCGCCACGCACAAGCTTTCCACCTAGTACATATCCCTTTTGCCGTGCTTTTAAATAAGCTCCTTTCAAAGCTTCAAGCGTGTCGTGGCGATAGAATTGGTAGGTGTTGTAGACAATGGCGGTTTCTTTATTGAACTGAGCCATCATTTCGTAAGCCAGGTCATCAATAATTCCCTGCACCCAGCTCTCCTCGGCATCTACAAAAATCCGAACTTTCTTTTCATACGCATGTGAACATAGCAAAGCCATACGCTCTTTTGTCCGGGCGAACTGTGCTTTTTCTGTATCAGTCAGGCTATCTTCCCGCTGAACCTTTTCCAGAATTTCGGAGGATGCAATGCCGGTAACCTTGAATACAGAGAAGGGGATGCTGCCGGAAGTGGCTGCTTTGTCAATCGTTCTTAAAATTTCCTGCGCTGTCGCATCAAAACTTTCCTCGTTATCCTCGCCTTCAACAGAATAATCCAAAATTGTTCCGATGCCTGATTCTGCCAGTGAAGTAATGGTGGTATCGCAGTCTCTAATCGTCTCACCTCCACAGAATTGTTCAAAAATTGTGGCGCGAATAAGATTTTTTATAGGTAAGTTTAGTTTTAGTGCAAGCTTTATAAAAAAAGTGCCTAAATTTACCACCCGTGCTTGATTCATGAGGTGGAATAACCAATACGTTTTACGTAAACGAGCATCAGATTTGGAGCCAAAAGCGATAGAGGTGTCTTCAAAAAATACAGGTATTTTGTCTTTTGGTAAAGGATATGCCATTTTTGCGAAGGTTTTTCCTGAGTAAGGCTTTCAATAATTTATAGCTAAATCGTTGAAATAAAAGTAAAACGTGTAAGAAGTAAATTTGAATTTTGGTGTCAAATGTACGTCAATCCCTGAAATACGCATAACACAAATCGGAAATATTACCATTATCTATTTTTTATTAAGGACAGTTTTTGAATATGAATGCTTCTTTAGATATCCAGCCGCTTAGCAGTTGGATCAATACCGAAGGTAAGCCTTTGGTAATCGCCGGGCCTTGCAGCGCAGAGACCGAGGAACAAATGTTAGAAACCGCAACCCAGATCAAAGAGGAAGGATTTGCGCACGTACTACGTGCGGGAATTTGGAAGCCAAGAACACGTCCAGGTAGTTTTGAAGGCATGGGTGAGGCTGCTTTACCATGGCTGATGGCTGCAAAAAAAGAAACTGGTTTGCCGGTAGCGATTGAGGTTGCTAATCCACAGCACATAGAGCTTGCTCTTAAATACGGTGTGGATATTCTTTGGATCGGTGCAAGAACTACCGTGAATCCTTTTAATGTACAGGAACTTGCTGATGCACTGAAAGGTGTGGATGTACCTGTATTGGTGAAAAACCCTGTGAATCCTGATTTGCAGCTTTGGATTGGTGCGTTGGAGCGCCTTAACCAGGCTGGTGTTACGAAATTGGGTGCTATTCACCGTGGTTTCTCAAACGCACAGGAAACGAAGTTCCGTAACTCCCCAATGTGGAACATCGCTATCGAATTGAAAACATTGTTGCCTAACCTGCCTGTAATCGGTGATCCTAGCCACATGGCAGGAAAGCGTGCTTATTTGTACGAAGTAGCGCAACGTGCTCTTGATTTGAACTATGATGGTTTGATCATCGAATCACACCGTGAGCCAGATAAAGCATGGTCAGATGCTGCACAGCAGCTTACTCCTGCTGCTTTGGGTCAGATGTTGCATGATCTTCACGTACGTAAAGAATCTTACGGCAGCGACTACCAGTCTCAACTGGAAGTTGTTCGTGGTAAAATTGATAATCTTGACCGTGAATTGCTGGAAACACTTGCGGCACGTATGTCATTGGTTGAGAAATTGGCTGAATACAAGCGTGACAATAACGTTGCAGCGTATCAGGTTGATCGTTTCCGTGAAGTATTGGAAACACGCGCAGGATGGGGTAAGAGCCTTAACCTGTATCCAAACCTTGTTGACGAATTATTTAAGTTGGTACACATGGAGTCTATCCGGAAACAAACGGAAGTGATGAACCAGGTAAGTGCCTGATTTTTATAAAAGGTAATATCAATAAACAGGGCTGATTCGGAAGAGTCGGCCCTGTTTTGTTTTTGTTAGCTCAAAGTGCTTTTTGTGCCAGTATCTTTTTTATTTCGGCTGCCCAGAGTTTATATGCATCTTCATTGAGATGGGTTTTATCAACTGCATATTCTGGTTTTAATCCGGTGCTGTCCGCAATGAGCGGATTGATGTCCAGATAGTCAATTTGATTTTGCCTGCAATAGCTCATCAGGAATCTGTTCAGTTCCGAAACCTGATCTTTGCTTACAGGATCATTTTGTTCGTACAGAGTGAGTGTGACGATAGGGGTGATTCCATTCCTGGTCAGATTATCAAGTATAGCTTTGTAGTGCTTTTGTATCGTTTCCTGACTCACACCGATCGTAATGTCGTTAATTCCACCCATTACAAAGCACACTTCTGGTTTATGACGGATCACCATGGATTCCATTGCATTCAGAAAGTGGTAGGTACACTGGCCTGGAAGAGCCTGGGTGAGTACATCAGTTCGGCCAAGTAATTCCACCCATTTTCCCTGGGCGGTGATGGAGTTGCCGAACATGATGATTTTCGGATTTCCCTTTGCTGATACGAATGCCTGAAATAGCTTATCTCTGTATATATAAGATAAGGTTAAAAAGCCGAAGAAGAAGATACAGTTAAGAATGACCGAAACGGTCAGATATGTTTTTTGTTTCACCACTGCAAATAGCCGTTACATCCACTTGCTTAAGAACTGGTTGAAACTCTCTTTATACTGATCACTTACCGGAATTGTGGTTTGTCCGATCTGAATTGAATTGCGGGTTACCGCTCCGATCTGATCCAGATTCACAATAAATGACCGGTGAATACGCATGAACCTTGCCGGGGGGAGCTTTTCTTCCAGGTGTTTCAGACTGGTTAAGGAGAGAATCGGTTTCTGGTCTGATTTTAAGTGTACCTTCACGTAATCCTTCAAACCTTCCATATACAGGATATCATCATAAGCTATGCGGACTAGCTGATACTCTACCTTAAGAAAAAGATACTCATCCTTGGTTTCAGCAGTTGCCGGATTTTGAGAAGCTTTACGCACGAGTTCAACGTAGGCTTTTGCCTTGGTCGACGCCTTCAGAAATTCTTCATAGTTGAAGGGTTTCAAAAGATAGTCCAATGCGTCCACCTTAAAACCATCCAATGCATATTGGTTAAATGCTGTTGTAAAGATTATTCTCGGGGCACTACTTCCTGCTTTTTCAATCACCCTGGCCAGTTCAATACCTGTTAAATCCGGCATTTGAATATCCAGAAAAATCAGATCTACAGCTTGTTTGTGTATGAAATCCAATGCTTCCACTGCACTTGAAAACTTACCTGTAAGCTCCAGAAAGGGTGTTTTTTCAACAAAAGAAGCGACAAGGCCGAGTGCGAGAGGTTCATCATCAACGGCAATACATTTCAGAGTGCTCATGCGGTTTCCAGTTCAAGATGTACTTCAAATTCTTTTTCCTCTTTGTTTTCCTTCATCTGGAGAGAATACTTGCCGGGATAAAGCAGGTCAAGACGACGTTGCGTGTTGGAGATACCTATGCCATTACTTTCATCCAGTGCCGTCCCTTTTTCTGCAAAAAGCGTGTTTTTTACTTCAACGAAAATTTTATTCTCATTTTGTCTGATACGAATGTCGATGTTACTTTTTTCAACCGAGCTTACACCATGTTTGAATGCATTTTCAATAAATGGTAAAAAGAGCATGGGAGCGATACTGACATCATGTAACGGCACCGGTGGAGAAAGCTTCACTGTTACTTTATCGGTAAGCCGCAATTCCATCAGCTGTATGTAATCCTGTGCAAAGGCAATTTCCTGACTTAGCAGTACGGTTTCATTTTGGGTATCATACAACACATACCGCATCAATCGGGATAACTTATGAAGCGCCTGCTGGGCGGCCTCCACATCTATCACCGTGAGCGCATAAATGTTATTGAGTGTATTGAAAAAGAAATGGGGATTGATCTGCGCTTTCAGAAAAGAAAGTTCAGAGTTGATTTTATCCTGTTCCAGCTCCTGGCGGTATTGTTTATCGCGTTGTACATTTTGTACTGCTGCTATACTGGTGCTTATACCGATTACGATCAGGGCAGTCAGCAAAGAAAAATAATCAAGTTTATCCTTGGGCTTTTTGGGGCGCGTCATATCATCATGTGCCTTGCGCCAAGCTTTGTCCATATATTCCCTGTGATGTATGGCAGATTGCATTTGTTCAATCGTAACCGCGAGTATGACTACGGATATAATGTTGAACAAAATGAATTTCAGGTACCGGTTTCGGGCCAGATAGCGGGGAAACCAGAAATATACATTCAGATAAAAAATGCAAACGAGCATTCCGAGCAATACCAGCTGTTTGATCCAGAAGGTATGAGGAAGTTGTATTTGCCAGCTGAGCGGCTGCCACATCAGAAAAAGAAGTAGAAATCCCCAGCCCAGTAAATGCAGTACGAACGGAGGAAATTTTCTGACCTTTTGGGAATCCATTTGAGACATTGTTATTGATTGCCTGGTATATGCAATTACAATCTTAGGGGATAAAATCGAAAGTGCATAATTCATTCGATCAATCTTTATAGAATGTCGACAGGAGGGCAGAAATGATCTATGAGGCTATTGGTGACAAGTTTAGCGTTTTAGTAGTGATGCGGTAAAAGAATTGATCTCTTCCGTTTTTGATTCATCGTTTAAAACATGGAGTTTGTCGGTTTATCTATCCTTTCCATCTAATGCGCTTAGAGAAGTGTAAGCCAGTCGTTTATTTTGATATTGTATTTACTTTTTTTGACGATTCCCATGAAAATGATGAAACGATTTACTTCCCTGCTCTTAACCTTAACTCTGCTATCATCGGCTTACGCCCAGTTCCCCGGAGGCGGGGGAGGCGGTAACCGCGGAGGCGGCGGAGATTTCGGACGCCAGCGGCAGACCGTAATTCCTGGTACTTCTGAAGATGCTCCGAAAGGCAGTGGCAAAATCAAAGGTATTCTTGTAGACTCAACAACTAAGCAACCGGTAGAATTTGCTGCGCTGTCGTTGGTTGATGTTAAAACAAATAATCCGGTTGACGGAACAACAACCGATGAAAAAGGGGCATTCACCCTTACCAAAGTTGCCTCAGGGAATTTTAAAATTTTAATTTCTTTTATTGGCTACAAAACCAAAACGATTAATGATATCAAAGTGGATAGAAAAACGGATCTTGATTTAGGGTCAGTTTTATTGTCTGCCGATGTGGTACAGTTGAACGAAGTAGAGGTTGTCGGTATGGCGCAGATGATTGAAGAGAAAGTCGATCGTTTGGTATATAATGCTGAAAAAGATATCACCAGTAAAGGTGGAGATGCTTCAGATGTGATGAGGAAAGTGCCGATGCTTACCGTGGATCTTGACGGAAACGTTTCATTGAGAGGGAGCTCCAATGTTCGTGTTTTGATCAACAATAAGCCATCTACGATCATAGCTACCAGTGTGGCCGATGCCCTGAGACAAATTCCTGCGGATATGATCAAATCGGTAGAAGTTATCACTTCTCCTTCGGCACGCTACGATGCGGAAGGATCTGCCGGTATTATCAACATTATTACCAAGAAAAGCACGATTCAGGGTGGAACATTGAACCTGGATACGGGTATTGGTAACAGAGGATCTAACCTGGGATTGAGAGGTAACTACCGTGTAGGTAAGATGGGATTCAGTCTGGGAGGATTCGGACGTTTTAATTATAATATGCCGGGTAGATCGGAAAACCTTCAAACTGGTAAGATTGATGCGTTTACAATTCGTCAGACCAGTGAATCTGATAATAAAATGGCGTTCGGCTCTTACAACTTTGGTTGGGATTATGAGATCGATTCAAAGAGTTCACTGTCTGCAGGTGTGCGTTACGGTATGCGGAACCAAAGAAATTCACAAGAACTTACGACGCTCAGAACTACAGGAAGCACAACTACTACCGGCTTCCGTGATGTAAATTCAAAAGACCTTTCAGGAACATGGGATGTGAATCTGGATTACATCAGAACATTGAGCAAACCAAATGAAGAATTGAGTATTTCTGGTCAGTACAGCCGTAATAACCGGACAAACGATTACGATGCTAATATCTTCGCTCAAACCACAGCGCAGCAAATGGAGTCATTGGGTGTGGAAACAAATGATAACAGTAGTCACAATCAGGAAAGCACAATTCAGCTTGATTACCAGACTCCGATTGGCGACAATCAGTTGCTGGAAGTAGGGGGAAAGGGTATTTTTCGTCAGGTAGTAAGTAATATTCAATATGGAGGATTGATTTCTTCACGTCCTAACAGCATCCTTGATTACGATCAGAATGTAGCGGCAGGTTATTTTTCATATACCCTGACTACGAAAAGTCGTTTTACAGTAAAAGTAGGATCGAGGTATGAGTATACCGCTATTGATGCGGTGCAAGGTGAAGGAAGAACTAATCTCAATCTGCCGGCTTATGGCAATCTTGTACCAAGTATCAATTTGTCTCAGACATTTGGCAAAGGGCAAACGGTTAAATTAGGTTATAACCGTCGTCTGCAACGCCCGGGTATTCAATTCCTGAATCCTAACGTTAACTCAGCGAACCCGACTAATATAACATTCGGTAATCCTGAACTGGATCCTGAGCTTACAGACCAGGTTGAATTGGGAACGAGTTTCTTTAAAAATTCTCTGTACATCAACGTTTCTACATTTGCACGCTTTACGAACAATTCTATCGAAAGTATCAGAACAACTGATGCTGATGGGGTGATCAGCACTACCTATGGTAACATTGGAGAAAAGCAGAACTATGGTGTGAATGTGTTTGGTAATATCACTTTCTTCAAGAAATGGCAAGTAGGTGGAGGATTTGATGCATACTATGCAAATCTTGTGAATAAAGGTACCAATTCCAGTAACAAAGGTGTGGTATTGAGCGGTCGTTTCAGAACGGGGCTTACTATTAAAAATGGATGGGGATTACAGGCAGGAGGTTTCCTAAGAGGTCGCGAAGTGCAACTTCAGGGCACTCAGGCTGGTTTCCGTATGTATGACTTCGGAGTTAAGAAAGATTTCAAAAACAAACGCGGTAGCATTGGATTCGGTATGGAGAACTTCCTTGCACCAAGATTTGGTATGAAGACAAGTCTGGAAACGGATGCATTTACACAAAACAGCACCAATTTCCTTTATAACAGAGGTTTCAGAGTAAACTTCTCGTACCGCTTAGGTAAAATGACATTTACTGAGCAAAAGACCAGAAGAAAGAAATCAATCAATAACGACGACCAGAAAAGCGATGGTGGTGGAGGTATGGACGGCGGGGGTATGCAACAACAAGCTGCACCTGCGGTAACTACACCTGCCGCAAGACCAGCTGCTGGTGGCCGTCCTCAACAGGGTGCGATGAATGCGGATAGCACTGCACGTCCGGCTCGCCCTGCAGGTTCTTTCAACAGACCAGCAACAAGCGACTCAACAGCAAGACCAGCGATTCCTGCTCAGACAGACTCAACCGGAAAGGCTATTCCTACACCTGCCGATTCAACAGTGAAACCTGCAACACCAGTACTACCAGATTCTACCGCTAAACCAGCTACTCCAGCAGTACCGGTTAAAACGGATTCGACATCGGTACCGGTGAAACGTGATTCAACCGGAACACTTCCGGGAGGAAACTAGGTGTTATTGAATAAATGAAAAACCTCTTCGGCGCGATCCGAAGAGGTTTTTTTGTGTCCTGTATATTTAGCTTTACTGAGCCTGAATACGTCTGATCTCTTTTAAGATACGGTCAGCACCAGCGGTAAGCAGCTCATCTGCCAGAGCATAACCTAGCGCTTCCGGAGCTTCTGTCGATCCTGTTTTGTTAATACGCAAAAGTTCCTGTCCATCTAAGCTCACAATTCCTCCTGTAAGATTGATTTGGTCATCAGCCAGAGTAGCGAGCCCGAATACTGGAATGCTGCAGCCACCATGAAGTCTGTTCAAAAAAGCACGTTCTGTACGCAGACGTATGGAGGTGGGTGTATGGTTAAGCAGTTTGCGTAATACAGCTTTCTTTTCCTCTGGTAAAGAAACGGCGTTTTCAACGGCCACACTACCTTGCCCTACTGCCGGAGTGAATTCCTCCAGTTTCAAATGTTCTGCAATTTTATCATCATACTCCATACGATGCACGCCCGCATAGGCAAGAAGAAGCGCATCACATTGTCCTTCTTCCAACTTTCTGAGGCGGGTCTGAAGGTTACCTCTCATATCTACCGTTTTAATATGAGGATAGAAATGTTTCAGAATGGCAATTCTTCTGGTAGACGAGGTACCTATCACAAACGGCTGGCCGCTCTGTAAAGAAAGACTTGTGTTATGGCTTACCAATACATCGTTGGTAATTTCCCGTTCGGTGAAAGCCGAAATTTCGAAATCAGCATCCAGATCTGACTGCAGATCTTTGGCACTATGAACGGCAATATCAATATCGCCGGTTCTTAGCTGTTCTTCCAGTTCTTGGGTGAAAACACCTTTACTGCCGATTTTGGATAAAGAGCGATCCAGAATCTGATCGCCTTTTGTTTCAATAATTACAATTTCAGTTTCTATACCACCCTCTTGCAACAGGCTTTCAATGTGGTAAGCTTGCCATAGAGCCAGTTTGCTGCCTCTGGTTCCTATTTTTATTTGCATGGAAATTTTAAAGCTGTCGGCTAAAGGCAATTTGCTTTTAGCCGGGATTTTATATCAACTTCAAAGATTGCCATTTTGATTTCCATAATCAAACAGAATTGTAATTCAGCGGGATTTACACACCTACTGTATCTCCTTCATCGGTAACGATTTTATCTTCTATGTAGGATACGATCAGTGACGCCACATCGATACCGCTAATTTCTTCAATCCCTCTGAGGCCTGGCGATGAATTAACTTCCATAACTAAAGGGCCGCGATCTGACTGCAGCATATCCACGCCTGCGATTTTCACACCCAAGGCTCTTGCTGCCGCAATTGCGGTTTCCTCCTCTTCCGGGCTTAGCTCTATTTTGAAACCTTCGCCACCTCTGTGAAGATTAGAACGGAAGTCACCATCAGCACCTTGCCTTCTCATAGCCGCCACTACCTTGTTACCGATCACGAAAGCACGAATATCTGCACCTTTGGACTCGGCAATATATTCCTGAATGAGAAAATTAGCCTTCAGACCATAGAACGCTTCAATGGTAGACTTCGCCGCTTTAATGGTCTCAGCAAGCACAACCCCAACACCCTGTGTTCCTTCCAGCAGTTTGATGATAACCGGAGGGCCGCCAACCAGGTGGATCAGTTCGGTTACCTGCGTCGGATTTTTAGCAAAAATCGTTTTAGGAATATCAACCCCTGATTTGGCTAACACCTGCATGCTGCGCAGTTTATCCCTTGATCTCAGAATTGCCTGTGATTTTACGGTCGTGAAGATTTTCATCAGCTCAAACTGACGAACCACAGCGCAGCCAAATGCATTCACTGATGTGCCGATCCGGGGAATCACAGCATCAATACCTTTCACTGCTTTGCCTTTATATATGATCGTGGGTTTTCCTCCCTCAATCATGACGAAACATTTGACATGGTCGATAACAACGGCCTTATGGCCTTTTTGCCTGATTGCTTCTACCAAACGACGTGTGGAGTATAACTCCGGATTGGTAGAAAGGATGGCGATTTTCATAAAAGATGAAATATTTTAATAAAGCAGAGGGGTTTTAAAGTCGTGCCTTGTCAGTTAACGACTCCGGACTGATTTTGTTTTTAGAACGATTTACAGAAAGATCTTTTTGTGCGACATCAACAATGAATCTTCCTTTAAGAAGCTTTCGACCCAGTAAGATCGGGTAGCTCATTTTTTTTCGGTTGGCAAGGGTAAACTCAGTTCTGATTTTTCTGCCAAAAATTTTAATGCTGGTTTTTATTACATACCGCTTTTCCTCTTTTCCGGAGGAGTTACGAACAATAGTCTCTTTGAAATTTTTTACGGTAAAAGATTGAGGTGGTGCACCTCTGCGGGCATCCAGGTAAAATCTGAGGACTGTTTCGTTATCTTCCGTAATCAATTTTACTTTAGAACAGTGGATGGAGGATGTTGTTGCTCCTGAATCTACACGAACGGGAACCATAAACCATCCCAGCTCTGGCAGATCCACCATATCGGTTGCACCAATAATTTCAATAGGATGCTTCATCGGATGTGATCTCCTTGATTGTTTCCGGGGATTAACTTGTACTTATATGTTTCGGCGGAAAATCTACCTGCGTTGAAAGAAGCGCGCTATAGTGAGTGACAGGTCGAGAAACACCATCTTGGCTCTTACATTTCTTTCGATGTGTATAAAGGCCACATTTACTTCCTGAATCATACTTTCAAGTGCTACCAGATTTACTGCTTTTGAAAAGTTTTGTACGAAAGTAAGTTCTTCCTGTGGTACACGCAATAGTTCTCCCGCGCCATGGCTCCATACGAGCATATCACGAAAAAGTCTGAGAGCATAATCCAGCAGTCCTTTTTGTTTTTCTTTATTCATTGCATCGAACAGATCGGCAGCTTTCACAAGGAAACTGATATCTGATTTGTAACAGGAGCGCATCCATTCTATAAACCATTCCGATCTATCATCTTCTGTTTCTTTCACCAGTTGCATGGCTTCCGACAAATTTCCGTCACACAAATAAGCTATCTGGTTGGCGATCTGATCACTTACAGACTTACTCCTGAGGAAATGCTTTACATCTTCATCTGAAAAAGCAGGAATTGCTACACGCTGTGCCCTGGAAATAATGGTAGTGAGCAGCCTGTCGGACTGGTCGCTTACAAGAAGAAATAAAGTCTTGTAGGGAGGTTCTTCCAGAATTTTGAGGATAGCATTCGAGGACGAGGCATTCATGATATCCGGCTTCCATATTAAGAGAATCTTATATTCTCCCTCGTAAGATTTAACAGAAAGTTTACGCAGGATTCCCCTCGCTTCTTCCACCGATATATTGCCCTGTTTGTTTTCTGCATTGATGTAATCGAGCCACTCCGGCAATACGCGGTAAGGGTTTTCTAATACAAAGCTCCGCCAATAAGCCATGAAGGCTTCACTAGTTTTACCTTCTATTTTTTTTGAAGAAGCAATGGGAAATATAAAGTGCATGTCAGGATGAATCAGTTTATTCATTTTGACACAGGAAGCACAGGATCCGCAAGCGTCATCAAGTCCGCGATTCTCGCAGTTGATATAGGTTGCAAAAGCAAGAGCCATAGCAAGCCCACCACCTCCGGCTGCACCGTCGAACAACTGTGCATGGGCCAGGTGACTTGTCTGTACGGATCTTCTTAATGTAGACTTGATATTTTCCAGTCCCGGGATATCCTTAAATAGCACTTCAGTTTTGTTAAGCTTTCCTCAATTGATTTTTTTAGAAAAGCGACTATACAGTAATCGCTTCTCCTCTTTGTATAGCGGTTTGTTCAAATACTTCGGCCATGATACGCTGGCGTACATCGTCAAAAACCACATCTCTGCGACTTACGGTATCTTTCGCAACGGCTACCGCTTTCGGAAAACGGTATTCCATAAAGCCCTCTGCATTGCCTCCCCACGAAAAGGAAGGAATATGTTTTGCCTGAAATCCGGCTCCGAATACATTGACACTTACACCAACCACAGTTCCGGTATTGAACATGGTAGAAATACCTGCTTTGGAATAATCACCCATAAACAATCCACAAAACTGAAGACCTGTATCCTGAAGTGAGTTGGTAGCATAGTTGTGCAACTTCACATTGGTATGGTCATTTTTCAGGTTGGAGTTGTTTGTATTGGCACCCAGGTTGCACCATTCACCTAATACAGAGTTCCCGAGGTAGCCATCGTGGCCTTTATTACTATATCCGAAAATTACAGAGCCACCTACTTCGCCACCGATTTTGCAAAATGGTCCGATAGAAGTATTAACCCGGATCTTCGCATTCTGTGCAATAATAGATCCTTCACCCATGGCAAAAGGCCCCTGTATTGCCGCGCCTTCCTGAATCACCGTGTTTTTACCTATATATATCGGGCCGTTCTCGGCATTCAGTATAGCAGCTTTGATATTGGCACCGGGTTCAATAAAAATCTGTTCCGGATTGTAACAGCGCGTATAAGGATCTGTCAATGGCTCCGACTTCCTTTTACTTGTAATCAGGCTGAAATCAGCTTTTATCTGAGTACCGTTATTGGTGAAAATGTCCCAGATATTTCTGATCAGGGTAAACGATGACTGATATACAACTGATGTGAATTGCGACAAACCTAATTGAGGAGTCCAGCCGGCATTGGCTGTGTTGACGGCCAGAATCTCATTTGCTGAGGAACACAAGACAGTTTCTTCGGGAAGATCGGCAATGGCATCTACGAGTGCCTGATCAGGGCAAAGCGCGCCGTTAATAAAAAGGTTGTCATGCGATGTGTTTATGGGGAAAGCAGCAGATAAGTATTGCTGTGTTTGGAAGGATGGCGTTGTCGAAAGCCATTTCGCCCACTTTTCCGCAATTGTATCTATGCCACATCGGATGGCAGCCACAGGGCGCGTGTACGTAAAAGGTAATAGTTGAGTTCGCAGTGTAGGTTCGTCGAACAGGATAATGCTTGGCATAATAGAATAACAGGAGTATGTGCAGGCCAAAGTTCGTCCATTTTTGCTAGGGCACAAAAAAAGAAGCAGTCTCTTTTAAGCTTTCGCCTGGAGACTGCTTCCTCTAAGGATTTTAACAAACAGGTAAAGCCTAAGCTTCTTTCTGTCCGTAACGTTTTCTGAACTTGTCAACACGTCCTGCTGTATCTACAAGTACATTTTTACCTGTGTAGAATGGGTGCGACTGAGAAGAAACCTCAACTTTATATACCGGGTACGAAGTTCCATCTTCCCAGGTAATGTTTTCAGTAGTTTCTATAGTTGAGCGCGTAATGAACTTATAATCGCTTGATAGATCCCAGAAAACAACGTCTCTATAGTTGGGATGAATATCTTTTTTCATTGGTATATGGTATTATGTGTTTCAATACAATTGTCAAAAAGGATTGCAAAAGTAATTATTTAAATTTATAGACGCAACTATGTGGTAATTATTTTATTACCGTTTTTTACTTCTTCTTATTACACTTCGCTTAGCTGCTTTTTGAGTACCGCTATACCTGCTTTTATTTCACGATCAAAATCAGTGTATTTAAAACATTCTATGGACAATCCACCATTGTAGCCGATTTTTTTAAGGGCACTCAGATAAGGACGGAAATCATCACCTTTCACTCCCGGAGGCGTTCTGTCCTCTTTTTCAGCGATATGGCAATGAACGATATGCTTGCCGTACTTGACAATCTCATCCGGCGATTCATCTTCCTTCAGCATGTGGTAAATGTCGCAGAGTAGCTTTACTCTTGGGCTCTTTACTGCTTCCACAACTCTTACGCCTTCAGCCAGACTGTTGATGAGATTAGTTTCTCCACGGTTCAAAGGTTCGATAGCGATCGTAACACCATATTTTTCCGCAAAAGGTGCCATCTTTTTGGTTACAGCTATATGTTGTTCCCAGGCTTTTTCACGATCAAAACCTTCCGGTATGGTTCGCGCACCTCCGCTTCCGAATACGATATAGTCGGAACCTGCTGCTTTTGCTCTTTTCAATGCCAGTTCTGTACGCGCGAGTACACCTTCATGGTCGGCATTGGGTCCTACTGTTTTCAGGTCACCGGGTAGCAACACTACATAAGACCAGATCGGAAATTTCAGTTCGTGAAGGGTATGCAGGTTATTATTAAATCCGGTCTCACCGTCTTTTGGTAATAAAAATCCACCTACAGATTCTTCAATATATGTATATCCCAAATCTCTCAGGTACTTGGCATGGTCATAAGATGCAAATACACCGAGTGATATTCCTTTTGGCTTGCCACTTTCAAGCGATAAACCTTCTGCAAACAGTGCCGGACTGGCTGCCAGACCAGCTGCCAGAGCAGAGGAGGTTTTAAGGAAGTTTCTTCTTGATGTATCCGTTGTTTTGATGCTCATGATATTTGTTTTTTACAATGCTGAACTTCTTCTTTACGGTTGCCAAAAGAAGGGGGATCATTATCCCTACCCTTGTTTTGAAGTATAATTTTCTATGATTATCAGGATATATATTTTTTGAAGTGTATTAAGTAACGTTAATAATGATCTGAAATTCAGCTGACAAGTAAACGTGTATGGTTTGAGTTTTCACTTTGATTATAGAAACTGTCAAGTTTCCTGATAGGTACTCGTACCGTACAAACCAAAAAAGTCGTCTTTTGGGGCACTTTCTGCATCTCGGAGAAGGGGTTTAATCGGATTGGTAATAATTCAAATGATTTTCGCAACAGTTATTATGGCGTAGGCGTAAATGTTATTGTTAATTTCTTATCCCATTTTAATTTTTTGCGCAATGAAAAAAATCTTGTTTTTGCTCGCAATTTGTGGCATTTGGTTGGGTGGTTGCCAAAATGAAACTGCAAATCCGGAATCCACATCGGATACTGGTATAGAAACTGTAGTTGCTTCAGTCGCAAGAATGGCTGTGGCTTCTGATTCTGTGACGGTGAAAAATTGTAAAGGAAGGTTAAAGGAGATAAATTCAACAGATTTAGCAGCTGCTGTGACGAGTTATATCAGCGAACAGTATGCAGGAGCCAGTGTAATATTCGCAGCTCAAGACGACTCCGGAAAGGTGGTCGTGGCGATTGTTTTGGCAGACGGTACTGTAAAGGGGCTATTATTCAATGCGGACAGCACGTTCAGCAGGGAGCTAAAGCAGCATACGCCTAAAGCGAAGCTGACCAAAATTGAAGCCGCTGCGCTGCCAGCAACTGTAACGAGTTATATCACCACTAATTTTGCAGGTGCCACGGTGAAGGAAGCAGCTACGAATGCAGATGGTTCGTATTTTGTTGCTATCACGATTGGGGATGCGGTAAAAGTGCTGGTGTTTAATGCAGATGGTACTTTTAGTAAAGAATTGGAAAAACCAGCTGGAAAACACAAGAGGCACTAGTAAATAACGTCTCATATTTACTAGTAATGGCCTATTGGGGCAGTGAGAATATAAATCCGGTTACGCTTGTGCAAACGACAGGCTTAACCGGATTTATTTGTATTTACTCCATTGATTATTATGTGTAGGTTGGGTATAACTCATCCGCAAGAAGCACCGTGCTGATCACATGGTTGCTAAGAAAAAATGGCTTTTTTAATAGTGGTAATGGTGTTGATAATCCATCTAGGCGATTGCGTAGCTGTTTTGTTCCAACGGGAATCCTAAAAACATGCTTTCCGGAACCAAATTTTAACGGCCGTTAAATAATTTCCCAAAAGAGCATTTCAGCATTCTGAGAAGGCTAATAAAAATCAAAATGCTTGTTTGTAGATTTTTAACAATTTATTAACTTGTATTTTAGAAGGATGGGTGTGTTTAGTTGTAAGTGAAGTTGTTGCTATTTTCGATTTTTTGATGTTACTTCAACGTTAGATTAAGTCTGTATTCTTCATCACAGCGCCCCATATTAACATCACTATTTCCCTTAAAAAAATCACATTCTATGTCTATGTACGTCATTAAGCGTGACGGTCGCCGCGAATCGGTTAAATTCGATAAAGTGACTGCCCGTATAGAGAAGTTGAGCTATGGCCTTGACTCCAATTATGTTCAACCCGTCGAAGTAGCCAAAAAGGTTGTTTCCGGTATCTACGATGGCGTAACTACAGCTGAACTGGATAATCTGGCTGCGGAAACGGCTGCTTCTATGACTACAAAGCACCCTGACTATGCGATTCTGGCAGCAAGGGTTGCTATATCCAATCTTCATAAAAATACATTGAAGTCGTTTTCTGCAACGATGAAACGACTTTATACCTATGTAGACGGCAAAACCGGCGAAAATGCGTCGCTGATTTCGAAAGAGGTATATGATGTGATCCGGCAGCACGCGTCCCTTTTTGATTCGACTATTATATATGACCGCGATTATGCCTATGATTATTTCGGTTACAAAACACTGGAGAAATCTTATCTGCTGAAAGTAGACGGTAAAATTGTTGAACGCCCGCAGCACATGCTTATGCGTGTGGCGGTCGGAATTCATCAGGATGATGTGCAGGCTGCTGTCGAAACGTACCATTTGTTATCTGAAAAGTGGTTTACGCATGCGACTCCTACCTTGTTCAATGCAGGTACGCCGAAACCTCAGATGTCTTCATGTTTCCTTCTGACGATGAAGGAAGACAGTATCAGTGGTATTTATGATACGCTGAAAAACTGCGCTATGATATCACAATCAGCAGGCGGTATCGGATTGAGCATTCATGATGTGCGTGCAACAGGCTCGTATATTAAAGGAACAAACGGACAGTCCAACGGGATTGTACCGATGCTTCGGGTTTTCAATGATACAGCGCGTTATGTGGATCAGGGAGGAGGGAAGCGTAAAGGATCTTTTGCTATATATATGGAACCCTGGCACGCTGATATTTTCGATTTCCTTGATCTGAAGAAGAATCACGGTAAGGAGGAGCAACGTGCACGGGATCTGTTCTATGCTTTATGGATTCCCGATCTGTTCATGAAACGTGTTGAGTCCAATGACACCTGGTCGTTGTTTGATCCTCATGAATGTCCGGGTTTGTCTGATACGCACAGCGAAGAGTTTGAGAAACTCTATGAACAATACGAGCTCGAAGGCAAGGCGCGCAAAACAATCAAAGCGCAGGATTTGTGGTTTGCGATTATGGAATCTCAGATAGAAACAGGTACGCCTTACATGTTGTATAAGGATCATGCGAACAGTAAGTCTAACCAGAAAAACCTGGGGACGATCAAATCCTCGAACCTTTGTACTGAAATTATAGAATATACAGCGCCTGATGAAATAGCAGTTTGTAATCTGGCTTCTATTGCTCTTCCAAAATTTGTTGAGCAGGGTGCTGATGGTTTCATGCGGTTTAATCACCAGAAATTATATGAAATTACTAAGGTAATAACCCGGAATCTTAACAAGATTATCGACCTGAATTACTATCCTGTTCCGGAAGCAGAGAAAAGTAATAAGAGACATCGCCCGATCGGAATAGGCGTACAAGGTTTGGCTGATGCCTTCTGTTTGCTCCGGATGCCATTTGATTCGGATGAAGCACGCCAATTAAATAAGGATGTTTTCGAGACGATTTATTTTGGAGCGATGGAAGCGTCCATGGAGTTGGCTGTAAAACACGGTCCTTATGAGAGCTGGAAGGGGAGCCCTATTTCTCAGGGGATCTTCCAGTTCGATATGTGGAATGTGCAACCGGAAAGTAATCGCTGGAACTGGGAAAAGTTGAGAAAAGAAGTGGTTCAGCATGGTGTTCGTAATTCATTGTTGCTGGCGCCGATGCCAACTGCCTCTACCAGTCAGATATTAGGAAATAACGAATGCTTCGAGCCATTTACATCTAATATATATGTAAGACGTGTGCTGTCGGGAGAGTTTGTGGTAGTAAACAAATATCTGCTCAAAGATCTTGTGAAGTTGGGCTTGTGGAACGAGGAGATGAAAAACAACCTGGTGCGCGCAAGCGGATCGGTGCAACCTATTCCGAATATTCCGCAGCATATTAAAGATTTGTATAAAACAGCCTGGGAGATCAAGCAGCGCAGCCTGCTGGATATGTCGGCGGATCGGGGGGCATTTATTTGCCAGTCGCAGTCACTGAACATATTTATGGAAGAAGCGAACTTTGGTAAGTTGACTTCTATGCATTTTTATGCCTGGAAAAAAGGCCTGAAAACAGGGATGTACTACCTGAGAACCCGTGCAGCATCGGATCCTGTACAGTTCACACTTACCAAACAGGCGGAACCACAGCTTGAACCAGCGACAGCAGTAGTTGCAGAAAAAGAATTGAACTATGTACAATATGCTGAGGATCATACCAAGGCTGTAACTCCCCGCGATAATCGTTCGGATATGCAATGTTCGCTGGATGATCCGGAAGGATGCGAAGCTTGTGGATCGTAATGGTTTTAGAATGATCTGAAAAATTAAATGGTCGTCACGATGAAGTGGCGACCATTTTTTATAGGGATGTATAGTGAATAAAACAGGAGCAAACCCAGGAGTCAGCTCCTGTTGTTAAGCTGCGATTTAGTTATAGGTTGAATCCTAGAGCAAAGCCTCTCACGGCAGCCGGGAAGTTAGATGTTTTGGTAGCCGCACCTGTTGTCAGGTTAATGGTATACAATCCGGTGCTGCCACCTGATGTAAGCAGTGCATGACCCCGGTTAGTCAGACCAGTAATATCAAATCCATTGGCTTTGTCTATTGTAATTCCCAGTGAACCTATTTCCACCAATACTCCCAGATTAGGTGGATCCTGCTTGAAAAGTTTGCCGGTTTCACTATCAATATTATAAAGTACAGTTTGTGCTCCTCCGGTCAATCCGAAGTTGCTATTTGTGTAAGCTGAACCGTTGACACCTCTGATTGTTCCTCCTAGTGCAAGCGTAGTATCTTTTGCAACAACTCCGCTCTGAACATCAATACGTAAGTTTTGTCCAGTATTGCTGGTTACTCTAAGTCGGTCAGCAAAAGGATTGAAATCAACTCCATAACTCGGGTTGGCGCCTCCGCTAAGAGGAATATTTAAGGATGATTTTTCGGTAACAGCTCCGTTAAGCAGATTTACTGTGTAAAGTTTGCTGTTGCTTCCAAGTGCATATAACATAGCATCAGCCGGACGGAAATCAATTCCTTCAATACTTACACCGCCAGGCAGTCCTCCAATAGGTTTTTCTATGACAGTGATATTTGTACTAAGCGGATTAAATATGAGCAGTTTGTTGTCTGCACTTAAAGCATACGCAACTGGTGTAGGGATCGCGATACCTATAATTTTTCCCGAAGGCAGGTCTCCCAGTTTTTGAAGTCTTCCTGTTGTCAGATCTACAAAATCAAGTTCCCATTTTCCCTCAAACAAAACAGAAGCGATTGCATATTCCTTACCATCTGTAGTTTTCCATGGTGCGATATCAAATCCGCCTACTTCAGCGATATCCAATCCAAGTGAACCCACTTCCTTCAATACACCTCCATTAGGATCTGACTGTAAATAAAGTTTGTCAACAACCGGATCAATATCATACATCGCCGTAGTAGTAGCACCTGAAAAGCTATTAGTGTAAGCAACGGCACCTATGCCTTCGTGACGTACAGTGTTTAAATTTAAATCTGTGTCCTTCACAGCTAAAGCGCCTGTTTCAGGATGAAGTCTTAAATTCTGTGCTGTATTGGTAGTAAAACGAATTCTGTCTACCGTCGGGTTAAAGTCAAAACCTACAGAAGATGCAGTGATAGCGGAACCAAAGGGTGCTGTACCTATTTGCTTTGCTAATCCAGGTTGAGAAGCATTGCTAAGATTAATGCTATATATCGTACTGTTTTTACCAACAGCAATAAGCTGGCCTGTTGCAGGACGGAAGTCAATTCCCATTAATACATCATTACCTACCAGACCGCTTACATTAATAGTACGCACAGGGGCTGATGTATTTCTTACATTCAACTCATAAATAACATTGTTGTCAGTGAGTGCGTAGAATGTTTGATCCGGCAACTCCTGCTGCACAGGTGGGAGTCGGTGATCCTGGCAAGCCTGAAAAGATGCCGCAAGTAAAATAAGCCCTAGAAGAGATCTTGTAGACCATGTGGGTAAATTGAAAAGCTTCATAAGCATAGTGATTAGATGAGTATAGAATTATCGATCTCATATACGATCCTAGTCATAGTTTAGATTAAATGACATGATAAATTTTCTGCTAGACAGTATATAAGCATTATTGGAATACAAGATTTGTTAAAAGCCCGTACAGTGAATACACTATATAATATAATAGTGTGCTCCTTCTATTACCATTAATGTTTAGAACAAGGATTATGACTTCTGGTTGGTACATCTGTCAGGGGATTGATTGTGTGTTTTATGATCACTGCCTCCCCCCCCCATTGAAAATTTTCCAAAAACTTTCGATTTTAAATATCTATAATAGAGCTACTTGTGAAAATTCTTCAAAAAAAGTCATAAATACTTTGCATCAATACTTGCGTATTAAAAATAAAGCTGCCACTTTTGCACTCCCAAACGGGAACAACGGTAGCGAAAACGATCGAGACCACGAGTTCTGAGAGAGATCAGAGCGACGTTCTTTGACATGATGAAGAGAGCAAGAAGAATATTCGTTTAAGAAGATTCGGTCCTATTTTTCGGAATAGAGATCACAAAAAAATTTACAATGGAGAGTTTGATCCTGGCTCAGGATGAACGCTAGCGGCAGGCTTAATACATG
>NZ_QNUL01000007.1 GCF_003383615.1 Dyadobacter luteus
CGCTTTTCTAATTGGAGTAAATCCGATTCAGACTCTTTTATAATGTCAGCATATTTCATACTCAAATATACGACTTTTTATTTCTAATTTAGTATTATATAGGTTCCGTTTTTTACATAGGTAAAACAAAAAGCCCCCGAAGAATCGGCCAGCTGGTTGCTACCGCCTTCGATCCGGATAATGGCCCTGTCGAGCGCAACGCCCTGGTCGTTCAAAACGAAACCCGACAACGCACAATCTTTCTTTTCCTGAAAAGCGAAACCTGCATGCACCAAAAGCATACACATCGAACAGAACAGAACAGACCTTATTTTATATTTGATCACGAGCGCTTCCACTTACTTTTGCTCAGCCATCTGCTGATGTCTCAAATCATGGAATTTATCCTCGTCCATATCCAGTTTCCAGTAGGCTACAGCATGTTCTGACTTATCCAGATTCCAGTTTTCGCGGAAGTGATTGCGCAATTGTTTGATCGTTTCAAATTCCGCTGCTACCCAAACGTAAGGTTTTACCCCGGCGTCAGGAGTGTTTACATTTAACAAGGCATTGATGAGCAAATCGCCATGTGCGGCTGTCTCATTACGATGCAGCCAGTTAATTTTCACCTGACTTTCTGTGATAATCTCCTGCTCTTCTTGTGGTCCCGCTATTTCAATCCATGCCTCGCCAGTTGCCGATGCAGGAAGGTTTTCAAGAATTCCGCTGATTGCCGGAAGTGCCGTTTCATCTCCTCCGAATACAAAGTGATCGGCCGTGTAGGAAGCAAGTCCTTCTCTATACGCAAGACCAATTATATCTCCCGGTTGCACTTTTCCTGCCCAGGCCGAAGCCGGACCATTATCGCCATGCAGAACAAAGTCAATCTGAATCTCACCCGTTTCGGCGTTATAACTTCTGAGTGTATAGGTTCTTACAATCGGTTTTATATCCTGAGGCGGGTGTACTACTTTGCCCGATTCATCCAAAGTCGGTAGTACAGGTCTATCCTGACCAGGTAACGGAAGAAAAACTTTCACATGCGCTCCGGGACTCAAACTTTTTCGGCTTGCCGCACGACAGCCTTTGAAAGTGATACTACGCATGTGGGGCGTTACATCTTTGTAAGCAGTAACTTCTATAGTGTCAAACTGTATAGGTGAAGGGGCCTTATTCTCTGTTTGTTTCATGAAGGGAACAGTAAAATACTGTATTTTTAAATAGACTCTTTATAAATAAATACCAAAGGTAAGCCTCATCCCGGAAAAACCAATTGTAAAAAACGGATTATTTATAATGAAGACGGGATTTCTTGTTTAGACAAGAAATTAAGATACTTTTCATAGACAGATGGTTACTTAGCATGTCTATTGAACAGCGTCACTCTAACATTAGCGCACGGAATTCCTCTTAATTCAGGAGTTAAGATAATTCTCAATATTGCTCAAAACCTTTTGAGAAAGCCGCTTTTTTGCTTCGGCTGTTGAGCCTGAGCTTCCCTGATAAAGTATTACCCTTTCCGCAGATTCAAGATCTGAACGGTAAACGCCTATTCCTTCCAGATCAAAAATAGCAAATGAGCTGCCATCCCGTTTCAGCCATTCAGCGAGCGCTTCTTTTTCAAATGTGGGACCGAGAGAAGTATTGATAAATATGGAGTTAGGCTTTTTGAGTTGAAAATCGTCATGACTGAGTATCAGTGCATTTTTAGGTGTGTGGGTGGTGATTATATCACAGGTTGCCATCAACTCCGACAAAGACAAGTATGTAATTCCTTTTGCTTCCAGCTCCGGTTTTCTGCTGCGGTTGAAATAAAATACTTCCATACCAAAGTGCAAGGCCGTTTCTGCCACCATCGCTCCCAATGTCCCCATACCGATAATTCCTATACTCTTTCCTTTCAGTTCTGCCGGAGCTGTGCGCCATTGGTATTGACCAAAACCTTTGAACAAGGCAATCAGCTGGGCAAACAGAAACTCCACCGTTCCTTCGTCTCCATAATCCCGGACGCCTTTCACAGCAATACCCAGTTCCCTTGCTCTGGCGATATCGACATTCGCGGCTTTTTCATCATATAAACTGCAGCACATACCGATATACTTTACATTGTACACAGCATTTAATACCGATGCCGGGATACGTGTTCGCCAGCTGACCAGCACGGCATCTGCGTCGCCGATTCTGAGTATGATTCCTTCTTCGGAACCGGGAACATCATCATAAACCACCATCGGAGCCGACGAATACTTCTCGATTTCTGAAAGTTCGGGCTGCGTAAGACCGCAGGAATCTATGATTACAATTTTTTCAAAAGCCATTTTTCAGAAAATTAAAGATGGCTATACATACCATTACTTTCCTCAATAGCCCAGGTAGCCATAGCTCCGATGACAGGAATCAAACCCTTTCCGCTGGTACTGAGCTTGTAGGTAACATGTGGCGGAACAACAGGCAGCGCTTCCCGTATCACCAGATTATCCGCTTCCAATTGTTTCAAATGCTGAATCAAAACCTTCTCTGTAATGGCGGGAATCGCCTTTTTGATCTCGCTGTAACGTTTATCTCCAATAGACAAATGGTACAAAATAATGGGTTTCCAATACCCACCTATCTTCTCCATTGCATAGGTGACAGGGCATTTTTCCAGGGCATATTGTTTGTTTTCCTGAATCGTAGAAGTCTCTTTAACAGCAGCCATATTGATACATACTTTGGGGTAAGTACTTGTATAAAAGTAAGTACAAAAATACTTTTGTCTTATCAAATAAAAAAACAATCGACATGAAAATTACACTTGCAGGTTCTCTCGGGAACATAGGATTACCACTTACCAAAAAACTTGTAGCAGCTGGCCACGATGTGAAAGTAATCAGCAGCGCAGCGCATAACCAGTCAGCGATTGAAGCACTTGGCGCCAAAGCAGCAATCGGTTCTGTATCTGATGCAACATTCCTGACTGAAGCATTTACAGGTGCTGATGCAGTATATGTTATGACACCTCCAAACATGGGTGGTGTAAATATTATTGCGAATACCACCGCTGCAGGCGAAGCTTTCTCAACGGCAATTCAAAAATCGGGTGTTGGCAGAGTAGTGATGCTGAGCAGCATCGGTGCAGATGTTCCGGCAGGTACCGGTCCTATCGCAGGTTTGCATAACATTGAAAAGATTTACGAAAAACTGGAAAACGTAAACATCACTTTCCTGCGTGCAGGTTATTTCTTCAATAACCTTTTCAATGATATTCCTTTGATCAAAGGGGCCGGCATCACAGGAGGAAATTATCCTTCTGATGTAAAAATTCCATTGGTTCATCCTGAAGATATTGCTTCGGCCATTGCAGAAGAACTTGTGAAAGAATCTGTTGGCAAAAACATTCGTTACATCGTCAGCGACGTACGCACGCCGGCCGATCTGGCTTCTGTATTGGGAAGTGCGGTTGGAAAACCAGAGTTGCCATGGGTTGAATTCACAGACGAACAGGCATTACAGGGCATGACACAGGCCGGTCTTCCTGAAGAAATGGCCGGACTTTATCAAGAAATGGGAGTGGCTTTGCGTGAAGGAAAATTACAATCTGACTTTGACGCACAAGGTTCGCCGGTAACAGGCCAGATCAAACTGGAAGATTTCGCAAAAATCTTTGCACAGGCATTTTAATAGCTATTAGCTGTTAGCGATGAGCTGTTAGCTTATCACCTCTTGCTTTTAAGAGCATACTTTAAACAACGAAGGCTCTGCGCGAAATTTTACAGCGCGGAGCCTTTTCAGGTTATCGACTATCAGCTTTCAACTCTTATATCTGTTCCGAGTCAATGTCAAGGCTAATAGCTAAATGCTAACAGCTATCAGCTTTTCACGCTGTTTCCTTCACCGTAATCCGAAGCTGGTGTGTGTTGAAAACCTGCGAGTTGGGTTCGACGCTTTTGGTCAAAAATACACTTCCTCCGATCACGCTGTTCTTGCCGATTACGGTATTCCCTCCCAGAATGGTGGTGCGGGCATAAATAATCACGTTATCTTCTACAGTAGGGTGCCGTTTCACTTCCGCAAGACTCTTCGCCACTTGCAGCGCACCCAGGGTAACCCCCTGATAGATACTCACATTTTTACCAATCACGGTCGTTTCTCCGATCACAATACCTGTACCGTGGTCAATCATAAACGGCACACCAATGGTAGCATTCGGGTGGATATCGATTCCCGTTTTACCATGTGCATATTCGCTCACTATTCGTGGCAACATAGGTACTTGCAACAAACTCAGCTTATTGGCAATACGGTAAACCGTAATCGCATAAAATCCCGGATAAGAAACAATTACCTCATTGACACTCGTCGCAGCAGGATCGTATTCATAAATCTTGACGGCATCCTGGCGGAGATCATGGTAGATACTTTCCAGCGAATTGTAAAATTCAGTCACCACCTCTTCAATTTGCAGTCCGGATGGTTCAAGATAACTCAAAAGAAGATTTTCGAGATCGATCTGATTTTTTTTCAAAACCCCTTCGTACGCATTTCTTTTAGGTAAATGGTTGTTGGGAAACAGAAAATGAATGAGGTCGTCCAGCCAGGCAGTGGTGTCGTGAATAGAAGGTGTTGCCTCCCATTCTGCCAGGTGGGTTTTTCTTAAAATACTCAATAATGACTGCGTATTCGCCTTGTTGCTCATGGTCTGTTTCATAAAATCCGGCGCCGATCTATAAAAATCAGATCAACACCGGATGTAATTTTATAATCTGGAATCTGTTACTTCTTTGCGCTCCGCAATCTATACAAAGTATCGACCAACAGGTCTACATCTGCACAGGTATTATAAAACGCAAGAGAAGGACGAACTGTTGTTTCCACGCCGAATCTTCTCAAAATAGGCTGCGCACAATGGTGACCCGACCGTACAGCAATCCCAACTTTGTTCAGTTCAGCTCCCACTTCTTCCGTCTGGTATTTGTCAAAAACAAAAGACATCACCGATGCTTTGTTCTGCGCTGTACCGATCAGGCGTAAGCCCGGAATATCCTTCAACAGCCCCGTTGCATATACCAGCAAATGATGCTCATAATCATGAATTACATCAATCCCGATTTTATTGACATAATCAATCGCAGCACCCAGCCCTACGGCGTCGGCGATATTGCCGGTTCCTGCTTCAAATCTGTTCGGAGCATTGTGAAACTGGGTATATTCAAAGGTTACATCCTTGATCATATTACCCCCACCCTGCCACGGATCCGTTGTATTCAGCAAATCTTCTTTGCCATAAAGTACCCCGATCCCA
The DNA here is from genome assembly GCF_003383615.1 of Dyadobacter luteus. Taxonomy (GTDB): domain Bacteria; phylum Bacteroidota; class Bacteroidia; order Cytophagales; family Spirosomataceae; genus Dyadobacter; species Dyadobacter luteus. The sequence continues at coordinate 5,261 of NZ_QNUL01000007.1, forward strand.
GTAGGTCCGAACACTTTATGTCCCGAAAACACGAACCAGTCGCAATTCAGCGCCTGTACATCAGAACGCATGTGTGAAACCGACTGAGCACCGTCTACCAAAACTCTGGCTCCGGCCGCGTGCGCCATTTCCACAATCTGCTTCGCCGGCGTAACCGTACCTAATGCATTTGAAACCTGTGTAAACGAAACCAGTTTCGTTCTTGGATTAAGCAATTTGGCATATTCACTCAAAAGAATCTGTCCATCGTCATCTACCGGAATCACGCGGAGTTTCAATCCCTTTTTTGCCGCCAATTGCTGCCAGGGAACGATGTTGGCATGGTGCTCCAGGTTACTCACGATGATCTCGTCGCCGGCATTCAGGTTTTGCGCTCCCCATGTTTTAGCTACCAGGTTAATCGCCTCTGTAGCACCTCTCACAAATATGATCTCATTCACCGACCGTGCATTCAAAAACGCTCTGGATTTCTCGCGCGCCCCTTCGTATGCATCCGTAGCTCTCGCTGCCAGCTCATGCGCTGCACGGTGAATATTCGAGTTTTCATGCTCGTAGAAATACACGATCCGGTCGATCACCTGTTTCGGTTTTTGTGTAGTAGCGGCATTGTCCAGCCACACCAACGGATGTCCGTTCACTGTTTCCCGAAATACAGGAAAATCACGCTTCACCCGTTCCACATCAAAAACATTTCCTGCTGCATCCTTTACAAGCGGCAGTGCTTTTGAGCCCGTTTGGGAATCAAACCCACGACTGGCTGCATACGGATCATGACTTCCAAAACCGGCACCCGACAAAAAGTAATACTGGCTTCCGGCAGAACCGGCATTTAAAGGTACCTGCGTTTCATTTCTAAAAACTGGTATCTCAGAAAGTATACGGCTCAGATCGTCGCCAAAAGCATTGGATTGCCCGGGCAGCACCGAAGGCGATATACCACTTCCTGCCACAGACTGCGGAACCTGCCCGAAACCTGCAGTAGAAGCCGTAGGAACACCAACATGCGGATCATGGAAGCTCGTTTGCGGATTACTCAGATCCACCGCGTTCCGCTGGTTCACCGCAGACGGTGATATGCCACCCGAAGCTGGTGAAGCTGATGCAGGCTGAGCCGACGACAATGTGGGTTTAAAGAAATTGTTATCCTCTGCCTGAAAACCACCCAAATTTAAAGCATTGGAACCTGACAATCCGGAAGGCGAAACACCTAACCCGGACACAGGGGCACTGTTTACGGGGAAATGCGGATCCGGCAGACTTGTCTGCGGATCATTCACATTGAATCCGTTTCCACCAGCAAACAGCGAAGGCAGTTTATCATGAACCAGATTCAGCGCTTTGCCAAGCCTGGGATGATCTGCCAGGTCAGGAGAAAAATTAGCCGCAGGTACCTCATTCGGCATGAGCTGGAAAAGCTCGTTTGCCAGCTTTTCCAGCTCCGCTGCATCAGGCACACCACTTATATTTTCTCCGGACGGTATCTGATCAATATTTATACTCATGGTAGTTTCCGATTTCTACATCTTCCAGCACAGCAATGGCGTCGTCCACCAACACGGCCAGAGAGCAATACAGTGATACAAGATAAGATGCAATAGCCTTGTCGTTGATCCCCATAAAGCGAACCGATAGTCCCGGTGACTGCTCACCCGGCAAGCCTGGCTGATACAGCCCTACTACACCCTGGCGACTTTCGCCCGTACGCATCAGAATTACCTTTGTTTTACCATTTTCGATTGGCAATTTATCAGAAGGGAAAAGTGGGATACCTCTCCAGGTAATGAATTGTGAACCAAAAAGCGAAACTGTCGGAGGTGGTACGCCTTTACGAGTACATTCACGGCCAAATGCTGCAATCGCCTGTGGATGAAGCAGAAAGAAACCTGGTTCTTTCCATACTTTAGAAATCAGTTCATCGAAATCGTCCGGTGTCGGAGGACCGATGCGTGTTTTAATACGCTGCGAATCTGCAATGCTGTGCAACAGACCATACTCTTCATTATTGATCAGCTCACTTTCCTGACGCTCCTTGATGCTTTCTATGGTAAGACGCAGCTGCTCACTGATCTGGTTATACGGCTTGCTGTACAAATCCGAAACCCTGGTATGCACATCCAGCACAGTGTTCACTGCATTGAGGTTATACTCTCTCGGATTTTCGACATAATCAATAAACGTATGTGGCAGTTCACGCTCATCACGACCCGAACAATCCACCTCGGCGCGGCTGCCTTCTTTTACCTTGTTCAATCTGTAAACGCCTGATTCGACAGGAATCCAGTTTAAAAGATGCGTGAGCCAACGCGGTGTGATGGATACCATCTGTGGCACCGTCCGCGTTGCAATGGCCAACTGCCTGGCTGCTACGTCGCCAAGTGCTGTCTGCTTTTCGTTCAATTTGGGCATTTGAATAATGGTTTGTTTGATTGTACTCCTGTATACTGCACTTATTTAAAAGCTATAATATCCGGTGTTGCCCTGCAAACATACTGGTTTGCATGCTCCCCCTTTTCAGGAGAAAGGCATTGTACCACTTCCATTTCTACACGTTGCCACCGGAACGTTGAGTCTAATCACTAAAAGCACTAAAACGGAAACAAATTATACAATTTTCAAAATCAAAACAACAAATCATTATCATTCACAAAATATAATTTCGAAAAATTCTCTATAACCTTACTAGATTTCATAGAATAAGGAATCGGGAAACGTACCACCAAAATTTGTATACTAATTCGATAGAGTATATGTATTTATAAAATTATCTCTGTACTTTTGGAGCATGAGTAATGAGACACACCAACCATGGTTACCAACGATTTGATTAATGTCTACAAAAATGAGGAACTTGCTCTTGAAGCATTCCGTGAGTATCGATTGAGAAAAGGAATCGCCTGCAAAAAATGTGGCTGCAAAGATCACTACTGGCTGGCTTCCAAACATCAGTTTCAATGTAAGAAATGTAAATTCAGAACCACATTACAAAGCGGAACCCTGCTGGAAGGCAGCAAACTGCCCGTTTCGTATTTCTTCATCGGATTGCATTTGCTGATCCGCAATGAACAGAGCCTGACCGTGGAAGAATTTCAGAAACATACCGGTCATAAGTATACAGAGCCGCTGTACGACCTGCTCCGTAAGATCAAAACCTATGTACGCAACAACGACCCCAATTCAATCCTGATTGATTTTATAGAAGTAGCCAATCAGAAAATATTCATTTCAAAGGCAGTGTAAAGAAGGTATCAGTAAGCGAATGGCGGAGATCAGGATGGTCTTCGCCATTTTTTTTGTGGGCGCTAACCCCGATTTGCAATCGGGGTTGCATGGTTTTGCGTTTGTAACGCAATAAGAAGATTGCATAAGAAGTGATTTAATTGATCGCGTTGCAAATGCTAAAAATCTATGCTGGAACAATCTCAACTACAATGGTCTACCGGTCAAAAAGACTTATAATCGACATGGAGCAACCAATTCACCATATTATGACAAGCAATCCAACAACTTATCGTAGCGCCTGGAGCTTTTACTTATTATTTTATTCGCCTAAATTTAATAACGTTTATTAAAAAAAGGACAATGAAACCCATTAGCTAAATAGACAACATACAGTAAATCAGAAAAGATATCGACTTCACAAACTACAATAACCACTAAATCAAACCCTTAACACATTACTCTCATGGCACTCATCAATCCGCACATCAACTTCAACGGTAACGCCGAGGAAGCATTCCATTTTTACAGATCCGTATTTGGCGGGGAGTTCACAAAGATCATCCGCTTCAAAGAGATAGCAGGCGCTGAACATCCATTGGCAGAAAGCGAGGCTAATAAGCTTATGCATATTGCTTTATCAATCGGCCCAAATGTGCTGATAGGCAACGACGTCCCGCAATTTATGGGCAAAGTGAATGAAAACGAAAACAGGTCGAAGATCTCTGTAAGCGCAGAGAGTCGTGAAGAAGCAGACAGATTATTTAGCGGGCTTTCAGAAGGTGGGGCCATAGAAGTACCCATGACTGATAGTCCCTGGGGTTCCTACTTCGGCATGTTCCGGGACAAATATGGTATTGAATGGATAATTGATTTTACGTCACCGCAGTGAGATTTTAAGTAAGTTAGCATCATGCAAAGTCCCGTGAGGACACGGGCCAGGGAAGCGCTAATTTCAGTGTTTTTGCTGATCCCGTAGGGATCCAACACGAATAGCGCCGGATGTAATCCGGGGATGAGGTATTGGTAATCCAGTTCACCCCTACCTCCTCTTCCTCTCCACCTTCGTAAAATTTACATATCGGTATTCCCCGAGCAGCGATCTTTCAAGGAACAGCTGATAGCTGCCCCAGGGATATTTCACCTCAGTTTGCAGGATTTCTTTTTTAGATATCGGCGATTTGGAAGCTGTCTTTTTTAATAATTCTTTGATCACCCGACCATCCATGCCGGCCGGTAACTGCAGGTCGTATAATGCAAGTACAGTTGGGGCAATGTCAATATTGGAGGTTGGCAGTTTGGATACAAAACCATTCCGGAAGTCCGGGCCGCTGACCATAAGCAGAATATTGATTTCATAGGGACTCGAACCGCCATGTCCGGCTACACCTCTGGAGAAGTCGGATCCTGCGTAACCTTTACCATTTTCCTGGTCGTTCCAGTTCATAGCCACAAGTATGTCGCCTGCCCGTTCGGGGTGATTGTAGTGAATAACATCTAAGGACAATGTGCCACTAACCCAGCCTTTCATATCTCCTTTTTTAGCAGATTTTGTAAATACTGCTCCCACCCACTCTTCCCCATGCAATGCCTCCACTATCCTTTGAATTTTGTCATTATCATAATCCTTTACATAAATAGCACCTTCTGCCACTACCACATCATCCGATTCTTTATCCTGTTTCAGTTTCTTCTCAATCAGAAAATCCGTCAGTCCGACTTTGCCGGTATGCGTCACAAATCCATGGTCGGTGGATACAATAATGTTGCATTTCTCCTTCAATCCACGCGCTGCCAGCGAATCCAGAATTCTGCCAAACTGACTATCTACAAACCGAAGGGAGGCCACAGCTTCAGCGGATCCCATGCCATGTTCATGTGCTGCTCCATCAGGATCCGAATACCAGATTGCATTCACGAGCGGCCCGTTTTCCTGCAAGCCGTATTTGAAAAGCGCATCTGTAATCCATTGATGTCTTCCGTTCTTATTTTCTTCTTCCGGTGCTGCCCCCAAATCTGCTATGATCGCAGCTTTCTTCGATTCAGGCAAAATCAGGATCGGATTAATGATCGCACCATTTCCTACTTTGTGATTTTGTAAAAAAGCTTGTCCACTCGTTCCTGAGCTGAATACCATCATGCTTTCGCCGGCTTCAGTCAACACCTCTCCTAACGACTGTGCAGTCAGCAATTTACCGGATTCTGACTCTGCTACTCTCATCAGATCTCCGTAGGAAGTACCTATAGCAGCATTGGGTTTAACCTTCGGAAAATATACGGCATTGCCCAATATACCATGCGTTCCGGGATAAGAGCCTGTAGCATAAGAGGCGGAATTGACCCGGGTTACTGTTGGAAAAACGCTGTGATGCCGCGTTCCCAGCGCAGCGCTTTTTTTGAAAGCAAACAATCTGGGCATTTGCGCTTCAGTAATGTAGTCAGGACGTAATCCATCAAAGAATACGATCAGTGTTTTGTTACAGGATTTTCCAATTTCTTTTTTATCCAAAAATCGCTTGTCTTTTGCAACTGAATCAATATATGACACGCGGCTGGCAATAGCAGAACTGGTTACGGAACACAGCAGTAACACCACACATAACAAGCTGAAAATTTTCTCTTTATACATCATGGTACGTTTTGACAGTTCAATATACCATGAAAAACTGATCAATAGCAACAGGCGCTGATTATGGTTTATTACGCTATTCGGCACCTTCTTGTCACGAACTGTATATTGTATCAATTTGCAGTTTTGAAAACTACAACTAGCAGAAGTCCCGTGATGACACGGGCCAGGGAGTAACATATACAAATTCGCAATTTTGAAAACTTCAAGTAACATATAGTCATAACACGTTTATTACGGTGCGCTGCACCTCAAATTGCAGCTGAATTAATGTTTGCTACAAATACTACGATGAGCTGCCCCTTTTTCAGAATCAGCATTAACGCTGTTGTGCGCTGTACTCGATGACTGCACGTGGTGTTCTCGCTGCATACCATCAACTTTAACGTTGCAGATAGTAAAAACAAAAAATTACTGTCACAGATGGTAGTATATACAAATTCGAAGTTTTGAAAATTTGGATAACACGCCAAAACCGAACCGATAAAAAAGCCGGAGCTCCATTCAGGATTCTCCGGCTTTTAAGCATAACGTTGAGCGCGTACTTACTTATTGATAAAACGGTCGTCGGTGAGTGCTTCCAGGAAAGCGACAATATCATTCATTTCAGGATCAGTAAGGTTGAGCGATGCGCCCAGCGATAAGTCGCGGTTGATGCTGTTGCTGACAAACTTATCAGGTGTGTTGTAATAAGATACCACTTCCTTCAATGTCTTGAACATGGCATTATGCATGTATGGCGCAGTGACTGCTACATTTCTCAAACCAGGAACTTTAAAAAGGCCGATATGTGAACTGTCTTTGGTAATCGTGAAACGTCCTGCATCAGCCAGTTCAGCTCCGTTGAACAGACCTATATTCTTAAAACGGTCCGCCGTAAAGTCTTCGCCTGAATGACAGGTAGCGCAATTGGCTTTACCGATAAATAGTATACGTCCACGTTTGGCTGCAGGCGTCAGGGCATCTTCATTGCCATCCAGAAAGCGATCATAAGGCGTATTGGTTGTTTCCAGCGTTCTTTCAAAAGAAGCAATTGCCTTCTGAAGATTTCGCGCATTTACTTCAGCCTTGAATATTTTTTGAAATGCGGCGCTGTAAAAGTCATTCTTCTTAAGTCTCTCTACCGCTTGTTCAATCGGCAAATCCATTTCGTCATGTGCAGCAAGCGGCCCAAGTACCTGATCTTCCAATGAGCCTGACCTGCCATCCCAGAAAAAATCTGTACGTCCCGATAAGTTGGTCAATGCCGGACTGTTGCGCGGCAACTTCGTGCCTTTATCCCCTATACTGAAAGCGGCTGTGTCAGCAAATGCAAATGCCGGAATGTGGCAGGACGCGCAACTGATCGCCTGACCTTTGGACAGTATCGGGTCAAAAAAAAGCCGTTCACCCAGGTCTTCTTTGGTATCTACTTCTTTGTCCTGCATCTGAAACCCGACTACCGTTGTAAACAGACAGAGCGTCAGCAGAATCACGAAGGTTTTTCTGATCTTTTCCATTCTCTTCTATTTCAATTGACCTGAAAAGATTCCTGAAATGGGATACAAAGCCCGTCTACATTGCTGCAAAGCAGTCCTTTGATAGTGCCCTTGACAACATAGCCAGTATTATTCACCTTTATTTTCTGACGAAACTCCCCTTTATCCTGAAAATAAGTATAAGCAACTTCCCAGGTTGGATCCACCGTTTTTTTGGGATTAACAGCATTTACATCTCCGACAATGCGGAAGGAATCGGCTGTATCAATCTTAAACTCTGTTGGCAACGGACCAATGTCATTTTTAAAATCTGACGAATAGAGCTTCCAGTTTTTTTCTATGCTAGCCGAGAAGATAAGCTCTACCTCATCACCTGCTTTGGCATTTTTATTTGAAACAGATACATTCCATTTGGCAATGTCCTCCGCCTCTTGTGCGTGTAGTGTGAAAGAAATCAGTACAAAAAAAAGAAGAAGTCTGGTTATCATAAAATATCAGATTGACAGGAAGCTGCGCAAGTTTAGATTAAACAACTACAGGGCGCATGACATTCGCCCTGCAGTTGTCCCAAACTACCTTGTTACTTAACCCACCTTGTTATTTGGAGTTCTTTACTGATTTGCTGTTGGAAGCAGCAAATGATGCCGGAACAGGCTCAGCGATCAGCGCGTCGAGATCCTTGTTCCATTTTTTAACGTACTCAGTGAAGTAATCACCGGTAATCTCCCCTGTGTAGCCTGTGTGAATCTGGCGTACATCTCCTTTTCTGTCAATAATAATCGTTGTCGGGAAAGCCATCATACGGTTCAAAGCAGGCAATTTTTCTGACGCTACTTTTTTATCCGCAATACCACCGAACAAGATATCATACTCGATACCATATTTCTTTTTCAGCGTTCCCAGCGTGTATTTCGCATAAGCCAGGTCATCTTTTTGCTCAAAACCAATGGCAATCGCTTCTACTCCACGCTCTTTGTTGGCCTTATACCACGGAGCCAGGAAGGTCGTCTGATCGGTGCAGTTAGGGCACCATGTTCCGATGATTTCTACAATCACTACTTTGCCTTTGTATTTGTCGTTGCTCAACGATACATTTTTACCGTCCAGATCAGGTAAAGTGAAATCCAGTTTACTATAACCTTCTTTCAGGAAAGTTAGCTTGTAAGGATCCGGCAATGCAGCCTGTGCATTTTTGTTTCCTTCAAATTTCGTATTGTCATAGATTCCGGAGCTGATCACACCAGTGATAGAACCATCTTCATTGATTTTACCTTTATAAACCCTGGGGTTTGGTCCTGAGAAGTGAGAAAGTACAAACTCATCACCCTGTACCACACCTTCCAGCTCGCGGCTGTCGCCCACTGTCGACATCACCACACCTGTCAGCTTATTACCTTCCTGTTTCAGGATAGCAATGTTGTCAGGCATTTTTGCCTTGCTATACACGGCCAGATCCCATTTTCCGGATAAATTATGTTTGGTAGGTTGTTCCTTACCTTTTTCTACAAATCTGTAGTCTTTACCATGTTCTGCCGAAAACGGAAGTGCGCTTCCACGGAAACCCGGAACCAGACTTCTGTATTCTCCCGTAATCTTCCCGTCCGACTCCACATTGGCTACCAACGCAGCATCATAGGTATTCATCTTCACGAAGATCGAATCTCCGCTCAACTTGGTCACTTTGAAATCATCGCGTCTTGTACCGTTCAGTAACGTCAAAACCGGATGCTCTTTGTCTTTGTTGTTATACTCAAAATTGAAAGGGATTCTGGTTTCGCTGATCACGAACTCCCCTCTCCAAATACCCTGCTTCGGAGATTTACCGGCTGAATGGTCGTCGGCGAAGGCGAAGCTGCTCAAAAACGTGGCCCCTGCTAACGCCACAGACTTGATCTGGTTGATTTTCATACAAGTTGATTTTGAAAAGATTATAAAAAAGATTGACAATATTCCTTCCGGAAGAACTTCCGAAACATTTACTCGCACCAGGGACATTTGCAGGATTTCCCCCGGTTATTCAGGGCTTCATGATAAACTCAGCGTGGCTGTATTATCCTAAAACCTGAGGCAAAGATATAGCGTCAAAAAAATGATCACAATCATTTGTCTATTAATTTTATAGATTTAATGGATTTATTCGATTTCATACCACCAAACCGGTTGCAATGCCCTGAAAGCCATTCTACTTTTGCAACCCGACACACGACTACCGATTTCGTCCTGAAAAAATGCGTGTGAAGAATTCAATCCTTATTACTCAAATTATCATGTCTGAAAAAGTGACCAACGGGCTTTCCTCGCCATGGAAAGCTTATGAAAAAATTGCCGTACGCGCAGCCCTGGTGTATGCTGTCGTAAGCACGATCCCCTTCAACCCGGAGTTCTACAGCCAAAACTTCGACGCCGGATTCAATGTTAATTCCTACCCGTTCCGCTGGCTGGATGTGGTTTCTCAAAACAAACCCTGGTTTTTTGCAAGCCAGGAAGGAAAGAACTATACGGGCTGGTTTATTACTGTGCTGATATGTATTGCTGCAGGTTTTGCATGGCAACAAATTGATAAGAAACGGAGAAATGACGAAACCGTTTATTATTGGTTTTATACCGCAGCCCGCTACGGCGTGGCGTTGAGGATGTCGTGGTTTGCCTGGGCGAAAGTATTTCCTGTACAAATGCCCTTTCCGACGATCAGTCAGCTGAATACCAATCTGGGAGACTTCACGCCTGGAAAGTTGTACTGGCTTACGACAGGCGTATCTCCTTTTTTTGAAGTTTTTGCAGGTATATTCGAGCTTGTGGCCACGCTGCTTTTGCTTTATCGACGCACTACAACTTTGGGAGCGTTTATGATGATTGCTATTCTCTTACCAATCTGGTTTGTGAATATTGGTTATAACGCGGGTGTGGAACTCACCAGTCTGCATTTGCTGAGCCTTTCACTTCTGTTACTGGTCAGAGATGCGGGTAAATATTATCAGATCATTATTGAATACAAAGCAGTTGCGCTCACCTACGTTCAGCAATTTGAACTACCTGCTACCTGGTACAAATACACCAGACTCGCATTGAAATACGGGTTCATATTCCTGTTCGTAATCTACCGTGGTTTTGGTTACGGGAATCTGTATGCGAGTGGAAAATCATTCAAGCTTCCACTTGCTGATGGGCTCCCGGGTATCAGTGGATTTTACAAGGTATCTGAGTTTAAGCTGAATGACCGGTTTATTCCTGAAGCCATCGGCGACACCACAAGGTGGCAAAATGTAGTATTCGAAAAATTCAATTCAATTAGTATTCAGCTTGACAAACCTTTTAAGCTCAATACTAAAAATTCCATCCGTACCACAGAGTATTACGGGAATATTGGCCGCCATTACTATGGTTACCAGGCGGATACTATTAACAAAGTATTCAAACTCAAAAATCGCGCTGACAGCACAGTACAACTAACCCTTAGGTACGAATTGCACGATACAGGGCAGTTTCTCCTGTCTGGTGTAAATGAAAACCGTGACTCTATTTTTGTTGTTTTAAATAAAATTGAAAAGAAATATCCACTGGAACAGAAAAGAGAATGGTGATTTGTAACTTCAGGTTCTGTGGTACAATTCCCGATTTAGTCCAAAATAGCAGACCCAATCTTTGACAATCCAGAATTCTTGCACTTACCTTTGCAACGTCTTACAATTACTACCTGCGAAGTAAGCGTGGATTTATAAAGAAAGAGGGAGAGACAGGCTCGTTGAACTCTTAGCAACTTTCCAGGGCGGAATAAGTGCTAACCTGCCTAATTTTAGGAACTATAAATTTACAAAATCATGTACAACAACTTTTGTTCAACTCGTCCTGTTTTATGTCGTTCTAACAGCAAAGGGAAATGCTGCCCTAACGATAAGTGGCGAAGCTAATTGCAAGCTCATAGAGCAACAATCCCGGTCGGGGTTATCTGATCCTGACCGGATTTTTAAAATTTACTAGTCTATAAAATCAATAGAATTAATATATTAAATAAAAATAACATGAAAAAGATACTTATCCCCATTCTTTCACTGACCGCTTTCGGTCTGGTTTCATTTACAAATCCATCGGATAAAACCGCAAAAGAAGCTTCTTACGCTGTGGACGCGAAACAAAGTAAGCTGGTATGGCACGCTAAAAAAGTAACCGGTGAGCATTCAGGAACGGCGCCGATCAAGCAGGGATCGCTCATCTTGAACGACGGAAAGTTGAAAGGTGGCAACTTTGAAATCAGTCTGAAAGACCTTACGGTGACGGATATCACCGATCCAGAATACAACGCAAAATTGGTAGGACACCTCAAAAACGATGACTTCTTCGCCGTTGACAAACACCCTGTTGCAAAACTACAAATCGTATCTGCGACACCTTCCGGAGCCAACAAATACGATGTAAAAGGCAAACTGACGATCAAAGGCGTAACCAACGATATCACCTTCCCTGCTGAAGTGACCAGCAATGGTAAAGCGGTAACCGGCAAGGCAAAAATCGCCATTGACCGTACCAAATATGATATTAAATACAATTCGAAGAGCGTATTCTCCTCTATCGGAGACAAAGCGATTGATGATGTATTCAATCTTGATATATCGCTGGTAGCGGCAGAAACAGCAACTACCGCCAAAGCGAAAACCAAATAATTACACCTCCAATCCTGATTTGATGATGTGCAGGCGAAGTAGCTAACACTACACTTTTTATTTCAACAGCAGAAAGCGACAGGAACTGCAGGCTCCCCAGTCCTTTGTAAAGTTGCTCTAAGAGTGCCCGTGCATCATCAAATCAGAATAACGTTTACCATATAGCGTTCATACGCTTCCCGCACTTCATTCAAATTCGATCTGAATCTCTGGTGTACCGCAATCGTCGCCAGTCTGACTTATCCCTTTTACAGTTTTTAGAAATCGCGAGGCATATAACATGCTTCCAAAACCTGTCATTGAATGAAAAACTATTTTTTACTCCTTTTACTTTTTATCTCCACTGCCACGCTCGCCCAGCAACGCATTATCACGGGTCGGGTTACGGCCTCCGAAAACGGCGAGCCATTACCGGGAGTGAACATCACCATCAAAAATACACGCCAGGGCACCATCACCGACGGCGACGGAAAATTCACACTGACTGTCGTAAAAGGCGAGACTTTGATTTTCTCCTTCATCGGTTTTCTGGCAAAGGAAGTGCCTATTCATGCTTCCAATGAATACAATGTGGCACTTCAGACAAGTACGCACACATTGGGCGAAGTACAGGTTGTAGGCTCACGCAATGCGAACCGCACCAAACTGGATTCTCCCGTTCCGGTGGATGTAATTGATTTGAAACCACTTCTGGAATCCGCACCGCAGGTGAGTATCACACAACTTTTACAATACGTATCACCTTCTTTCCATTCAGTAAACGGAAGTAATGCCGGAGATGCGGGCTCTGCGCTGAACCTTTCTCAACTCAGAGGATTGGGAGTGGATCAGGTGCTGGTACTTGTAAATGGCAAGCGTCGCCACAAAAGCTCTAATATTAACTGGGGAGGATTGGGTAATGGCGCGACGGGCTATGACCTGAATTCCATTCCAACCGCCGCTATTGAAAGAGTTGAAATCCTGAGAGACGGAGCTGCCGCTCAATATGGCTCTGATGCGATTGCCGGGGTAATCAATATTGTATTGAACAAAAGCACTGAGCAACTTACCATCAGTTCTACGGCCAGTACACGTCGTCGCGGTGATGGTACCACCACTCGTACGAATGCCAACTATGGTTTTGCGTTAGGAAAAACAGGAGGTTATCTCAACACTACAGCTGAATTTGCTACGCAGGCTATCGCGCTTTTACCAGGTAATGACGATGCCGGATTATACCTGGGACCAGTGTACGGAGGCGGTGCGAATACCCGTAATTACGATGCTATATACACCAAAGAAATTGACGAAGCGATTCTGGCGAGCAGAGGTATTGACCGCCATTTTTTTGACCGTCGCGCAGGTGGTTCCAACAAGGCTAAGGATGCACTTTTGTTCTTCAATGCAGCCATTCCATTGAGACAAAATGCAGAGGTGTATGCTTTCGGAGGGATCAGTCATCGTAACTCGCAATTTACAGCAGTATACCGTCTGCCGGGCTGGACAGAGCGTAACAACTCATTCCTCTACCCCGACGGCTTCCTGCCTGCCATGGAAAACATCATTTCTGATAAATCGCTGGCGGTAGGTATCAAAGGTAAAATCCGTGACTGGGATGTAGATATTTCCAATGTTTACGGGAAAAACGATTTTGGCAACGTGATTACCAATTCTCTGAATGCAAGTTTGGGTTTGAAAACGCCGAGGACATTCGATGCAGGGAGCTACAATGCCAGCCAGAATACAGGAAGTATCGACATCAGCCGCTATTTTGACAAAGTATTGAAAGGGATCAACGTAGCATTCGGAGCGCAGTACCGTGTTGAAACGTATCAGATCATTGCAGGGGAATCGGCCTCCTATTCCAAAGGAGATTTGAGAACCGTATGGGGATTGGATACAACAGCAACCGGTATTATTTACAATACCAATGAAGGACAAATCGGATTGAACGGACTTTCTCCGGGTTCTCAAATTCACGCAGGCTTTCGTCCTGAAAATGCTGTGAACGTAAACCGCTCGATCCTGGCCGGCTACGTAGATGTGGAAGCAAATATTACTCAAAACTGGCTGGTATCCGGCGCCTTACGACTTGAAAATTTCTCCGGGCTGGGTAACGTAACGACCTACAAAATTGCAACCAAGTTCAATATTTCGGATCGTCTGGGTCTGCGCGGATCACATAATACGGGTTTCCGTGCTCCTGACCTTGCCCAGTATTATTATACTGAAACTTCAACCAGTTTTCAGCAGGGCCGCGCTATCGACCAGGTCACTGCCTCCAACCAAAGTGCCGCTACCCGTGCACTCGGTTTCCCAACACTTACACCTGAAAAATCAAAAGGTTATACACTAGGAATCACCACGCAGCCTTTCAGAAACTTTGAACTGACTGCAGACGCATATCTGGTAGATGTAAACAACCGTGTGGGAAACACAGGAAATTTCTCGGCAACGGATGTGAACCTGCCACTAGAAGTGCGTAATCTTTTTGTACAGACAGGAACAACGCAGGCCAAATTCTTCTATAACTCATTCAGTACAAGAACGAAAGGATTGGAGATTACTGGTAGCTACCGTACACCATTCAGAGGCGGCGCACTGAACCTGTTGTTGGGAGCCAATTTTGTAAGAAATGAAGTAACCAGCGTGAACACACCGGCAGGACTGGAAGCTTACCGCTATATCATTTTCAACGACGGTGAAAAAGCGCGGGTAACTTCGCACATTCCTGGTCAGAAGATTAATGTACAGGGAACTTACAAACTTGGAAAACTGACCTATATGGCACGTGCTATTTATTTCGGCTCCGTAACGACAGCTTCAGCCTTGAATGCAAATTTCCCTCAGCCCGATTATTTCTACCAGAAACTGAAACCTATCTGGGTTGTGGATGCGTCAGTAGCTTATTCGTTCACAAAGTCGCTGCAAGGTGTAATTGGTGTAAACAATGCTTTCAACCAATTGGGCGACTATACCGATCCTTCTCTGAATCCACGTAACAATCCTTCAATCATAGGCTTGCAGAACGGCAGCGCGGGAATTCAGCCTTTCATTCGTATCACCGCTAAACTTTAATCCAACCTTCGTTAATTCTCAGACAATGAAAATGAATACATTCCAATTATCGAAAAGGATCCAGTCGGTGTTGCTGTTCGTGCTGGGCGCGACTGCCCTAACGGGCTGTGAAGACACCTCCTACCTGGACATTGATGCGGCCGACAGACCTCCGCTAAGCGCTTACATTAGTTTTGTAAATGCCCGTCCGGTTAATGCAGGAATCAGTTTCTGGACGTTCACAGATAAAATCACTCCAACGCCAGTGGCGATCAACCAGGCTTCTGAATACTACCCGACTGTATTCGGAAGTGTACAGATTAACATAACAGAAGGGAATAATACCAGTTATAAAGCATCGTATCAGTTTGGCAACAGCGCTACGTTTTCAGCCACCGGCAGACCGAACGGACCTATCGCCACTTTTTACCACACTGTAGTGGCTGCCCGCACCAGCAAAAACAACGCCGATTCACTGATCCTTTTTTATGATGATCTGAAAGCGCCGGATGCAGGTAAAGCTAAATTACGATTTGTGAATCTCTCACCGGGTGCAGGAACACTGAACGTACTGAAAGATAAAACACCTCTCTTCACCAACGTAGCCTACGGAAGGGCTGCCAATTCATCCCTTAGCGGAGAAACACTCAGTGCCTGGTCACTTGGGCCATTCCAAAGTGTGGATCCGGGATCTTACCCACTCAATTTTACCAATGCAACCAACGGCAACACTACCGGCAGTACTTCTACTATCACATTGGAAGCAGGTAAAATTTACACCGTCTTCACAAACGGATTGTTACAAGGAACACCGGAGTTCGGCGTCAAAGTGATCGAACATCCTGTGAAATAGATAATTGGTGATGGAAGTTGAATACTCCGTGATGGGTTTCCCATTGCGGAGTTTTTTGTTTTGAGCAGGTATGTCCGCGAAGGTTACAGTATTTTGCCACGGATCGCACACATGGACACCGATATGGTATTATCAGACAATAAAAAGCTCCGGCCAAACGACCGGAGCATATAAAGACAACAACAAAATGTGAATGTCCGCAATACTTAACCTTCCACCAGCGCTACATTTTTGGAACGCATCAGACGTACAACTGAATTAAATTTGACCAGATCGGAAGCTTCAAAGCGCAGGATACCCACCACATCTTTCCCAATGCTGCTGAAATTAAGATGACTGATACGAACTCCCTGCACAGATTCTACCAGGGATGTGATATGATGAATACTTTGGGACTTAGGATAAGTCAGTTTCAATTGATAAGTGTTTTCCATGACATTCAGCTGTTTTGTTGATTATATTTTTCTATTTAGTCTACTAACTTTATATAGTATACAAATATAAAGATGTCACCAGTATCTCCCAATCATAAACAATGAAATATCTGCAACGTACCACCACACAGATTAAGAAAAATAACAATAACCAAAATTCACATTATCAATGCATTAAGTATCATCATACAAAATATTACCCCTTCCCTCTTGCATGATTAATAGCAAATATTAAAACGCTTGTTTACATTTGTACATATACTCTATATTTTAACTATACTATTACAGTATTTCTTGTGATGAATCTCAATTACATGGCCATCGCAGTACCCTTTTTCTTAACCTTTATTGCCATTGAATATCTGGTGGCAAAGAAGATGGGCAGAAAAGTTTTCCATTTCAATAGCTCCATAGCGAACATGAATGTGGGCATCGCAGAAAGGCTCATTGATATGTTTACAGCAGCTGCTTTTTATTTTTTCTACGAGTACCTTCATCAGCACTACGCTATTTTCGACATCAAAGCTACCCTGCTTACCTGGATCGCACTCATTCTGGCCACTGATCTTATATGGTATTGGTACCACCGGTTTGGTCATAAAGTCAATCTGTTCTGGGCCTTTCACGTAGTACATCATACCAGCGAAGAATTCAATTACACAGCCGGAACGCGTATCACTATTTTCCAGGCTGTGGTCAGAACCTTGTTCTGGGCAGTTTTGCCTGTTATTGGTTTTCCGGCCCCCATGATCACCACCATGCTTATCGTACATGGGCTATACCCATTTTTTACTCATACACAACTGATAGGTAAACTTGGAATTCTTGAATATATCCTGGTGACCCCTTCTCATCACAGGGTACATCACGCGAGTAATGAAGCTTATCTCGACAAAAACTTCGGTGATATGTTTATCATCTGGGACAAGATTTTCGGAACCTTTCAGGAAGAGGAGGAAGAAGCAAAATACGGTCTTACCAAGCAACTCGACAGCTACAGCTTCCTTTGGCAGCATTTCCATTATCTGGTGGAATTGTGGTACGCAGCCAAAGCGAAAACAGGTATTATCAATAAAGTGAAGCTCTTTTTTGGGAGCCCCGCGGATTTCGATCCGGAAGTACGTGCCATTGTAGAAAGAAAATTTCTCTCGAAGCATAAGGTACGTGTCAGTACACAAAAGTTCAGGACGTACGTACTGGTTCAGTTTTCAGCCATGCTCATCATGCTTTTTTTCCTGCTACTGTTTGAGCATCACACCGACTTGTTTCTTCAACTGATGGCTGCGCTGGTCATTCTGGTGACGCTGATCAACTGCGGAGCCATTCTGGAACAACGCCGCTGGGTATTTTTTCTGGAACTGGTAAGAGGTTTTCTCATTGTCTTTACCACCTTTTACTATTTCCCTCACCCCACCACCTTTGTCTTGCTAAGCCTGTTTACAGTAGGTTCACTGGTTTATTTTTCAACATTACAGCGACAGTATCTCAATACGATCTATGGCCGATAATCCCTAATCCATGTACGCCTATGAAACCAGTTCTGCGTCATTTTCCATTACCTGTAATCCTATTGATCGGAATGGCTATTTCAAAAAATATATGGGCTCAGGTTCCGTCCTGCGCATCTTCATCAGAAATTCTGCTGGACATTCAACGACTCAATGTGTTGGGTAATGTGCTGTACTTCGGTGCGCATCCGGATGACGAAAACCCGACTTTCATCGCGTACATGTCCAACGAAAAGCATTACAATACCGCCTACTTTTCTCTTACAAGAGGCGACGGAGGACAAAATGCGCTGGGTACTGAAATCAAGGAAAATCTGGGAATCCTACGTACACAGGAATTGCTCCAGGCCAGAAGAATAGATGGTGGGAAACAATTTTTTTCGAGAGCCATTGATTTTGGATTTTCAAAGAGTGCAGAAGAGGTATTTACCATTTGGGATAAAGAAAAGATATTGTCAGATGCGGTTTGGGTGATACGTAAATTCCAACCTGATGTGATCGTAACACGCTTCCCTCCTGACGAGCGTGCAGGACACGGGCACCATATTGCCTCTGCCATTCTGGCTGAAGAAGCGTTTGATGCGGCAGCCGATCCTGCCCGTTTTCCGGAACAGTTGCAATACGTAAAACCATGGAAAACCACCCGGCTCGTATGGAATGCCGGTATGTGGTGGAATCAGAGACGTGATGAAGTGGATGAAAAAGATGCTAGAGAATGTATCAAAGTAGATGTGGGCGTGTTCAATCCGGTACTCGGAAAATCGTACGGAGAAATAGCAGCAGATAGCAGAACAATTCATAAATCGCAGGGATTTGGTACAGCAGGATTCCGCGGCTCACTGATTGAGTATTTCAAACATGTAAAGGGAAAAAAAGCGCATGAAGACCTTTTTGATGGAGTCAATACCAAGTGGAGTCGCATCGGCAACACTTCTCAAATTCAGAATCTGGTCAATGACGCCATCCGGGATTTCAGGTATAATGACCCTTCCGCATCTATCCCAACCTTGCTTAAACTCAGATCGCAGATTGAACAACTTCCTGAAGCTTACTGGCGGGGGGAAAAGTTGCAGGACATTAATAAATTGATTCAGGAAATTCTCGGATTATATGTTTCTGTAAAATCCAACGATTTTGCATTTAGTCCCGGAGATCGTGCACGATTGCACATAGAGGTTACCCACCGATCGTCGGTACCTGTTTCACTTACCAAAATAGTTCTTCCTTTCGCTAAAAAGGATTCTGTTGTAAACCTGGCATTGAACAAAAATCAAAAAACAGAATTCACAACTACTGTTACAATACCCGCAACGACTTCCTACTCGCAACCCTATTGGCTCGAAGAAGAAGGTACCTTAGGGGTTTTCAAAATTCGGGACCAGCAGTTGACTGGACTTGCAGAAAACAAGCCGGTGGCAGAATCATGGTTTAGTTTTAACGTCGGCGGCGAAGAAATACGGTTCTCTGTGCCGGCTGTATTTCAAAAGACAGATCCACTGCTTGGCGAAATTTACCAGCCGCTGGCTATAACACCACCGGTTTACGTTGCGACAGACGAAAAGGTATATCTGTTTGATGGCAGCAACAGTAAAAAAGTGAAAGTGACAGTTAAATCGGGAATTGATCAACTAACTGGTGAAGTACGCCTTAAACTACCCAAGGGCTGGAAAGCCAGCCCGGCGTCACAGCCGGTAGACTTATTGGTGAAAGGAGCTGAACAATACTTTCATTTCGAGCTTTTCCCACCCGACTATGCAGATGAGGCAGAGATACATGGTGAGGTTGTAGTTGGAGGAAAAACTTATAATCAGAGTCTGAATGTAATCAGCTATCCACACATTCCGACACAAATCAGCTTTCCGCAAGCGCGTTCGAAAGTGGTAAAAGTGGATATTCATAAAAACGGACAGCTTATCGGCTATCTCAAAGGAGCCGGGGACATGGTTCCTTCCAGCCTGCAACAAATTGGCTATGACGTTTCTTTGCTTGATGATACCAATATCACAACTGAAAATCTGCAGCATTTTGACGCAGTGATCGTAGGTGTGAGAGCCTACAATATGGTAGAAAGGCTAAAGGTGCTTAATCCGATATTGCTCCAATACGTTGAGAATGGCGGGAACCTGATTGTTCAGTATAATTCGGATCAGGGATTATTGATGAACAATTTCGGTCCGTATCCTTTTACAGTCAGTAACAAAAGAGTTACGGTTGAAAATTCTGAAGTACGCTTCCTGAATAAAAACAGTAAGGCACTTAACTATCCCAACAAAATCACGGAAAAGGATTTTGAGGGCTGGGTGCAGGAACGTAGTTTGTACCAGCCTGAAAATTGGTCGGATCAATATGAAACACTCATTTCCTGCAACGATCCTGGCTGCGAAAAGCTGGATGGCGGTATTCTAATTGCCAAATATGGGAAGGGGAATTATGTGTATACAACCATGAGTTGGTTCCGGCAATTACCTGCCGGCGTGCCTGGGGCGTATCGGGTATTTTCAAATCTGATATCGCTGGATCGGTAACGGGAATGCGTTGTAAATCATTTTTGGTGTTCAACCCCATCCGGGGTTGGTATGTTAAAATAATCCATATTCCTTCGCCGGGTTTCCACCCGGCGCTATTCGTATTGAAGCCCTACAGGCTTCTGTGCCTCAATCCGAACTCCAAAAACGGCAGGGGTTGCTTCGGTATACCTTATCATTTCATACAACCGGGCTACACCCGGCTCTATTCATGTTGAAGCCCTACAGGCTTCTGTGCCTAAATCCGAACTCCAAAAACGGCAGGGTTTGCTTAGGTATACCTTATCGTTAATACATCCGGGTTACACCCGGCTCTATTCATATTGAAAGCCTTCCGGGCTTCCGCTCATCAATCCAATATCTTCACACTTCAATCATTTTCGCAAACCCGGCAGGGTTTGAATACGAATAGCCAGGGATAAAATCCCTGGTTGTTCACGATTAGGCTGATTTCTATGCCAACCCCGGCAGGGGTTGAACGGACACTCTTATAAATTCAAAATTACCCTGTCAATAAATACTCTTTTATTTCAACAGCAACTTCTTTGTAATTACCTTATCTCCCATTTCTATACGGACAAGGACCACACCACTGCCTACCCCGGACAAATCAAAAACTGCCCTTTCTGAAGTCAGAAGCAAACGCCCCTTAAGATCATAAATATAGATTTCCCTGATAGTCGCTGAAGTTTTGACATGTCCTCTACGGCCTTCATCTACCCATGCGACTACGTCCATTTCAGCATCTGCTACCTGTACCGACCTTACCCGCGAATATTCAGTTTCACCACTCCAATCCTCCTGACGCAGCCGGTAGTAATTCAGACCTTTCAGCGGAGCTTCATCGGAAAATGAATAATCCTGCAATTGAGAAGTATTCGTTTTCCCCACTACAAAACCTATCTGATTCCAGACCGATCCATTGGCACTTCTTTCTATGTAAAACCCTTTATTATTGGTTTCGGAGGTTGTCCGCCAATTAAGCCTTACCTGCTTTCCATTGGCCTTTGCCTCAAAAGAAACCAATGTTACAGGCAAGGTTGAGTCATAAATCAAACTCACTTCAGTAGTTCCATATTCTACTTTCCATCCTGCAGGGAGGCCTGTTACTGAACTGAACGTACCGACGATATTAGCAGCCTTCAGAATAACAACTTTGTCTCCATCCTTGCCCGTATGCGTAATAAATACAGCCAATGCTCCACCTAATGTTGCTGTTTTCAGTACCTCGATCTGATCGAAATCTATGCCGGCGATATCGGCTCCTTCCACCTCAATTTCCAGCGTTCCTCCTGTAAAAGTCCGGTTTTCGGTAAAGGTGATTATTCCAGGTGAAAACCCTGGTACCACTTTACCACCCAAATGCAGGAAATCAATGACTTCCACCCTTCCTGTGCCTTTCAGGATTCCACCCGGATTATTTTTAAACTTCCCTTCTGAATAAGTCGGGGTAGACTGCGTCATCATGACCGGTATCGGATTCGCTTCGGAACCAATTTCCAGTAAACCAGAATTTTCAAACTCTGTAGCAATGAGATACAATCCTTCTTCCGCTTTACCTATACGAATCTCCCCTCCGGTAGCATTCAAAAAAGGACTCATGGTATTGATCCCGGATTTCCCGACACTATCCACCAGACCGATATATATTTTACCATGATTCGTTACCGTCGCATGCGCATTCATCAACCCTTCCAATGAGGTACGATCAATTCGTAAAGTCCCTGAAGAAGCGTTATTAAAATGGGTATTCATAAACATACCGTATACGCCGGCTTTCTTGTTAGCTCCAATAGCTATATTACCCTGATTGGTAAAATTCCCCGCCTCAAAATCCTGCCATATACCAGCTCCGCCAACATTATCTATCTGAATATTACCGGTAGTCGCATTTGTAAAGGTACCTATACCCGAAATACCGAAATTATCAGTACTTCCGATCCCTTCCATCGTAATTGCGCCCTCATTGTCGAATTTCCCCGTGTTGTTATTCAACAAACCCCTGTGCCTGAAATTAGAAATTTTTATTACACCTGTACTCTTATTATTAAATTCACCGGTATTACTGATACCGTGCGCTGCCAGGGCAATTGCTCCTAATGTTATGGAACCTGCATTGACGAATTTTCCAGCATAATTGCGAATGCCCGAAATATTTCCGTGATCCAAGTGAATAGTTCCGGTTGTTTCATTCCTGAATTCAGCTTCATTAAAAATCCCATGTTCTTTCATAGCTCTCACTGCACCGAGTGTCATCGCAGCAGAATTAACAAAGACAGCATTGGCAGTATTATAGATTCCTATTTGTTCGCAATCATCTATTTTGATATGACCGCTTTCGGTATTGTAGAAACGATCGGCATTCACAATCCCGCGATTACCAACACTTTCGCTTGCGCCAATAGACAGTAAAGCCTTGTTAGAAAAAATCCCGTTTCCATGATTCAAAGCATTCTCTGTTGACCGTAGGATTGCGATTTGACCTGCATTGTTATTAAAATCTGCCCGACTTAAAATGCCATGCACACCTGCACTCGCGGTGATTCCGATTCGAATTGTAGCGTTGTTAGTAAAGGTTCCTCCATTGTGATAAATGCCTGCTTCCGTTGTACGGTCAATACGGATATTTCCGGAATTATGATTAAAGATCGCGTCATTCCTGATACCAAAAGTGCCTGCACCAGCTATCCCTCCAATGGTAATTTCTCCTGAGTTAGAAAATGTTCCTGCTGCATTTCTCACTGCTGCAACTGATGTGTGATCGGTCTGAATAACTCCTCCGGTATTGGTAAATATTCCTTCATTAAAAATACCATGTACTCCGGAAGTATTATTCAAGCCCATGGAAACAAGCCCTTTCGTTGTGAATGTCCCTGCAGAAGTATTGTAAATTCCCGTATCAGTAAAACGCTCAATTTTGAATTCACTACCTGTTTCATTAGTGAGCGCTCCCTGATTAATGATTCCATACAGTCCTACATTTGCTGTCGATCCAAGAATCAGTTTACCGCTATTTTGTATCGTTCCGCGATTATTGAATCCCGCAGTGAGGGCAAACGGAGAAGTATAAGAAACCGAGCCGTCTACGTTTAAACTGCCTCCGGATTGAATCACCAAAACAACTCCGGTCTCAACCAGAATTGATTTGGATTCTGCAGAAGTAGCGCTGCTTATCAACGGGTCTCTGCTGGTATCCGGTATCACCACATCCGTAGTAACATCTGGTACTCCGGATGTCCAGTTTCGGCTATCATTCCAGACTGAACTCTCCGTGCCCGTCCACGTCGTACTGGTCGCATCACCCGGCCCTCTTAGCTTTTGATAAGTAAATGGTACTGAGTAAGTACAGGACGGTATCGTAACGCCCGCGTACAGCGTGGATGTTCCAACGGGAACATTTTCATTCGGTGTGAAAGTATTCGGGAATGAATACGTACCCGCGGATATGGTACGTAAACTATCTGTAAAAATGCCCGAAATACCACGCCCTCCGGGAGCCGAAAAGGAAAAAATGGGATCAGGTGAATTCCTGACCACTGTGTTGCCATTACTTACGGTGCCAGATACCGCTCCGTATTTTAGAGCAGCTGAATTTGTAAAAGCACCACTATTTGTCAAAACATCATCAACCTGAATAAATCCTCCGTTAGCAATGCTTCTTCCTGACAGATTTACCAAACCATTTCTGAGGATCAATATTTGTCCGCAACCATGATTGGTTAATGTTCCATTATTCTGAAAAGCTGCGGTTCCTGTTTCAGTATATCGCCCAATGTCAAGTTTTCCGCCATTTTCCAATGTACCTGTATCATTAAAAAAACCATAAACTGAAGATCGGTTAACACGAACGATACCCGAAGCGTGATTGGTAAATACTCCCTGATTTCTGATACCGTATTGGCCTATACTTTCGCTTTCTCCAATGATCAGACTACCCCAATTGACAAAAGACGCAGCAGTTATATTGTATAATCCGGCTCCGGAGGATCTTTCAATCCTGATTTTTCCGGTGGCTGTATTTTCAAATTCCTTCTGGTTAAATAAGGCAAACTGACCTTCATTAATGGGGGAACTAAAAATAATATCTCCATTATTGATAACTGTTCCCTTATTGTTCAGTCCGGCTGTAAACGACGAAGGTGTGGTAAATGCTACTGCACTTAGTATGCTGATGCTGTTATCAATAGCAATTGTCAGGGTCGCATTATCGCCAACAAAAACTGATTTCACTACTACAGAAGCACCATGGCCAATCACAGGCTGATTCACTGCACTGGCGATAACAACGTCATCTTCTTCACCTGGCACGCCTCCCTGCCAGTTTGCAGCATTGTTCCAGCTGGTATTTTCGGCTCCTGTCCATGTTTTTTGGGCGTATACATTGGTGGAAAAGAACAGGAATAAGGGCAGTATGACCCACAGATTCTGCCTTATCGCATTTCTTTTGAAAGGGGCTAAACGTATAAATTGTAACATACCGATGGTGATTAAATGACACATGACCAGACCCGGCTCAAACTACCGGATCTGGTTCCTGAATTTTAGCTATTTGAATTAGAGTTAATGCAGATTTATAAAGTGCTTTGGCTTCATTATCGCAAAACCCAACACTTTTAATGACACTGCAACTTGTCAGTTTTTGCCTGGCTGCGGAATAATTCTCAGGTAAGGTTTCAGGGTTTCCCACCCCTCAGGATACTTCTCTTTTGCCTCAGCATCCGATACTGCGGGAACGATAATGACATCCTCACCATCTTTCCAGTTGACAGGAGTAGCCACACGATGTTCGGCAGTGAGCTGCATTGAATCCAACACACGCAGGATTTCGTAGAAATTGCGACCTGTGGTCATGGGGTAGGTTAGATTGAGTTTGATTTTTTTATCCGGTCCTACGATAAATACAGAACGAACCGCCTGATTCGTAGCAGCAGTGCGGCCTTCCGAACTACCTGGTTCATCAGCTGGCAACATATCGTACAATTTTGCGACAGCCAGTTCGGGATCACCAATCATGGGATAATTCACTGCATAACCCTGCGTCTCTTCGATGTCCTTTTCCCACTTCAGATGGCTCTCCACAGGATCTACGCTCAATCCGATCACTTTGCAATTCCTTTGCTCAAACTCAGGAGCCAGTTTCGCCATATAACCAAGTTCAGTGGTACAAACCGGGGTAAAATCCTTCGGATGGGAGAATAAAATAGCCCAGCTGTTTCCAATCCATTCGTGGAAATGAATAGGTCCATGTGTGGTATCAGCGTAAAAGTCGGGTGCCGTGTCGTTTAATCTGAGGCTCATGTCTAGGGAAGTTAAAGTTTTTAAAAGTTGAGTTGAATTATGGATCTCAACCGTCTTAGAACAGCACATAGCGCCGTTTACAGATTTCACATCTGTAAGTTTCGGGTTTGATGTGACCAAGGGAAATCACTTGCACAAACCGGTAACCTGTCGACTTTTGGGAAGAAACGATCAGATTCCCTCCGCAATGCGTACACCGGATTCCGATGACAGTTCGTGTTATAATAATTTTGTCCAGATCAAGAAGGCCCATAACGCCATAAAAGTGATCAGGAACACGAAGCGGTCAAAAACTCAGGGACGAACGTGAGTAAAAAGGGACGAAATGGGGGAAGTTTGGGAAGTAGGTGGCGGGTGGCGACGCTTTTTTTAGCGTTGGGCTGGTTTTTGGCTATGGACGATAGGAATTGTTACTTAAATTGAGCAATAGGCTATTTTGACCATGGACGATGGAGTAACTGCTAAAAATGAGTAGTGGGCTATTTTTGACCACAGACCATGGTGTTGCGCTTAATATGAGCGTTCTACTGTTTTGGCCATAGACGACGAAGTGATCACTTAAAAGGAACATTGGAATACATTGGCCACAGACCACATTAATTCTCAGTTTTCCAGGTAATAACCGGGGTTGTCCATTGTCTGACCTAATGCCAAGCCAGCAATAAGCAAAAAAACCAGCCCAGCCCAAAACCCCGTCGTCCTTGGTCAAAAACTCCCACCAAGCCAGCAACAAGCCAACCATTCCAAAAGCCACCCCTATTCAATCCCCAACGCCCTCAACAGCTCATCCCTATACGATTTCCCGATCGGAAGTTTGACATCCGAAAGGATCAGCTCTGTCGGAAATATGTCCGCTATCAGATGGGTATTCACTACATATCGTCTGTGGATACGGAGAAATCGTTGCGAATCAAGCTGCTCCAGAAAATCATTGATGCTCGACCTTACTGTCACTTTTTTTTTCGTAGATAAATACAGAACGACATAGTTTGCCTCGCTTTCAATGTAGATCAGTTCTTCGAAATAGACCTTTCTGAACACGTACCCATCCTTGACAAACATAAATTCTTTCCCATTCCGGGCTGCCGGTTTAGCCACTCCCGGCTTATTATCCTGCTTTCTGAAATTATTAACAGCAATCTCAATCGCGGCATATAACTCCTCTTTCGTGAAAGGCTTCACAATGTAGGCATGAGGATTCACCTTCTTTGCTCTGTCTATCGTTTCGATGTCGCTATTGGCTGTCAGAAAAATAAAGGGCAGCTGATGCGTTTCATTCAGCTTTTCTCCGATATCAACCCCATCTTTGCGTCCCGCCAGCTGAATATCCAGCAGCAACAGATCCGGCTTTTCACTCTCCACCATTTCCAATGCCTCGGTATAGTTAATTGCCGGACCGCAATATTCATAACCCAGCTCCTCCAGTGTCCCGGTGATGGTTCTGGCGATAACGAGTTCATCTTCTACAATTCCTATTTTAAGATTAGCCATCAGGGTTTAGTCTATATTTTTCCGCACTTCGCGATTTGTAAAGTTGATTGTAAACCGGGCACCGCCATTGGTTTCATACAACACTTTCCCTCCTACCTGCCTACTCAGGTCGTTCACCAATTGCAGCCCCAGCGTCTTTGTTCTTGCCATATCATATTCAGCAGGAAGGCCTCCGCCATTATCGGAATACTTCAATGCATACGTTCCTACACCGATCTCACTCACATCAATCTGCACACGTCCCTCATCTACATCTTTGAATGCGTATTTGAAAGAATTGGTCAACAGCTCATTCAGGATCAGACCAAGTGGTACAGCCGTATCCATATCTAAATTCATCGGAGGGACATTTACCTGTACAGAAACAGACTTTTGCGATTGAAATACACCATAGACCTGTCTGCTCAGGTCGTCTATAAACCGCTTCAGGTCAATGGTACTGATGTTTTCAAACTGATAAAGATTCTGGTGAATCAGTGCAATACTTCTGACGCGGTTCCGTCCTTCCTGCAAAGCTTCCCTTGCTTTTTCGTCGGTTAAAGTTTTACTCTGCAGCTCCAGCAAACCTGAAATCACCTGCAGATTATTCTTTACTCTGTGATGAATTTCCTTCATCAATACATCCTTTTCGAGCAGCAAAGCCGACTGCTCCGACAACGATTCCTTCAACTGGGCAGTCCGTTCACTCACCGTTTGTTCCAATTTCCTTTTTTCTTTTGCCAAACGTTTCAGTCTTAATCTGACCAGGAGATAGATACCCGAAACCAGCTTTATGACAACAATCAGAATAAACCACCACTGAAGATAGAACGGCCTGAGCACATCGATCGGAATTGTCAGTTCGCGCTCATTCCATATCCCCTCCCTGTTTTGCGCCTTTATGTGGAGTACAAAATGACCATAAGGTAATCCGCTGATGCGCACCGAATTCTCGTTAATATAATTCCAGTCGTGGTCCAAACCTTCTATCCTGTACGCATAGCGATGCCCCTCTTCCCTGGTAAAATCAATCAACTGAAAATCGAGTGTAAAAAACAGATCATCAGGATCTAAAATAATATGAGGTTTTTGAATTAAATCTGTTGTTTTATTGATCAAAGCATCTCGTTCACCGACAAACTGATTAAACTCCACGATTTTCAAAGGTGCCTGTAATGCTGAACTATCTGTTTTAAAATCTTTCGGATCGAAACCATTCACACCATTTAGCCCGCCAAAAAACAAACGCCCGTCACCTGCCCTGAACGACGAAGTCCTGTTAAACTCATTGTGGGAAATTCCATTCAGTGTGGTATAAGTATTCATGGCAAAACTGCTGCGATTGAAGCGTGTCAATCCATAATCTGAACTTACCCAAAGATTTCCAAAATCATCAGGCTCAATTCTGTAGAGTACATCGGAGGGAAATCCGGCAGTGATATTAAATTGTTTCGATTCATTATTCACCGGATTCCAACTGTAAAGTCCTTCGCCATTTGTAGCCAGCCAGAACACTCCATTCGCATCCTGCCAGGCATCCAGGAGTGTTAACCCATCCAAAAAGGATGATTTCAGCTTAGTCATAGACCATATGAACGGTACATTTCCATTCCGGGCTTCCACCTTCTTGTTTTCGAATTGATACAAGCCATTCTCCGCAACCGCCCAGGTCTGTGCCTTATTTCCTCTGAAAAACCGGTATACAAATTTCGCTTCGGGATCTGAGCCGGTTGATATGGAATCAAAACTACCTTTTACTGAATTGAACATGAAGAAACCATCTGAACGCCCAAGCAGTAACAAACTGTCGTTCAACGAATACATTGACCATATTTCCGTACCTCTTTTATCAGGATACCGTATAATGCTGTTTTTTTCGGGATCGATAACAGAGAGGTTATAGCTACCGGTGTAAAGCTTTGAGTTGTGTTTAGCTAAAGCATAATTGATATAGCTGTGTTCTATACTTTTGGTCCTACCATTTTGCCTGAAAAAGGTATGCGTCCACAGGTTCGCTATTACATTTCCTGTGTGCTCTGCGTAAATACCTCTCACCTGCGGATTCTGTTCGGCTTTCTGTTGAGATGACGAAAACCAGGTTTCAAATCTGTTCTTTCGCACCGTAAGTTGCATGACGCCTGAAGAAGTACAGAGCCAGATATTGCCGAGTTTATCAGAAAAAAGCCTGTAAATAAACAGATTCTCGAATCCTTTCAATTCGGACTTTTCCAATATCCTGACAAAAGCCTTTCTGTTCCATAAATACAGAGCATCTGCCGCATCGTAAAACGCTGTAACCTCGCCGGCAGTAGCAGTCCAAACCTGGTACCAGTACCGGCCTTTTACCGGTTTCAGATGGTATTTGTCAAAATCTGAAAAACGCACTAACTGACCACTATTCGTAAGTTTGTCTGCTTTAAAAGAATCGGGATTTGAAGCATGATTATAGGTGATCAGCAGCTCATTTTCATCTGTGAAACCAACCGGCAACGACCTGAGGACATTTCGCTGGCGAAAAACTGTGACCTTCTGTTCTTCTACCAGATATTGCTCATCTGCATTACTGAACTTCAAAAGTGCTAGTCCCTTAATGAAAGTACTAAACGGGCCTGTCTGACGATAATCAATTAAAGAATGTTTCCCATTCCAATCCTTCATTTCAAATTTTAGTCTGAACCCTTTTTTGGCAGAATACCGCCAGTAACGGAAAGGTGACGCCGTCAGAAAAATAACATCATCGGTGCCATCGTTGGCCACCCAGTATACATCCTTTTCACGGAAAGGCAGATTTTTGAAAGTTTGCGAGAGTGTCTTCACTTCTCTGGAAGTGGCATCTACAACATCCACCTTCCCGTTGGTAGTAAGCTGAAAGCCCGTGCTCCCATACATCACAAAAAGGCGATTGACATCATCCTTTGCCAGCTGTACTACCTTATTATCCTGTAGTTGATTTCGCTGTCTGGTCAGCAACAGGCATTTCCCTCCATCATAGCGATTGAGACCATTTCGGGTACCAAACCATAAAAAACCGGCGTCATCCTGCACACCACAAAATACTTCGTGCGATGCAAGCCCATCTTCAATGGAAAGCCATCGTTTGGTAATGATATAGTCGGAAGTCGACCGTGCTGAATCTACCTGCGCTGACAAAAAGTTTGTGCTGACCAGGAAAGCAGCAAGTATCAGGCAAAAAATCAGCCTGTACTGTCTTTTTGACGACTGGAAAAAACCGGTCATTGTTTAGAAGAGATCAAATACCTCTTATGCGGAGGGAAGTTAGCGATAACGTAAGTTGTTCAGCTCAACCGGCAAACCTGAGAGTCACCAATTGAGTAACAATGATACGTAAATCCATCAGAACTTAAAAGGAACTGAAGCGATCGGTTACATAACGATCATCAGATTTATATCAAAAAACAACCTCGCCATAGTCCTTCTCAGGCTGTATGGCGAGGTTAAAATCCATTTAAATGCAATCTGTTATTTCACTCTCCAGCGCGGATCGCCCACTGTACGTCGTCCGGAGAAAGCCACATCTTTGAAGTTGAAGTTCAATCCCGTATAAGGACTTACCCAAAGGTCAGTAGCCTTTTTGGCATAGGTACCAACAGGAAAACCAGGCAACTCACCACCTGCCACGAATGCGAAATCGGATGTAGCAAACGAATTAATAAAGCTCAGCGTAGTGGCTTCCAATCCTGCCAAACCTCTGATCGCATAGGATTGCGTGCTCGCCTCATCCCATGCATGACCGAATACCGAATTTTTAACAGAAATACCTTCCTTTACATTACTGCGTTGGCCGGCCGTTCCCCGCCAGTTGAAAAGCGTACCGCCCGATATCAGAAACTCACTGAAAGTACAGCTCTCAATGGTCACTTTTTTCGAATTCTGACGGGAAGTCAAAAATGCATTCACTTTACTGAAAGTGCTGTTTTCGAACAGAATTTCATCCACTGCAGCCATTCCTTCACCATCAGTATCTGTAGTGAGCAAGCCATATCCACCAATGTTATATACCAACGAATTGCTGATAGTATATTTATTGATAAATGCCTGTGTACGAATCCGCAGAATACCTCTCAGTTCAGAAATTGTGCAATCATCAAAAACCAGTTCCTTCACAGTCGTGAGCGCAGATGGGGACGGATTGAATACATATGCACTGGCAATACCCGAACCAATGATCTGCACACCCTGGAATTTCACAAGATCCAGCGTCACTCCGTTAGCAATGTTCCAGTTGCAGTTGATCAACGTAGCTGGTTTTTCTTCAAAACCCTGTGCCGACGCAATGGTGATGGATTTATCCAGCGCCACAGTGGGTGTATTATAACTCACTCCCTTTTTCAACACAATCACTGATCCCGAAGGTGCTGCAGCCAAGGCCGTAGCAAGGGCAGTAGGGTCTTCACTTTTTGTAAGATTGATCACACCAGGCGCAGTCAGATCAATACCAGCTTTCAGGGTCGTGTATACCTGCCAGCCACGTAGCTCTTCCCCGCTGTAAATAGCAGCCTGGTAAGAAGTAAGCGGAGTAAGCCCATCCACAATCGCAGTGCCCGCCTGTTGTTGCGCAGCCGTTACCGCCACTTCTTTCAAGGGTTTCAGCAGCTTCAGATCCGTACCCGCAAACAGTTTAATTTTCGAAACCGGGGTACTGCCTCCGGGCTGCCACTTCACTTTCAGTGCTTTATCTATCACATCATTTCGGGTAGGCGTAACCTGAATGCTCGGAAAACGCTCCGTGCTCACACTTCCCAGATTCGACACCTTACTATCGTACTGAGAATCAGCAGCATGTGCTTTGGCTCTCACCTGATACAACATATTCCAGAATAACGGGTCACCGTTCAGCGTAGCCTCATCGAGCACCACATAGTTCGTATCTACTTTCAGCGTGTAGTCAACCGTACGGAAAGTATCACGGCTTACCTCAATGGTATAGGAATTAGCCGCCTTAATATTTCCCATATTCACAATAATTGTATTGCGCTCAGCGGTCAGATCTTTGTTCAAAACAGGCATAAACAGCCTTGTCACCGGATCCGGCAGTTCTTCCTTGCAAGCTACGATTGAGAACATCAATCCCAGTCCAAGAAGCATGTTCTTCATCAGTTGTATATTCTTCATTTCTGATTCACTTTAAATGTTACTGAAATCTGTATCCGCTGTTATCCAATTTTCCCTGACTGTTTGTAATTGCCTCCGCCGGAATCGGGAAAATGTAGCGTGCCACGCCCGGTTGCGGTCCGTTGTAGTGATTTGCCCAGTCTTTGGTAATCCACTCCGCATAGGTAGTCAGGTTACTGTGAAGCGATATCAGGAATGGCACGCGTGTCCAGCTGTCATCAGGGATACCGATATATTTTCTGTTCGGATTCAGAATTTCAAACTCACCACTTGCATTCCTGCGCCAGTACATATAGTCGGGATACTGAGCATATTTTCCAGTCACATTGAAAGATTCATCCGCCATCTTCTTCAGTTCATTGGCCGTTTCTTCCATTTTTTTAGAATACAGATTCCAACGGATCAACTCATATTTACGGATCATTTCGCCACCAAATTCCCAACCACGTTCATCCACAAGTGCATTGAAAAAAGCATCTTTTGAAGCAGCTACATTCGTTACATACTGATCCACTTTTGTATTCCAGTTCGTTTGAGCAAATGCTCTTTTACGTACACGTTTCAATGCTTCCTGTGCTTTTTCTGTCGGACCATTCAGTTCGTTTTCAGCTTCTGCAAACATCAGCAATACATCAGGATAACGCAGCATCGGCCAGTTGATACCCGTTCCTTTCGCAGTGGATGGTCCCGGAGGGGTTGTCAGGAAATGGCGGCTCCACTTGCCCTGCGCGATGTTGTTTACACCGGATACAAACACCTTCTGAAAGCTTGTATTGACCTTATAAAATGCACAGGTAACATCTCTGCGAATATCCGTAGTATCGAACGAGAAGTAGTAAGTAGGCGGAATAGACATATAGTTGTTTCCTGAGCCATAGCTATGTGATGCTGTAGTACCACCATCAACGGTGATCCCGATATTCCATGCTACATCACCATTACCCAGCGCAAATGGAATTTCGAACAAAACATCACTGTTAACCGGACTGATAAACTTACTTTGGTTCATAAAAACCTGACGATAATCCGTCGGAAGTTCTCTGTCTTTCAGCGTAATCAGCTTTTCAGTATACGTTCTGGCAATGGCGTAGTAATCTTTGTAATCTGATTTACGCTCCATTTTCAGATCCGGTGTCAGATAGTAACCACCGCGCTGCAACGCCAGGCGACCTATCATACCCAACGTAAACTCGCGGTTAACTTGCTCAATCCCAAAATTCACCTGATCAGCCCAAAGCATCTTCTCTTCGATTTTGGTCAGATCTTCGATCTGCTGACTCAGGATCAGGTTACGATCTTCACGGGAAAGAAAGAAATCCTGACCTGCTTTCGGCGCGAGACGTACGTTAGGAACATCACCGAAATAATAGATCAGCATGCTGTACCAGTAAGCACGAAGGGTATACATTTCACCCAGCATGTGATTCATCTGGCGTTTGGAAGCCACATCGCCTGATTCAAGCAATTTACTCGCCTCTATACCTTCAATCGCAATGTTACAGTCGCGGATGGAGGTATAGGCAGAGTTCCAGAATTGTCTCAAATCTCCGTTTCCTGGTAAAGCCTCCAGATTCCATATCTGATGGCGATCCGCTGTAGCGCCCCAGCCACTCTGGCGTTCAATGTCAGTATTACCCGTCATGTTGTTGGAAAGTCGCGAGCGGAAACCATCCGTTCCGAAAGAAACATAGGCAGCATTTACTCCCTTGCGGGCGTCCTCTAC
Source organism: Dyadobacter luteus (assembly GCF_003383615.1). GTDB lineage: Bacteria > Bacteroidota > Bacteroidia > Cytophagales > Spirosomataceae > Dyadobacter > Dyadobacter luteus. Next base: position 39,222 of record NZ_QNUL01000007.1, read on the forward strand.
GTTGGAATAAATGTAGTTGGTGTCAAAAGTAGAAAGTGATTCGGGCTCCAGAAAATCTTTACAGGAGCTCAATCCGATCATTACGGCAATTAGAATATATATCCTTTTCATTTTAATATCTGATTTGAAATTAGAATGTAACATTAAGACCGACAGTGTAAGAGCGGCTGCGAGGGAATGACGAATAGTCGACACCCGGCGTAAGTCCCTGATAACCTGAGCTGCGCGAAGTACTCACCTCAGGATCGTAACCTGTATACTTGCTCCACAAATGAAGATTGTTACCCGTTACATACACACGGAACTGAGACATTTTCAATTTTGAAATCCATCTTTGCGGGAAAGAATAACCAAGGTTCAGGTTGTTGAGACGAATGAATGAACCATCTTCAACAGCCCATGAGTGAATTACCGTTTGCGCATCGCCCATTCCGTGTGGAGACCAGATATTTTTACCCTGGTTCATCTGAGCCAGTTGCTCCAGATCTGTTACGATTCCTCCGGCAGTGCCTGTGTACGAACCATCCACATCCAGATAAGTGAAGCGGTTTTCCATCGACATCATCGAAAGCAGGTTTCCATGTGTTACACGGCGGAACTGATTGTACTGGATTTTACCTGTGTTGTATACATCGTTTCCATACGACCAGTTGAAGAACACGGACAAGTCAAATCCTTTGTAACGGCCATTTAACCCAAAACCTCCCTGCGCCTTCGGAAGGGTGTTACCAATTACCTGGCGATCCTGACTGTTGATCACGCCGTCGCCATTGATGTCTTTCAACTTAAGGAAACCCGGACGAATATTTGCATTACCCGCAATACCTCCTGAGTTTGGAACCCCATCCTTCAGTATGTATTTATTTGAGACCGCATCGTAGGAAGAGAAGTCCGCAGTACTATAGAAACCCTCTGTGGTGTAGCCATATACATCTCCGATTGTTCCGCCTACTTTCAGGTAGAAGTCATCCTGATCACGCAGATCGGTACTTGCCCAGTTGGATTGGAAGAAGCGCTCCTGCGTTCCGTCCAAAGCTTCGATCTTCGCTCTGTTACGACCAATGTTAAAATTAGCTGAAAGTGAAAAATCCTGTTTGTCAACCAGATAAGCTGTCAAACCAAGCTCAACCCCACGGTTGGAAGTCCTTCCGACGTTGTTCCACTGTGTAACGAAACCTGTGCTGGATGGAATGGCTGATCTCAACAGCAGGTCTTTGGTTGTATTATGATAAAGGTCAAATGCACCTTCCAGTCTGTGTTTAAAAAAGGAGAAATCAGCGCCGGCGTTACGGTTGATCGTCGTTTCCCAAACCAGGTTCGGATTGTACAGTGTAGTTCCGGAAGGCGTATAATAGGTATTGTCAAAGTTCCCAAAACCAGGTCCTCTCAATGTTGATCCCTGGAACAAGAACTGTGTTGCTGTAGCATCAATACGGTCATTTCCGGTTGCACCATAACTTACTCTCAACTTAAACTCATCAATCGCTCTAACACTTTTCAGGAACGGTTCTTCTGAAAGTTTCCACGCCACAGCTGCTGCCGGGAAGAATCCAAGACGGTTTTCAGGCGAGAATTTACTCGACGCATCTACCCGGAATGTACCAGTTACAATGTATCTGTCTTTCCATGCGTAGTTCACACGCCCGAACCCTGAAGACCTGTTTGCATTAGTGAGTTCACGGGTTTCGAGCCTGTCTGTACGACCAAAAGTCATGTTGGCAAACAGCTCGCGTGGCTCGATAGACTCACGAAAATCTTCAGCACGCACAAAAGCATAATTACCTCCCGTAGAATAAATCTCCTGACCCAACAGAAAGTCAACCTTATGAGAACCGAAGGCCTCCGGACGGTAATTAAGTGTATTCAAAAAACGGAAAGATTTCAACTCCTGATCTGTCTTCTCACCAATAGGAAGGCTACTTCCGTTGTTGAAAGATTCGCCTGTCAACGGTCCGTAGAAACGCTGGTTTTTATCAAAAGACAGAGAACCGGTAAATGTCGACTTCACATCCAGATTCTTCAATACTGACCAGCCAACAGCACCGCTGAAAACGTAGTCGTTGGTAGCGCGCTTGCGCCAATCCTGTTTTACCAGCTTCACCGGGCTCACCAGACTGAGCAGGAATGACTGAAAATCATCATCGTTACCAATGGCTGTCAGGTCAATATCAAGCTCATCCGCGATACCATTCGTAGGACGGGTTTGTACCGCATCTTTGATATTAATTTGCGCATTACCCGAAGTTCCGGCTCCATCTACGACAGTATTGGTTACACGGGCCATTCCTTCAAATTTCAGCTTTTTGGATATGTTCTGATTCAGCTTGAAGTTTAAAACATTACGCTTGAAAGCAGAACCAGTCAACAGTCCCTGGTCTGTATTGTTGGTAAGACTGAGACTGACTTTTGTATTTTCGGAACCACCGCTCAAACTCACATTGTGGTATTGCGAGGTACGCGGACTACCGAAAAGTTCATCCTGCCAGTCGGTGCCTCTTTTAGTTTGGTACAAGTCGTAATCTTCATATTTACCAAAGAACTTTTCGAAATTCCGAACATCAGTGGCTGATCTCAGTTTCGCTCTTTCGTAATTGACCATTACATACTCGTAGGGAGAAAGCACTTCATATTTCCGGTTTTTGGGTAGCAATTTGTATTGCATAAATCCATTATAAGAAACGGAAACCTTCCCCGCTGTAGGATTTTTGGTCGTGATAACAATAACCCCATTAGATGCCTGCGCACCATAAATAGCAGTAGCCGAAGCATCTTTCAAGACGTTAATACTCTGAATATCAGATGGCGGAATATCGCGTATGCTATTTACGATGAAACCATCCACCACATACAAAGGTGAGTTATCCTGCGTGATCGATCCACCTCCGCGTACACGAATCACCACTTCTGCATCAGGAGAACCATCGGAAGTCAGTACACTTACCCCGGGCATACGGCCCGTCATCGCCTGCGCGGCGTTGGCAACAGGTATGTTTTTCAGATCGCGACCTGACATGGTGGCTACAGACCCGGTCATATCCGTTTTCTTTACAGTTCCGTAACCGAAGTCAACTACCACAACCTCTTCAAGTTTATTGGCGTCATCTTCCAGAACGATGTCTATCTTCGATTTTCCGTTTACCGGCACTTCACTGGTGATCATCCCGATAAAACTGAAAACAAGCACTGCATCATTGGTAGCACTGATCGTATAAGCACCTTTCGCATCGGTAGTGGTTCCGTTTGTACCGCCCTTTACGCGAACGGAAGCTCCCGGAAGTCCTTCTTTATCCGTCACTGAACTTACGATTCCGGAAACTTTATGCTGTGCAAAACCAGGCGCAGCGCACAGCAGGCAGCAAATGACCAAAACCCATCTGTTGGCTTTGGGGAGGATTTGTAGAATTGGTATTTTCATACTGATTCAAGTTAAAATTGGTGATTAATTCTTTAAAAAATTCATGGGTAAAAGAGGATATTGAATCAAGTCATAGCATAAAAGAGGATTGGTTACACAAATAGAAAAAGATTATTAATTATTCGATTAATACTATTTAAAATAGAGTATAGTAATAGAAAACCCAAGGTCATCCCAAGCCTCCAATTCAATTGGAACAGCTGAAATGAGGATTAATCACAGTTAAAAAATTTCAATTCCGACTATCTGCAAACAGTCGTACTTTTAGTTGTAACCAGGATTTTGTACAAACTCTGCTTTATTCTGCAGCACGTCAATTTCTACTCTTGGAATAGGTCGCAACAAATGGAATTCCTTCACATTCGGTGCCGCATCCAAATTGTATTTATTGAGTCTTTCCAAAAGTTTACCTGTTCTTTTCAGGTCAAACCAGCGGAGCTGTTCTCCAGCAAATTCTCTTGCTCTTTCATCCAGAATAAAATCCAGCGTGATATCAGATGCAGTAACTTTCATCTCCGCCACCTTACCGGGAAGTGCTGCCCTCTCGCGCAAAACATTGAGATAGGATGCAGCATTGGCAGTATTATTTAACTTCAAACTTGCCTCGGCAGCAATAAGATACATCTCCGCTAAACGGATTACGAATGCATCACGCTTGCTCACAACCACATCCTTGCCGGCCCGGGAAGGATCCGCAAATTTGCGAAGGGCTGCAAAGCGGTGACGTGGTACAGTCGGTAATCCGCTCGACTGGTAGATATCATTCGCATCAAAAATGGTATAGGGTTTAGATTTTCTGTAAGCTTCAGTAACCAGGCGTTTTGCTATAACAGCAATGGTGTCCCCCAAGGCAAACCCCTGCGGAAGTGTGGCAGGATCGTTGGCTCGCCATACCGTGCGGAAAGTTCCATTCCAGCGGGCATCTTTGGTCTCATCATACATGTCCAAAAGGTATTTCGAAGGCATATACTGGATCAAAGGACGGCCTGTTTCCAGGTCATACTGCCAACCTTTGAGTCCTACAAAATTGGGCAGATAAAGCAAATGCCCGTGGTTGCCGCCCTCCCATAGCCAGAAATAGCCCAGGTCATCGTAACGGCCATAGTCATTCAGCGTATTGTTTTCAGAGTAGTTGACAAACCAGACCACTTCGCTATTCGTATTTCCATTGCTGTTTTCAATGTTCCACAAAGCGTAATAGTCGCTCATCAGCTTGTAATTGTAGTTTTTGATGACACGATCTGCCATGGTCAAAGCCTCGGTATTCATGTTGCGGGTCAGGTACAACCGGGCAAGAAAGCCGGCTACTGCGGGCTCTGTAATACGACCGCCCTGGGGCGTAACAACACCTTGTAATTTACCAAGCGCTGATTCGAGGTCAGCAAAAATCAATTTATAAACCTCATCCACCGGAGCACGTAAGGCGGTCATTTCCGGTGCGGTCGTTTCCTCGGTTCTCAATGGAACTGCACCGAAAGTTTCAACAAGATGGTAATAATAAAACGCTCTCAGAAAACGTGCTTCGCCCTCTCTCTTTGTTTTTAATTCAGGAGAAAGCGCAGACTCTCCTATACGGTTAATCGCGATGTTACAGGTGTTAATTCCTTTGAAAAAGCTCTTCCAGACAAAGAAAAGACCATCGTTAGTTGCCTGTAAATTAGGGTTATAATCATAAAAAGGATAAGAACCGGCAGCGGTATTGCCGTACAACATTTCGTCCGTTCCGGCCTCCGTCAGCAAATGCCCGATTACCTTTCCATACCAGATCCTGGTTGGCGCATAACAGGCATTCACGAGGCTTTCCATCCCTTCAGCGGTTTTATAGAAAGTGTCGCCGGTTACGGTATTATTGTTGGTCTCTTCCAGAAAATCTGAACAGGAGGAAAGCATGAAAGCAAACAGAAAAACAACTGTTGCCGCTGTATATTTAATAAGCTTCATATCTGTCAAAATTAGATTTTATACTGCTCTACAGATGTCTCTTTCAAAAATTAACATTCAGTCCTACAATCAGTTGCTTCGTAAGAGGATAATCCACTGAACCTCCGCGCTCAGGATCATAATCTTTGATTTTACTGAAAGTCACAAAGTTTTTCGCCGTTCCATATATTGTCACACCATTCATCGGAGTCTTCTTCAGGATTGACGAAGGCAGGCTGTAACTCAATCTTATATCTTTGATTTTCCAGAAAGATCCGTCCACATATTTAAGCGTCGACAAAAACTGATCTGTTCTGCTGATCCATGGTCTCGGATAGGAATTGGTAGGATTCTCCGGCGTCCAGTAATCTACAACTGCCGTTGTTCCTCCGGGGTAGTAATAGCCGTAGTAATCACTGGCAATAGTTTGTCCTACTCTTGCATATACCAGTACGGAAAGGCTAAGATTTTTATAGGTAAAGTTGTTTGTAATTCCCCCACTCCACTTCGGCGATGCCTGTCCGAGCACTACTCTGTCGTCGCTGGCAGTGATTTTACCATCATTATTCTGATCCTTTACCTTGATCTCACCCGGCAGTTTATTGTATTTCTGAGCTTCTTCCTTTTCGGCAGTCTGCCATATTCCTGTCTTCTCATAATCGTAGAAGACACGAAGCGGCTTTCCTACAAACCAGGCTTTTGAAACATCATTTCCACCGGTACTCAATGCAACGATCTGCTCTTTGAAAGTGGCAAAATTGATGTCAGTGGTCCAGGTGAATTTATTGGATGCATAATTTCTTGTTGAGACGATCACATCTATTCCGCGTGTTTTCGTCTTTCCTACATTATCTACCGTTGTACTGAAACCGGTAAGTGAAGGCAGGATTCTGTCCATCAGCAAATCTTTCGTATTAGTCTGATACGCATCAACGGAACCCACTATACGATTAGCAAAAAATCCAAAATCCAGCGCAAAGTTGACTGTACCGGTTTTCTCCCAGCTCAGGTTTTTGTTAGCAAGTAATTTAGGCCAGTAACCGAATGCCGGCGTCTCATCAAATGAAAATGCTACACGACTCAAACCACCCTGTGTTTGGTAGGCTGCAATCGCACTGTTTCCGGAAACACCATAACTTACACGAAGCTTCAGATCCGACAAGGTATTCCCGCTACCGGAAAGAAATGGTTCTTCCATAATTCGCCATGCGGCTGCCACCGAAGGAAAGTACGCCCATTTGTGTCCATCTGCCAGTACAGAAGCCCCGTCACTTCTCAGAGATGCTGTCAGCAGATAGCGGTCTTTAAATTTGTAGTTTACTCTTCCAAAAAAGGACGCCAGTGCACTTTCCGTCAAACTGCTTTTGGTAATAATGTCTTTTGTATTCGTTCCCAGGTTATAAAACAGAGAAGACGAAAACGGCTGATCTTTGCCTTCGCCTGAAAAATTCATGTAACGGTAACTGATCATACTCGTTCCCAACATTGCGTTAAAAGAATGGTTGCCTGCATCTTTCGAATAGTTCAGTACATTTTCCCACGTCCAGCTTCTGTTTTTCAGATCGACAAGTGCAGAACGGGAGTAACCGTTGTTAACTCCCGCCAATGTTGTATTCGCACCTTCGAAAATTCCCTGCTGACTGTTAAACAGGTCCAGTCCAAAACTCGATTTTACTGACAGGTTTTTGACAATAGCCCACTCCGCAAAACCCAGCATAAAAACTCTGCTGCTTGTCGTTTTATTGGAATAGTTATCAAGACTTTCGTCCAAAAGAGGATTAAGTGCCAGCGATCCCGGAAACGGCATTCTGTTGATCGAACCATCTTCATTATACGGAATACCCAAAGTTGAATTTTTGATCAGGTTCCAGAAACTGGTATTCCGGCGTTGCTGTGTGGATGAGTTAAAGTTTAAAACCATTCCTAATTTCACATTGTCCAATACCTGATGATCCAGGTTCAAATGCTGTATAAACCTCCTCAGCTGATCGTGACGCATAGAGCCTTTCTCATTAAAGTATTCTGATGACAATCTGAATTTTGTCTTTTCGTTCCCTCCTGATATCGCCAGGTGATTGTTCTGAACCATGCCTTTATGGAGCATCAGTCCTGCCCAGTCGGTATCCACACCAGCATTGATATTATCCATTGCCACATTAAAAATCGTAGCATCATCGGCCGGACTGTTCCATTGCCCGTTGGCTCTGTAGGCCTCGCGGGTAATGGCTACAAACTGATCCGTGTTCGTTACACGCTGGTAGTTTGTCGGATTGTTGATCCCTATATAATTGTTGAATTCGATTTTGGTTTTACCGGCTTTTCCACTTTTGGAAGTAATTAAAATAACGCCATTTGCACCTCTTGAACCATAAATAGCAGTAGAAGAAGCGTCTTTCAGTACTTCGATGGATGCAATGTCATTGGGGTTAATATCAATATAGGAGCCATATTGTATACCGTCCACAAGAATCAACGGCTGATTGGAAGCATTCAAAGAACGATTCCCTCTGATCGTGAAATTCATAGCAGCCCCGCTTTCTCCGCTGGCACGGGTAAGATCCATACCAGCCACTTTGCCTTGCAGGGTTTCAAGTACATTGGTAACCGGGGTGGAGGTAATCTGTGATTCCTTGATAGATACGACCGAACCTGTGAGATCCGCCTTCTTCACCTGACCATAACCTACCACCACCACTTCATCCAATTTGCTGATATCGGGTTGTAGTGTCACATCCAGCACCGACTGCTTTCCCACTGCCACCTCCTGACTGTTATAGCCTACAAAAGAGAATGTTAGTATCGTTTCGTCGTTCTCTACACCCAGTTTAAAACGTCCTTTGTCATCGGATATCGTTCCGGTTTGAGTCCCTTTGATGATCACACTCACACCCGGCAACACTTCACCTTTCTCATCCTTTACCAAGCCTGTGATCTGGCGCAGCATCGCCGGATTTTCAGGAAGGAGCGTTTCTGCCTCGCCTACCTGTTTGCTATCCAGGATAATTTGCCCATTGATGATTTTGTAAGTAAGCTGAAGCGGGGGCAACAGTTCCTTCAATACGTCGGACAATCTGGCTTTTTTCAGTTCAATACTGACGGGGCGTTCGGACCCGATGTTACGTGAGCTGTATACAAACTTTACACCGGTCTGCTTTTCGATACTTCCCAGAACAGTACGTAATGGCGCCTTTTCGGCATGAACAGACACGGAAAGATTCAGCAGCTCCTGAGCTGTAACAATATGCGCTCTGGAAACTCCGGCGAATACAATCAAAATAAAAAGCTGATAAACAGAAAGCTTCATAATTGTAAAAAAAATAAGCGCATAGCGGTCATCCACCCATACCGATTGGGTTGAGTTATTTTTTTTCATAACTTTAAATGTTTTGTTCAAACCATCAAAATTTTGACAAAATCTCCCTGTTCTGCTGACCGGCAAAGTCAGCGGAGTTCAACGGATTTCCGGGAATTTCAGGGGAAACACAAGGCTGATCATGGGGCAAACATGGTCAGCTTTTTTTATTTCATGGAAATGTCATTACATAGGCATTGTTCATTTAAAAATACTGTCAGATCATTGCATGTGAGCACATCCTTCACCTCCGATTCGGATCACTGTTCCTTGTCTGGCATAATGTGTTTTAGTGGCCGCGCAAATCATATCCAGCTGCTGATATAATGTAAAGCCAGCCAGACTCGCCGTTAACGGACAATCTTTAATTTTCTCTTTTTCTAATTGTATATCAATACCGTACGCCTTTTCCAAAACAGCAACAACGGCAGATAAAGGCTGATCCTGAAACTCGAATACAAGCATTTCCTTTTCAGTTTTTTCTTCCTGAATAAGCTTTGGAATTTCTACCAATCCTGCCGTCAGCGATTTTTCAACTTCTTCGTAAACCGCTTTCTGATTAGGCGTGATCACAAGCTCTTCATTTTTTTCCGCCGACTTTCTGAAAACCGCAACCCTGCCCGTAACCACCTCCACCGACACCTCACTTGCATTTTGACCGGCTTTTACAAAAAAACTGGTTCCTAATACCTTGGTGACAACGTTCCCTGTGTAAACGTAAAACGGTCTGGCTGGCATTTTTTCTACCTTAAAAAAGGCATCTCCGGAAAGATACACCTCACGCTTATCACCATCCTGCTGTATTCTGTATTCAACAGAGGCTTTGGGAGAAAGTTTTACTTCGCTGCCATCCGGCAATGTCACAGTTATCTCTTTGGTTGAATTGTTGACCCTGGTTTCCCATCCAATCTTGCCAAACAAACCATCTCCCGGCAGTTGCTTCTCTTTTATTCCTATAAATACTCCTATCAGAATCACCACCGATGCAGCAATGCCCAGCCAGCGATAGACAGGCAATTTTCTGCTCATTTCTACAGAATCCGATTCTTCATTGTCTCTGATCTGTCCCTGAATCGCCTTCCACAAAGTGGGTTCCAGAGAATCTAAATCAGTGTCCTCCAAAGGTTCACGCTCCTCATTGCGGGTAATGGCGTACCAATGCTCCACAAATAACCTCTCCTCTTCGGTACAGGTACCTTCGTCGTATTTCTTCAGTAAATGAGAAAATTCTTTCCGGCTCATTGAGATTTATTCGCTTCTGAATACATGACAGCAAAGTCCGTCACCGACCGCAAATGATTTAATTAAATATCAAAAAGTTTATATAAAAAGACATCGATAGAATTACATCTCTACGATTTATCCAATAAAAATTTATTTTAATCTTAAAACAATCAACAGAAGAACCAGATATTCCTGAAAAAACGGTTTCAATGCTTTTAGCGCATGACTGATATGATATTCCACCGTGCGCTCCGAGATTTGTAACTGCGAGGAAATTTCCCGCGCAGATTTAAATTCAAACCGGTTCAGAATAAATATCTCTCTGGTTTTGTCAGGAAGCTCTTTCACCTGCCTGTTCACTGAGGACACCAAATCATTGAAAGCAACCTGATGATCGGTGTTATAATCCATCGACGGTGATGACTGCACGTGTACCACATACTTTTCCTTCACCAGCCGGCTCCGGAAAACATTGATGATAGAATGCCTTAAAGAGCTAGTCAGATATGCCTGTGGGTTCTCCACAAATATGCTATGCCGGTTCTCCCATAGCTTTACAAACAAATCCTGCACAACATCTTCAGGGTTGTCTGTGGAAGGCAGCTTGTTATGAGCAATAACTAGTAACCTTTTCCAATGACGCAGATATATCTCCTGAAAAGCCACTTCGTCGTCGGCTCTCAGGAGATTAAATAATGCTGTATCGCCCAGGTTCTTGTAGTCCATTTCGCTTTGCCTAAGAAACAGTTAACAAAAAATGAAAATTATATTATGGAAAGTATAAATAATATCAAATCAAGATTCCATATCAATTTGCATCCATTTTTGCTATTGAATCACCAGTAAAGCAGGGTAAAACAAAATTTACTCTTTAAAACTTATAAAAAATTTATTTCTTTCTGTATTCTGTTTGGCTATCGTTTTCCAGAGGGGAAAACTTTATTCATAAAATCCTTGATGGCGACCAATGTAGGCTCAAACCATGGGTTGAAAAACATGAATGTATGCGGTGCATCAGGAAAAGATTTGATGGTGTTATAGGTACCATGTCCGTCCAGCACTTTAATAAAATCCGTTCGCCCCGCATGCATCCTGTCGACAGAACTGTTAATAAAAATGGTAGGCGGCGTACTACTGCCAACGTGAGCCAACGGAGACGCTTCCTCCCAGATCTCACGCCGTTCTGCTTTTGAATAGCCAAACCAATAGGTTCCTGCCGAAATGGATTTACTGTCATTCCCTTCTCCCGATTCCGGGTGAACGAAGGAAAGAGTACCGTCTATATCTATCACCGCCTGAACAGTACTTGGATACTTTGCATTTTCAGGATCGGGACCGTCATACTTTTTATTGCCGTTGGTAGCACCGGTAAATGCAGCCAGCTCACCTCCGGCAGAAAACCCGAGGATCGCAATACGCGCGGGGTCGATACCGTATTGAGCTGCATTGGCTTTGATCCAGCGAACGGCCGCTTTCACATCATACACCGCTGCCGGGTACAAAGCTTCGGTTGATAACCGGTAGTCGGCGGTGATCGCAATAAAACCCTTATCTGCCAGGCGACGGGCAAGCGTAGCGTTATGCGTACGGTCACCGGAACGCCAACCACCACCGTGAATCATCAGTATGGCAGGCGCCTTGGCTTGTTTTTCTCTTTTCCTGTAAATGTCAAGCAAAAGCTTTCGGTCTTTATTAATGGTACGATAAGGCACGTTGCGAAGCACGGTCACGCTGGCGGGCATAGTGGAATCTGCCAGGGTAATCGAAGGATGGTATTTTAATTCCTTCTGATAGGATCCTGCCACCGTAAAGCTGGTATCAGGCACTCCCGATGGCTGAATCTGCGCAAGAGCTGGTAATGAACCTGCTACCAAGGCAATCGTCCAAAAGCGTTTTCTTAACATCGTATTGATCGTGTAAAGTGGATAATCAAAGTGTTTTGGGGTCCCAGCCGGAGAAAATATTCTGCAAGGTATACTTTGCTCTTTCTGCCTTGGTAAGTTGTTTTGACCAGCTTACACGTGTCTTGGGACTAGCACCGGGCCCAGTACTATTGTATTCAGCATAGAACGTAGTTTTCTCTTTTTCAGGAAACATTTTATCACCCTTCCACGGATCCCAGCCTTCTTTCACAATATGCGCTCCCAATTCAGTATCAATAAACACCGTTTTGCAATACGGACGCCACGGTCTGCCCAGATAAACCTTCGTTGCTTCCTCAGCCGCAGTAAGTTTACAATTGAAAAACACATAACCGAATGGCTGTTTTTGGGTTGTCGAAGCGGCTGTTACATAGGAGTTGGACAAACTTTTGATCTCGCAGTTACTGAAAACGACGGTTGCCTCTCCGAAAAGAAAATCGGTAGTACCAGTGATCAGGCAGTCTTTGAAATAGTTACGCCCATCTTTGGAAGTATATAATGTATCCTGATTACCCAGAATATTACAGTTACTTACCACAATTCTGTCCGCTTCGGTGGCCAGTGCAACGGCCTGCCCTACTCTTCCTGCGGTATTCTCAATAGTCAGGTTTTGCAGCACGCAGTCATTTGCCTGAACAAGTACCGTATAAGAAGTGTAGGTACTGTATTTTGCATTTTGTGTAAAATCCTTGCCCGGAAAATCTTTACCGGAATAATCATTTCCTGTAATAATGGTTGACTCTTTACTTTCACCGATCAGAGCGATATTTTTCTTCCAGGCAGGTATCACGAGTTTTTCTTTATACGTACCTTTTTTGATGCTGATGACAGCCTTAATCTCCGAATGATCTCTGACCGCATTCACAGCTTCCTGAATGGTAGTGTAGTCACCGCTGCCATCCTGAGCAACTGTAAATTTCTGTTCAACAACCTGAACCTGCGCCAACGAAGCGCTCCAAAGCAATACCGAGGCAAATAGGAAGCCTACTTTTTTAAACATATTAGTTTGATTTGTTTTCATTGATAATACCGATTTCCGTAAGCCATGCCTCGCAAAGAGAAGTCCAGAGATTGGTTGATCCCGGATTATTTCTGAGTGCTATGGCGTGTCCGCCCTGATTAAATATATGCAAACTGGAAGGAATCTGATGATCCAGCAATGCCTGATAAAATAACATACTATTTTGAGGCGAAACGGCCTTATCGTTAAATGCATGTACCAGAAAAGCCGGCGGTGTATTTTTGGTAACCTGCTTATGCAAAGAATACTGATTAACCAATGCCTCCGACGGAGACGGTCCCAAAAGATTATCGCGGCTTCCTTTGTGTGCGTATTTACCTAAATCTATGACCGGAGATATCAACAACATAAAATCTGGGCGGAATTTAAACTGATCGTGACTATCGTTGTTTTTTGAGAAATCAGTTTCAAAAGTGCCCAAAGTAGCTGCCAGATGCCCGCCTGCTGATGTTCCCAATACACCTATTTTATTCGGATCGATACCCCACTGATCCGCATGGGCGCGTATCATCCGCATCGCACGCTGTGCATCCTGCAAAGGTGCTTTTTCCCTTTCTTTCAAATCCGGAGAAAGTGGCAATCGGTGATCAAGTACGAACGCATTAATTCCCAGTGTATTGAACCACTTGGCCAACTGAAAACCACTGATATTGAATGATAAATGGTGATAACCTCCGCCGGGAATGATCAGTACCGCCGCCCTTTTATTCTCTTGCACCGAAGTAAAAAAAGCATGTATACGGGGATTTACCACCTGAAACAGACGCTCGTTATTGATACTGTCTTTCTGACTCAGGCCTTTTGAGTTCGGCAACTTCCCCTGCGGCCACAATGGAATCACCTCCTGTGCAGATATATCGAAGCTCAGAAACAGATAGAAACAAAAGACAAATACAGCTTTTACAATTGATTGTACACTTATATGATTCATGCCGGACAGCTTTCCATTAATTTTATGTGTCACTAAAATAGTTGACGATACTATAGACACGTAACCATATATTCGACCGCAAAAAATTTTAATAATTATTTGAATAGCACAAATAAAACCTAACTATTGGGTGAGATTCTTTGAAGATTTTACTTTGTAAGCCAAAACGGAAGTGTCCGGAAGAAACATCAATCTACAGATAGTTTATGAAGAAACCCTACCTCATCGCCGGCCTTGGAACAATGGCACTCGTCGCTATTTTTATAACCTATTTATACATGGGTAAAGCTTTTGAGGCAAAACCCTGGGAGCCCGAAAAACCTTATCCCTACAAATCGGAAGACGTTACATTTGAAAACAAACCAGCAAAAGTTAAACTCGCAGGAACACTCACTTTGCCATCTGAAACCGGCAAATTCCCTGCGGTTATTTTGATTACAGGAAGTGGACCTCAAAACAGAGATGAAGAAATACTCGGACATAAGCCGTTTCTTATTCTGGCGGATCACCTTACCAGAAATGGCATAGCTGTATTGCGTTACGACGACCGTGGAACTGCGTCTTCTACCGGTGACTTTCAAAGTGCAACCGGTGTTGATTTTTCTATGGATGCGGAAAGTGCTTTGGCTTATCTCAAAACGAGAAGCGACATTGACACAACACGGATTGGGCTGATTGGGCACAGCGAAGGAGGCATGGTGGCAACACTGGTAGCTGCCCGAAGAGCCGATGTTGCATTTATGGTATTGCTTGCCAGTCCGGCAGTAAATATTCTTAAAGGGTTAGTGACGCAGGATAGTCTCATTGCCCGCTCATTCGGGGTTTCAGAAAAAGAGGTGGAAGAAATGAAAAAAGTAAACCGGCAAGTATATGAACTTGCAGCCAGCGATATCAGTAACGACAGCCTGAAAAGCCAATTGACAATACTTGCAAAAAACAACGAATTGAAACTTCCAGGCCAACTGATTCCTCCGGGTGTAACCAAAGAACAAATGATGGAAGCAAACATTCAGAGATTTTCTTCGCCCTGGTTTCGGTACATCATCGACTATGACCCTGCGGTAGATCTTGCGAAGATAAAATGCCCCGTATTGGCACTCATCGGTGAAAAAGACCTGCAGGTAACGCCTTGGGACAATCTCCCACTTACCCAATCTATTTTAAAAAATGCAGGAAATACGAATGTCGTAGCCAAAGAACTGAAAAATCTCAACCACTTCTTTCAGGAATGTGAGACCGGTTCTCCCAAAGAGTATGCTGACACCAGCCAGATGTTCGCATCGACGATGCTGTCAGAAATATCGGCCTGGTTGAATATCCGGATTAAGTAACCCAACACAGAAATAAGGAAACTCCAAACTTACCTAAAGTTTCCCCATTTCTTTTAACCTCATTATTAAGCTATAATGAATAAAATTTAACACATCATTTACCGGCGAACTTCACACTGAGTTAAAATTGCAATCTCATATTTGTGCCGATATGAGGACATTTCGCACTTTCGGCATCGTATTTTTGACCTGGGTTTTATGGCTTCTGGTCTCCCAGTATTTTTTCTGTAACAGATATTCATTCCCGGATCCGGTGGCGTTTGAAGGATCTGAAATCTTTAATCCTTACGATTCGTTAAATCCCGCTCACTGGGTTAAGGGAAATTTCCATGCACATGCCCATGCCTGGAACGGTATCACCAACGGACATGGAACGGCGGAAGATATACATGCAGCTTACGATTCACTGCAATATGGCGTTCATTGCGTTTCCAATTATCATCAGATTGATACCACTCACAGCACTTCACTGGCAACCTATCTGCCCGCCTACGAGCATGGCTACAACATCCGGAAAACACACCAGCTCGTATTGGGAAGTACGGGTGTACAATGGATTGATTACCTGTTTCCGCAAACGGTTCATAACAAACAGCACGTACTTAATCAGTTGAAACAATGGGGAACCGTTACTATTCTGAATCACCCCGGTCTTAGAACCGGTTACACTGATGAAGATATGGCACAACTGGAAAATTACGATTGTATGGAAGTTCTGAATCCTTCAGTCACTTCCACAAGCGCCTGGGATGCAGCCCTATCCGCTGGAAAGCGGGTTTTTATTGTCGGAGATGACGACATCCATAATGTACTGACAAAAGAGCGCCTTGGTACGATGTGCACGTTTGTTAATCTTCCGAAAAAATCAGGACAAAATGTCCTGGAAGCCTTACGTACAGGAAAAAGCTACGGAGTCAAAATCGGGAAGGAACAGGATTTAACTGATATGCCTTATCTCAAAAAACTTACAGTAAATGTGGATTCTGTATTGGTAGAAATGAGTCATCCCGCCAACGAGATTTATGTAACCGGGCAGGAAGGGAAAACGCTAAGCAAGAAGCACGGTGCTGACCAGATCAGATTCAGAATCTCCAAGGACGATCATTATGCCCGTACTACCTTTCATTACACCAACGGTACCAGTATATATCTGAACCCGGTTTTCTTCACATCACCTTCCGGTTACCAGCCAGGTGTGCCGGTAATTCATCATCAGGAAACTTTGCTGTACCGTACTGTTGGTATACTTATTCTCGGGACATGGATGGCTCTGATCTGGAGACTAACGGCCGGCAACCGTCCGCAGAGGTTCAGGCTACGCCGATTGGTTTTCAGATAAAACAGGGACCCAAATGACCTCAATCCGTACGTTTGTCCAGAACATTTCTGAAAAACATTTTCTTACCTGGATTATAGTAGTCAGCACTGGTTTACGCCTGCTCGCCGCATCAACAACAAGTCTGGGAAACGACGAGGTCTATTATTTCACCTATGCCGTTCAGCCAGACTGGAATCATTTTGACCATCCTCCGCTTGTCGGCTTATTGATCAGATTATTCACTTTCAACCTGACGATCCTCAATGAAGTAACTGTAAGACTGGCAGCTATTGCAGGCGCCGCATTGAATACCTGGCTGATTACTCGCTGCGGGAAATTACTGCTAAACGCACGCGCAGGAATACTTGCCGGACTGTTGTACAATGTCTGTATCTACACCAGCATCATTTCAGGAACCTTTATCATTCCGGATTCTATTCAGCTCACGTTCTGGTTGCTCGCCTTACTGACTGCTTTACAAACTGTAGGTACGTCCATACCCCAAGAGTTAAACCGTAAATTAATCGTTTTCGGAATCTACACAGGATTGGCGATGATGTGTAAAATTCATGGCGCGTTTCTATGGTACGGTATGCTTGGTTTTATTGTTTTTCAGAAACCATCCTGGCTCAAAAACCGCGGACTTTATATAGGCTTACTCGCGAGTCTGGCGATCATTTCACCCATATTATTCTGGAATATCAACAATGATTTTATTACCTGGCGCTTTCATAGCGAACGCGTGGAGGTAAATCAGGGCTTTAACTTCAAATCCTTTCTGGTAACAACCATCGGGCAAATCGCTTACATGAATCCGGTTATTTTTGTAGCCGTCCTGTTCGCCTGGATTCAATACAAATCGGACTGGATCAAAAGCGAAATGTTCTGCTTGCTCATGTGGATTAGTTTGCCAATTATTATTTGCACGTTGTTTATTTCCATGTTCAGGTCTACATTACCTCACTGGAGCGGCCCGGGGTTCATCGGACTGCTACTACTCACGGCCGTATCGGCAACTTCCGGTCATTCTCAACTGCTCCAAAAACTAATTCGTATATCAGTAGCGTTTGCGATTTTTGTATTTTTAGCCGGGCCTCTGCTGATCAACTTCTATCCCGGAACACTCTCTCCCGCACCTGATGAAAAATTGGGTGAAGGAGATTTCACACTGGATATGTACGGTTGGAACCAACTTTTACCTGCTTTTCAAAAGATTCGTAATCAGGATATTACCGAAGGGACAATGTCTGCAACAGCACCTGTGATTGTTCACAAATGGTTTCCGGGAGCACATGTTTTTTACTATACGGCCTATCCTCTGCGTATGCCCATACGCGGTGTTGGTAACATGCAGGATCTGCATAAATTTGTGTGGATGAATACATTATCCATGCCGATCAGCACAGGTGAGAATGCCTATTACATCGCTACATCTAATAATTTTATCGATCCGGTCAGTCTTTTTTCCGAAACATTTTCATCCATAGAAAAAGCTGAGACCATAGCTCAATACCGAAGTGGAAAAACGGCACGATACTGGTACGTCTACAGGCTGTGCGAAGCGAAAAAAAGCCTATAAAAAAGCCGGCAAAATACATTCGCCGGCTTCTCACTATGAAATCTATAGCAGCTCTGTTATCGAACTATATGCTTTGATTTAAATTCCTACTTCCGTTTTGAATTCCGATGTAAAATGGAAATGAATCGCAGGATTGTTCTCTCTGTTCATACGAATCATCCATTCCGACTCAGCCAGAAATACCGGATTTCTGTCTTTATCAAAAGCGATCTGGTTACCTTTCAAACGAACAAACTGATCCATCGCAGGTTTATCGTCTGCAGTAAGCCAGCATGCGCGCGAAATGTTCATCGGTACCCAGCGGCATTTCGCTCCATATTCGTGCTCCAAACGATATTGAATTACATCAAACTGAAGTTCCCCTACTGTTCCAACAATTTTTCTGTTTCCAAGATCAAGGTTAAATAACTGCGCTACTCCTTCATCTGTCAACTGTTGAATTCCTTTTTCCAACTGTTTGGACTTCATTGGGTCCAGATTTATCAACTCCTTAAAAATCTCAGGTGAAAAGCTGGGAATACCTGAAAACTGCAGCTTCTCCCCTTCTGTAAGTGTATCACCGATTTTGAAGTTACCTGTGTCATACAAACCAACCACATCACCAGGGAAACCTTCATCCATCACACTCTTATCAGAAGCCATGAAAGTAAAAGGACTTGAAAAACGGACGTCTTTGCCCAACCTTATATGTTTGTAAAACTTACCTCTTTCAAACTTGCCGGAGCAGATGCGAAGAAAAGCAATACGGTCGCGGTGACGCGGGTCCAGGTTAGCGTGGATTTTGAAAATAAATCCTGTAAACTTCGGCTCCGTAGGTTCTACAGGACGAACATCAGTAGGGCGTGGCTGCGGAATAGGCGATATTTCGCAGAAAGTATCCAGCAATTCCTTAATACCGAAGTTGTTGATTGCGCTACCGAAAAATACAGGAGCAAGCTCTCCACTTTGATAAGCTTCCTCAGAAAATTCATCATAAACCCCTTCAACAAGCTCCACATCTTCCAATAATTGCAAGGCATCACGCTCGCCGACAAGGTCAGTCAGACTATCATCTTCCAGACTCACTTTTGCTACATTGCTCTCAATCTTGGTTTTATTGATGGCGAAGAAATAGAGCATTTGCTCATAGAGGCTATATACCCCTTTGAACTGCGCGCCCATGTTGATCGGCCATGTAAGCGGACGAACTTTGATTTTGAGTTTGGTCTCCAGTTCATCTAACAGCTCAAATGCATTACGGCCTTCTCTGTCCAGCTTGTTCACAAACACGATCACAGGCGTATTACGCATGCGGCAAACCTCCATCAATCGTTCCGTTTGCTCTTCCACACCCTTCACACAGTCAATCACAAGAATTACGCTATCGACAGCCGTAAGTGTACGGTAGGTATCTTCAGCAAAGTCCTTGTGACCGGGTGTATCCAGAATGTTGATCAGCAAATCGCGGTATTCAAATGTCATTACCGAAGTAGCCACCGAAATACCACGCTGCTTCTCAATCTCCATAAAGTCGGAAGTAGCAGTCTTTTTAATCTTATTGGACTTTACGGCACCGGCAGTCTGAATCGCACCTCCGAAAAGAAGTAGTTTTTCAGTCAGAGTCGTTTTCCCGGCATCCGGGTGACTGATAATCGCAAATGTCCTGCGTTTCTTTATTTCCTGTAAATTACTCATCTATTGTTTTTTATCTTCTTTCGTACAGATCAATAAAAAGCATTTTGACCTGCTCCGTTCTTTATTGACAGCACGTTACAGATAACTCTGTGGTTGTCTTTATCATCTCAGTGTCTCCCTGTGTAAGCTGTAACCAGCGGCTCAACCAGAAATTTTGCACAAAGATAAGCATAAAGAAAAGCCGTCCCTATATGGAACGGCTTAAATTGCTTTATGGTCAGCTATTTAGTAGACTGAACTTCCTCTCAGTAGAAAGAATGCTTGTAATCTTCAACCGAAGTCATAATTACTTCATGCGCTTCTTCTTTACCGTAAACATTGGTGATTTCGATATGTGCTTTCTCGCCGGGAAGGTTTTTGTAAGTCAGGAAGTAGTGCTTAAGGCGCTCTACGATACCCTCAGGAAGCTGGCTCAGGTCAGAGAAACCGCCATAAACTTCATCTCCTTTCAAAACAGCGATAATTTTATCATCTGCCTCTCCACCATCGATCAAACGAATACCGCCGATTGGCTTAGCCTGACACATGATATCTCCGTGAGAAATGATTTTTTCGCACAATACCAGGATATCAAGCGGATCACCATCTCCCTCTGTAACATCACGACCAGAACGCTCTCGTGCAAGAGCAGCGATTTTTTCTGCGCAATAGGTTTTTGGGATAAATCCGTAAAGTGCCGGTACAATGTTGGAATACTTTTGCGGGCGGTCGATCATCAGATAACCCGTAGCTTTATCTATTTCGTATTTTACTGTATCTGTCGGAACAATTTCAATAAATGCTGTAACCAGTTCAGGTGCATTCTCTCCCATTGGAATACCATGCCAGGGATGGGCTTTGTGTACGTTAGCGATCATTATTTAATGTATAAAAGGCTTAACTTGCTACTACTTATTATTTTGAGTGTTTATATTTTATTCGTTTCTCCTGCTTTGTCAGAAATCAGATAATCACCTGTTTTATTCACCGACTGCTTCACAAACAATTCCCCAATGAAACCCGCCAGGAATAATTGCGAGCCTACTGTAATTGCTACCAATGCCAGGAAGAACATTGGGTTTTCTGTTACATTTCTGAATGGCTCATGGGACACATAAATCTTGTAAATTTTTGAAGAGATCAGCCAAAATGCGATTAAACTCCCGAAAAAGAACATCAGTGTTCCCAGACTGCCAAAAAAATGCATGGGTCTGCGACCAAATTTATTAACAAAAGCGATGGAAAGTAAATCCAGAAAGCCGAAAATAAACCTTTCCAGACCGAATTTTGTATGACCGTACTTTCTTGCCTGGTGTTGTACTACTTTTTCTCCGATTTTTGCAAAACCGTTCCATTTGGCAATCACAGGAATATAGCGGTGCATCTCTCCGTAAATGGTGATATTCTGAACCACTTCCTTGCGATACGCTTTCAGCCCGCAATTGAAATCGTGTAACGTCACACCTGAGATTCCTCTGGTGGCTGCATTGAAAAGCTTGGTAGGAATTGTTTTCGTGATCGGATCGAAACGTTTCTTTTTCCAACCTGATACAAGATCGTAACGTTCGTCAGTAATCATCTTGTATAGCCCTGGTATTTCATCCGGGCTATCCTGTAAATCAGCATCCATTGTAATCACAACCTGCCCTTTTACTGCCTGAAATCCAGTTTGTAAAGCAGCTGTTTTACCATAATTACGGACAAAGCGCATGCCACGGATGCAGGGATTTTTACGGGAAAGTTCTGAAATAACAGCCCATGACTGATCCTTACTTCCATCGTCGATAAACAGAATTTCGTAAGTAAAGTTATTAGCAAGCATCACACGCTCAATCCACGCGCTAAGCTCCGGCAATGACTCTTCTTCGTTGAATAGCGGAATTACTACGGAAATCTGAATACCAGAGTCAATCATGAATAAATAAAACGGGGAAAATCTCCAACTTTCTTTTAAAGCCCAAAGTTCGCATTTTTCCTGATCAAAATATCAAATAAAAGTCTTTCAATAAATCTTTAAATGCGTCGGTATAGGTATTCTCTTGTGTGTTGTAGATATGCAAAACAGAATTAACAATCTGACTATCAGAAATATATTTCCTCGAAAAGGTCATAATATGCCTGAATGGTTTTTTACTGCTATTATGCTGAAGAATGAGTGAATCAGCTAAAAACCAGCCATCAACCAACGCTTTTTGAAGAAACACACCCGCTTCGTCAACTGGCAGCAGAATATGAAATTTGCCCTCATCGGTTAACAGTCTGTCGATAGCTGTCAGTAATTCGTCAAAAGTGAGCGAAGTGGCATGATGCGCCTTGTTTTTTTGCTGATCCGGAGACAACAGATCTGACTGAAAAAAAGGCGGATTGGTGATGATACAATCGTATTTTTTATTGGGTTCATAAGACTGTATAGACTGATGAAAAACCTGAATACGTTCGGCAAATATACTTTCCTGTAAATTTTCGGTTGCCTGGTTAAACGCGTCGTCATCCAGCTCTACAGCATGTATTTCCGCGTTAGAATTGCGTTGCGCTGCCATCAGTGACAGTAAACCCGTTCCAGTTCCGATGTCCAGAATATGTTCAGCCTCGCCAAGATCCGCCCAGGCACCCAGTACACAGGCATCTGTACACACTTTCATGGCCGACTGCCCCTGATGTACGGTAAATTGCTTAAACCTGAAATACGAATTCTTTGCCATCGATTATTTTCTACCGAAGTCAGCAGGATTTTCACCCCAATATTCCGTTTCCCATTTCAGGATCGGGTTGGTAAATTTATTGGCTGCCAGCCACCTTTCGGCACGCTGCAGCATTTCAAAAACCGGCTTGTTGCGCGGTGTGAGTTCCAGCTTGGTATTGGCGTGCTTCTTCTTAATCCAGGCAATCGCCGTCCGGGAATCGCTGTAGATGGGCAGGTTACTTTCTTTTTTTTGTAGGTAAGCAAGTCCGTGCACAATCGCCAGAAACTCACCAATATTGTTGGTAGCATCTTTGAAAGGCCCCTGAAGAAATATTTTGGTCCCCGACTGTAAATACACGCCCTGGTATTCCATATCGCCGGTGGCCGTATTCCAGGCGGCGTCTACCGCAATGGCTTCTTTCAATGGTTTTCCTATGCTTGCGGGTGGAAGTGTGGTAGGTTTGGGCGCTTCCTTCTGCCCTGCACGTGCTACAAACTCCCAATAATTACGCTGAATGGCATTTTCAGCATCCTGTAGTGAATCGAAAGATTTATAACGCGCATCCTCAAAACCCTTGATCTGCGCCTCACACTCCTTCCAGTCAGTGAAAACACCCGTTTGCCTTCCCTGCCACACTACATAAAATTTAGTCTTTTTTGCCATAAATTGATGTCAAACCTATTATCAGATTCTTTGCCTGAGAGCGACAGAATCTTGTCACGCTTCTTCTTCCCAAACCTTACACAAATTCACAATCACCTCCACTGCCTTTTCCATATCCTGCACCGAAACCCACTCCAAACGTGAATGAAATGCGTGTTCGCCAGCAAAAATATTAGGGCAAGGTAAACCCATGAAAGACAACCGCGATCCATCGGTACCACCCCGGATACTTCTGGCTGTGGTTTCTAGTCCACTTCGTTTCATTGCTTTGATTGCATTCTCAATTACTTGCGGGTGCTGATCCAGGATTTTTTTCATGTTTCTGTATTGCTCCTTCACAACAAGTTGCGCAGAAGAACCGGGATAATGCTGAAGTACTTCATTAACAATACCTTGCAGCATGTCTTCTTTTTCTTTTAAACCTTCTTCAGTAAAATCACGTATGATAAACTCTATAATCGCCTGCTCCTGAATACCTTCAAAATGAACGGGATGAATAAACCCTTCCTTATCCTGAGTTGTTTCCGGCGACAAACTATCTTTGGGTAAAGAGGCCAGAATATCACCCGCAATTTTCAGCGCGTTTTCCAATTTTCCAAATGCATAACCCGGATGCGTACTCACACCGGTGATGGTAATTCTGGCACCATCTGCGGAGAAAGTTTCATCTTCCAGTGTACCCACAGCTTCCCCATCCACAGTGTAGCCATAATCTGCACCCAATTTTGCAAGATTCACCTGCTCTGTCCCACGCCCTACCTCTTCATCTGGTGTAAACAAAATTTTGATATCCCCATGTTTGATCTCCGGATGCTGCATCAGATACCAGGCTGCCGTCATGATCTCAGCAACTCCCGCTTTGTTGTCAGCTCCGAGTAATGTAGTGCCGCTTGCTGTGACGATATCATTGCCAATCTGATTTTCGAGATCATGCAACTCATTCTTACGTAATATCTGTGTAGGGTCGTCGGGCAATACAATATCCGTTCCGTCCCAATGCTGATGTACAATTGGCTTCACATTTGCACCGGTCACGTCAGGTGAAGTATCGACATGTGAGCAGAAGCATATTACCGGAACATTCGGCTTATTGGAATTACCCGCAATTGTGGCATATACATAACCATGCTCATCCAAATGAGCATCGGCAATACCCATTTCCTGCAATTCCACCACAAGCAGATTGCTCAGATCACGCTGCTTTGCAGTACTCGGAAAGGTTTCAGAATGCGGATCAGATTGCGTATCAATTTGCACGTAGCGGAGAAAACGGTTGAGAACGGACATGGGGTTAGGAGTTAAAAATGAGAAGTTAAGAATTAGGAGTTAAGACTTGGTAGTTAAGAAGTTAGAAGGAGTTTTAGGAGTTAGTTTTCAGGCAATCCCCTTAGGGATGCAATTTTGATAGGAATAAAACGTCTCAACAAAATTCCGGAGTAACATTGCATGCTTACAGCATTTCGAATTCATTTCATACTTATTCGGCTACCGAAATTGCATCTCTACCGAGATTAGTAAATACATCAAACATCTTGCCATCGTGCCAATAATTCATACGGTAGATTAACACAATTACACCCCGCACAAACAATTCTCTCAGGGATGTAATTTTGGTAAAATGAAACGCCACAGCAAATCCCGGAGTGCTGTAGGTACGTAACGTTGCATGCTTACAGCATTTTCGGATTCCTTACGTATTCTAATCCGCTACCAAAATGCATCCCGATGGGATTCAAATATTCGATTCATTGTAAAATAATTCCGTAGGGATGCAATTTTGGTAGAAAAATAAAACGTCTCAACCAAATCCCGGAGTGCCGTAGGTACGTAACGTTACATACCTACGGCATTTCCTATTTGTACCTCATTTCCTATACCGACAAATATCACCCTATAATCCCCGACAAATTGGCCGGTGAATAATTAATATTTTTCAAAGTCTTATCGTCTGCCGTACGGTAGACCAGATATTTACCTGAATCCTCTTTGTAATAACATTCCGTACCTTTTGCCTTATAATGTTCCACAGTCGCTTCTGCCTCTTCGATAGTCAGACAAGCCTTTGACATATTGGATCTCTGTACCTCATCAAATAGTTCTCTGAACTTATCCCCCAAGCCAAATTCCAGCACAGCACCTGACAATACATACTGAAGATCGCAAAGTGCATCAGCTACTTCAACAATATCCTTTTCCAGGATCGCTACTTCCAGTTCTTTCAATTCTTCCGCCAGCAATGCTACACGCAGTTTACTTCTTTCCTCTGAAGGAATTGTTGGCTGATCGAGAATGGGATGTTTGAAGGTACGGTGAAATTCCGCTACCTGGTTCAGGCTATCCAATTGTTGCATAATAGTAAATTGTTAAAATAGCGCTTTGGGCACCAAGCCTTTAGCTAATGATTTATTGTTTGTGGATTATGACTAAAAAAGACACCAACCTACTCCTAAATTCCTAGATTGGTTTTGAATAATTTGACCGCTATGGCCAACAGGATTACACCAAAAACTTTCCTTAAAACTTCAATTCCTCCGGGTCCCAGCTTATTTTCAAGCCAATTGGAAGATTTCAGAACAAGGTATACGAAGATGAGGTTGAGTAAAACCCCAACCAGTATATTTTGAATTTCGTAGGCTGACCGCAACGCAAGCAACGTCGTCATCGTGCCGGCTCCTGCAATAATAGGAAAAGCAATGGGGACTATTGAGGCTGCTCCGGTATCAATGCTTCCATGTTTGAAAATATCCCGACCCAGGATCATTTCCAACCCTAACAGAAAAAGTATAATCGCCCCGGCAATCGCAAAAGATGCCACATCGACCCCAAACAGCCTCAACAATTTCTCTCCTAAAAAGAGAAACAATACCATGATACAGCCGGCAACAAGTGTGGCTTTTTCAGACTCTATTTTCCCCAGTTTTTTACGAAAATCGACGATCACTGGTATAGAACCAAGTACGTCAATCACAGAAAACAAGATAAGAGATACCGAAACAATTTCCTTCAAACTAAACATAGGAGTGCCTTTTTGCCCGCAAAGTTGAACAAAAGGTGTTGTTTACACAACGTTTTCCCGGTTTGGAATGAAATAAAAAGGCTTACACGCTACCACTCGGCAGGAAGTTCAGGAAGGTATTAAATTGCTTTTTGTACTTGTCTTCGTCAATTTTATAGAAGTATGCTCCCTTTTTAGAATAGCCCCTCTGTTTTTCATCTAATTTAATCAACAAATTGGTAGACAACAGTTTGCGACTAAAATTCCTCTTATCCAATTCAGTTCCGAAAATGGCCTCGTAGAGTTTCTGCAACTGAGGAATCGTGAACTTTTCCGGCAGTAATTCAAAACCGATCGGATGCTGGGAAGCTTTATAGCGCAGATGCTGAATCGCCATATTCACCATAGCTTCATGGTCAAAAAGCAACTTAGGTAAATCCTGCATGGCAAACCACTGTGCTTCGTAATTCTTGGATATTTTGTGATCATAGTCTTCTACATTGATCAGCGCGAAATAAGCGACCGATACAGTCCGCTCCACAGGATCACGTTGCGGACTTCCGAAAGTATACAGCTGTTCGAGATAAATCTCTGTCAGGTCTGTAAGTTCGTACAAAATCCTGCCCGATGCCTCCTCCAGACTCTCATCCGGCTGCACCCACCCTCCCATCAACGACCAGGTATGCTGCTCTTCTTCTATACCACGCTTCACCAGAAGCAGTTTAAGTTGTTCTCCGTCAAAACCAAAAATGATGGAATCCAGGGCTACCAGACATTTCGTCTGACGTTCATATTGTTTTAATATATCTAATCGCACGTAGTCGTTATTGGAAACTGGTTATAAAAAATTGGAAAAGGGTTCGAGCCGAATTAAATCCAAAACAAAGTTAAAAAAACCAAAAAGGTGTGTAACTACTCAATTCAGGAATGAGAAATTGAAAACAAAAAATTCCGTAACAGCGAAATGTCTGTCATTGTAATGGCCGGAAAGTTCGCAATACGAAAACTGGTATCTTTCCATTTACCGTATCCATTGCCCAATTGCAACCCGGCCTGTTTGGCTCCCGCCTTAATTTTTGTAATTGTCTCCCTGTCGGCCTGCACGGCAATTACGGTATCTGAACGAACCGCTTCATTAGAAATCAGCAGCTCGTAACCATGATCAGTCAGAAATGTGTACCACTCCCTAGCGCGGTTATGTAATTCGACTGCGGTTTCATCAATACCCGGAACCTGCTGCATCACGCGCCCCAACAAATATATACCTAATGTATTAGGCGTATAGGGAGTTTGAAACTTGATAAAGTTCTCCCTGACAAATAAAAAGCTGTTGTAAAAATTACGGTCTCCAATATGTTCGGCGCGCGCTACAGCAGCCGGTGAAACCACCATCACACCCAGCCCGGCCGGCAACCCAAAGCATTTCTGTACAGAAGCATACCATACATCCGCATCCATCCACGGTAAAGCAACACCCGCCATCGAAGAAGTAGCATCCACTGCGATCAGCTGTTGCGTATGACCTCGTAATGCCGATAAAAACGAAACCGGTAACATCGTTCCATTGGACGTTTCGCTGTGTGTCACACAAATTACGTCGTGTCCCAGATCAATCTGCAAACCTGACACATCCGGCACTTCATTAATCCCGAATTCCCATCCTTCGGCCCCCGGTTTAATCTTCTGTGTATATTCAAGCCACTTCGCACCAAATGCTCCGTTGTAAATATGTAGACTCGACGTACCTACAAGCGACTGCGCAATGATTTCCCAGCATTCTGTCGCAGAACAAACCAGATATACTTCATAGTCAACAGGAACCGACAATGTTTCTTTGAGAGAAACGATTGTACTTTCAAGCATTTCCATAAACACATCGCTGCGGTGGTTCACACTGAGCACACCACTTTTGTAAGCGTCGTGCAAATAGTTTTCCGCTTGCGGATATACCTTGGATGGACCGGGATAAAAAGAAATTACAGGGTTCATTGACATTTGCTATATGCTGATGAAAAGTGAAATGTAAGCAGTAAAATTGAAAAGTGGTATGAGAAATAAAAAAGTGAGACATAAGAACGGATTCTTTTGTCTCACTTTCTATTTCAATATTCTTTTTTGGAGATGCATCGTACGATTACGTTCAGACCGCAAAAAATGCGTTCAGACCGTAATTATCAGATAAACCCTTCTCTCTTCATTGCATTTTCAAGCTGAGCGCCAAGTTTGTCTGTAGCTTTAAGCAACGGCAAACGAACATCTGAGCTACAAATACCTTTAATTTCAAGACATTTTTTAATCCCCACGGGATTTGATTCAATATAAAGCAGCGTGTCAAACTCCAGGAACGCGAGCTGTAATTTTGCTGCTTCAGGGAATCGTCCTTCCAGCGCATGCCAGGTAAGGTCTGTGAATTCGCGCGGGAATGCATTGGCAATCACCGAAATCACCCCATGCCAGCCTACACTCACCATGGTTGTTACCAGGTTGTCGTCACCGGAAAGCAGGATAAAATCCTCAGGTACACGTGCAGCCAGTTCCATACTTTGCTCAATGCTTCCACCAGCATCTTTGATACCGATGATGTTCGGATGAGCAGAAAGCGCAACAATCGTATCCGCTTTCATGTTGATTACCGTTCTGCCCGGGACATTATAAAGCAAAACCGGAACAGGGGAAGCATCTGCGATAGCAGTGAAATGCGCTATAATCCCGTCCTGAGAGGGTTTGTTATAATAAGGACAAACCGACAGGATTGCATCAACGCCTGAAAAGTCAGTGTTACTGATCGTTTCCAGAACGGCTCTTGTATCGTTTCCGCCTACACCATATACGATAGGCAGCGACTTGGTGTTGTTTTTGATCGTAAAAGCAAGGATGTCCTTCTTTTCCTTTGAAGTAACTGTTGGAGACTCACCGGTGGTGCCTTGTACAACAAGATAATCTACACCTCCGTCAGTAACAAGGTCAATGAGTTTTTTCAGACCAGGGTAATCGATTTCATTCTTTTCATCAAAAGGTGTAATCAGCGCTGCTCCAACCCCTTTGAAACGTGAGTCCAATGGCATTATATTCTTATATAATTGGTTAATTTCAAAATGCAAATGTAACGAAGTAATCTGTAATATGTATTTAAAATTGGGGGACTTTTGGGTTTAGCGGAATATTTTGACGGAGGTGTATATAAAGCCTGATTTTACTTATATGGCTATGCCACCCTTCTTGTTCACTCCTAAGGTATCAGTTACTTCTTACAAACAAGTAGTTGATATACAATCTTGCACCTCTACGAAGTATAACTATACGATAAAAAAATAACACCTTTTTTAGTTTATTAAAAAATTTATTGTCCATTTATTAATTTCAAATTCCATTACCTGATAAGGCACTTAAGGACCTGATAAGGCGATGAAAAAACCCGATTAATCCCTCCACGTTATGAAACTATCAGTACATTTTTGGGCTTTATCGCCTCCTCCGATTTCCTGCATCGCACCATGCAACAGCCTCTATTCACAGTGTAGATTCAGCTTCCGGCAAAAGGAACTCATGAAAGTTCTGTAACACTGTATTTACTGATTTTGAGGCTGCTGATCAGATGGTATTTCCTGGTCTTGTACTATGCTCTGAAGCGCAAGCATTTCTATAAGTGCCTGTTACCTGCTGTAGCTTAATCACTCATGTTTCACGATAACCCAACGCTATGGTATAGACTTATCCTTTTAAAATCCAAAGACCAATTTGTCTGTAAGACAAGTTGATGAACAATTAATCCTCCTCTAAAACTTATTGAAATGAAATTGAAAGCTACATTTTTAGTGCTGCTGCTCTGTGCGTGCACTTTTGGAAAAACATTTGGTCAGGCTGATCCCGGTTGCGGCGGCATGATGTTCAGCAAAACTGCTTTTAGTTATCAGGAAAGCGGAACCCTGGAAGTTGTCATTGGAAATTACTCCGGTGGGTTCAAATCCGGCGCCAACCTTACCGCTTACGATGCGACGTTTACCGTAATTTTACCGTACGTTCTGAAAGTGAGCGGTGAAATCGATTTTTCGCGCTGTCCCTTTCCACTGACCATCGTAAGCCAGATGATGAACGCATTGGGATCAACAATCATCACTTTTACCGTACCAAAAGGCATCAATAAAGGAGTAAACGGTACTATATCTATTCCCGTCACCGCGTACAAAGCAGACGCAAGTATTTTGTACGCATCTGTAAGGACTGATGCCAACCTCAGTTATCCGCCATCCGGAAACCTTTTATATACCAACGACCAGCTTTCCATACCAGTTTTCGTAAACGCTGCATTACCAGTGACGCTTTCCTCTTTTAAAGTGACCAAAGAAAATGACCTGGCTACATTAAACTGGACGAGCACCTCAGAGAAAAACAGCGAAAGATTCGAGATTGAGAGAAGTACCGACGGGAAAAGCTGGAAACAAATTGGTACGGTAGCATCCCTGGAAAACAGCACTGAAAAGGCGGATTACGACTTTATCGACGCAAAGCCTGAACAGGGTATCAATTACTATAGACTGAAAATGATTGATCAGGACCAAACCTTCGCCTACAGTGGCATCAGGAATATTACGCTGGACCCAATAGAGCTGAATATCTTCCCTAACCCTGTTGCCAACATACTGAACATCCGCACAGGAAACTGGGATAAAGTGCGTACGATACAGCTTGTGAATATAAATGGCGAAGCGGTGTACTCTACCAAAGGAAAGGCCGAAAAAACAGTTGATGTTTCAAACCTGACTCAGGGTACTTATCTTGTTAAAATTGAACATACCGATGGAGCTATTGTGAACAGGCGAATCCGGGTACAAAGGTAAGTTGGCATGGTGCGTTGGGCATTGGAACGCATGATGTTGATTCCGTAGCCTGTGTCCTCACAGGCCACGGATCAGCTATATCTTTCAGGTACTGATAAATCTGACACTAATTATTAAGGAGTACATAGTCCCGTGAAGACACGAGCCGCGGAATTACACTTCGCCAGGTTGCAGATATCCGTTGTGCACGATTTTGAAAACTACGAATACGCGGTGAACGCTAAAGGCTCATAGCTATCTGCTGAAAGCTACCCAATCATCCCCAAAAACTCTTCCTCAGACAAAATCGTCACACCCAGTTTTCTGGCTTTTTCTAATTTGGATGGCCCCATGTTGGCACCTGCAAGCAGAAAATTGAGTTTGCCTGAAACGCCGCTAAGTATTCTCCCTCCGTTGGCTTCGATCTTAATTTTCAATTCATCCCGATCAAAGTTTTCGAATACACCGGAGATCACAAATGTTTTCCCTTCAAGTACATTACTTTCCAGCTCCACAGGTTTTTCGTTGCTTTCCATTTGCACGCCTGCTGCCTTCAGTCTATCCACCAGCAACTGGTTTTCGGGAACGCTGAAATACGATTCAATACTCATCGCAATACGACCTCCGATTTCCGGCACTGCTGTCAGTTCATCATAACTCGCCGCTCTGATCGCATCAATGGATTTGAAATAAGAAGCCAGTTTGTCGGCCACGGTAGCACCCACAAAACGGATCCCCAAACCGAAAAGCACATTCTTAAACGGAGCCGTTTTCGATAATTCAATCCCTTTTAAAATATTCTCTACCGTCTTTTCCCGGAAGCTTATTTTCTTGGTTTTTCCTGTCTCTTCATTGAATATATTCTTCTCCAGTCCGAGTAGCTTTTCTTCCGTCAGATCATACAAATCTGCCGGTGTACTCACCAATCCCAGATCAAACAATAGTTCTATTTTCCCTTCCCCCAGGCTATCCAGATTCATGGCTTTCCGGTGAATATAATGTTCTATACGACCTTTTAGCTGTGGCGGACAGTGGCTGTCGTTAGGACAAAAGAAAGCTACCTCGCCTTCATTTCGCATCAGTTCTGAACCACATTCCGGGCATTTCGTAGGAAACTCTACCGCCTGAGTTATATACTGACTGCGTTTTTCAGTGTCCACACCGGTTATTTTAGGAATAATCTCCCCGCTTTTCTCTACAAAAACCGTATCGCCGATACGGATGTCAAGGCGAAGTATTTCATTGGCGTTGTGCAAGGTAGCCCTTTTCACACGCGTACCGGAGAGGTGTACACCTTTTACCTTTTTATAGTCCAGATCCCGCTCGGAAACATCCGACAAGTTCGCAACCGGCGTCACTGCACCCGTGCGCCCTACCTGGTAATTCACCGAACGCAAAATTGCCGGTTTGTTTTCAGCCTTGTACTTAAATGATATAGCCCAACGCGGGCTCTTCGCCGTAAAACCGAGTTCCCGCTGTTGTTCAAAAGAATTAATTTTGATCACAATTCCGTCCGTAGCCAGCGGTAGCGTAGTCCGTTTTTCCTCCCACTCGTGGATATACTCAATCACCTCATCAATCGTCTGTACTTTACGCCAGCCCGGAGACACATTAAATCCCCATGATTTAAGAGCCAGCAAACTTTCTTCATGACTGTTAAAAATAATGTCATCGCTCAGGAACGAATACAGATAACAATCCAGATTTCTACGTGCCGTTTCTGCTGAATCCTGTAGTTTGAAAGAACCCGAGGCTGCATTACGTGGATTGGCATACTGGTTCTCTCCAAGCGTATCCATGTCCTCATTCAATTTCTGAAAAGAGCTGAAAGGCATAAAACCTTCTCCTCTCACCTCAAACACGGGTGGCAGGTTCTCACCTTTCACTCGCAACGGCAATGATCGGATAGTCTTTACATTATTGGTAATATCATCTCCACGCGTTCCGTCCCCTCTGGTGATACCACGTACCAATACCCCATTTTCGTAGGTAAAGCTCAACGAAATCCCGTCGAATTTCAACTCGCAGATGTACTCGTAGGCCTCGCCATCCAGTCCACGCCGAACACGATCATCGAAATTCCGGAGTTCTTGTTCGTTATAGGTATTGTCGAGTGAAAGCATCGGATAGCGATGGTACACCGTCTCAAAGTTCTTGGTGATGGTACCTCCCACGCGCTGTGTAGGCGAATCGGACTTTCTGAATTCAGGGTGCTTGTCTTCCAGATCTTTCAATTCTTTCAGCAACTTGTCAAAATCAAAATCCGAGATTTCAGAGACACTGTCCTGATAATAACGAAAATTATAATGTTCAATCTGTCTGCTGAGCTCTTCTATTCTTTGTTCCGGATTCATGGTTACCTTCGGTTTTATTCTGATTCTGGGTCGGCTTGTTATCCCTGAAGATGTGCCAATTTCTGCCAAATTTATTTAGTTTTGCGTAATATTTCATATTAGTAACGATTGCTTTGATGACCGAAATCGCACCTTCCATTCTTGCCGCCGACTTTGCCAATCTACAACGTGATGTTGAAATGCTCAATGCCAGTTCTGCCGGATATATCCATGTAGACATCATGGACGGAATGTTCGTACCGAATATTTCTTTCGGGTTGCCGGTGTGCGAGGCTATATACAAGCATGCCAAAAAGCCGCTGGATGTACACCTGATGATTGAACAGCCTGATCGCTATCTGGCAGAGTTCAGGCATGCTGGCGCATCTGTCATTACAGTTCATTACGAGGCATGTCCTCATTTGCATCGCACCGTTCAGCATATCAAAGAATTGGGTGCAATGGCAGGTGTGGCAGTGAATCCGCATACACCAGTAGAAGTACTGTCGGAAATTTTGGGAGATGTAGATCTGATCCTGATTATGTCGGTAAATCCGGGTTTTGGCGGACAAACTTTTATTGAAAATACCTATAAGAAAATAGCCCGTCTGGATCAGATGCGCAAGGAGGGTAACCATAAATTTGTGATTGAGGTGGATGGTGGCGTCAACACAAGCAATGCACCTTTGCTTACCTCCAGTGGTGCCGATGTACTCGTGGCAGGAAGTTTTGTTTTCAGGTCTTCCAACCCTCTGCAGACAATAGATGACCTAAAAAATGCGGGTAAGCTATGAATCTGAGGTATCTGCTTTTGCTGCTTTCATTGTATACCAGTCCTGCACTTTCCGCTCTTGCCTATACTGACGCGCAGGACGATTTTTATCCTTTGCGCATTCATCCCAATGGAAAACATATCACAGACAATAACGGAAAGCCATTTTTGATGGTGGCCGATGTAGCGTGGCAACTACTTAGAAAATTGAATTATGAAGATGCTGTGCAATATATGGATCAGCGAAAATCTCAGTCTTTCAATACTTTTGTTATACAGCTATTACCGTCGTTACCTACCCAGCGGAATTATCAACGCGTAACGCCTTTTAACAATAACAAGCTGTCGGAACCGAACAAAGCATATTTTGACTATGTGGACAAGATTGTGGCGGCTGCTCAAACGCGTAATCTGGTTGTTGGCATTGTGGTTTCCCGCAAAAGCTGGAATGTCGTATTTGACGCCCACAAGGAATCGGACTGGCAGGCTTGGGGAGAATACCTTGGTAAAAGATTTGAAAAATATCCCAACATTATCTGGATTGTAAGCGAAGAAGAATACCAGAGCAGCGCTCAGTACAAATACATTGCGGAAGGATTGAGGAGCACCACGACGCACCAAAATCTGATTGCATCTCTTTCGACCTGCTCGCCCACTGTGCCTATTGACGGATCACCTAATAAGTCGGATCTTAAATTTGTGATCCCTGACTCAACCGTCACTTATTCCGAATATGCTAACCTGGCCAACTGGCAGAAAAATTCGGGTGAACTCTCGGTACAGCCTTTTCTGATATCCAATTCTGAATTCCCTAAAGAAATCACGGACCAGTCTGTGCTCATTCGTAACCAGGCCTATCAGTCTATCATGAGTTCGGCAGCGGGTTTCTGTCATATGAGCACGATCAAGAATTTTAACCCTACCTGGAAAATAAATATCACGCGCGACGGCGCAGAGTACATAGACCATTTTGTCAAGATACTGAAAGGGATTCCCTGGGAGTATATGTATCCTGAAACCTCTCAAAGCCTGCTTCCAGACAGTACAGACCAGCAACAGATAGGTATTTTTTCTTTGTCCAATAAGCGACTTTCGATGTTGTACATTCCCGAATCAAAGCCTGTACAACTGGATCTAACTGTGTTGCAGGGGAATACTTTCAGGGCCGTTTGGTATAGCCCGCGAACCGGACGAAGATGGCCGGGAGCAAGTTCACTACCTAAGTCGGTCACCAGCGTGAGTCCCCCGGACCCGAAAGCCGGTTGGGACTGGATTTTGCTGATAGGCTCACAGGAATAAAAGAAATTCTGCATATCTTATCAGGGATTTAAAATTCCTGTTTATTCAACGAATCTCGCGTGTACGGTGCCGCACCTGATTTTCTTTCAGACCCAACCATCGGTTATCAATTACATGATTTTTATACGCTTAACCCTCGCTTTCCTTTTCCTGATCAGTATACAACATCAGGTTTTTTCTCAGAAAACACTCTGGGCAAGTAAGGTATTGGGTTATTCGTCGGAATACCGGCCGGATCAATACGGCCATGCATATCGCGCCAAACAAATACTTGGAGAACCCAATAAACTTCCGGCATTGGGGGACAGCCCCTGCGCCTGGACATCTGCGGATCCCGACAGCAGAAGTGAAGAATGGATCAAAGTTGGTTTTTCTGAAAACATCAAACTGGCACAGGTTGCTATTGGTGAAAATTTCAATCCAGGTGCTATTGTGCGGGTATATGTATATGATGAATCCGGAAAAGAAGTGCTGGTATACACCGGTGACGCAGCTCCTGTGAATGTACAAGGTAGAATGCTGAATATTTTTCCTGCTCAAAAAGGACTATCCGTGAACGCGGTGAAAATAGTGTTGCAACCAGATAAAGTTCGTGGATTTAATCAAATTGATGCAATAGCTATTTCCGAAAAGTCGGAGCTGGTGCAGGCGATGATCAACCTCGCTCCCGAGCTTCCCAAAGATCTGGTTAAGGAAAATCTGGGAAAGAATATCAATAGCAAGGGTATGGAGATTAATCCGGTGATTTCGCCCGATGGTAAAACGCTGTACTTTACCAGAAGCCATCACCCCGAAAACGTACCTCCCATTGAAAAGCAGGATGTATGGTCTTCAACATTAACCGGAAGAAACCAGTGGAGCAAGGCTATAAATGTAGGCGCTCCGATCAACAACAACGAAAACAACGCCATCGTTAGCATCTCATCTGACGGCAAAACTTTATATCTGATCAATCATTACCGTCCTGACGGAAAAGTATATTTCGGACTATCTCAATCCTTTTATACTAAAAATGGCTGGTCGTTCCCAAAAGATGTCAATATGCCCGGCTTGTACAGCGACCGGAATGAGATGGATCTGGCAGTATCCCCACATGGTAACGTGATGATTCTTTCTCTGCAAAGAAGAGACACCCAAGGTTATCGGGATCTTTATGTATCGTTCAAAGAAAAGGACGATGTGTGGTCGGAACCGAAGCATATGGGAGAAGTAATTAACTCGGCTGATTTCGAAGGAACGCCTTTTCTGGCACTGGACAACAAAACGCTCTATTTCTCATCCAACGGACATAGCGGTTTTGGAGGCAACGACATTTTCATGACTACCCGACTGGACGACAGCTGGACGAACTGGTCAAAACCATTGAATCTGGGCCCGGTTGTGAATACGCCGGGATGGGATGGTTATTTCAATGTGCCTGCTTCCGGCGATTACGCCTATTTCTCCTCAGCTACAAATTCACTCGGATCTTATGACATTTTCAGACTAACACTTCCTGAAGAGATCAAACCCGAGCCTGTCGCCATCATAACAGGATCGGTGTTGTCTTCTACTACCAATGAACCAGTTATTGCTGATATTCTGGCTGACATCAAAAAAGATGCTCAAATATTTACCTCTACTACCTATAACCCTGAAAACGGTGAATATAGGATTGTATTACCAGCTAAAGAAACTTACAGAATCACTGCGAGTGCAAAAGGATATTTTCCGGTCACAGAAGAAATTGACTTGTTAACAGAAACGGGATTCAGGACCATTCAGAAAAATCTGCTGCTGCAACCTGTACAAGCGGGTCAGCAAATCAGGCTGAACAATACGATGTTCCAGCAAAGCAGTGCAGAAGTGGTTCCCTCCTCTTTTGCCGAACTAGACCGCATTGTGGCAGCTATGACTGAATACCCTGCAATGGAAATCTTGCTGGAAGGACATACTGACAACCAGGGCGATGTCTCCAAAAATGTTCAGTTATCGGAAGAACGGGTACAGGAAGTAAAAAAATACTTGCTTTCTAAAGGCATAGATTCCAGCCGCATCCAGACCAAAGCCTGGGGGCCAGCCAAACCTATTGCCAGCAACGCAACAGAGGAAACGAGAAAGCGGAACAGAAGGGTTGAATTCACAGTCCTTAAACTATAGAAAACTTCGGGGCTGGATAAATTTGCTTATTTTCGCAGAAATTTGCCGCCGGAAGTATACAACACCTCCGACAAATACCTACAGTATGATTCACACTACCAGGAAGAACAGCGCCAAAACGCTGCTTATATTGATTGTTATTCTCATTGCAGGAGCTGCACTCCGACTTCACCGACTAGACACTTACAGCGTTTTTTTTGACGAAAAAAGCACATTGGTGGTAAGTCAGGGGATTGTACTGGAAGGTGCCAATCAAAAAGAGGTTTTTGCCATCAGAAAACTTTCTGTACCTGAGTTCTGGAAAGCACCTGAATTAAAGTACAGGTCTTCCCCTATCATCACATCACTGACTTATACCGAAACCTATTCACCAAAAACATTTACCCCAAAGGAATTCTGGGCTCCCAAAACATTGGCTGATTACTACGAAGCCATGACACGGAGCGATATTGGCAACAGTCCATTCTATTATCTCGTACTACACAGCTGGATGGAAATTACCGGCATGTCCGATTTTTCGATTCGGTTGCTTTCTGTCATTTTTAGTCTGGGTATCATAGGCCTTACTTTTCTTTTTGCAAGACGTTTCTTTGACGATACCACAGCGCTGATTGCATCAGGTATTGTAGCGATTGAGCCATTTTTTATTGCATACAGCCACCAGGCGCGTAATTATTCGCTTACTTTTTTCCTGACATTGCTGGCAACCTATTTTTTCCTGCAAATCATTGAGAACAAGACAAGCAAACGCAATACGCTTTGCCTTTATATCGGTTATGTTTTTGCGGCAGGGCTTTGCTTATTATCTCATTTCCTGACCATATCAGTACTGCTTGCACATGCGATATATGCTTTGTTTTTCCTGAGAAGTATTAAAGGATGGATCAGAATGGCCATTGCCGCTGTAGGTGCTTTGTCGGGAGTTACATGGTGGCTGGTGGCTGGTGGTGGTCAATACACATTGTACTCGCTTAGCTACCAGGCCGATTTATACAAACGTGTGGCTGAAACAATGCCCTACAATAATCCTTACGGGGTTATTCTTCCTGCAACGATTGTGAATGTGTTCAACAAAGCACTTCCGATTTTTTCTGATCTGATCATTTTCACCAATGGACTGACAGACGGTCCGGCAGGAAAAAGAAATGTGCTTATTTCAGTCATCGGAGGTATTATTCTGATTCTGTGGTTCCGTTTCAGAGATAAAATTAAAACACCGGCATGGCTGGGACATCGCCTGCCTTATATCCTTATTATCATTACCACGCTTTTCTATACCAATCATAAAGCACAATTTGCCATTTTATCTGTAAGTCTCTTCGCTTTATCGTTTATCCCCGATATCCACAGAGAAGCCAGTGAAGAACAGAAAAAAAGACTTTGGATGCTCTACATCATGGGTTTGGTTCCAACACTATTCCTGGTTTTTATGGCGTTCAGAGGTGGGCACACCTTCGGGCTTACGCAACGTTATTCGGGTTTTTCATTTCCATATGTGATTATCATTATCAGCTTGTTGCTGCAATATTTCACACGCCTTCAGAATGAATTCAAGCTGGTACTGTTTGTATTTCTGGCCCTGCAACTCTACTTTGTCGGGATGCGTCTTAAGGAATTTTACGATGACAAATCAGCCAAATATGGCTATTTCACCGTTCCCCGTTCTCCGAATCCTTATTACGAGGCTGCTCAGAAGATCAAAGAAGTTTATCAGAAAGGTGATACCATTTTCTACCCGGCTCCCGTTTTCCCTATGGTTTCAGAAATGGACAGGACCTTCCTTTCCTACTCTATCCGTGAAGCGCAGATTACCAATTTGTACTTACCCAAGGATGCATCCTATGTACAGGCCATGGACACAACACAGACAGATAAAATATTCATACGGCGCGCTGTGCAGAATGACACGCTGACAATCATGGATTTGAAAGGAAAACAATACTGATAAGGGTTTTCTCAAAAGGCTTCATTGCCGAAACCGTCTGATAAGATTTCGTATATTGCGGCCTCAATTGTACAACTTTAGTTGTTACTTTGTTTCACATTATTAGTACAAAACAGCAACTCTGCTTGTACATCAACATACACGAATGGCGATGACCATAGAAGAAATAGTAAATGATCCGGGAAAGATAAGCGGAGATCTCCGCCTTAAAATTCTCGGGCTTTATAACAAAGCAAATGCAGGACACATTGGCTGTTCACTGAGCTGCATAGATCTGATGATCGCGGTGCTATTCCTCAATAAATCAAAAGAAGATACCTTTATTTTATCCAAAGGACACGCGGCTGCGGCTTTGTATGCCTGTCTCAATACCCTTGGTGAAATATCTGATGCAGAGCTGGATACCTTTTATCAGGATGGGACAACACTGCCTGCTCACCCGGCACCTCGCCAGTATACCGGCATTCCCTTCGCAACCGGTTCATTAGGACATGGTTTACCGATAGCCACAGGTATTGCCCATGCGGGTAAAATCAGTGGCGACAACAGCTATTCGTTTGCATTACTTTCAGACGGAGAGACCAACGAAGGTACCACGTGGGAGGCAGCGCATTATGCTATTCAGAATCAGCTTGACAATCTGATCATGATCGTTGATAAAAATGGTTTGCAGGGATTCGATTATACGGATAAAGTACTGGGAGAAACTGCATCTGTAGAGAAATGGAAGGCAATTGGATTTGAAACTGTAGAAGTAGACGGGCACAATATTTTAGCTGTGAGCCAAGCAATACAGGAATTGAAATCTCATAAAAACGGATTACCGAAGGCTATCATTGCTCAAACAGTAAAAGGCAAGGGTGTTTCTTACATGGAAAACAAACTGGAATGGCATTATTTGCCTATGAACCCTGAACAGTACCAGCAGGCCACTCTGGAAATAAAGGAACGCTATCTTAATGAATTGACGAATGCTTGATCAATTGCCGGTCTACCAGGAAAAAATAGAGAAACTCAAAGGACCTATATTTATTTTCGGCGCCAGTGGCTTCATAGGTGCCAACCTTTTTAACGATATCTTTAAAATAAGAAAGGATTGTTATGCACTAACCCACGACGCAACCAAAGCGTGGCGGCTCAAATTGCTCAACGTTCCTTTTGAAAATATTGTACACTGCGACATCCTCTCAAATAACTCCGTACAGGAAGTGTTTGAGAAGTACAAGCCGCAAACCATTTTTAACCTTGCTGCTTACGGTGCTTACAGTAAGCAAAGCAATGTAAATCTTACCTACGAAACCAACGTACTCGGAACAGTCAACCTGTTGCAAAACTGTACCCGCGAAATGGTCTATATCCATGCAGGTAGCAGCTCTGAATATGGTTTTAACTGTACATCTCCGAAGGAAACGGACCGCGTAGAGCCTAATAGTCATTATGCAGTTTCGAAGGTTTCGGCAGCTTATTTGCTTGAATTCTATGCACGTCTACATGATCTGAAAACACTCAATCTCCGTCTTTATTCTATTTACGGCTATTGGGAAGAGCCCGACAGACTTGTACCTAAACTGATTGAAAGCGCCAGAAAGAAGCAATTACCTTCCCTGGTATCACCGGATATAAGCCGCGATTTCGTTTTTGTTGAAGATTGTGTGGAAGCATTTCTGGATGCAGCAAACCATGTTAGCACCGCTACTTCCGGCCGATCTTACAACATTGCAACAGGTAAGAAAACCACAATCGGGGACTTGGTAGATACGGCACGCAGTACTTTCTCTATCGCCCAGGAGCCGCAATGGGGAAGTATGTCGAACAGGAAATGGGACCTTGCCGAATGGTACGGTGATCCATCCGCTTTTGAAGCGGATTTTGGCTGGAAAGCGAAAACTTCCCTCAACGACGGTCTGGCAAAAACCAAAGAATGGCAGGAAGCGAACCGCTATGAAGATAGCATCATTCCGGCTTTTGAGAATCCGAAGCTGAACCCGATCATCACTGCCATTATCGCTTGTTACAAGGATGCGCAGGCCATTCCTTTCATGTACGAAAGGCTTGTAAAAACTTTTAATCAGCTGAAAGTTCGTTACGAGATCATATTTGTCAACGACAGTTCACCTGATAATCAGGAGGAAGTTATCAATGCAATTTGTGACAAAGATCCTAATGTGGTCGGCATCAGCCATTCGCGTAACTTCGGATCTCAATCTGCATTTTTGAGCGGAATGGAAATCGCTACTGGTGATTGTGTTGTGTTGATGGATGGCGATTTACAGGATCCGCCGGAAATTATTCCTTCGTTTTACGAAAAATGGATGGAAGGAAATGATGTGGTTTACGGTGTGCGTGTACAACGTGAAATGAAACCACACATTCACTTCTTCTACAAAACTTTTTATAAGGTATTCCAGAGTCTGAGTTATATACCTATTCCCCGCGACGCCGGCGATTTCTCAATGATTGATCGCAAAGTGGTGAAGGAGCTCGTTGACTTGCCTGAAACTGAGCAGTTCCTCAGAGGATTACGTGCCTGGGTTGGATTCAAACAAACAGGTGTTCCTTATGTCAGACCGGAAAGAATGTTCGGGGTATCTACCAACAACTGGACGAAAAATATCTGGTGGGCGAAAAAAGCGATCTTCTCATTCAGTTTTGCTCCGTTGGAGTTGATGAGTTATGCCGGATTCGGACTTACAGCTCTTTCAGTTCTGGGAATCATCTGGCAGATTCTGGCCAAATTTATTTTCTTCCCTGACACACCCAGAGGTATCAGTACTGTGATCGTACTCGTTACTTTATTTGGCGGTCTTACGATACTGGGGATTTCCTTCCTTGGCGAGTATATCACCAAGATATTCGAAGAAACAAAAAAACGGCCTAAGTATATACGGACCCGTATTCGCCGGGGCTCGCGTTCCTACAAAACCGCTGACGAAATCAGGACACTAGTAAAGCAGTTACGAAAATGAGAAAAGAATTTTCAGCAGCAATAGAAAAACTCGCCACTGAAGACGAATCCATCGTTTTCATTACCGGTGACCTTGGGTACAATGCCCTCGAAAATCTGAAAGAAAAAATGGGCAACAGGTTTATCAACGCCGGTGTTGCCGAGCAGAATATGATCGGTGTTGCCGCTGGTCTTGCTCATAAAGGATATAAAGTATTTTGCTACAGCATTGCTCCGTTTATCGTGTACCGATGCCTGGAGCAGTTCCGTAATGATGTGTGTTTCAACAATTTGCCTGTTTTTTTGGTAGGCAACGGAGGCGGTTACGGCTATGGTATCATGGGCAGCAGCCACCATACTCTGGAAGATATTGCCTGCCTGAGCGGGCAACAGAATGCACAAGTGTGGGTACCTGGCTTTGCCGACGAAGTGGAGCCTGTTCTTAAACAAATTGTAAAGGATGGCCGTCCGGCATACCTGCGCCTTGGAGCTGGGAAAATGACACCGGAAGGGGCATACCTTTCAGGTTCGTTTAAAGTTCTTCACAAAGGTGCGCAGGCAGAAACCACTGTGTTTGCACTGGGCCCTATTGCGAATAACGTGATGGCGGCTTTGGCAACGTCTGTTGAACTAGCTGAAAAAGTAAATGTCATATCGGCACTTCATTTTCCTTTACACATTGAAAATGAACTTCTTGATCTGGTACGCAATGCTCCAAACATACTTGTTGCAGAAGAACATATCAGTACCGGAGGATTGGCTCAGCAACTGTCAGTTCAACTACTGGAGAAGGGAGTATTCCCACGATCATTCAAAAGTTTGAAGGCCGAGGGGTATCCTGGAGGAAGATACGGCAGCCAGTCGTACCACCAGAAACTTTCGGAACTGGATGCTGATTCCATTGTGAAACATATCAATCAACTGCTTATCCCGGCATGACAAAGGGAGTTTTACGTTTTTTAATTGTTCTGATCATTG
Source organism: Dyadobacter luteus (assembly GCF_003383615.1). Taxonomy (GTDB): domain Bacteria; phylum Bacteroidota; class Bacteroidia; order Cytophagales; family Spirosomataceae; genus Dyadobacter; species Dyadobacter luteus. The sequence goes on from NZ_QNUL01000007.1 coordinate 82,457, forward strand.
CGATCCCGGTCGTCATTTACTTCACGGCCTGGGATTATTATGCAATTAATATTCCCTTATGGGACGACCATCCCCTAAAAGGGTTTGTGGATACTATAGTGCATGCAACTACCTGGGATGGACGGATTCAGGCACTTATCAAACAGCATAACGAGCACCGGATAGCACTTACAAGGCTTGTAGCCTGGGCCGATTTCTCTCTGTTCGGCAGTCTGAATTACAGGCACTTGATGTTTATAGGAAATCTCTTGCTTTTAGGAATTCCGGCGCTGTGGTTTGTCATTCTGAAAAACAATAAGAAACCTCTTTTTGCGCTGGTACCTGTTCCCTTCCTGCTGTTTACCCTTGCATTGTGGGAGAATACCTATTGGGGAATGGCGAGTATTCAGAACTTTGGGGTAGTCATGCTGGTGATGTGGACAATTTACCTTTGTGTAAATCCTTCAAATGTGCTATTCGCGCTTTCGCTACCTCTTGCCTTCATTGCGGTGTTTACAAGTCCTAATGCGCTGTTTGTATTTCCGGTTGGTGCTTTGCTGATCTTCCTTACAGGAAACAGGAAACGATTGGCGCTGTTTGTATCTGTTGCGCTGGTAACTATATTCTGCTTCTTCAAATCATATAACCGCGTCACTTCCAATCCCGAAAGCAAAGCAGGGATTTTCCAGATGGTGAAAGGCTATATGGCTTATCTTGGATCCTTCGCTGAATCCGTTCCTGTACTCGACAATTTCCGGGTATGTCTCGTAGTAGGATGTGTCCTTTTTCTGGTGGCTGTTTCTATCGCGTCAACTACCCTTTTCAGGATTATCCGCAATAAATATTCAGTGAAGTACGAGCGTATAACCGACCTTTTTTGCCTTGGCGCTATTCTTTTCATTTTAGGTACTGCATTGGTTGTGGTTTACAGTCGTGCAGGATTTGGAATAGAAGGACTTATTGCCAGTAAATACAAGATCTATTCTATTCTGTTACTCCTGGTTGCTTACCTCTATGTCGTGATTCCGATCAGAGGAAGTTTCCTTTCGTCCTACATCACAGCCATCGTTTTCTTTGCAGTGGTTTTCAATATTTTCAGCTACCACTACCACCTTGTGGATGCCTTCAACCACAGAAAAATGCTGATCACGTCACAGTTTAATTCAACTTACGACAACAGGGCATTATCTGTAAAAGAAGATACTTCGTTTGTTGCCAACGTAAAAGCCAAAACACCTGTCATTTATGAAAAATGGTTACCACAGATTGCTATTGCAGACCGGCAAAGCTACGCAGGTACTTCGCGTGGAATGGTCCAACTGTTTGATCAGACAAGCTTTAAAAAAGAGACAAACTCTCTAAGGATTGAAAATACGTCATTCACAAGTCAGCGTTTGCAGGACAGCGGCATATACATTCTGTTGAGATCAAAAGATCGTTATTACATATTCCCAACTGTCCGAAACCGAAATAAGAGCCGGAAACAATTGTTTCTGAAACAATATTATTTCGCTCCCGGATTTCATGCAGACATTCCTTTTTCCGCAGTAGATAAAGGTACTTATGACATCGCTCTGCTGAGGCAGGACGGCGAACAAACCGGTATACTTTACAAAAACGTGAAAGTGGATGTACCGGAAGTAGAAGAAAATAAAATCAAAGTAAACTGGTAACTATGCACGTAACCTCCAAAGGACACATTATACAACTGGACGGAATACGCTTTATTGCCGTTGCACTTGTTCTTCTCGCTCACCTTACAGACACCAATCTTCCGGCTGGAGAATTGGGTGTAACCATGTTTTTTGTACTAAGCGGCTTCCTGATTACGAGGATATTGATGCTTAGCCGCGACAAATACAAGGAAGAACCTGGTGGTTTCAAAAAATACATCCGCAAGTTTCTCATTCGCAGAACGATACGCATATTCCCGGTCTATTACCTCTGTATATTTATTTTGTACATCATTGGTGTCCCGTCGGTACGCGAGTACCTGGGCTGGCTGGTTTTATATGCAACGAATATCTACATGGCTATCCATGAAGGATGGATGGGCTCAGTGGATCACCTATGGTCGCTGGCTGTTGAAGAGCAGGTATATCTGATCTTCCCGTTTCTCATCTTCTTCGTTCCGCGGAAAAACCTGCTTACTGTTCTGGGTGTGATGGGTGTATTCAGCGTATTACTACGGTTCTACTTCTTTATGACCGGAAAATCCTGGATCGTATCCTATGTTTCCATGCCCGCCTGTCTCGACTCATTTGCTTTCGGGGGTTTTATGGCATGGCTCCAACTCAACAAAAAAGAAGCCTTCACCAACCTGTTTCGTCAGAAATGGCTGGTAGTGGCAAGTTTGCTGGTATGGTTTTTAGTGTACTATTTCTCAGTGCAACTTGGCCTCAAATACAATCCGGTTAATAAGTACAATGTGATCAAAATTGTGTTTGACAGATTATCAGCATCAGCATTTTCGTTTTTCCTGATCGGCAGCGCGGCTGTAGGATTTACCGGTGGAATGGCTGTATTCCTGGAGAATAAAGCAATCGTCTATCTGGGGAGAATCAGTTACGGAATTTATCTATACCACAATTTTGTTTTCAATCATTACCACAGTTATACCGTACCGAATCATCCGGTTGTAAGGCTGTTTAACAAAATTTATCGTCATTTTCCTGAGTTGCAGGGTTACCAGTCGTTCCAGGTATTCGTCGTAGTTGTATTGACAGTACTTGTTGCCTCCGTTTCCTGGCACTTTTTTGAAAAACCGATTAACGCATTGAAAGACAAGTACGCTTACTAATTAATGGATCACCGGAATCGGTTTCCATCTTTTAATTTATTAATTTCGCCCAAACATACCAAATAAACTTCTGCATGTCGTTTCTTTTAAGCATTGTAATGCCCGCATACAACGAACAGGATTGTATAGAGAAAGTAGTATATGGCTGGACAAGCTTCTTGAAAAATAAATTTCCGAATGATAATACCACACTAATCGTTATTAACGACGGCTCTAAGGATAACACAAAAATTCTTCTCGACAAGCTGGAAAAAGAGGTATCTAATCTGACAGTGATCAACCAAAAAAATGGTGGTCATGGAAACGCTGTTGTAAATGGCTACCGTAAAGCGCTTGAATTAAATTCTCAATACGTATTCCAAACCGACAGTGACGACCAGTTCATTTCTGACGACTTCGATAAACTGTGGGTGAAAAGAGATCAGTCTCAATTTATATTGGGCTACCGTGAAGTAAGACACGATGCAGGCGTTCGCTTGTTCATCACCAAATTCCTTCGTGGCACCATCTCTCTGGTTTACGGTACTTTTATCATGGACAGCAATATACCTTTCCGTTTGATTAAAGGTACATTCCTGCAAAAAATGATGAATCAGCTTCCAAATCCTGAGCCATTTGCGCCGAATATTTTCCTTTCGGTAATGGCTAAAAAATCGGGACAGGAAACTTTCGATATACCCATTACGCACAAAGATCGTGAAACCGGAACTGTATCCATTGTAAAATGGAACCTATGGAAGGTTTGTATCCGAAGCTTTAAAGAACTATTGCGCTTCCGCCTTGAACTCAATGATAAAGTGAAGGCGTTGCGTGCTTAAATTTTAGGCCTGTGCTGAAAAACAAAATTATTCTTATCCTGCTGGTGTCAGTTTTAGCATTAGCAGGATATTTTACATTTAAGTGGTTCAAAGGATCATCTGCAGCGTGGAAACATATTCCTTCCAACGCCGTAGTCGTATTGACCAGCGAGCACCTGCAAGACTCGGCTTACACTGCTACAGAAGCCGGTCTCGACTTAAAGAAACTTCCTCTTCTTGACCTTGCCAGCGATAATATTTCTTTGCTGAACCAGCTTACGCCTGATGCGGCAAAACTGAGCAAGTTCCTGAAAGGCAAAACCATTACGTACTCCTATCATCCCCGTACAAGTACGGAATGGGGTATACTGATTTACGTACCTCTTGAAAATGAGGAAGAAAAAAAATGGATTGCCACACCCCAGAATCCGAACATACGCGCACTGCATCATAACTTTCAGGATACCAGAATTACGGATATCTACGATCCCCTCTCCCGCCCTTTGTTCTCTTACATGGTCAAGGACGACTATCTTATTCTGAGTTATTTCGGAGATCTGATAGAGGATGTTGTACGTGCTTCTTCTCTCAATATTCAGTCCTTCCGCTTGAAATCACAGTTTTCCAAAATTCAGGATGACGAATATGGAACCAGTGTATACCTGAAAGCGGAAGCTTGGAAGTCTGTGGTATCGACAGATAACATCAGTGTTACGTTCAGGGAGTTTGCCAGAAATTTTCCCAATATCCAGGATCTTCACATTGGAAGAACCCTTGAAAAAGGTAGCCTGCATTTGTCCTCTATAGGAAGTGATGCTCCGGATTTCTATCTGACAGAGCTTTTGATGGATAACCCGGCTTTGCCTTTTGCAGGACATAAACATATTTCGCAGCAAACCTCTTACTTCTATCGCTTCGCCGGGGGAGACAAAGCGGCATTCAAAAAGAAGTATCTCAAATGGCATAAAAAAAACGGCGGTGAATCGTGGGACAAGCTCAACTACATATTGGGCAAGGAAAGCACCATGCTTACCGAAAATACAGGATCTGAATTTATTCTTTGTCAGCTGGAAGAAAACAATAGTATTAACGATGCCAAAATTATGCTGGCAGAATTCTCTAACTATGAAAAGCTGCGTCCCATTCTGCAAAAGCTCGCAAGATTGTCCAACGAAGAAGCCAATGTATCTCTTGACAAATACCAGGGATACGATATATTTTCGGTAGGTATTCCTGAGTTACCCTCGGCACTTTACGGAAGTATGTTTTCCGGTTTTCCTGCCAGTTATATCACCTATGTTGCGCCTTATCTTGTAATCAGCAACAATTCTCAGGTATTGCAGAATTACATTGTTGATTACGAAAACCATATTACCTGGCAACAATCGCCCGAGTACGACAGTGTACTTTCAGGCAAAAAATCGGAAGCGCAGCTTTCCATGATTGTGAATCTCAGAAAAGCACAGTCGAGAGCCGGAAGAACAGGTAAAAGCTACACAGACATGTTATCCAAAATTGAGTCAGCTGTGTTCGAATGCCAGTATGAAGATGGCAAAGCTATACCGGAAATTACACTTTATCCGAAGAAAAGACTCACTCCGAAAAAGGTGTTAAACAGAACTTTCCTGAATATTGATGTGGAATGGCCTGTTCTATATGACAGTCAATTGTCTGCCTTGCAAAATCCATTGGATGGAAGTTCCGAAATCCTGCTCACGGACGAAAAAAATGACTTGCTCAGAACCAGCGATTTACGAACCGGAAAAACAGAAGTAATCTCCAAACTTAACGGACCAATCCGTTCTTCCGCCTACAAGGTAGACTTCCTTAATATTGGCCGTGAACAACGGATTTTTGCAACAGAGCAATCTTTATATGCAATTGATGAAGATGATTCTTCCCGCATTTCTGTCTTCACGGAATCGCTTCCTTCTACAAGCCCTATTTCGGATCTGTATCTGATCGACGGAGGGTATGATGGTAGTAATCGTTTTATTGTCAAAACACAAGCCCAGGAATTATTTGTATGGGAAAGTGTCAGCAAACGTATCCGCAAACTCAACCGTTCTGTAAGGTTTGAGAATATACAAAGTCCGGTGGTTGCCCTGAACCAGATAGGAAACAGGGGCTTTATTGTGACACAGCAAAATGGAAAAATTTTCCTTTTGAAAGAAAACGGAATGGTACGTCCCGGCTTCCCTGTCGATATACTTACCCGAACCGAGAGTCCGTTCACCTGGTCACAAAACGCAACAAACGGACAACCCGAACTGGTGGGCGTAAGTGTTTCAGGTGAGCTGATCAGGATCAGCCAGGACGGAAAAGTTTCTTCCAGAATTCAGCTTCTGCGACCTGAACCGGGTTCCAGATTCAAAACACTGTTCGACCGGAATTCACAAGATTGGATTGTTGTCCGCTCAGCATTCTCCAAAACAGCCATACTCACCAAAGAAGGCCAGGAGCTCTTTGAGATCAAGGATATTCTTCCTAACTCTGTTATCCAGTACCATTTCTTTGGCGTAGATAACCGTTTCATCAGTATCAGGTCGGGTAACTACACCACCCTTTTTGATATGAGTGGAAAGCGATTGGGAGACAAAGCTATACCGTCAGAAATGCCTGTGCAACTCACCTATCAGCCCGGTTACTACAAACTTCTTGTTTTCAGCAGATCAGAGAAAAAAATACAGGTTTGGTCTATTAAGCTCAGATAATGAAATACCTCAGATACAGCATTTTAATTATAGGAATCTTCATTTGGATGGTGGGATTAAATTCTGATCTCAGTTCAAAAGTCTCCAAAACAGATAGTTACCGGTATGGCGACCTTTACCGGCTTTCCAACCTTTCCAACTTCAAGGACCCTGCAAAATCCTGCACTTCCTACACACCGCCTCCCAAGGCTACAAATAAGCGGGTACATCTTTACATCATCGGAGATAGCTTCACGGAAAAGTTGAGAGTAAATGAAAAGGATTTCAATGCGGATGCATATACTTATCTGCATTGGAGTGAAACATTGCATTTCAAGCCTGATACCTCAGAGATTAATATCTTATTGCTGGAAACAGTAGAAAGGCATCTCAGAGAGAAGTTTTTAATCCACCCGATTCAAAACATTGTAACGGACTCACGTACGTATGTGGATAACGGGCATCAACCTGCGCTAATGCACACACTTGACGGCGTCTTCAATTCAAAAGCTACTGAGGGACGGCTTGATGAATTTCTTTTCCAGAATGACTTTATTCTTGCTTTGAAAGAGTGGAAAGCCAACTTTAATCTGAACGTTTTTGACAGGACCAATAAGGAAGTTACGCGTATCAACGATGGTCGGGATCTGGTTTATTACATGGACACAGACACCGATACTACTGCCTTTACATCTTCCTTTGCAGAAATTGAAAATACTGAGATTGATACGCTGGTGATGAATCTGAATGAGAGCAAGATACTGGCAGAGAAGCTTGGATTCGATAAGGTGATTCTGTCAATTATACCTAACAAGGTATCGGTTTTGATGCCTGAGTATGGCCAATACAATCAGCTGATTGACAGGATTTACCAGCACCGGAATCTGCAACTTGATTTTGTAGATGTTTATGCTGATTTCGAAAGAATGGGAACAGAAAGCTATCTTAAAGGTGATTCTCACTGGACTTGTGAAGGGCAATACCTTTGGCTCAACAAGATTAATGCTAAAATAAATCAGCTGGTTTCTGTACCGGTTTTATAAAAAATGGTCTGCAACTACTCAAAAGCTGCAGACCATGACTTGATTTCTTCTTCCCTATTACAGGTTCTCCATTTTTTTCGTCAATTTCCCAACGGTAAGTCCCTGTACAACAATTGAGAACAGGACTACAAAATAGGTGATTGCCAGCAGCAGGTCTTTGTGCAGATAAGAATCAATAGACAATGCCAGTGCTATGGATACACCTCCTCTGAGGCCTCCCCATACCAGAATAGTGATCGATTTACGACCGAACTTGTTTCGGAAAGGAATGATTTTTACCGGCAGATAAATCGATACAAACCTGGCAAAAAGTACGATTGCAATCGTAATAGAACCAATCACGGCATACTGTCGTAAATCAGGAATTAACAATAGCTCAAAACCGATAATCAGGAACAAAATGGCATTTAAAATTTCGTCAATAAGCTCCCAGAATTTATCGATATAGTCCCTTTCGTCTTCCGATACTCCACCCAGATTTTTACCATAATTCCCGACTACCAAACCCGCTGCAACCATTGCCAATGGTCCAGACATATGCAAGGCCTGCGCTGCAAGGTGCCCTCCCATTACGATGGCAAGAGTAATTAATACGTGTACGTTGTAGCCATCCACTCTGTATATCATTTGCGAACCAATCACGCCAAGCACCAGCCCCAGCACGATACCACCAAGTGCCTCTTTAGCCAATAGCAGAGAAATACCTTCAAACGATGTATTGATTTCTTCTCCGCGTGCCAGTGCAATCATCACGATAAAAACCACAACGGCCATACCGTCGTTGAAAAGGGACTCTCCGGCAATTTTCGTTTCAAGGGATTTGGGAACACCGGCCTGTTTCAGGATACCTAATACAGCGATAGGATCCGTAGGAGAAATGAGTGCTCCGAATACCAGACATTGTATAAAAGGAATAGGCAAATCCACAAAAACCAAAGCGTGATAAAGCAGGAATGCTACCACGAACGTCGAGATAACGACACTGACTGTGGAAAAAATGATGACCGGCAGCCTTTGCTCCCGAAGGTCTTCTAAGTGAAGGTGTATAGCTCCTGCAAAAAGCAGGAAGTTGAGCATTGCCCCCATCAGGATCTCGGTAAAATCGATGCTGGCAATAAGTTTTGTGATTCGATCAAATGTGTGTGGGAAGACATTATCTGTGGCCAGCAAACCCAAAGAAACCAAAAGGGCAATGACCATGATACCGATAGATGCAGGTAATTTGAGATACCGTGCATTGAGATACGAAAAGACGGCTGATAGAACGATTAAGGCTGAAAATGAATAGTATAACTCCATAGAAAAATTTTTGTAATAGCCCAAAATACTCAAAAATGCCCTAAAATGAAAGGCTGACAGGGTTCAAACAGGTATTTCTAATAGTATTCTAATTGATTTCTTACAACAGTTTAAAAAATATTATCCATTCAGTTTACATTCTTCACAAATCACTTCTAAGAGATTTCTTTCTCAAAATTTTATAACTACTTTCAGTTTTGTACCGAACACTACCAATCCGGAAAAATCTATGCGTTTACTATACATCCTGATTTGCTTTGTATTTATATCTCCCGCATTTGGTCAGTATGAAACCAGATTTGAGAAAAGTGGCGGAACACAAACACCCACGTACGAAGAAGGAATCGCGTTCTATAACAAACTGGCTAAAGATTTTCCACAGATTCAAATCAGCGAGCAAGGACTTACAGACAGCGGCAAATCGCTGCATCTGGTGTTATATTCTAAAAATAAAGTATTTGATGTCAGTAAGCTGAAAGCGCAGGGAAAAGCGATTTTTCTGGTTAACAATGCAATCCACCCCGGCGAACCCGATGGAGTGGATGCGTCCATGATGCTCTTGCGGGATATAGCCGTCAATCCTTCCAGGTTTCCTGAAATGGAGAATATACTATTGGCCATTATCCCTTTCTATAACATAGGTGGTGCTCTTAACCGCAACAGTACCACGCGTACGAATCAGAACGGACCTGAGGAATATGGCTTTCGCGGAAATGCACGCAACTTTGATCTCAACCGTGATTTCATTAAAAACGATACGCGCAATGCCAGGAGTTTTGCTGCTCTGTTTCACAAACTGGATCCGGATTTATTCGCAGATACGCACGTCAGTAACGGAGCCGACTATCAGTATGTGATGACGCTTGATTACGCTCAGAAGGATAAATTAGGTGGGGTGTTAGGAGAATTCAATGAGAAAACATTCCTGCCTTACATGTACCAACATTTGAAAGATGCAGGTTTTGAGGCAACGCCTTATGTAAATGCCTGGGGACAAACTCCGGATAAGGGTTTTGTGCAATTCCCTGACTGGCCCAGGTATTCAACAGGATATGCGGCTTTATTTCACACGATTGGTGTCATGACAGAAACGCACATGCTGAAACCATACGATCAGCGTGTAAAATCCACCTATGCCTATTTACATGGAAATCTTAAATTTCTGGCAGAACATGCTACGAAGCTGATTCAGCTAAGAAAAGAAACAAAGGAATCTGTAAAAACACAGGAACAATTTGCCGTTACATGGCAGGTAAACAAAGAGAAAAATTCCGTCATTGATTTTAAAGGGTTTGAAGCTGAATACATTCCAAGCAAAGTGAGTGGTCACAACCGCCTTCATTACGACAGAAACCGTCCATTCACGAAATCGATTCCTTTTTATGATACCTATGTACCACTGGATGTTGTATCCCGACCAAAGGCCTACATTATTCCACAGGGATGGTTTAACGTAATTGACTTGCTCAAACTGAACCAGGTTCAAATGAGACAGCTTGAAAAAGATGAGGAACTGCAGGTAGAATCCTATTACATCACCGCCTATGATTCGCCCAAACAGCCTTTTGAAGGGCACTACTGGCACAACAGCGTAACGCTCAAAACAGAAAATCAAAAAGTAAAATTTAAAAAAGGAGACTGGTACATTCCGGTCAACCAATGGACTAACCGTTACATTATTGAAACGCTGGAACCCAAAGGCATTGATTCGTTTTTTAAATGGAATTTCTTTGATACGATTCTCCAATCCAAGGAACACTACTCAGCCTATGTATTTGAAGATCTGGCGGAAGAACTGTTAAAAAAGTCTCCTGAGCTAAAAGCCAAACTCGAAGAAAAGAAAAAGAGCGACCCCGATTTTGCGAAAAGCGGGGACGCTCAGTTAAATTTTATCTACGAAAACTCTCCGTTTGCTGAAAAGGAATATCAGCGTTATCCGGTGTTCCGACTGATGAATTAGAAACGGAAACCGAGATTAAAATTGAACTCTCCGGTCACATTAACGGAATTATAATAATATCCATTATTGACCTTATCGCGATCAATATAACGCGAGCCCAGTGCGGCATTCAGACCAATCTGAAATTGCTGTGTAATCTGAAAATTAACATAATTGTTGACCAACACACCAAAACGGAAATTACTTCGTGTCGATTCTTCTCCTATGTATGTTCCTCTTACCGGGTCGTATGTACTTCTGTAATCTCTTACTTTTCCTAAGGCCGTAAACAAATTAGGACCCACAGCATAGGTAACTCTTTTCTGTCCAAAAGGATAGACTTTTAATCCGGGAGAAAAATAAATCAGTGAATTATTGGGAGAACCAGCGTTACTGACAAATGCAAAATCGTCAGGAAATTGCATGCTCACAGGTAGAGTCAGTCCGAACATCTGACGTTTACCCAGTAATCTTTCATAGTTTATTCCAATACCGGGACCACTATCCAGAACTTTCATCGGTGAAAAATTAAGCATATTACGGCCGAAAGCTTCATCCATGTTGTTCGTCGGAGTCCGTTTTACTTTTGGCTGGTTAGGGTTCATGGATACCGTTTCGCCATTTTCGAATTCAATCTGCTTTACCTCACTTTTTCTGATTAAGAAATTGGGGCCTTGAATATCTTTCCCAAGTTTATAAGTGATTTTGTCAATACCGACCTCCGTTACTTTTCCCTCTACCGTAGAGCCGTTTTTACGAACAATCACATCCTGGGCATGGCTATACGAGAAGAAGACACTGCTTATCACAAGACAAAGGAATTGCTTTTTCATTTTAAAGTTTTTGTTAGATCATGAAGGATAAAAAATCGCCACCTGTAAGGATTACACTTCGGGTTACAATTATAAAGAGACAAAAAACGCGATAAAGGTTGTATGATTTCAAATTATTATACAATCTTTCTCCGTGTAATCCTTCTGCCCACCGCGCCATACTGTGAACGAATAGAGATGTAAATCTGTTAGACGATAAATGTACGCTTCGAATTGCAGTACATTTGATTTATTTTTTGCTCTTTCCATTGATGAAATCTTTTGGTAGAGCGCTTTAACACAACCAAATGACATTTCAGGAATTAGACCTCATTGAGCCTATATTACGGGCTCTGACGGAAGAAGGATACACAAAACCTACCCCCATTCAGTCGAAAGCAATACCTTTTATTCTCCAACAAAAAGATTTACTGGGCTGCGCTCAAACCGGAACCGGAAAGACAGCAGCATTTGCAATACCCATTTTACAGCTTCTTCAGGAAAAACCTTTGGAAAAGTGGGAGAAATCAAGAATCAGAACTTTGATTCTTACTCCTACCCGTGAGCTGGCTATTCAGATCGGTGACAGCTTTTCAGCTTACGGACGCCACACAGACATTCGCCATACAGTTATATTTGGTGGTGTGGGTCAAAAACCGCAGACAGATGCACTTCATAAAGGTGTAGATGTACTGATCGCAACGCCAGGTCGTTTGCTTGATCTGATTAATCAGGGTTTTATTAAACTGAATCAGCTGGAAATATTTGTTTTGGATGAAGCTGACCGTATGCTTGATATGGGCTTTGTGCATGACGTGAAAAAAATACTGAAACTTTTACCTGCTAAACGTCAGTCGCTGTTTTTCTCAGCTACTATGCCTCCTGCGATCATGACGCTGGCAGACACGATCCTGACCAGACCAGCCAAGGTAGAGGTTACCCCCGTATCGTCTACAGCGGATACCATTAACCAATCGGTATTCTTCGTTGATAAATCGGATAAAAACTCACTGCTGCTCCATATTCTGAGCGATCAGTCGATAGCAACAGCACTCGTTTTCACCAGAACAAAACATGGTGCGGATAAAGTGGTAAAAGTTTTGCGGAAAGCAGGTGTAACTTCCGAGGCTATTCACGGGAATAAATCTCAGAACGCGCGTCAGAATGCGCTGAAAAACTTTAAAAGTCAGGCGACGCGCGTATTGGTAGCTACGGATATTGCTGCACGCGGAATTGACGTGGACGACCTTACACACGTGATCAATTACGAAATCCCGAACATCCCGGAAACCTACGTTCACCGGATCGGAAGAACCGGTAGAGCCGGAGCTAAAGGCATTGCGCTTTCCTTCTGCGATGTGGAAGAAAAAGGTTATTTAAAAGATATCCATAAGCTTATTGCCAAGAATATCCCGGTTGTAAAGGATCACCCTTACAGCAACATGCGATAGCCACCAGCATACTATTACTAACCGCAAATGTGAACCTGACTGTTTACTTTGCGGTTATTTTTTTGACCTGAGTATTACCTGATCATGACTAAAAATACTTTCTCTGATATTTCTCTTCCGGATACCCGACAGCTGTTGACACAACCCGAAACCGTGCTTGTAGATGTAAGAGAAAAATGGGAGTTTGAGGAGTTTAACGAAGGAGGAATTAATATACCCCTCGCTGAAATCCGGGATAAACGGACTCTGGTTGAACCCTTTCAAACAATTATTGTGATTTGTACCAACGGCGTTCGGAGTAAAGTGGCCGCTATGGATTATTGCCGTGTTCCTGAATGGCTGGATAAAACCATTTTGCATGTAAAAGGGGGAATCATTGAGGCGGAATAGCAAAATTTAATATCCGGTCATAAAAAATAGGTTCGGAAAACTCCAAACCTATTCCCGTCTCATTCCTTATTAATCTTATACTTCGGTTTCTCCTTCGAAAACCCTAAGTGCAGGACCAATCAGGTAAATATCATCAAATTGATTGTTCCCTGCGGCATTAAAAGCCACCTGCAGCGGTCCGCCTAATGTTTCAACGGCGATCGGGCTTCCCCAGCCTTCACGTATGTGTGCCGAGAGCGCGCAGGCAGTAACACCCGTTCCACAAGAATAGGTCTCGTCTTCAACTCCCCTTTCATACGTACGCACGCTCAGGTGATTATCTTCCAAAACTTGAATAAAATTCACGTTGGTACCACCTACCGGGCCAAAAATAGGTCCGTAACGAATGTCTTTTCCGATATCCACTACATCTGTTTCCCTGATATTATCCACATAAGTGACATAGTGCGGTGAACCGGTATTCATAAAGTCGTATTCCTCATGCAACTCCACCTTGCCGACAGGCGACATTTTCAGGCGAATAATATCCGCAGACGCTGTCGCTTCATGAGGCCCATCCACTGCGATAAAGATGGTGCTGGTTTCAAAAAGACCCAGATCATGTGCAAAACGTACAAAACAACGTCCACCGTTCCCACACATGCTGCCTTCAGCTCCGTCTGCATTGAAATACACCATGCGGAAATCATATTCTTCGTCATTCTGAAGTAGGATCAATCCATCAGCACCTATTCCAAACCGGCGATGGCACAAAGCGGCAATCAGCTCTTGTGAAGCAGGAAAACTTCTGTCACGATCATCAATCATAACAAAGTCATTTCCTGTACCCTGGTATTTATAAAATGTAATTTTCATTTGGAGATAGCTTTAAGCTATGAGCAATCAGCTTATAGCTTTTCTTTTAAACTGAAACTTAAATGCGATAGGTTCAATTTCTTTAATTAATATGGCAATCGGCAAAAATCTGTACCGAAATATGATGGGCATAAATAGAAAATGAACCGGATGGAAAGCTAATGGCTAAACGCTTGTAGCTATCAGCTAAATAAAAAAGCCCTGCAACAGAAAATCGTTACAGGGCTTTTTATTTTTTAAGCTTGGCCTATTTTTTAGGAGCTTTAACAACTTTAAGCTCTTTAATACGCGCTGCTTTACCCTGACGTCCACGCAAGAAGAACAGACGTGAACGGCGAACTTTACCGCGACGTAGCAATTCGATTTTTGCAAGAGTTGGAGAAAGGATTGGGAATACACGTTCAACCGCGATTCCGTTAGATATCTTACGTACTGTGAAAGTTTCACCGCTTCCGCCAAGGTTACGACGCTGCATTACAGTACCCTGAAATTGCTGAATACGCTCTTTGTTACCTTCTTTGATCTTAACGTGTACGTTGATCGTGTCGCCTGATTTAAAATCAGGATACTCGGCCTTACGATTTTCAATCGTAGCTTCTACGAGTTTAATAAGTTCGCTCATGACGAATGTTTTTTATAAAAATTGATAATTGAGCAGTTTCCAGCGGATGGGGTGACGCCCCTTCATTCAAAACAGCTTTTGAGAAAACGAGTGCAAAGCTAATTTTTTTTCTCTGTAAAAGAAAGTACCACACTGTTTTATGCTAAAATTATTACTAAAGTTACGCAGGTAATTTTGCGACGGTCTAATATTTTTAACTTACCAGCTGTTTAAGTCAAAGCTATTTCTCAGATGAAAATATTCAGCACCGAACAAATCAGGGAAGCGGATCGCTACACCATTACGCATGAACCCATATCTTCTCTTGATCTTATGGAGCGCGCCTCTCAGGCATTTGTCAGATGTTTTTGCGATCAGTTTGTCAATACCAGACCGGTGGGCATCTTTTGCGGAAAGGGAAACAACGGAGGAGATGGCCTGGCCATAGCGCGACTGTTAAGTGAGCGGGGCTATCAGGTTCAGGTATTTATTGTAGAACATACAGAAACGGGCTCAGCCGACTTTCAGGAGAATTACGAAAGACTTAAAAACCACCACTCTCCTATTCATATACATGCCACAAATGACCTGCCCGCCTTATCACCAAAAACAATAATTGTCGATGCTATTCTGGGATCCGGACTTTCGCGACCGGCAGAAGGACTTGTTGCAGCTGTGATCAACTCCATTAACGACCTTCCGAATAAAATTATCTCAGTTGATATTGCAAGCGGGCTGTTTGCTGACAAGAGTAATCAGGACGGCAACCCTATCATCAAGCCTTCCTGCACTATTTCTTTTCAGTTTCCCAAGCTGGCTTTTTTACTTCCACAAAATGCAGAATATACCGGCAACTGGCATATTGCAGACATCGGACTTCATCAGGATTATATCCGGAACACCGCCACTCCTTATTACTTTACCGATAAAGCCGCAGCCGAAAAACTGATCATTCCAAGAAAAAAATTTTCACATAAAGGCACTTTCGGACATGCGCTGGTCATTGCCGGGAGTTATGGAAAAATGGGAGCCGCGGTGCTTTCAGCGAAAGCATGCCTTCGTTCGGGAGTCGGGTTATTATCGATGCATATACCTGAATGCGGATATGAGATCATGCAGATTTCTAATCCGGAAGCAATGGTTACGGTGGATAACAATGCAAGATATATTACGAATTTGCCTGACCTATCTACGTATTCTGCCATAGGCGTTGGCCCCGGATTAGGAAAGGAAAAAGAAACTATTCTGATGCTGGAAAAATTATTAGATACAACTCAATCTCCTTTGATTATAGATGCAGACGCCCTGAATATTTTGTCTGAAAATCCGCACTTATTAGATAAGCTCCCTGCAAATACGATTCTCACTCCTCATCCAAAGGAATTTCAACGACTTACAGGTAGTAGCAGTAATGAATTTGAAAGACTGGAACTTGCCCGGAATTTTGCAGGAAAATATAAGGTAGTAGTTTGTCTGAAAGGAGCCAATACGGCAGTTGTGCTCCCGAACAGAGATGTGCATTTCAATTCCACCGGCAATGCGGGAATGGCCACCGGTGGAACGGGTGATGTGTTAACAGGAATAATAACCGCGCTTCTTGCACAAGGATATACTCCTCAAAATGCTGCTATTTTAGGAGTTTACCAGCATGGACTAGCTGGAGACAAAGCAGCGCAAGCTCGCGGTATGAGTGCTTTGATTGCGTCTGATGTTGCCGAAAACCTGAGTTGGTAGCTTCGGTCTGAACATCGCAGATGGTCTGAACGGTATAAATCTGATTTGCACACATTGAAAGCGGGCTAAACGGTAATTTCACGGATGCTCAGTAAGCGTTCAGCCTGCTACCGCATGCAGACCGGGTCGCGTAGACCGCGTCGCGCAGTCACTACGACATCAACTGATAAACGGCTAAAGCCGACACATAAGCCAAAACTGTCAGGTACGCCAGCTGAATCATTGGCCATTTCCAGCCGTGTGTTTCACGATATACCACCGCAATCGTACTCATACACATCATCGCAAAAACATAAAATACCAGTAACGAATAACAAACAGCAGGGGTATACATCGGCCCTCCGGTATCCGGATTTTTCTCCTGAAGCAGACGCTCCTTCACAGTAAGTACATCCTCTGAATCTCCGCTGATACTGTAAATTGTAGCCATTGTCCCTACAAAAACTTCACGCGCAGCAAATGATGCCAACAGGGCGATACCCATTTTCCAATCGTATCCCAAAGGTTTTATAGCAGGCTCAATAAAGCGTCCAAAGCTACCTGCATACGAATTTTCCAATCTTACCGAAGCCACAGCAGCATCAATTTCTTCCTGAGGTTGCGCTTTCATTTGTTCCGTTACCTGCGCTTCTGCATTCTCCATTTTGTCGCCCGGACCATAAGACGCAAGTACCCAAAGGATAATAGAAATCGCCATAATGACCTTACCAGCCTGGAAAACAAATGACTTTACACTTTCCAGCATTGTGAAACCAACATGCCCCCAGCGTGGCAGTTTATAGGAAGGCATTTCCAGCATAAAGTACCCTGGTTCTTTTCTTTCAAGAAACAGAGATAACAACCAGGCAGACAACAACGCACCAACCAATCCCAGCAAATAGAGTCCTAACAATACCAATCCTTGCAGATTGAAAAAACCGAGCACTTTCTCATCGGGTACAACAAGAGCAATCAAAATTGCAAAAATCGGAAGACGCGCTGAGCAACTCATCAGAGGCGTCACCATAATGGTTAGCAACCGTTCGTATCTGCTGCTAATGCTTCTGGTAGTCATAATCGCCGGAACTGCACAGGCCACACCTGAAATCAGCGGCACCACACTACGACCATTCAGACCGAACTTACGCATCAGTTTATCCATGATTACCATTACCCTTGCCATATAACCGGACTCTTCCAGAATAGAAACCAGTCCGAACAAAATAGCAATCTGAGGGATGAAAATGATGATTCCACCAATACCCGCCAGAATTCCATCGGTAATCAGATCATTCAGAATACCTTCCGGCAGCACTCCTTTTACCCATTCTATCGTTGCAGCCGTACCCGCATCAATCATATCCATAGGATAAGATGCCCAGGCGAAAATGGCCTGAAACACTACCATCAGCACGAGTAAGAAAGTAACGTATCCCCAGAAAGGATGAAGCAGAATAGCATCCAGTTTGCGCGTCCAGTAAGGTTGCTCTGAAATTCCTTCTGCTTTGACAGCCTTTTCAACGATCGGTTTTATCTTTTTGTATCGCTGGATCGTTTCGTTAGCGAGAAAAGCATTTTCGTCAAACTGATGCTTTTCTATCAGTCCGTCAAGTTTTACTCTTTGAGCAACAGGTACAAAAGAGAAATTATCATGCTGACAAACATACTGTAATGCCAAATAATCATTATCCAGACCATGTTCATGCTTCACTTCCTCAATCAGTCCCCTCTCTGCATGCGTAGTTTCATAAAAACATGGTAATGGATGCTTATCTGTCTGGTCAATTACCTGACGTACTGCATCCTGAAGATTAGCCATTCCTTCACCCGTTCTGGCATTAATCCTTACCACCGGCACATTCAGTTGCATGGCCAGTTGTACTGCGTTCACGGTCAGATTCATACTTGACGCAACATCAAGCATATTCAGCGCAAGCACAGCCGGAATACCCAAATCATTGATTTCAGTAAATAGCAACAGGTTACGCATCAGGTTGGATGCATCGGCAACTACAATAATCGCAGCAGGAAAATCCGGATGTTTGGGATTTGCCAGAATATCCATTACCACTGTTTCATCCTTAGACTTCGGATAAATACTATAGGTACCAGGCAAATCAACCAGAGTAACTTCTCGCGACTTCTCACCCTGAGTCCCTTTCAGGCTAAATGTTCCTGACTTTTTTTCAACGGTTACACCGGGAAAATTCCCCGTTTTCTGACGAAGACCCGTCAGCGCGTTGAACAATGTAGATTTACCTGCGTTGGGGTTTCCGACCAACGCAATTTTTATATTTTCAGATTTCAATGGAAAAGCAATAAATGATTGGTAATCGGATATTATTCCAGGATGATGACAGAAGCTTCGTTGAGTCTCAGAGATAAACTGTAGTTTCCTCCTACATTGATACAAATTGGGTCTCCAAAAGGTGCTATAAAATCCAGTCGTACCTCTGAGCCCGGAAGGCATCCCATTTCTAACAATTTCAATGACATCACCTTATCCGAAAAAGACTTAATGATCCCCTTTTCCCCCTTCTTGAGGTGAGATACTGTTCTTTCCGCCATATACCCTTATTTAGATTCAATATACTTAAAATGCAAATTAAGCATTAACAGCTCGGAATTCAAACTGTTGCCCGGTAATTAGCCTCAAATAGATACCTGAGTCATACAAAATCATGATCATTTTATTATCACCCTGAGGCTTTATGTAGTACTTTTGCAGCGCGAAAGAGACGAGCGCGGTGAGATAAATTAACCACTGAGCAGAAAGCCAAAAGCCAACTGCCGACTGCCAATTGTATTGAACGAGATAAGAACCCTGATCCGGAAAGAGTTTACCCTTGAATGGCGCCAGAAGTATGCACTGAGTGGTATGCTCCTGTATGTGGTCAGTACAGTCTTTATCTGTTATCTCAGCTTCAATCTCCGCCGCAATCAGCTCACTCCTATTGTTTGGAACACACTATTCTGGATTATCACTTTGTTCTCGGCAGTCAATGCCATAGCCAAAAGTTTCTCACAGGAACGGTTTGGCCGGTTGATTTACTATTACAATTTGTGTAGTCCGCAGGCTATTATTGTATCAAAGATCATATATAACTCCCTGGTTATGCTGTTTTTGTCAGGAACA
Source organism: Dyadobacter luteus (assembly GCF_003383615.1). Classification (GTDB taxonomy): domain Bacteria; phylum Bacteroidota; class Bacteroidia; order Cytophagales; family Spirosomataceae; genus Dyadobacter; species Dyadobacter luteus. Next base: position 101,965 of record NZ_QNUL01000007.1, read on the forward strand.
GGGTTTATTTTCTATGCCTTCGTCATGGGGAATCAGGTTGGTGATCTGGGGCTGTACACGATCTGCATCGCATTGGCATCAATCGGTTTCTCTTCTGTACTTACCCTGGTTGCAGGAATTGCTTCCAAAGCTGATAACAGTGCTACTTTGATGGCAGTCCTCAGTTTCCCGATTATCCTGCCCATGCTGTTGATGACAATCAGGCTGGCGAAAAACGCAATGGATGGCCTGGACTGGAGTGTAAGTTATGATGAAATGATCACACTGCTATCTATTGATCTGATTGTGATTACGTTAAGTTATCTTCTCTTCCCTTACCTGTGGAGAAGCTAGGTTCATTTTTAAGTTTGAATATCTATTAAAGAAAGACGATAATGAAAAAAATATGGTGGAAAGTCCTGTGCATAGTACTGTTGCTTTACGTAGCAATTATGGGATTTATGGGGCCGGTGCCTCACCTGCCTATCCTGAATGAAAGTATACGCAATACCTATTTCCACGTTGCGCTGTGGCTGGCGATGACCACCCTTTTGTTTAGCTCTATGGTATATTCACTTATGTACCTGCGTAGCGGGAAACTGCAGCACGACGATATTGCCAGCGAACTCGCTAAAGCAGGTTTGTTTTACGGTATTCTGGGCTGTCTCACAGGATCGGTCTGGGCTAATTTTACCTGGGGCGACCCGTGGCCCAATGATCCCAAGCTCAATGGAGCGGCAGTCGGGATATTGATCTATCTGGCTTATATGCTTTTGAGATCATCCTTCGAAGACGAACAGCGCCGTGCCCGTATCGCATCTGTATACAATGTCTTCGCGTTCGCAGTATTCGTACCGCTGATCTATATACTGCCACGCCTCACCGATTCCCTGCATCCGGGCAGCGGTGGCAACAGTACCTTCGGCTCGTATGACATGAATAATGATCTGAGGAAAGTATTTTATCCTGCCATTATCGGATGGATTTTATTAGGTCTCTGGACGGCAGAACTCAGGGTGAGAATAAAAAGAATAAACCGGTTTAGAGAGGAAGAACTTGCCGGAGACCGCAAAACTTTATAATGAAAACACACACACATTTTCAGGAAAAAGTAAACATTTCAAAACAAATATTCGTTAAGAATTTAGTCACTATGAATATCATGAAAAAAGTCTTTCCTCTTTTGCTTTCACTTCTGATAGTATCCTTCAATACATTAGCTCAAACGGCTGTAGATCCTTCTGTTCCCATGGCAGACAAAATGCGTGAGGACGGAAAGATATGGGTAGTTGTTGCTGTAGTAGCAATCATATTTGCAGGTATCTTCATCAACTTGTTACGCCTTGAATCCAAGGTAGGCAAAATCGAAAAAGAATTAAAAATTAAGTAAGAGTTATGAAAAAGATCCAATTATTCGGCCTTATAATTGTTGCCATTGCCATAGGTATCATCGTTTCCACTGCCGGTGATGCAAGTACTTATGTTGACTTTTCAAAAGCCAAAGAAATGGCTGATGACGGAGATAATGAGAGTATACACGTGGTAGGAAAGCTGAAGAAAAATACAGCAGGACAAATTCTGGAAATGGAATACCAGCCGGAAATTGATCCTAATTATTTCGCATTCACACTGATCGACAACAACAATGTTGCCCAACGTGTTGTATACAAAAGCACTAAACCTCAGGATTTCGACAAATCGGAGCAGGTAGTAGTAATCGGTAAAATGGAAGGTAATACGTTCAATGCAGAAAAAATTCTCATGAAATGCCCTTCTAAATACGAAAACGGAAAACTGGAAACCACTGAGGCGACCGTAGCTAAATCATGATTCATACAACTATAGGAAGCGCAGGTCACCTGCTTGTCATTGTCGCATTTGTCTCAGCTTTGGTTGCGACATTTGCCTATTTTAAGGCGTCAAAAAATGATTTGCCGACCGATGAAGAACTTACCTGGAAACGTTTTGCCAGAGCCATCTATACTGTTCACGTGGTAGCGGTATTGGGTGTGGTATTTTCCCTTTACTGGATTATTGGTAATCACTATTTCGAATACCACTACGCCTGGAAAAACTCTTCACTATCACTTCCAACGGGATATACAATTTCCAGTTTCTGGCAGGATCAGGAAGGTAGTTTCCTGCTGTGGATATTCTGGAACGTAGTATTGGGATCGGTTCTGATTTTCAGCAACCGTTCGTGGGAAGCACCTGTTATGACCATTTTCGCATTGGTTCAGGCTTTTCTTACATCCATGATTCTTGGTGTGGTTATTCCCGGACTTGATCTGAAAATAGGATCTACACCATTCCTTCTGTTGAAAGAGGTAATGCCTGATATTCCGGTATTCAAAATGGATCCGAATTTTGTAGCCAAAGACGGAAACGGACTTAACCCATTACTGCAGAACTACTGGATGGTAATTCACCCGCCGACGTTGTTCCTTGGATTTGCTACTACGCTGATTCCATTCTCTTTTGCAATGGCCGGTTTGTGGACCAAAAAACTAAATGAATGGCTTCGCCCTGCTTTGCCCTGGGCGTTGTTCTCGGCACTGGTATTAGGTGTAGGGATTCTGATGGGTGCTTACTGGGCTTATGAAACACTGAACTTCGGAAGTTACTGGAACTGGGATCCCGTAGAGAATACATCTTTCGTTCCGTGGCTTGTACTTGTGGCAGCCATCCACACGATGATCATTGGCCGTAAAAATGCAACTGCTTTAAAGACGTCCTTCATACTGACAATCGCTACGTTTGTGTTGGTACTTTACTCTACCTTCATGACGCGTAGTGGTGTGTTGGGAAATGCATCGGTTCACTCATTTACTGACCTTGGTTTATCCGGCCAGTTACTGATTTACCTGCTGACATTTACGATTCTGTCAGTTGGCTTACTGATATATCGTTGGAAAAATCTTCCATCTGATGAGGAAGAAGTTTCAACTTACTCACAGGAATTCTGGATTTTCATTGGTGCTACATTATTGTGCCTTTCAGGTTTCCAGATTCTGGCAACCACCTCTATTCCGGTATATAACAAAATAGCAGAGGCCTTTGGTACAGTATTGAACATGGCTTTGCCTGCTGACCAGATCGCGCATTATAATAAGTTCCAGCTTTGGTTCTTCTCACTCATCATCATATTGACGGGGGTTGGACAGTATTTCTGGTGGAAGCGCGTGGGTAAAGACAAGCTGCAGGCTTTATACAATCCATTATTGCTGACGATGATTATCAGTGCTGCGGTGATCACCTTATGGGGTGTAAAAGATATCCAATATATAGCACTGCTTACTGCTTCTATTTTTGCAATTGTTGCTAATGGAGCTATTCTACTGAACATCATACGTGGTAATTACAACCTGTCGGGCGGCGCGGTAACACATATTGGGGTAGCATTGATGCTGATTGGAGTATTGTTCTCCTCTGCCTACACAAAAGTTGTGTCGATTAACAATTCGGGATTGATGATTTCGCGTAGCGAAGAATTCACGAATAATGACAATAAAGAGAATAAAGAAAATATCACCCTGTGGCTGAATAAGCCTGAGAAAATGGGCGATTATATGCTTACATGGCGCGACGTTCGTGTTGAGCCTCGTCACATTCCGGGTTATATCTCCAAAAGCTGGGTTGACTTAATCGAGAACGATTACCGTGCTGTTGCGCTGAGAGATATCGTAGTCAATGACAAGCAGTATTATGCAAAAGGTGATACGCTGGAAATCTCTCCTGAGAACTTCTACTACGAAATAGAATACCGTGAACCTTCCGGAAAGGTATTTAACCTTTTCCCAAGGGTACAAATCAACCCGAAAATGGGTGGTATTGTAGTTTCTCCGGATATCAACAGAGAACTTGGTAAAGATTTGTATACCTACGTTTCTATGGTAACCAATCCTACTGCTGAGCCGGTATGGAGCCAGACTGAGAATTTCACAGTAAGTATGCGTGATACTTTCTTCGTGAATGATTATGTAGCTATTCTGGATAATGTAGTTCGTACCGACTCTGTCGATGGCGTAACATTAGGGCCAGGCGATGCAGCTGTGAAGGCAATGATCCGCGTTTTGGATAAAGAAAACGAATATGTAATCACACCTTCATTCGTGATACGTGACCGTTTGGTAGCAAGAAAAACCGAGGTAAATAATGACCTTGGACTGCGTGTTCAGTTTCAGGAAATCAATCCTCAAACAGGACAGTTCTCTTTTGCAGTAAACACCACTCAGCGCGACTTCATCGTAATGAAGGCAACTGAGAAACCATTGATCAATATCCTTTGGATCGGAACATTTGTACTGACAATAGGTTTCATTATGGCTACAATCCGCAGATTTAAGGATTTTATAAAAATGCGTGATAAAGAGACTGCGGCGGCAAACGCAACGAAGAGAAAGGTGAAAGCTCAGACTGTCTGACATAAGATGATGAAACAAAAAAATAACCCGGTCAAAGCATTCGTTTTGACCGGGTTATTTTTTGTTTGGGCTACCTATTCAGGAATAGCCTTGGCTTTATACTTCTTCCTGTAGTAACTAACTTCTCTTTCAAATACCAGAAATTTTGTTTCCGGACATTCTTTCCGGAGCTCAGCTAATTGCCTTTCCGCCAGTTTCACATCCAGCTGCCACAGGTTTCCTTCCTTTAACGAAGTATGATCTTCATCCAACGTTTTTTGTAACTTCTTTATACCTGCCACCGCTTTTTCAAGTCCCGGAACCACACTTATTTCATTCAGTTGGCGATCACTGAATCTGAAAACATATAACTCCTTGCTATCCTTTTTGATGGTATCCGCTATTGCGAAAGTCTGCGTGAGCAATGCACAAGGTTGCCCTTGGGCAGACAAGGAAATCATACATGCTATTCCGAAAGCTCCAAACCATTTCATAAATACTAAAACTTAAACCCGACGCGTGTAAAGAAAAATGCCCCGTTACCTCCCATCTGCACCGGATCCCATGCACCGCCCGATTCGGTGAGCGAAGGCGTGTGCATATCAGGATAGGTATTAAGAATATTACTTCCTCCCACCGAGACTGAGATATTTTTAGAAAACTTATAATTCACCGTTAAATCTAACTGCACTTTGGCTCTGTATACATCTGTATAATCAGAAGGTGAATAAAGCTCACCGGTTGTCGCGTTTTTCACCTCGCCATAATTCCAGTTAATCAAACTTACTTCACCAAAACGAATGGCTCTCAACATAAAACTAAGCTGATCGACGGTATAATCGAAGGTAAGGTTAATCTTGGAAGGAGGCGCTGAAGCAAGTACAAAATAGCGCTCCCGCTCACTGAAATATTGTTCTTCCTTGCCTGCCAGCTTGCTGCTCGTATTGATAGCTCCCAACTCCATCTTATTCAAATTTGCAGCCAGTGTCGTATTCAATCTGCCATTGCCCAAGGCAGTCGCATGCGCCACTACTATATCCACACCATAAGTCGTTGTTGATGACAAGGCATTGGTAAAGAACTGCGCCTCCGAAACACGAAGAGATTTTAACAGATTTCCGATATCCTTATCCTCATCACTGAATTGACCCGTAAGTACTACGCGGTCCTTTACTTTTACATAATACCCATCTACCGTTACCGACAGAGCTGAAGAAGGTTTCATTGTTACTCCCAAACTAGCATTTTGCGATGTTTCCTGACGAAGTTTCGGAATACCAAGAACGTTGGTCACTTCTGTGTCATTTCCCGCCAGTAACACTTCCACTGCCTGCCCATTTACGAAGTTGGTAAATTTTGAATTGAAGTATTTCTGTGCAAGAGAAGGCGCACGAAACCCGGTACTCACGGCGCCGCGGATGGCATAATCGTCATTTAGTTTATAGCGAAACCCTACTTTCCCGTTCACTGTATTTCCAAAATCGCTGTAATTTTCAAATCTTCCTGCTACATCTACCATCAGTTTCTTCGTCAGATCTGCTTCAAGATCAATATAGGCTCCCACATTCGAACGTTTTTTATCCACTTTATTTTCAGGACTGAAACCGGGAAACCCCTGTGCTCCTCCTTCATGTACAAGGTCATAATTGTAATAAGATGGGCGGTCACCTTGAAAAATCTTGTAACGCTCTGTTCTGTACTCACCACCAAAAGCTACGTTCAGCCCTTCAAAAATAGCTTTGTAAAAACGGGTGAAGTTCAGGTTACTCACATTTTGTCCTAACTGAAAACCACCAGCTTCAAATGTTGTTCTGGAGTTGGGTCCCAGTGACCGGTTCAGGGAATTCCGTACCGAAAAATCAAACTTATTAAATCCGTAAGTATTGCTGGCATCAATATTCCAGTCCTTCCAAACCCCTCTCAGTCCAGCTGTGACAGCCTGGTCATCAATATCACTACCGATAACCGGATCAAACCCATTCGGATATATCGAAGGAATATTTCTGTCGTCGTCCACTTTTCTGGTCCATGCATAAGCATCGCCTTTCCTCTTGTTAATACCTCCGAAGCTGTATAATTGTACATTCCCAAAAACAGGTACCATTGCATTGTAATACAAAGCCATGTTCCTCACTTTCGGATCACCATATTCTCTTCTCACAACATCTTCCTCGTCATGCGTATCAGCCCTGTTGGTATGAGCACGCTCGTTGTAGTCTGCGGTAATATTGACAAAACCTCTTTTTGCTATTTTCAAACCATAGTTCACATTCGCATTGTAATTCAATCCATCAAATGCTTTTCCGTCTGCACGGTATTTGGCAGCATAAATGCCTGCATTCGCATTGGCAGTGAGCTGATTTACATTTTCCTTCAAAACAATATTAATTACGCCTGCAATTGCATCTGAGCCGTACTGCGCTGCGGCTCCATCACGTAAAACTTCAATACGTTCAATAGCCGCTGCCGGAATGGCATTCAAATCGGTACCCGTATTGCCACGCCCCCGTGTACCGAATATATTCACAAGTGATGATTGATGCCTGCGCTTTCCGTTGATCAATACCAGCGTTTGATCAGGACCTAATCCTCTCAATGATGCAGGGTCAACATGATCTGCACCGTCAGATCCGGTTTGTCTGTTGGAATTAAAAGAAGGAGCAGCAAACTGCAGGAGCTGGTTTACATCCAGTTGTCCCTGTTTGGTAGTAATTTCCTGAATATTGATAATATCGACAGGTGCAGGAGTATCCGTTGATGACCGATTCATGTTTCGGGAGCCTACCACAGTTACCTGATTCAGCAAAGTAGCGTTCTCAAGTGTGAAGTTCTGGGTTCCCTTGCCGTCAATTTCCCTTTCGATCTTATTGTAACCGACGAAGGTAACAATCAAAGTAGCATTGGTATACATGACGTTAAGTGTATAAATCCCGTTCGCATCCGCAATGGTACCATTGTTGGTTCCCTTTTCTACGACCGACGCTCCCGGCAATGCATCACCCTTTTCATCAACTACTTTTCCCGCCACCTTATATTTTTGGGCAACGGCAGATAACGAGCCCGAAAGCAATAAAAGAAGTAAGTAAATCCTGTACATAGTTTGTTGTGTTTGTTAAAGTGTGCAGTAAAGAAAACAATAAAATTGTACTGCCTCTTCACCAAAATAAAATTTTATCTTTGACTAAGAATAGTACCATCTTCTGATAAACTTAATTTTATGATATCTTCTTTGTTAAAATCGTCTTTAGGACGATTGCGCATCATAGCCTTTCTTGAAGGGGTTTCCTTGCTGATATTGCTGGGTATTGCCATGCCACTTAAGTACATGGCTGGTATTCCTGAAGTAGTCCGCGTGGTCGGCATGGCTCATGGAGTCTTGTTTATTTTATATGTACTGTTGCTCATTCAGGTCGCCATTGAAAGAAGCTGGTCCTTCAAAAAATCCATTCTCAGCTTCATTGCTTCTTTCGTTCCGTTCGGTACATTTTATGCCGATGCGAAATGGTTTAGAGAGTAAGCGCAAACAAGCGTTCCTTTACAGGCATGTCTCCCTTCCGAGGGAGACATTTTTTGAATACATCCTACAGCCCCGACACCTTGAAAAATTCTACTTTCCTATTCCTTATTGTCCTCGCTATCAGTTTTGATGCCAAAGGACAAAAACCCAATGAAAATTACCGTTACCACATCCACCCCAGTTCTTCTCCGATTCATATTGATGGAGTCGCAGATGATGATGCATGGAAAAACACACAGGTTGCCGACAATTTCTTCATGGTTACGCCTATGGATACGAGCTTTTCCAGAAGTAAGACCGAGGTAAGAATGGCCTACGATAAACAGAATCTGTATATTCTCGTTATCAACTTCAAACCTGTACAGGGGGCCATCATCGTAGAATCTCTGAAGCGGGATTTTGCGTTTGGAAAAAATGATAATTTTCTCCTGTTCATGGATACCTTCGATGATCGTACAAACGGATTTTCCTTCGGAGCCAATGCTGCAGGAGCACCGTGGGATGGCCAGCAGGGCGATGGAGGAACTGTCGATCTGAGCTGGGACAATAAGTGGGTTTCTGAAGTAAAAAATGATGATGAGAAATGGGTGTGGGAAGCAGCCATCCCTTTCAAAAGTATCCGGTACAAGCCGGGCATAACGCAGTGGGGTATTAACTTCAGTCGTCAGGATTTGACCATTTCTGAAAAATCTGCCTGGGCTCCGGTTCCGCGGCAGTTTCCTTCGGCCTCGCTTGCTTATACCGGAGTGCTCGTTTGGGACACACCTCCTCCCAATCCCGGACCAAACATTTCGCTCATTCCCTATGCCGCCACACGCCTTACCAGAGATTACCAGCGGGACACACCGAACAAGTACAAACCGACTATTGGTGGAGATGTCAAAATTGGCATCACACCGTCACTCAATCTTGATCTTACCGTAAACCCCGATTTCTCCCAAGTGGACGTGGATGTACAGCAAACCAATCTCAACCGGTTTGAACTGTTCTTTCCTGAGCGCCGGCAGTTCTTTCTGGAAAATGCTGATCTCTTTGCCAATTTCGGTTACGCCACACTACGTCCTTTTTTCTCCCGAAGGATCGGTTTAGGTGTTCCCATACAATTCGGAGCCCGCATGAGTGGTAAACTGAATAAGAACTGGCGGATAGGCGTACTGGATGTACAAACATCCTCTCAAGACAGCACGCCTGTCCAGAACTATGCAGTCTTTGCCTTACAACGACAACTTTTCTCACGTTCAAATGTTAGAGTACTCTTTGTAAACCGGGATGCGGTAAACTTCTCTCCGGAGCGTAATACTGGTACCAATCGTTTTAACCGAAATATAGGTGCGGAATTTAACCTGGCCAGCACCAATAATCTCTGGACAGGTAAGGTAATGGTGCTGAAATCTTTTACTCCGGAAAAAACGACCGAAGATTACTCTCATGCAGCCGACCTTAAATTCAGTAATGCAAACTTCACCTGGCAATGGCAGCATGAGTATGTAGGCAAAAATTACAACGCAGAAGTAGGCTATGTTCCTAACGCTACCCGGATGGGTTATTACAAAATCAGCCCGAATGTTGCGTATCTGTTTTTTGTAAAATCAAGGAGGATCATCAGCCATGGTCCAAAACTTGTCAGTAACATTTATTGGGACAATCAAAAGTCTGTCAGTGATCAGGAATATATTCTTTCCTACAATATCAACTTTATCAACCGGGCCACCATCTCAGTTTGGGGAGCGAGTAATTATGTAAGATTATTAAGGCCTTTCGACCCGACCAATCTGGGAGGATTTACCCTGGAAACCAATTCGGAACACAATTGGAAATCAACCGGATTTGACATCGCTTCCGGTCCACAAAACCGACTTACCTATAATGCCTCCGGTGTTTTTGGTGGCTATTATCAGGGAGGACATCGTAATAACCTTAGAGCCGAACTGGGTTATCGGTTTCAGCCTTTTGTGGCTATTGCCATGGCAGGAAACTATAACGATATCCGCCTTCCGGCTCCCTGGAACCGTAAGGAATTGTGGTTGGTGGGACCTCGTATAGATGTTACATTTACCAACAAACTGTTTTTCACCACCTTCGTGCAGTATAACAACCAGGCAGATAATATCAATCTCAATTCCCGAATTCAATGGCGCTATAAACCAGCATCGGATCTGTTCCTGGTTTATACCGACAACTACCTCGCAGAAAATTTCCGTGTCAAAAACCGAGCTGTGGTGCTGAAGTTTACATACTGGTGGAATCTCTAGGCATGGGGGAAAGGGCTTAGGGTTTGGGGCATGGAGAAAACCAGCACTACTCCTGTCCAAAGCCCCTGCTATGCCCTACGCTCTGCATCCTTCCCTATGCCCACTGCCCCCTAGCCCTAAGCACTTCAATAAAACACCTCAATATTTTTCGACTTCAACAGCCCGAATTGTTCGCCGTATTTTACTTCCCGGTCTTCTGTCAGAAATGGATTTCCGCGGAGGTGTAGTTTATTCAGCTTTTTAATGCCAAGCAGGTCTTTCGGAAACTCTGTGAGATTGTTGGCAGATATATCCAGCTCATCCAGGTTGGAAAACGTGGTAAGTACTTCGGGGAAGTCCGTAAACCAATTATAGCCCAAATCAATAATTTGCAAGTTTTTTAACTTTACCATACTTGGTGGAAGCTTGCTCAGCCAATTATGGTGTGCATATAGAACATTTAAACGTTTCAGCCTATTCATTCTGTCAGGCAGAGAGGTCAGGTGGTTATACGCTATGGCAAGATGAGTCAGTTTTTTCAACTGGCACACGGAAGAGGGTAACATCGTAAGATTATTGCGATACAGATCAAGAACTTCAAGTCGCTTTAATTTCTTCACGCCATTCGGTAACATGCCCATTTCCGTTTTATATAAATTAAGATTTTTGACGCGTTTCATTCGTCGAAAGCTCTTGTCATTAATAGCGGACAATGGATTACGGCCAAGCCAGAGCGTTTCCAACCGTTTACAGTTCTTTACTATAGCAGGAACATCTTGTAGTACATTTCTTTGCAGATTAAGGATTTGGAGCGTTTTGTTGCGAGACAAATGGACAGAATCGACAGTCAAAATATTTCCGCTCAAGTTCAGATTTTTTAGTTTGCGTAATTTCGACATATCAATATTTACCTGCTCGATATCATTATCCATCAAACTCAATAATTCAAGGTTGGGAAAACGGTAGATCAAATCAGGCAAAGACTTTAGAAGCGAATTTTCTATATATAATTGCTTGATCTTCAAAGTATCGACCACCAATAATGCATCCTGTATCCCATTGACCACACTGTCCTTTTTAACAGCTACCTTTTTTGAGCCTCGCAGTGCCTCGAAGCTATTAATGATACTATCATGTTGCACCTGAGCCTTACTTCTTAGCTCCGGTGCAATGAATCCATTAAATTCACTAAGAATAGTTATTTTCGATTTCTTTCCGATATTTCTCTTCGAAATAAACCCTTTTACATATTCCGATAAATTTTGAGAGATGATATGACTCACTGAGTCCTTATTAAAACTGATTACTGCTGGTTGCGCTTTGCCGTTTTTTACGGTCCATACATTGGCTAAAAATGCATCGAAGATCAAATAGTCAATATTTCCATCCTTGTTCAGATATAAATCACTACTTACTAAAAGGTTTTCAACCTTTGTTGGCCCCATTGCTTCATTCAATGCTTTGGTAATCGCGAGGTTGAGACTCGCCGGTACCCTTTTAAAAACTTCGTCAGTCTCCAAATCAGGATAATGTTTATCCAGTTCGCTTATGCTCAGTTTGCTTTTTCTGACTTCCGCCTTACTTTTCACAACAGGCTGAGCTACATTGATTAATGCCACCAAAAGAATTAACATAGTTAGCACTATTTTCATATCTTATAGTATTTTATGTGAGTACACAAATATAACTAAAAGATTAGTCATAACAGGACAACTACAAGTATAATTTTCTTACATATACACGACGTATAAAGAAATTACAGTGAGAAGTGCTCAAATCGCACCTCTGTATCCTAAATAGGTTGGGTAAAAAATGTATTACTTACTACGATCAATCGTATACTGAACCAGCTGTTCCAGAGATTGTCTGTGAGGAGAATCCGCAAACTCATGGAGCAAAGCTCTGGCTTCCTCCACGTAGCGTTCCATTACTTTTTGTGCATACTTAAGCCCTCCTGAACGTTTCACAAAATCAATTACTTCGTTTACTTTCTTAGGCTTGTGGCTCTCGTTACGAATGATGTTGATGATACGACGCTTTTCCAGCCACTCAGCCTGGTTCAATGCGTAAATCAAAGGAAGCGTCATTTTTTTCTCTTTGATATCAATCCCCAGCGGCTTTCCGATTTCGTCTTCGCCGTAGTCAAAAAGATCATCTTTGATTTGAAATGCCATACCCACTTTTTCGCCGAAAGCATGCATACGCTTCACTATTTCTTCGCCGGCACCAACAGAACAAGCACCTACAGCACAGCAGGACGCGATAAGAGAGGCTGTTTTTTGTTTGATAATCTGGTAATAAACCTCCTCGTTAATATCCAGGCGGCGCGCCTTTTCAATCTGAAGCAGTTCCCCTTCGCTAAGTTCACGAACGGCGGTAGAGACAATTTTGAGCAGATCGAATTCTCCATGGTCTACCGAAAGAAGCAGACCTCTTGACAACAGATAATCCCCTACCAGAACAGCTATTTTATTTTTCCAGAGCGCGTTTACTGAGAAGAAACCACGACGGTAATTCGAGTCGTCCACCACATCATCATGAACCAGTGTTGCTGTATGCAGCAACTCAATCAATGCTGCCCCTCTATAGGTGGATTCCGAGATCTGCCCGGACACGCCGGCAGAAAGAAACACAAACATCGGTCTTAGCTGCTTGCCTTTACGACGAACAATGTAGCTCATGATCTGATCCAGAAGCATTACATCACTCTTCATAAACTGACGAAATTTCTGCTCGAAAGCTTTCATTTCATCTGCAATTGGTAACTGTATATCCTTTATTGAAAGGGTCATATTGATAATCGGGGGGCACTCTCAAACCCGTCAGATGTATAAAACAGGGATCGAAGTCAGGCTATGTATTTATGTTTAACCTGTTTCGAAACTCCAATGTTCAAATTTGGAATAAAATCTTTTGTTTACACCACTTTTCCCTTGAAAATGTTTACAATTGAGAAAAAAAGAATGTTGTTTCTGAAAAATGCATCTCTTGTGAATGCAAAATCTCACCGCAACTTTCTTTTAATTTATTAATTTTCACAACATCAAAGCTGAAAGCTCGTAGCCGAAAGCTGATAGCTAATACACTATGAAAGCACTCGTCCTGGGCGGCGGATCAATGAAAGGTGCATTTCAGGTTGGAGCAATCCAGTCTGTTCTCGAAAATGGATTTGAACCCGATATGGTTTACGGAATATCAGTGGGCGCCTTAAATTCCACTTTTTTGGTCAATGAAGCTGAAAAACAGCGAGCCGAAAAAGGCATTATCAACTGGCAGACGACAGGTAGGCGTTTACTGGAATTCTGGATCAAAAATATCACCCATCCTCAGGATATTTCTACCTTACGTTCCAGAGTGATGTTGGGCGTCAACACGCTTATGAGCCGGTTTGATGGTCTGTTGGATCCTTCTCCTCTGCACGAACTGATTCGTAAAAATGTCGATGACTCTTTGCTGGAAAACAGCAAAATAAAGCTGAAGGTAGGTGCCGTGAATATGGAAAGCGGTCAGATCAAATACGTATCACCCAAGGATGGGCATTTTCTGGATTTTGTAAGGGCAAGTTCGTCCATTCCGATGCTGATGCCTGCTGTAGAAATAGAGGATGATTTATATCTGGACGGCGGTCTAAGGGAAGTACTACCTATCAGGCCCGCTCTGGCCGACGGAGCCACTGAGATCGTCATGATCGGTTGCCATTCACCCCATTTATACCAACCCGAAGGCCTTAACGCCCGCAACCTGATTACGCTGATCGAACGCGTGCGTGACATCACAGTCAACGAAGTGGCCAATAGCAATATCATCTGGGCTGAGTCATTTGCCGAACGGGCTAATCTGCGTGGCACGCCTATGAAACTGACCGTCATTCGCCCGGAAGCCCCCCTTATTCTGGATCTTCAACATTTTACTTCTGATGATATTTCCAGGCTGATTGTGGAAGGGTATAAGGCGGGGACTGAGGTATTGAGGAAAAAAGCGGTAGTATAAAACTTGGAGGTCTACAAGCAAAAAAGGCTCGAATCGCGATGATCCGAGCCTTTTTTGCTTGTAGACATTGTTAACTTCTTAGAAAGTATAACGCAATCCAACTTGCATATTCCAGGTATTACGTACGTCAAACCATTTACGATATGCTGTTTCCGGCAACACAGTCTGACCATCGATACTCACACTATTCATCGTAAATGTTGGCTTCCCGTCAGCAGTGACGCTTGCAACATTCAATAAAGAGTAGTTAAAGGTTGAACCACTGTTCAATTCTTGTCTCAAACCCCAATCTGAATTGAGCATGTTACCAAAATTCATAATATCTACAGTAAGTTGCAGAGAGTGGCGTTTCTTACCCACGTTTGTAAAGATATCCTGCAACACTCTCAGGTCAAAGCGGTTGAACCAAGGTAAAAGTCCAGCATTACGTGACACATAACCACCTTTTGCATCTTTCAACTCTTTATTGTTCTCAACAAACTTGTCGTAAGCGGCACGTTGCTCTTCAGGTGAAGCGGTCAGCAATACAGTACCAGCTGTGTTTCTCACCGTCAAAGGAGCAAATGTCAATTCAGAAGAATTGTTAGGAACATACATTAAATCCAAACTCACACCATCTCTGTTGATATCACCTGAATAGGTATAAGCAAAGCGACCTGCGCTGGTTCCCTGATAGAACAGAGACACTGAAGTAGCAAGGTGGTTAGCATATTCAATTCTGTATGAAAGACTACCCACTACACGGTGAGGAATAGCATACTGAGACTGGCTCAACAACATTTCGTTAGGATCGTTGATGGAATAGTTGTTTGACCAAGCAGAGTTTGCGGCAGAACCAGGGTTACCACTCACATCCTTCGCATTGCTGTAGTTGTAGAACAACGATCCGTAGAAACCTCTTCTAGCAGGAAGCGTCAAACCTAATGAAAGCGCTGAAGAAAAACCTTTGCTTGTATTGCTCAACACAGGTACAATAGCTCCTGTAGCAGGATTGTAAGTTGCATTTGCAGCACCGTTCCAGAAGTCACGTGTATCTCCAGAATAAGTCATTTTTGCAGTTGCTCTCTTTCTGTTTGCGTTGTATTGATAAGTAGCGTTGATATCTTTTGAATAGATGTAATCAACTGTCGCCACTAACGGTGTTCCCGGTATTTTATAATCTACACCTATGTTGGATCTCCAAACCTGAGGCATTTTGAAGTTTTTGTCAATAAGCGCTACAGTTCCCGGAGCAGTTGTTCCTGGTTGTTTCGGGAAACGATCCGGTAATTGATTTACCCAGTATAATGGATCAGGATTAAAGCCGGTAATAAGTGCCTGAGTAGCCGCGTTAACCGGCTCGAAAGTATTTTGCAATACACCAGAGTTAGTAGGCTGGTTGGTGAACCAAACAAAAGGTATCACCCCTGTAAAGATACCTGTTCCTCCACGCAATTGAAGTGAACGATCTCCGAATACATCATAATTCACACCCAAACGAGGCGAGAACAATGGTTTGCTCTTAGGCCATGTTTTTGTTGAGAAAGTTGTCTCGTTACCATTGATATCCAACAATTTCAAATTGTCAATTGCCGGGTTGTTCAAAGGCTCGTCGAAGAAGAATGGCATATCCGCTCTCACACCCAATGTCAGGTTCAGTCTGTCATTTACTGCGAATTTATCCTGCAGATACAATCCACCAAGACCAAAGTTAACAGTAGCCCATGTATCGTTCTGGAAAGGATAAGTAACACCGTAAACCGAAGGAGCTTTTTCTGTTAAGAAATCCTGAACCGAGTTATATCTGTAGTATGAAGTACCCAAACGCACATAGCTGTTTTCGAACTTCATCATTTCAAAACTAGCACCACCTGTGAAAGTGTGTTTCCCTGCAAGGAAAGTAACGTTATCAACAAAAGATAAGTTATTGTTCTTCATACCATTATTGTATGAGAACAACTCAGTACCGAAGCTCATGTAATTTTTACCGCCTTCCCATATATCAACCATTGGGAACAATGCCCCAGGAGTTGAACGGCTGGATTCAATATAACTATATGTAGCCAAAAGTTGATTAGACAACCTCGATCCAAAACTGCTGTTTAATTCAGCCGTAAGAGAGCGAACAATGTTCTTCTGCGCATAGTTGGCATTTTCGAATGCTATGGATTCCTTACTTATCCTGTTCGCACTTGAACGAGGATTAGGACCTGATGTCGCGTTGGTTCCCTGATCGTTGGTACCTACAACCTGGTTATAACGTAATGCCAGTTTATGCTTGTTACTGATGTTCCAGTCGATACGGGCAAGGAACTTGGTATTTTCGTTCTTATATTCATTTGCATAGTTTTCATAACGTCCCGGCTCGTATGAATACCGGCTTCTCAGAAAGTTACCCACTGCATCAAGATCTTCGGCGCGAACATTTGTTACGTTAGTTCCAGTGTTTCCACCACGTGAGGCAACCCAGTTATTACCAGGGAATACACTAGACTCTCTCTCAAAATTACCAAAGAAGAAGAGTTTGTTTTTTACAATAGCACCACCCAGACGTGCACCAAAAACTTTATTGCTTGATTTTGCTGCCTCATCAAGCTCCTCTCCGGCAACTTTTTTCCCGTTAAAATTCTGATTACGGTAAAATCCATAAACTGAACCGCTCAATTCATTAGTACCGCTACGTGTTACAGCATTTACTCCGGCTCCTGTGAAACCGGACTGACGAACATCAAACGGAGCGATATTAACCTGTACTTCCTGAATAGCATCTAATGAAATAGGCTGAGCCTCTCCGCCAGGAAGCAAATCATTGCTCAAACCAAAACCATTGCTGAAGTTAGCTCCATCAATTGTTACTCTGTTCAAACGGGCATCACGTCCGGCAAAACTTGTTCCGTTAGCCTGAGGCGTTAAACGTGTAAAGTCAGTTAACCCCCTTGAAATAGTTGGCAAAGAACTCAATTGCTTTGCATTGATGTTGGTGGAAGCACCAGTACGCTCTTCTCCGAACACATCTCCGCGAGCTGAACTTACAACCACTTCGCTCAATTGAGTGCCTTCATCCGACATTTGAATATTCACAATCGCAGTAGAACCAAGATCTGCAACGATATTGGTCTTTGATTGCTCCTTGTATCCGATGTATGTTACAGTAACTTTATAAGGACCACCTACACGAACAGTAGGAAATGCATAACGTCCTGTTTCGTTGGTTAGGATACCATATTGAGTACCAGATGGCTCATGTACGGCCTGAACTGTAGCTCCGGGAAGTCCTTCGCCCTTATCGTCTGTAATCCGACCACTGATTGTAGACGTTGTAACCTGTGCCATGACGTGACCGCCTAGCAAGGTCAATGAAAACACAAACAGCGCGGTGAACGCTGCCCTGAAAAGTAAACTTTTCCTGTTCATAAAATTTGGGAATTTGTTTGAAATTTGTGACAGGATCCTTCATGGATCGATGATCTAATTGCGTCGTAAAATAAGGGTATTTTTCTTGTATAACCAAAGTGTCCAATCCTACTAAAATGCTATACTATTGACGATAAATCGTTGATTTATTGAAATAATACACATTTCTATCATTAAAATAACACCACTTCTTATGTTAAATTTTCGTTAACAATAGGGCACAAAAATGCTTTTCTTTCCAACAATTACTCCCGACCTTTACCGCTATTGCAACAAACTGCAATTATGTATTCAATTTTGTTAATGATTATTTAACATTAAGCACTTTAAATGATCATAAAAATTATTTAAGCAACCATCGATTTTTTTTTCAGGATGAATCTTAATTATAAAAAATTTGGAGAAAATGGTCCGGCCCTCGTCATACTTCACGGTGTCTTTGGCTTTTTAGACAACTGGTTAACAGTAGGAAAGGCTGTGGCGGATCGTGGCTTTCAGGTATATCTGGTAGATCAGCGGAACCATGGGCGCTCACCACATGAAGGCGCACTGAATTATGAAACCTTCGCTGAAGATCTTAAAGAATTTATCGGACAACAGGAACTGCATAACCCCATTCTGGTAGGGCATTCCATGGGCGGAAAAACGGTGATGGAATATGCGGTTCGTTATCCGGATACCTTTTCCAGGCTGGTTGTCGTGGATATTGGTCCCAAGGCCTACCCTATTCATCATAAAAAGATACTGGAAGGGCTAAACCACATTCCTGTAGACACGATTGAGAACCGCCAGCAGGCCGACGATATACTGTCAGAATATGAGCCTATACCAGCAGTTCGTCAGTTTTTACTCAAAAACCTGTATCGTAAAGATGAAGGAGGTTTTGGATGGAGGTTTAATTTACCGCTGCTTTCTACAGATATGGCCCACGTGGGACAGGCCATTGCAACAGACACACCTGTAGAGATTCCCACATTATTTATGCGCGGCGATCACTCAGACTATATTCTCGACGAAGACTGGGAGGACATACAGAAAATATTTCCTGATTCGAAACTCGATACAATTCAAAATTCGGGGCATTGGATACAGGCTGAACAACCGAAGGCATTTCTGGAAAGCCTGCTCAACTTTGTCAGCTAATCCCTGTGCATACGTGCATTGCCGGATCACTGGCGACGCACGTATTTGAATTTTTCACCTTTACAATAAGTGATAATCAGCTGGTCGCCTTTCAAATCCATTTCCCATACTGAGCAATTTTCGCATTGGACTACAGCACATGCCGGATTAACATATTTCGCCGCCGGTTCAGGTATATCTTTCAGAGTATTACCAATTTTGTAAGCTTTTGGAGCACAACATACCTGCAAGCTGTCGGAAGTTAGCATGGTCCCATCCTGCAAAATAATCCTGATATCCTTGGCCGTTCCGTTCGCTTTCACCCAATACCTGTTACCGTAGGGACCTGTTTCCAGCTCGCTCAAATGCCACATCCCTGAAGACGACGCATCAAGAAAATCCATCTGCGGCATATTATCGCTATCCGTTGCGCAAGCAGATACGAGTAATAAAAGGAGTAAAATAAATAGTTGTCGTAACATTACATTTAACTTTGCTTGTTGATAAGATGCCTTTTCAGCTCCAAAGGTTGGAAATGAATATAAATATGTAGCATGAAAAACCCGCAGGGGACATCCCTTTACCTTATACCGTGCCCTCTGGCCGAGGATACCAATGACACAGTACTTAGTCCTTCCATCAAAGAAGCTATCCTCGAACTTGATGTTTTCTTTGTTGAAAACATACGTACCGCAAGGCGCTTTATCAGTAGCCTCAGATTGGGGAAGGTAATCGATAATCTCACTTTTTTTGAACTTACCAAAGATACTCCGGAAGAAGAAACCAGAAAGCAATTGCTTCATCTTCAAAAAGATGCGGGAATTATATCCGAAGCGGGTTGTCCCGGCGTGGCTGATCCCGGAGCCGTAGCTGTCAAAATCGCGCACCAGCTGTCTATACAGGTAGTTCCTCTGGTAGGGCCATCTTCAATTCTATTGGCGCTGATGGCATCGGGCATGAGTGGTCAATCCTTTGTTTTTCATGGTTACCTTCCTATCGATAAAGCGCTGAGGAAAAAGAATATTCAACAACTGGAGAGAGACGCGCATGCCAAGCTACAAACACAGATTTTCATGGAAACCCCTTTCCGCAATAATCAGCTGATGGATGCAGTTTTAGAGACATGCCAGGCGGAAACCATGTTGTCTGTCGCATCCAACATCACTGCCGCAGACGAGTTTATGAAAACATTGCCAGTAAAAGAATGGCGCAAAAAGAAACCTGATTTACATAAGAAACCAACCATTTTTATAATCGGGTAGTCTTACTGAAACACATATTTCCTTGCTCCTCGAAAATGCGGAGCTTGTTAAACGTTTTTTTATGAATAAATGGATATTTATCATGAGTATTGCTTTGGTAACAAGCTTGTACTCATGTAATAATGATACTAAATTAAATGGTGTAATCATGGTCGAATCAGAGTTTCAATCTGATTCGGATCCTGACGCTAACGGATGGACTGCCAGCTTCGCTGAATACAGGACAACAGCAGTTGATAGCGTTCTCAACCTGCAAGCCGGCGTTTCCAGATTACCGGCACCGCTGGACACAACACGGTATTCGTTGCGAATGCAAAGCAATAACCGTAGCGGTAATATGTTCATGTTTATGAAGAAGAGAATAACGGGACTCCGTAATAATACTGACTATCAAATCACATTTGATGTCAACCTGGCTACGCAATATCCCGATGCCGCTGATGTGATTGGCTCTCCCGGCAGTTCCGTATATCTCAAGGCAGGTGCATCTGCGGAGGAACCGGTTCGAATTGCAGAAAATGGTATTTACAAAGTTAATATTGACAAAGGAACTGAGTCAGCCGGAGGAACCCAGATGGTTACGCTTGGCAATGTGGCCAATGGTGGGAACACCTTTGTATATCGGCTCATTTCCCGCTCCAGCCCAGGCAACTCTTTGGTAGTACGAACCAACGACAAGGGCGAACTATGGCTTTGTGTTGGAACCGACTCTAAATATGAGGGATTAGTCAATCTCTATTACGACAAGATCAAGGCTACACTCAATCTGGCTGAATAATTGTAACGCTAACGATAAACTGGCTTGGCAAAGAGTTCAAGAAGTGTTTTGTAACTTTGCCGCCCTGTCAACGACTTTAAATCAGATCTTACCTATATAAATGATACAAGTACAATCCTTCACATTCAATCCATTTTCGGAAAACACCTACGTTCTCAGCGACGAAACGGGAGAAGCAGTCATTATTGATCCCGGTTGTCACAACAAAGCTGAGTTCGCGGAATTGTATCAGTATATAGAAACGAATGCGCTTAAACCGATCAGTATTGTAAATACCCATGCACATATTGACCATGTGCTTGGCGTGGAAGCTATTAAAATAAAGTATAATATCCCTTTTTACCTGCACCAACTGGATGAGCCAGTATTGAAAGCAGTAAGATCCTATGCATCCAACTATGGTTTTCCTGCTTTTGATGAACCAGCTATTGATGGTTATCTGAAAGAAGGTGAAAAAATCAGTTTTGGTTCTTCACAACTGGATATTCTATTCGTACCCGGCCATGCTCCCGGCCATGTAGCTTTTGTGAGTCATGAGCAGCAGTTTGTGATAGGCGGCGACGTATTGTTCCGCCAGAGCATAGGCCGTACTGATCTTCCGGCTGGTAATTTTGACGTACTGATCAACAGTATCAAAACGCAGTTATTTACACTTGGTGATGCATATAAAGTTTATGCAGGACACATGGGCCCCACCACTATTGGTTTCGAAAAAAAGAATAACCCATTTCTAAAATAGCTGCTACAAGCTCAGATTTCATGATCCGTAAAAATATTCCCAACGCGTTAACATGCGCCAATTTGCTCTGTGGCTGTATTGGTGTCGTTGAGGTTTTTCATAACAATGTTCTGCTATCCTGTCTGCTGATTGGTATAGCACTTGTATTTGATTTTTTTGACGGTTTCGTAGCCCGCCTCCTGGGAGTGTCATCACCTATTGGCCGCGACTTGGACTCGCTTGCAGATATGGTCACTTTCGGTCTGTTGCCTGCAGTTATTGTTTTTCAGCTACTGATGCAGAGTATTCCTGATCTGTTCGGCATCTGGAAAGCCTACCCTGCTTTTATGATAGCGATTTTCTCTGCTATCAGGCTTGCCAAATTCAACAACGATCCGCGCCAGAGTGATACTTTTATCGGTGTTCCAACACCAGCCAATGCCATGCTGATCGCATCGCTTCCTCTGATTCTTCATTTTTATGGTGACGAATGGAAGTGGCTGATCGTCAACACAACAAATTTATGGATACTTACAGCGGTAATGTCTTTTTTACTGGTGGCAGAAATTCCTCTACTTGCCCTCAAATTCAAATCATTCGGGTGGAAGGGGAATGAAATGCGGTTTAGTTTGATCCTAGTCAGTTTGACATTGCTATTTCTGCTGAAAATCCTTGCAATTCCTGTCATTATTCTCTTCTACATCCTGTTATCCCTACTTAACAACCTCATCGCTAAGAAGTAAAGGTCGGCGAAAATGACAGGTTTATTATTTTTTTTATTTCATTTGTAATCATGTTGCAATAATGCGCTTTCGCTAAGGTGCGACACTACTAAATCTTCTTATTGCAGATATGACTTTTTCCCGTATAACCGGTCTGGGCTATTATGTCCCTGAAAACGTAGTTACAAACGACGATCTTTCTCAATGGATGGAAACTTCCGATGAATGGATTCAGGAGCGGACTGGTATTCGGGAACGTCGTTTTTTTGAATATGGAAAAGACACCAACTACAGCATGGCTACCGCTGCCTCCCGCCAGGCTATGGAACGGGCCGGAGTCGGTGCCAATGAGGTGGATGTGATCATTTACGCTACTATTACTCCCGACTATTTTTTCCCTGGCTCCGCATTTTTAATGCAGCGTGAATTGGGAATGGATGGGAAACCTGTAATTGATATTCGTCAGCAATGTTCCGGATTTGTATACGCTCTTTCCATCGCCGACCAGTTTATCAAAACCGGGATGTATAAAACTGCATTGGTAGTGGGAGCCGAGATACAATCTTCATGGATTGACAAGAGTACTGCAGGAAGGAACACTGCGGTTATTTTCGGCGATGGAGCTGGAGCGGCAGTGCTTCAGGCTACCAATGATCCTGAACACGCTATTCTCTCCACCCACCTGCACGCCGACGGGCGCTATGCTGAAGAACTGTATGTGAAAGATCCGGGAAGCAGTCGTCCTGATCGTCCTGTGACACAAGACTTGCTGGATTCAGGTGGTTTTAATGTGTATATGAACGGAAATGCCGTTTTTAAACATGCCATTGTAAAATTTGGGGAGGTGATTCAGGAAGCTCTCAATGCCAATGGGTACAAATCATCGGATGTAAACCTTCTGGTTCCGCACCAGGCCAATATCCGTATCAGCGATTATGTAAGACAGCAAATGGGTCTTGCCGAAGAACAGGTGATTAACAACATTCAGCGATTCGGAAATACTACCGCGGCCTCAATACCTATTGCAATGGCTGAAGCATGGGAAAACGGGAAATTCAAAGAGGGAGATCTGGTGTGCCTTGCGGCATTTGGAAGCGGATTTACGTGGGCTTCAGCACTTATCCGCTGGTAATAATGTAGCGGTTACTTAACTAATATTGTCCTGATGCCAGCATCACCAATGTACAGCCCTGCACTGGTATGATATTTTTAGAACGGAGCATAATTTCAAACTCAGGATTTTCAGTTCCCGGATTGAAAATGACACGTTTGGGTTCCAGTGAAATAATATAGTCGTAATACTCAGGTTGATGACTTGGATTGACATACAGCGTAACTGTATCTATATCAGACAGGTTAATCTTTTCAAGATGAATCTCCTGACCCAAGACAGAACCTTTCCTGCGACCCAGCAAAAAAATAGAGTGCCCCATTGCAGTTAGTCTTTGTGCAGCCAGATAAGCGTATCTGGAAGGATTGGAAGAAGCTCCGATAATTAAGGTGTTCTTCATGTGTATAATTAGATGTAGAAAGTGAGAATTAATTTCATCAGACTAAGGAAACAGGCCACCGGTCAAAAATGTTTCATTTGATGATATGAGACGAGATAAAGCAATATCAAAAATATTACCTGAAATAAAATGAGCGAATCAAATGTAAGTCGGAGTTTCTGGAACGAAAAGTGGGAAAAAATAAAGTTCGACGAAATCGAAAATGCTCCCCATTACGAAGTTTCCAACTATGGCAGGCTGAAAAGTTTTCAGAACAATCCTAAGGATGGAGCAGTAATCAAAGGTTCCGTAATACAAGGTTATCGGTCGCTGAACATACGGGTTAGCGGAGGTAAAACGATTAACCGCTATGTCCACAAGCTTGTAGCAGAGTATTTCGTGGACAAGACAAGTGCTGAACATACCTTTGTTATTCATGTTGATTTTGAAAAACAGAATAACTATTATGAGAACCTTAAATGGGTTACTAAAGCAGAGATGATTGATCACAACAGAGAGAATCCTGCATTCATCAATCGTGTTATTCCCAAGCGAACCAAAAACTACAAACTGACAGAAAGTAAGGTGCGGATTATCAAAAAGTTGTTAAAAAATGACAACAATCGCCTGAAGATGATCGCAAAGCAGTTCGGAATTACCCACACTCAGCTAAACCGCATAAGATCAGGAGAGAACTGGAAACATGTAACTATTGAAGATTAAAATTACTGGCTATTGCTTATCTGAAAGAGTAGAAACCGTATAACCGCTGCCGTTCATCCCTTCTTCGTAATCAACCGAAAGGCCAACCACGTACATCAGATGCCGGCGGTCAATGTAAACCCTGATACCATCTATAAGATATAGCTGGTCAAATTCAGACTGGGTGTCAAAACCCAGTAAAAATGTACCACTACAGGCTCCGCCTTTCAGGCCGACCCGTAATCCATAGCTATCTGGTATCTTGTTTGCCTGCAAAGTTGAGATAATTTCCTCCCTTGCTGCTTCGGTAATTGTAATCGGATCTTCCATGTAACAGATATGCGGTAAAGCTAGCTAACATGAAATTACTTAAGGGAATTCGTTTTCTTCAAATATTCTTCTGAGTAATGTAAGTTATCTTGTAATTTTGGCTTCTTTAAATCAAAATTATCCTTGTTCTGCACAATGGACTACTATCTGAGTATTGCAACGGTTATCCTGGGCTTATCAATTATTGTTTACGGTGTTTACCTTACCATCACAACGGTAACGGATAAGATCATTTTAAAACAGCAGATCGAAGCAAGAAGAAAAAATACCGATCTCACTTTGCCTTTACGGCTGCAGGCGTACGAGCGCATGTCGCTTTTTCTGGAGAGAATTAGTCCTTCGAGTCTTCTGTTACGCCTGGCGCCTGTCGCTACCAGTGCATTGGAATTACAGCAAATCCTTTTGAACGATATCCGTGAAGAGTACAATCATAACGTCGCACAGCAGATCTATATCAGCAACAATACCTGGGAACAGATAGGATTGGCGATGAATGAAGTGATAGCCGATATCAATAACGCAGCAGCACAGGTTTCTCCGGAATCTCCTGCCACTGATCTGGGAAAGAAAATATTTTCGATTGTAATCGCACGGGAAACTCAACCCACCACTCATGCATTGAAAATCCTCAAAGACGAAGTCCGTGAAATCTTCTGATCGGTGATATTGAACTAATTACCTCTAAAAAATCTTATTTTGTTCTGAGTCGTATACATAAGTACTGCGACTCAGATTCAGTATTTATTTAATTTGACCTTTTGATTGGATAGCTACGCTGTTCAGTATTTATAAATAAGCATGTTATACCCTGCTACACTTGAACAAAAACTAGGCTTCGACAAATTACGTGACTGGCTCAGAGATGCATGCATTAGTCCGCTTGGCCAGTATTTTGTTGAAAAAATAAGATTTTCAGACAATTTTGGTATGGTTGAAAAACTGGTAAGCCAAACTGCTGAAATGAAAAAGATCCTGGAGATCGGAGAGAATTTTCCTTCGCAGAATTACATTGATGCCACGCCTTACCTCAAACGAGCTGCGATTGAAGGAATGCTACTCACTCAGGCTGAGTTTTCTGACCTGAAAGTTTCAATGCATACGATTAAACTTTGCATAAGCTTCTTCTCAAATCAGGAAGAAGGTGCATTTCCTTTGCTAGCGGAATACGCTAAAAACGTTCGTGTCGATAAGGCTATTACGGATGCTATTGAGAGGATCATTGACGACCGCGGACAAATCCGTGACTCTGCATCACCGGAGCTTTCCAGAATACGTCAGAAACTCATTTCAGAGCAAGCTGGCATCAGGAAGAAGCTGGATACCATGTTGCGTTCAGCCAAGAGCAACGGTTGGGTGAGCGACGATGTTTCTCTTACCATTCGTAATGGGAGAATGGTGATACCCGTAGCGGCGGAGCATAAAAGGAAACTCAAAGGATTTATCCATGATGAATCGGCGACGGGACAAACGGTGTTTATCGAACCGACTGATGTATTCGAATCCAATAACGAAATACGTGAACTGGAATACGAAGAGCGTAGGGAAATCAATAGAATTCTGTTAGAACTGACCAGTAAACTGCGCCCTTTCGTTCCTGATTTACAGAAAGCCTATCAATTCCTCGGATTAATGGATTTTCTGAGAGCGAAGGCAAAACTGGCTCAGGAAATGAGTGCGATCAGTCCCGAATTTCATAACCGGCAGTTTGTACAATGGTCCGAGGCGAGGCATCCCCTGCTCCATCTTTCTTTTCAGAAACAAGGAAAAAAAGTAATTCCTCTTAATATTGAATTGAAAGAGAAAGAGCGGATTTTAATCGTATCGGGGCCAAATGCCGGTGGTAAATCTGTTTCTTTGAAAACAGTCGGATTGATACAATATATGTTTCAATGCGGGTTGCTCGTGCCTATGCGCGAAGACTCATCCATGGGTTTTTTCCAGAACATTTTCATTGACATCGGTGATGAACAGTCGCTGGAAAACGATCTGAGTACATACAGCTCCCACCTGACCAACATGCGTCACTTCCTGACCATGGCCAACAAGCGAACCCTGTTTCTGATAGATGAGTTCGGAACCGGTACAGAGCCCGGATTGGGTGGCGCAATTGCCGAAGCCATTCTGGAGGATCTGACCAAATCGGGCGCTTTTGGTGTGATTAACACACATTACACCAACCTGAAAGTGTTGGCCGATAAAACCGACGGACTTGTTAATGGTGCCATGCGTTTTGATGGCGAACATATGGAACCGCTTTATCAGCTGGAAATAGGTCGTCCGGGAAGCTCATTTGCATTCGAAATTGCTTCCAAAATTGGTCTTCCAAAAGCTGTGGTTAATCGTGCAAAGGAAAAGCTGGGAACACAACAGGTTAATTTCGAGAAGCTTTTAAAAGAACTGGATATTGAACGACGCGTATTTTCGGAGAAAAATATCGAGTTGGGCATTAAGGAACGTAAGCTTAGCAAACAGCTTGAAGATTATAATCATCTAAAAACAAAGCTCGAAACGAACGAGAAAAAAATAGTAAACGATGCCAAGCAAAAAGCCAAAACGCTGATTGCCGATGCCAACCAGATGATCGAAAACACGATCAGGGAAATCAAGGAAAACAAAGCTGAGAAAGAGAAAACCAAGACTGTCAGACAAAATCTGGAGAAGTTTGGTAAGACCAGCTTGCAGCCCGAAGTCATTCCTGATCAGGAAAAACCTGAGGATATCTACGAACCGGAGGAAGGTGCTATTGTCGCGGGAAGTTATGTTCGTATTACCGGACAAACTGCTATCGGAGAAGTACTGAATATCAAAGGTAAGGATGCTGAAATACGTATTGGTGATCTTAAATCGACTATTAAGCTGAACCGCCTGGAAAGAGTCAGCAACAAAACCTACAAAGCAGCAACCGGCGAGAAAAAACTCAAAACAAGTGCAAAAGGTGTAGACCTGAACGAGCGCATGATGAATTTCAGTTTCAACCTGGACATGCGTGGCAAACGTGGCGAAGAAGCCCTCGGCATGGTTGATCAGTTTATGGACAACGCTATTATGCTCGGCTATGACGAGATTCGTATTGTACACGGAAAAGGAGATGGTATCTTACGAACGCTTGTCCGGAATCATTTACGTGGGTATTCCCAGGTAGGTGGTTTTCAGGACGAACATCCGGACCGCGGAGGTGCTGGTGTTACCATTGTGAAAATAAAGTAAGTGTTAAAAACGATCTCCTCAAGAGGTCGTTTTTTGTTTTTCTATACATTTCAAAATACCCGCCTATCGCACTGATTGCCACAAAAGGACGATAATTACTGGCAGTAAAACTCCAAGAGTTAAGTAACCAAAGAATTTTTTGTCTCTTGTAAAGAAGGTAAATAATAGACTTGATACCAGAAACAGAGCCGACAAAGCCAGCATCATAAAAAATGTAACCATCACTCCTGTCGCACACCGGATCCCTCCCTGCCCTTCCCACTTCGCTTCAATACTATACACTCCGCTCACAAACAAAATCCATAGCACGATATAAGTCATATAAGTTACTACAGCAAAGGGATGCCTCTTTAATTCAGTGGCGGATATCATAGTTATCATATTTTTATAAACACCCTAATAATAGCAATTTACGAAATAATAGATCTATTATTTTATATATAAAATAATTATATATAAATTTAACTATTGTTCCCGTATTGATTTGTAAAAGCCTATGTCTGCTCAATCGACTTTCACAACAGTGTTAATCATCAACCTTATCTACAATACAAATCTTGTTCAAGCACAGTCCCGTCAAAAAGCGATTTCGCAAATTGACAGTGTGAGCACAGAAAAACCTTATTGGGAATGCGTATTATCAAAGTCGCCAGAATTCCCGGGAGGACACACTGCGCTTCAAAAATTCATTCATGACAATCTGGTATCACCTCAATCTCCTGGATCTTTAAAACTTCCAGGACGAGTGTTTATGTCGTTTATTATTAATGAAGATGGCAGTTTATCTGATATACGTGTTCTTAAGGGATTGAGTCCTCAGCATGATCTGGAAGCAACAAAAATCATAAAATTAATGCCCAGGTGGAAGCCAGGCCGCTACAGGCACGATGAAATATCGAAGATAAGATATAATCTCCCCATCCTATTTCCTTAAAGTATCCCAAACCTCTTTACAATGAAACTTTACCGCCATCTCAAAGCCAAATACCCCTTTTCGATACAAATTGCTCTATGGACTATTTTACTGGTAGGCAAAGCTTATTTCCCATCATTTGGTCAAAGTAATTTGAATAAATCCGAAGAGCGGTATTTTACAGTTGTAGAGCAACAACCCGAATTTCCTGGTGGAGCTGAAGCCAGAAAGAAGTTTATCACTGAGAACCTGGTTGTCCCCGAATCTGCGCCCAATCAGAAAATAACCGGAAAGGCTTTTATTTCCTTTATCGTGAATACCGACGGTAGCAGACAGGATGTGACACTTGTCAAAAGTCTGAGCGCCGAACATGACAAAGAGGCACTTCGGGTAGTGAACGCCATGCCACAATGGAGCCCGGGTTCTCAATCTGGTAAAATGGTACGGGTCAAATACATGTTGCCAATTGACTTCAGATAATCCGTTCTGAATTAATCATTACAATCTCTCATCTATCGTGTAAAAGAAAAGGGTCGTCTCACCAGCTGAAACGACCCTTTTCCTTAATTAACTTTTATCTGTTAGTGAGCCGCTACAGCCGCAGTGTTCTCAACTTTACGTCCTTTCATCCAGAAGAACAGGATACCGAATGCAACGATCAACACTGCAGGGAATGCAATCATAGTACTCAGCGTAGCCTGACCAGCAGCCAGCGCCAATTCGTCACCAGTCAATCCCTGAGCAGCTTTTTCAGCAGTATCAGCATCAATCCATCCACCGATAATTGGCTGGAAGATTGAAGTTGAAAGCATACCTACACCACCGATGATAGACATACCCAATGCACCGCTCAATGGAACGTACTGTGCTACAAACCCTACCATAGTTGGCCAGAATAGACCTACACCCAGTGCAAAAATAACAGCTGCAAAGTATGCTGCAGGTCCTGTTACTGTGCTGAACAGGTAAATACCAATTGCAGTAAGGAATGAAGCAGTCCACAAAATACCTGTTGCACCCAATAGCTTCACTACCGGAGCAGCGAAGAAACGCATCACCGCCATCAGACCAGTAACCAGTGCAAGGATCAACATAGGGCTTGCACCGCTCTTACTCATAATCATTCCAGTCCATTGTTGAGGTCCGAATTCTGAGATTGCAGTGAACGCCATACAGAAGAAGATAAAAAGGAATAGCGGAGAGAACATTGCCTTCACGTTTTCCGCAATTGAACCAACAGCTTCGCTCGCAGGTTTCGGGAATGCCTGTCCGAAGAAAAGGAATACATAAATGATCGTTGGGATCATAATCACCCAAATCTGTGCCTGCCATCCGAATCCGAAATCTGTCATAAATTTCGAAATAAGACTACCTACCACAATTCCCCCAGGGAACCACATGTGAAAACGGTTAAGCATTTTATTCATTTTCAAACCTGTGTAAGCATCCGCAATCATAGGATTACATGCTGCCTCAGTACAACCGTTACCAATACCAATAAAGAATGTTGAAATCAAAAGCCCGGTATAGCCTCCTGAATAAATGGTCATCACAATCCCGATGATGTGAGAAACAAATGCCACCTGCATGATAGTTTTGGGTCCCACGCTTCTGTAAACCAACCCGCCGATTACCATAGAAATCGGGAATCCGAAGAAAAACATGGAGTTAATAAAGCCAAGCTGCTCGGCAGTAAGATTGAATTCTGTTCCTAATTGAGGAAGGATACCAGCACGTATACTGAAAGAGAACGCTGTGGTAATGAGCGCAAAACAACTTGCGTTAAAGAGTCTTGTGCTGTTAATCGGTTGAGACATGTGACCAGTAAATTTGAATATTTGAATGAGAAAGATTAAGAATTGGGGCTATACTTTAAATGTAAGATTTTCACAAAAAAAACAAATAATTGTCAAATCTACTACTCAATTCGGCAGTTATACCACGTTTTTTACACTATAAATTTATATTTGTAAAAAGTAAGAGTCACTCAGGGTGCACTTTTATGAACAGTTAATCTTTTCTAAACTTTAAACAAACAGGAATGTCACGAAAGATAAGAATGGGTATGATCGGTGGCTCACTTGATGCATTCATCGGTGGGGTTCATCGTCGTGCGGCCATCATGGACGGAGAGATTGAACTGGTTTGCGGCGTTTTCAGCTCTAATCCGGAGAAGTCCAAAGAAACGGGCAAAGCCCTTTATTTGCCTGAAGACAGGGTATACAGAGATTTTGAAGAAATGATCGCGAAGGAAAAGCTGCTTCCATTAGGTGAAAGAATGGATTTCGTTTCCATCGTTACACCTAACCATATGCACGCAGGTCCTACCAAACTTGCACTTGAAAATGGCTTTCATGTGGTATGTGATAAGCCGGTAACCCTAAATACCGAACAAGCAGAAGAGATCGTAAAAGTAGTTGAAGAAACAGGCCTCATTTTCTGCCTGACGCATAACTATACAGGTTATCCGATGGTGAAAGAGGCAAAAGAAATGATTGCGTCGGGTGCTATTGGTAAAGTAAGAAAAGTGATTGTAGAATATCCGCAGGGATGGCTTGCTACACTGGTGGAAGTTACTGGTAACAAACAGGCTGCCTGGCGCACTGACCCGAGCAAATCGGGAGCAGCCGGCGGATTAGGTGATATTGGTACGCATGCGGAAAACCTTGCCGAATATATCACAGGACTTAAAATCACGCAACTTTGCGCCGACCTGACCATTTTCGTAGAAGGTCGCCAGCTGGATGACGATGCCCATATTCTCCTGCGCTTTGACAATGGAGCTAAAGGAATTCTGCAAAACAGCCAGATTGCCAACGGGGAAGAAAATGATTTGAACATCCGTGTGTACGGCGAGACAGGTGGATTGCAATGGAAGCAGCTGGATCCCAACACATTGATCCATAAAACAAACCAGGGCGCAAGGATCATCCGCACGGGCGTGGGAAATCTGTCACGTGCAGCGCAGGTACATACCCGTATCCCGGCAGGACATCCAGAGGGATATTTTGAAGCATTCGCCAATCTTTATCGTAATTTCGCCGTGCATTTACGCGCCAGATGGGAAGGTAAAAATCCTGATCCGGTATATGATTTCCCGACTGTTTACGACGGCTTGCGCGGAATGAAATTTATTGATACTGTACTGGAATCAGATAAATCAGATCAGAAATGGACTGATTTCCACGAATAGCATCCAGTCGCTCTAAAGCAGAACACAACAATATTTTATACCTTTTTCAATTTCACAATCCATTCTATGAACAAAATTAAAGTTGGCGTAGTAGGTACCGGATTTATTGGACCTGCTCATATTGAAGCGTTACGACGTCTCCCTAATGTGGAAGTCGTTGCTCTTTGCGAGGTAACTGCGGAACTGGCACGCGAAAAAGCTGATTTGCTTGGTATACCGCGTTCTTACACTTTCGAAGACTTGCTGAAGCAGGAAGATATTCAAGCTATTCATATCTGTACGCCAAACTTCCTTCACTATTCTCAATCTAAGGCTGCTCTTCTTGCAGGCAAACACGTAATCTGCGAAAAGCCGCTGGCAAAAGATTTGGCTGAAGCTGAAGAACTGGTAGAACTTGCTGCAAAAACTGGTTTGGTTAATGCCGTTCACTTCAACCTGCGTTACTACCCGCTGGCACGCCAGATGAAGTCAATGCGTGAAAGAGGTGAGTTAGGTGAAATCTATTCTTTCATCGGTTCTTACCTGCAAGATTGGCTTTTCTACGAAACGGATTACAACTGGCGTCTTGAACCAGACAAATCAGGCGATTCAAGAGCGATAGCAGATATCGGTTCTCACCTGATGGATATTCTTGAATACATCACAGGCTTGAAGACTGTCTCAGTTCTGGCTGACTTCAATACAGTGCATAAGACACGCAAGAAGCCTCTTAAACCTGTTGAAACGTATTCAGGAAAAATGCTTCAACCTGAAGATTATGCTGATGTCCCCATCACAACTGAAGACCACGCCAACGTATTGCTTCGTTTCGACAATGGTAGCAAAGGGGTGATTACAGTATCTCAGGTTTCTGCCGGTCGTAAGAACCGTATGACTCTTGAAATCTCAGGATCCAAGAAAACTTTCAACTGGACTTCAGAAGCTCCGAACGAAATGTGGATTGGAAACAGAGACAAAGCCAATGAGGTTTTGATACGCGACCCATCGCTTGTAAACGACGATGTACGTTCTCTGATCACATTCCCGGGCGGACACAACGAAGGTTTCTCCGATACGTCGAAACAATTGTTCAAAGAAGTATACGCAGCAATCGCAGAAGGTAAGCAACCTGAGAACCCAACATTCCCAACCTTCGCAGACGGATACCGCGAGCTATTGATCTGCGAAAGAATCCTGGAAAGTAACAAGTCACAAGCTTGGGTAACTGTATAATTTTGAGTGAGTGATTGATTGACCGGGTCGGTGCGATGAGAGAATATCAAAATCAGTCAAGTAAATTAATACGATTGGTATGCTAACAGCTCAATGCTAATCGCTAAAAGCTCTTAAACATGAAAACAATAAAAGGACCAGGTATCTTTCTTGCCCAGTTTCTGGGGGATGAAGCACCATTCAATACTTTTGATGGAATTACCCAATACATGGCTGACCTTGGCTACAAAGGTGTTCAGCTTCCTATATGGGATCCGAGAATTATCGATATTAAAAAAGCTGCTGAGTCGCAGACTTATGCTGATGAGCTGAAAGGTAAACTGGCCGACAAAGGGCTGGAAATTACCGAACTTGCCTCTCACATTATCGGACAGCTTGTGGCTTCACATCCGGTTTATGATGAGCTGTATGATGGTTTTGCAGTTCCGGAAGTACGTAACAATCCGAAAGCAAGAGCGGAATGGGCTACACAACAGCTGAAGTATACGGCTATTGCAAGTAAAAATCTGGGATTGAAAGCTAGTGCTACTTTCTCAGGTGCTTTGGCATGGCCATTTCTGTATCCATGGCCACAACGTCCTGCCGGTCTGGTAGAAACAGCATTTAAAGAATTGGCAGCTCGCTGGAAACCAATTTTAGATGTATATGATGAAAATGGCGTGGATCTTTGCTACGAGCTTCACCCGGGAGAAGACCTTTTCGACGGTTCTACTTTCGAAATGTTTGTAGATTACCTGGATGGTCACTCGCGCGCGAATATCAACTACGATCCGAGTCACTTCGTATTGCAGCAACTGGATTACCTACAGTTTATCGATCTTTATCATGACCGTATCAAAGCGTTCCATGTGAAAGATGCCGAGTTTAACCCAACAGGTAAGCAAGGTGTTTACAGCGGATTTGCGGGATGGGCCGACAGAGCAGGTCGTTTCCGTTCATTAGGTGATGGTCAGGTTGACTTCTCATCTATCTTCTCAAAACTATCGCAGTATGACTACGATAGCTGGGCTGTTTTGGAATGGGAATGCTGCATTAAGTCGCCTTCACAAGGTGCAGCAGAAGGTGCTCCTTTCATTGCCGGACATATTATCGAAGTTACGACAAAGGCTTTTGACGATTTCGCAAGTGCGGGAACCGACGAAGCTTTCAACCGTAAAGTATTGGGTCTGTAGTCCTCAACTGTCGATATACAGTATATTAAGAGCCTATCATACTTATGTGTGATAGGTTTTTTCTTACATCATATTATAATTTTTGCAATAAAGTCTCGTTGAAACAGACCGTCCACTATCCTTTTCATAACCTCAATACAATTGCACATGAACCTCATTTCTTGCAAAATTCATTCAGGAGGAAAATTGATTCTCTCCATAATGATGCTTGTATGTTTTACATTCACCGCGTTCTCTCAGATCGTAGTACCGGAAAAACGAATTCTGGTATTCTCAAAAACAGCCGGATTCCGGCACAGCTCTATTCCTGCTGGTAAAAATGCATTAATTAGGCTTGGTAAAGAAGTTGGCTTCACAACTGACACCACCGAAAACGCGGCATTATTTACAGCTAAAAATCTAAAACGTTACAGTGCGGTCGTCTTCCTGAATACTACAGGAAATGTCCTGAATGACGCTCAACAGGAAGCTTTCGAAAATTACATTCAGGCTGGTGGAGGTTACGTTGGTATCCACGCTGCCACCGATACTGAATACGACTGGCCATGGTACAACCAGCTCTCGGGCGCTTACTTCGCGAGCCACCCGGGCAATCCTAACGTACAGGAAGGTGAAGCATTCGTGGTTAATGACAAGCATCCTTCCATGGAAGGTTTCCCTAAAAAGTGGAAAATCAAAGACGAATTCTATGACTTCAAAAATTTTAACAAGAAGGTAAATGTGCTGGTTAAAATAGATGAAAAGTCGTACAAAGATGGGAAAATGGGTGATGACCATCCCATGTCATGGTATCACGAATACGATGGTGGAAAGGCATTTTATACCAACTTCGGACATGAAGATGCTACTTTCGTTAATCCTGTTTTTGTGAAACACCTCACCGGCGGACTGCAATATGTAATGGCTGCGCAGCTCGACTACAGCAAAGCTCGCCCTGAAGAAAACCGTTTTACCAAAACGGTTTTGGTATCTAAGCTGGACGAACCAACTGAACTCGCAGTATTAGACGACCATCGTGTACTCGTAACTGAGCGTAAAGGGAAAGTGAAACTTTACAATCCTAAAACCGGTAAGATTAAACTTGTTGCAGAAGTACCGGTTTACAGCAAGCAGGAATATGGATTGATGGGGATGAATATCGACCCGAACTTTAACACCAACAAACTTGTATATCTTTACTATTCTCCTCCTTCCACCGAAAAGGATACTGCGCAACATTTATCAAGATTCAAGTATGACGACGTAAACGATACGCTGCTCCTTTCTACTGAAGAAGTGTTCCTGACGGTTCCGGTAAAAAGAACAGATTGCTGCCATACCGGCGGTTCCATAGAATGGGACAGCAAGGGCAATCTGTATCTCTCAACTGGTGACGACATCAACCCTTTTCAATCCGATGGATACGGGCCCCTTGATGGCCGTCCGGGGCGTGAAGGATGGGATGGCCGCCATACTTCTTCCAATACCAATTCTCTGAGAGGTAAAATTTTACGTATCAAACCGCGCTATGGCGATCGCAGAGCTAATATGCCAGGCGGCACCAACCTATATGATATTCCCGAAGGAAACCTTTTTCCCGCAGGAAATCCAAAGGCTCGTCCTGAGATTTACGTGATGGGCACCCGTAACCCTTACCGTATCTCTATTGACCAACGTACCGGTTTTCTTTACTGGGGTGATGTAGGTCCGGATGCTTCCAATGACAGCCCGACACGTGGGCCACGCGGATACGACGAGGTAAATCAGGCAAGAAAAGCAGGGTACTTCGGATATCCGATGTTTATTGCAGACAATAAGCCTTACATAGAATACGATTTCGAAACCAAAGTTTCAGGTAAACCTTTCGATCCGGCAAAACCGGTAAATGACTCTCCGCATAACACCGGGTTACGCGAGTTACCACCCGCGCAGCCAGCGTTCATTTACTATCCCTATGCTGATTCACCTGACTTTGGAGCTATTGTTGGTAAAGGTGGCCGTAATGCGATGGCAGGTCCGATTTATTATGCCGACGATTTCAAAAATACCAACATCAAGTTTCCGGAATTCTATAATGGCAAGTTTTTTTCTTACGACTGGATCAGGGATTATATCAATCTGGTGACGATGAACAAGGAAGGAGACCTGGTGAGTATTGAACGCTTTATGCCCAATACGAAGTTCAGCCATCCTATTGATATGCAGTTTGCCAAGGATGGCTCACTTTATACATTAGAATATGGCCCCAACTGGTTCGCGCAGAATGATGAAGCCAGCTTGTCACGCATTACTTACAATCCGGGTAACCGCGTTCCTCTGTCTGTGGCCAAAGCAACCAATACAACAGGCGCTGTTCCTTTGAAGGTGACATTCTCTTCAAAAGGATCTATGGACTACGACGGTGATGCGATCAAATACGAATGGACATTTGGCAAAGGGCTTGGAAAGAGCACATTACCTAATCCTACATTTACCTACACCAAAGCAGGAGAATACACAGCAGTTTTGAAAGTGACAGATAGCGCTGGCAACAGCCATAAGTCTGAGGTTGTGGTGAAGGCAGGAAACGCTATTCCAAAAGTGGATGTAGCCATAAAAGGTAACAAAACCTTCTATTGGGCCAACAAACCGGTTGCCTACGAGGTATCCGTAACTGACAAGGAAGATGGAAGCCTGGCAACCAAAAAAATCCCCGAAGATGAAGTGACACTCACGATCAATTATCTTGAAGGATTTGACAAAACACAATTGGCGCAGGGACACCAGGCCAATACAGGTTTTGAAACAGGAAAAAGAATGATCGAATTAAGCGATTGCAAAGCTTGCCATTCTGTTGATAAGAAATCTATCGGACCATCTTACCGCGAGGTAGCCAAACGCTACGAAAATGAGCGTAATTCCGTTAAAACTTTGGCTCAAAAAGTGCTGAATGGCGGCGGCGGTGTATGGGGAGAGCAGGCCATGGCAGCCCACCCACAGCATAAGCCGGAAGAGGCAGAAGAAATGGTGAAATATATACTGTCTCTTGCAAAAGAAAAAGTAGTTGACAAAAAGCCATTAAAGAGCACCTACCTGCCTGAGAGCAAGCCCAAAAGTGGTTCTTATATTTTCACGGCAAGTTATACAGACAAAGGAAATGGTAACATGGGCCCTCAAACCGGTTCTAAAACTGTGGCTCTTCGTCCGGCCAAAGTCAATGCAAACACATTTGACGCTGGTAAGGATTTTACCAAATTTAAGCTGGAATCAGGATCGGAAATCGTGATTGGAAAACACAATGCCTATATCGCATTCGATGATGTAGACCTCAGCGGAATCGCAAATATCGAAGCTGCTACCAGCATCAATGACCGA
The DNA here is from genome assembly GCF_003383615.1 of Dyadobacter luteus. Classification (GTDB taxonomy): domain Bacteria; phylum Bacteroidota; class Bacteroidia; order Cytophagales; family Spirosomataceae; genus Dyadobacter; species Dyadobacter luteus. The sequence continues at coordinate 139,632 of NZ_QNUL01000007.1, forward strand.
TTCCAGGCAGGCGGAACTCTGGAAATCCGATTAGATTCTCCTGCGGGAATCAAGATTGGAGAGGCAAAAGCAGGTTCTGCTACAACAAGTATTCCTGTGAAAGCACCGGCTGATAACAAGTTGCATAAGCTCTATTTTATTTTCAAAAATCCGGAAGCAGGAGCTAAACCACTTTTTTCTATCGATACCTTACAGTTCAACCGTATTCAATAGAATCGGATGTAAAAAAAAGCAAAAACGCTATCGGAGTACTAATCCGGTAGCGTTTTTGCTTTACAAGAAAATCTACTTTTAAAGAGATTGAAATCTGTTATTCAGGATTGCCGGTGTTGCGAATCCTTCTATTCCAAGTCCGAATAAAGCGAAGTCGTATTTTGCAGGATCCTTAGGATCTAATGTTCGCAATGAAGCCGTCAATTCTACTGCAGTCTGCCAGTCTGTGACAGGTCTTTTAATCAATCCCAGTAATCGCGCAACGCGATCCACATGTACATCGCACGGACATACCAGTTGTGCAGGACTGATGTGGTTCCAGATACCAAAGTCTACACCTTTGTCGTCCTTACGGACCATCCAACGCAGAAACATATTGAGACGTTTACACGATGACTTACGAAGTGGGTTGGCTATATGTTTTCCGGTGCGGGCAGGGAAATTCTCTGAGTTTCGAAAAAGGGTATTGAAACCGATAAGTCCATTCTCAATAGTCACATCGTCTTTCGATACAAAATTGCTGAAAGCAAATTCGAGAGAATCGTGTTTGCTGTAATAGTTTTTAAAAAAATCCAGGAAATACAAGGTATCCGTGGCATTAAAAGTACGATGCTTGAAGTTCAGGAATGGTTTGAGATCACTATCCTCATAGTTGAGCATGAAGTCATGCGGAGCATTATCCATCATGACAGCTAACTCCAGACATTTGTTAATAATGGTTTTGCGCTGTCCCCAAGCCAGCACCGAAGCCCAAAAACCCATAATTTCTACATCCTGTTTTTTGGAAAAGCGGTGTGGAATACTGATCGGATCATGGGGAATGAAATCAGGCTTGTTATATAAAGCTGTCTTCTCTTCCAGCAAATCAGATACATACGCAGAAAAGACACTGGTCTCCTGAAAACTATTTTGCACTTGTTTTTCCTAAGAAATAAGCCAGGATTCTGGATATGCCTGAAAAGAACATTACTATTCCTGAAAAAAGAAAAGTAAAAATGGCGATAAAAGGATAAAGTACTGTAAAAAGAGCACTCCACAATTTATAGCCGGTCGTGTTTTTCAGTGCGGCTCTTTCCTCTTCTCTTTTAGAGCGGAATTGTGGTGAATGTTTCATAAATAACTATGTATCAATTATTCCAAATAACTTACTACAGCACGGAAACGTTTGCTGTTAGGCGAAACTTTCTCAAATGCCCTCGATGACAGCTTGATCACAATGTCATCATTAATACTCGTATCAGGTATACGGCCTATTACACGCACGATAATTTTTTCCTGATTATACTCATTCAGGACTTCGACCAGCGCGCCTATCGGTGCGGTGCGGTGTAATCCCAAAAACTTACTCGTACTCTCATCTGTTTCAATCATTTCCGCCAACCCTGACTCTGATTTTCTCTTACCACTCACCACTTTAGGTGCCACTACCTCTTCAACAGGTTTTACAACTTTTTCGGGTACTGCAGTTTTAGCTCTCACAGAATCTTTTACCACAGTGGTAGCAACCACCTTAGGCGCGGGGGCAGGTGCTGGTGGAGGCGTTTTAGCTCCTGCTTTCTCACTTACGATCAGCTCTTGTCCATCTTTCAGATTGTCATCTGTCAGGTTGTTCCATTTTCTGAGATCAGCCATTAAAACGCCGTATTTTACGGCAACACGGTACAGTGTTTGTCCTGCTTCAACTTTGTGTATACCATTCGGTGCTACCGCAGTAGTGGTGGTAGCTGATGCAGGAGTAGTAGCTTTGGGAACTTCTGTCTTTGTTGTTTCTGCCGGTTTCACAGCTTCAGCAACTTTCACTTCTTCCTTCTTTACTTCTTTTGGTGCAGCCCCCTTCGGAGTATAAGGAACCCTTATCGTTTGCCCGAATTGTATCTGATCACTGATTCCCGGATTCGCCTCTCGTAATGCGTGAATAGTTGTTCCATATCTTCTCACAACGGCAAACATCGTTTGCCCCTGATTCACCCGGTGTAGTATAAATACTTTACCACCAACCCTTTCAACTCCCACTGAATCTACCGCTACACTTCCGTTAGCACGTGTACTAAACCCTCCAAATAAACCGGCGATCAGAGCCAGGCAAAAAATATACTTCATTTAAATATTATAGTGTTAAACTTTTAAATTCGTTGTTGTTCTTCAAATAGACCAGATTTCTTCCCTTAAGTAACACTGTCGATCTCCCTATTCCTTCTCTGCCTTCAGATAGCCTTTCGTGGAGTAATTGCTCCATTTGATCGGTCATTATCAACAGATATTCTGATATTTTATCCTGCTCGTAAAGATAATAAGAAAACATCATATAGGGTCTTTTATCCAGATAATCAATAGCCACAGGAACATGCCCGTCAGTAACACGGGAAATAAAAGATGCCAGCTGGTCAAAATAGTCGTTTCCAACCATGTAACGAACCGGCTCAGCTAAAATTATTTGCCGATGTTCCGATTCTCCGTCTGTTTCTCTATCCGAAACAACCAAACCGGTTTCCGCTTTACACTGCAGATATTTGTATTTATCACCAAACCTCGTCGCTACCTCAATTTTGTCTTGATCAATCGTTCTGACCAATACATGATTGGGAAGAGCCCATTGCAATTCTCCGTTACCACTGTCTATCATGAGCAAATCTGTCGGCTCGGGAATATCAGAATGCCTGTAGTTATGTAAAAACAGGTGTTTGTAAGAAAAAGCTGTCATAGAGCTAAACCAATCCGCACCCACCACCGAGGCTTCCCACAGCACTTCCGAACGACCTGTATCAATCACCGCAAAAGAAACTTCTTTGTTTTGTCCACTTCTCAGCTCAATTGCCCATAAATTACTCTCGTTGTCCTGGTCGGGTAAAATCCGCCATATATTTCGCGAAAATTGATGTGAAAAAAGTTTTTGCAATTTTTTAGCTTTATTTTGAAACGAAATTTGAAAGTAAACAATCTAACACCAATATCTGTGCAAATTTTAGGAATAATACCCGCCCGATATGCATCCACCCGATTTCCAGCCAAGGCGCTTGCCGACATTGGTGGGAAAAGCATGATCCGGCGAGTATATGAGCAGGCGTTAAAAGCAGAAAAACTTCATAAAGTAATTATAGCCACCGACGATCAGAGAATAATGGATCATGTCAGGGATTTCGGGGGTGAGGCAGTGATGACTTCTACTGAGCACCAAAGCGGCACAGACAGATGCTTCGAAGCACTAACTAAAACAGAAGGAAAATTTGATTATGTAATTAATATTCAAGGTGATGAACCTTTCATAAACCCGGATCCTATTAACAATCTGGCTAATGAGCTGGACGGACAAACTCAATTGGCCACACTGGTAAAGGTGATTGATCAGGAAGATTTGCTTTTCAATGTGAATGTTCCCAAGGCTGTGCTTAATACGCGAAATGAAGTCATGTATTTCAGCAGACAAACCATTCCTTATCTGCGCAATCATGAAAAAGAAGAATGGCTTCAGCATCACAGATTCTATAAACACATCGGTATATATGCCTACCGTTCAGACATTCTGGAATCGCTTACGCAATTGCCGGTAAGTTCTTTGGAAAAAGCAGAAGCACTTGAACAGCTCAGATGGCTTGAAAATGGCTATGCAATTCGTGCAGTTGTAACCAGCGACGACTCCCATGGAGTAGATACGCCGGAAGATCTTGACAAGGTTTCCCGCAAATTTCTGTAGTCGCTCTGGCGTGGTATTTTTAGTGTTTTTGGGACCTGTATTGAGAAAATGTTAAAATAGGTTAAAACGGTAAATCTTATACGAGTTTACTTTTCGACTCGTTATCCTGTAAAGTTTTTAATTAAAATCATTAAATAAGAATCCCCGCTTATGCAATACAATATTCTTTGGGCCGATGATGAAATAGATCTTTTGAAACCACATATCATGTTTCTTACCAACAAGGGTTATAACGTTACGCCTGTTAACAGCGGAGCAGATGCCCTGGACCGGATAGAAAATGATCGCTTCGACATCGTTTTTCTTGACGAAATGATGCCTGGTATGACTGGTCTTGAAACCCTGGCTCAAATTAAGCAACAGCAGCCCAATCTTCCTGTGGTAATGATTACCAAAAGTGAGGAAGAGCATATCATGGAAGATGCGATCGGATCAAAAATCGACGACTACCTCATTAAGCCGCTGAACCCAAATCAGATACTACTTTCGGTTAAGAAAATACTTGATAACAAGAGACTTGTTACTGAAAAAACCACATTAAGTTACCAGCAGGAATTCCGCAACCTGGCCATGCAATACCAGGATCGGATAGGTCATGATGAATGGGCTGATATCTATAAAAAGCTTATCTACTGGGAACTGGAATTGGAAAATTCTGATGACGATGGCATGTCGGAGGTTTTCAGCATGCAGAAAAGTGATGCTAATGCCAATTTCTGTAAATTCATTGAAGACGAGTATGAAGACTGGCTGAATGATCCGAAGTCTGACAAACCAATCCTATCTCATCAGTTGATGAAGCAGAAGGTGTTCCCGCATCTTAAAGGGTCCGACGAACCGGTCTTTTTCCTTTTAATTGACAACTTCCGCTACGATCAATGGAAGATGATCCAGCCGATTCTTCAGGAGTACTTTAATATCGAGGAAGAATCGTCCTACTATTCTATTCTCCCAACCACCACAGGTTATGCCCGTAACGCGATTTTCTCCGGATTGATGCCGAGTGAAATGGAAAGGAAGCATCCGCAATGGTGGGTGAGTGATGAAAATACACCGGATGGTGAAGAAGGATTGAACAATCATGAATATGATTTCCTTCAAAAACAATTGGAGACAAACCATCTGAATATAAGGTCATCGTATCACAAAATCCTGAATACCAACCAAGGGAAAGCACTTATTGATAACTTCAATAACCTGCTGAATAACCAGCTGAATGTGGTCGTTTACAACTTCGTTGATATGCTGTCACATGCACGCACGGACGTACAGATGATCAAGGAACTTGCACCGGACGAAGCAGCTTATCGTTCCATTACCAAGTCGTGGCTGATGCACTCTCCTCTGCTTGATTTCATCAAAAAAATAGCTGAGAAAAAAGCAAGATTAATCCTGACTACAGACCACGGGATGATTCGGGTTCAGAAGCCTGTTAAAATTATTGGTTACAGAGAAACCAACACCAACCTTCGCTACAAGCACGGTAAAAATCTTGGATTCGACGACAACCACCTGATGGTATGCAGAAAGCCTGAGAGATTGTTCCTTCCAAAACCACACGTGTCCACTTCATATGTGTTTACCAAGGAGGATTATTTCTTTGCTTACCCAAACAACTATAATCAATATGTGAATTTATACAGAGATACTTTCCAGCATGGAGGAGTTTCTTTGGAAGAAATGATCATTCCTTTTATTGATATGAAGGCGAAGTAGATTTTTGATAAGAGGAGTAAGAGGTAAAGAAGTAAGAATTACCTGACAAATCTAATCAATAAAAAAGGTTCAGAATTTGCAGATCCCGGTAAGGGACTTGTAAACTCTGAACCTTTTTCGGTTAGTATTTATAACTTCAGCTAATACCTGTTACTCGGAATCAACCTTCTGTAACGCTTCCGTTTTCGCATTTCAGTACGCGGGCGGGAAACTTACGCAAAAATTCGTGGTTATGTGTTGCCATCAGAATGGCAGTACCTGCGTTGTTGATGGTTTTAAAGACCTGCATAATCTGATCGGCTACCTCCGGATCCAAATTACCTGTAGGCTCATCTGCAATTAATATTTTAGGTTCGTTGAGCATGGCCCTTGCGATTACCACACGCTGCTGCTCACCTCCCGAAAGTTGATGCGGCATGCGTTTTTGTGAAGTACCAAGCCCAACCTGCATCAGCACTTCTGCAATACGTTTTGAAATCTTACCTTTATCTTTCCAGCCTGTTGCACGAAGTACAAAAGAAAGATTGTCTTCAACAGAGCGGTCTGACAACAATTGGAAATCCTGAAAAACAATCCCGATTTTACGTCGCAGAAAAGGAATATCGCTTCGTTTGATCTTGTGGAGCTCGTGACCTGCTACTTTAGCTGAACCAGTATGCAACCAGAGGTCAGCGTATAAAGTTTTCAAAAGCGAACTTTTACCACTACCGGTTCTTCCAATCATGTACACGAACTCACCATTCTTGATTTCAAAATGCACATCATTTAGTACAGGGCGATCTCCCTGGTAAATGTCTGCCCGATCCAGTAAAATAATCGGCTCTGCTGCCTCAGTCATAGTCAACTAAAAAAGGTTTCAAAAAACTCAGTGTGCTCTCATTATAAACACAGTCGGAAACAAAAACCATAGCTTCTGCCTCCGACTGCCGAGACCTGTCATGTTCTGAGGATATCAGAACGTGACCAGACCTGAAATATTACTGTTGTTACCTGTCAATTACTTTGAATTTCCTTTTGCGTAATCAGCAAGGAATTTTTCAAGACCGATGTCAGTAAGTGGGTGCTTCAACAATGCTTCCATTGCGCTCAATGGGCCTGTCATTACGTCAGCTCCAACTTCTGCGCACTGGATAATGTGCATTGGGTGACGCACTGAAGCAGCAAGAACCTGAGTTTCGTAGCCGTAGTTACGGTAGATAGTCAAAATTTGCTCGATCAAACCAATTCCGTCTGTTGAAATATCATCAAGACGACCAATGAAAGGAGATACATAAGTAGCGCCAGCCTTGGCAGCCAAAAGAGCCTGTCCGGCAGAGAAAATCAAAGTACAGTTGGTACGGATACCTTTCTGAGAGAAATATTTAAGTGCTTTCACACCCTCTTTGATCATTGGAATCTTCACAACAATCTTGCTATCGATTTCAACCAATTCTTCGCCCTCACGAATCATTCCCTCCAAATCAACAGAAACAACCTCAGCACTTACATCACCGTCTACGATATCGCAGATCGCCTTGTAGTGGCTCAGGATATTGTCTTTACCTGTGATTCCTTCTTTAGCCATCAAAGAAGGGTTTGTTGTTACTCCGTCCAAAACACCTAACTCGTGCGCTTCCTTAATTTCTTTAAGGTTTGCGGTATCAATAAAAAATTTCATATCGGGAATTGTATGGTTTAATTTCTCACAAAAGTAGAAAACGATAATCAAACCAAAAAGAAAGATGTGAATTGAAATAGAAAGGCACAAAAAAAGGCAAACCGAGAATCTCACTGCATCAACCACCTACCCTTGCTTCCGTCAGGACCTGGGGGATTCGGAAGGAGCTAGTAGTTCCGATTTGCCGCTGCAAAGATAAAGACATTTTATTGACAAAAAGAAAACATTCGCATCACTTTCCGATTACTTTTGTGCGAACCATCTAGAAATGAACAATTATGCCGCGTCAATTTTTTTTATTTTTTTTATTTATCATCACCTCTTGCTCCCAATCTTCTGATGCTTTCCTGAAAAAAGGGAAGGATTTAATGCGCGAAGGAAAAACCCGCGAAGCCATCGAATTCATCAATAAAGCCATTGAAAAAAATACTTCAAACGCCGAAGCTTTCAATTTGCGTGGGGTAGCCTACTACGAATTGAAGGAATATCCGAATGCGATGCTTGATTTTAATCAGGCCATCAAAATTTCCCCCGATTCCTATCGTCCCTATTTTAACCGCGCTCTGTTGCAAAAAAGTGAAAACCGCCTTGACTCTGCTCTGGCAGATTACAACAAGGCCGCCGCTCTTGCACCTGACACCTCCGATGTATTTTTGAATCGTGGTGAACTGCTTGCATTGCTTGAAAAACTGCCAGACGCAGTTCAGGACTTCGAAAAAGCCACAAAACTGAACGAGAATAACAAAATGGCATGGTACAATCTTGGTAATACGTACTACAGACAAAAAGACTATACAAAAGCGTCTCTGGCATTCCGTCAGACTCTTAAACTGGATTCTCAATATGGGAAAGCATACTATGGCCTCGGGCTGTCGCAGTGGTATGAGGGAGAAAAAGATCTGAGTTGTGGCAATTTCAAGCAAGCTGCCAATCTAGGGTATTCTGATGCTGTATCAGCGATGAGCCAATTCTGTCAACAATAATAATTCTGTACATCAATGAAAGCGTTACTAAAAATCGGCCTGGGTATTATGTTCATCATATTCTCTTACCTGCAGGTCAACGATCCGGACTCGGGCATCTGGATAGGGATATATAGCTTTGCTGCATTAGGCTGCTATATGAGTTTACGGGATCTATGGCCTTCCTGGGTATATTATGCCCTGGCAGCAGGCTATGTCATTGGTGCAATACTTCAATGGCCACCGGAATTCGAAGGCGTATTGTTCGATCAGATGCAAATGAGAAGCATGAATATAGAGTTGGCGAGAGAATCTCTCGGACTCGGAATATGCGCGATAGCAATGGCCGTATTAGGCAAATGGGGTTAAGCATTCCAAACCCATTCAATCTCTTTTAAACCAAAGGACCTGATTTCCTCTTCACCGTTTAACTGAACAAGAATCTGTCCGCTTTCAGCAACTCCCTGTACTATTCCGCTTACGTCTTCATTATTGTAACGGAATAGTACAGGAGACTGAAAACCATATAAATGCGAAAGATATTCTTCCCGGATTTTGTTGTAGCCATCACTTCGAAGCAATTGCTGATACCGGATATCCAGGAAGCTTATTATTCTGTCAAATTCTTCCTTAAGAGATACCTGTCTGCCTATAACCTGAGCCAGTGAGGAAGTCCTGCCTGACTCAAATACGAGTTGATTGATATTGACTCCTATACCTACGATGGAATGGGAAATACTGCCACCCTGAATAGAATTTTCAATGAGGGTTCCACTCAGTTTTTTACCTGACACATAAATGTCATTGGGCCATTTGATTTTCACCTGATCCGTGTGCACCCGAAGCATGTCATAAATCGCCAAGGCGACTACCTGACTGATCAAAAACTGCTGATCAATTGCCACAGTCCGTGGTTGCAGGATGAGCGAAAACATCAGATTCTGCCCGGGTTCAGAATGCCAGGTAGTTCCTCGCTGACCCCTTCCGCCAGTTTGGTTGTCGGCTATGACAACAGTCCCCTCCTCTCCTATACCACTATGCACTAATTCAGCCGCTATGTCGTTTGTTGAATGACAACTTGGCAGATATATTATCTTTTTGCCAATAATTAGGGTATTATGTATAGTGTTGTACAATTTTTTTGCTTTACTTTAGAGTTTATAGAAATGGGAATCAATTACGCATGAAACAACGCAAAAATAAAGAACTATCATCAAAAGATCTCTCCGAGCTTGTAGCTAAAGGAATGGCGGAAAAGAAAGGGCTTGATATAGCAATTCTGGATCTCAGAAATGTTAAAAATTCAATTACTGATTTTTTTGTAATCTGCTCGGGTAACTCCGATACACAAATCGACGCACTTGCCAGCTCTATAGAGGACGAAGTGTACAAGGTTTCTCAAACCGAACCATGGCAAAAAGAGGGTAAAGCCAATGGGGAATGGATATTGATAGACTATGTCGATGTGGTTGCACATATCTTTAATAAAGACCGTCGCCAACATTATGATCTCGAAGAGTTATGGGGTGATGCTGTTGTAACGCACTTTGAAGACTCCGTGGCTTGAACTGACAGAGCAGTGAACACTCACCGCTTTGTAAATGTTGTTTAGTATATTTCTCTTAATTAATACACAGAATGTCTGAAAACGATAATAAGCGAGGGCCGCTAGGCCCGAAAAGTCCGCAGAAAGGTTATCAGGGATGGATTATAGCCGCTTTGGTAGCTACTATACTGGGGATTACCTACCTGAACCGGACATCAACGATACGTGAAACAACTCAAAAGCGTTTTGAGAAAATGATGGCCGACAAAGAAGTCGCCCGTGTAACGATTGTTAATGATAAGTCCGTTGAGGTTACATTAAAACCTGAAGCGCTGAAGTCGGATAAATATAAATCCCTGAACAAAGAGAATACGTACTTTGGCGGAGAGTCTGTTTCACACTATCAGTTTCAGGTAACATCCGCTGAAACGTTCAAGAAGGACTTTGAAAAAATGCAGGAAGGAACTCCTGCCAATGATAAAGCTGAGCTTGTAGTTGACACCCGCAATGACTGGTATAGTTTCCTGGGAACGTGGGGATTCTTTATTGTAATGATACTTGTCATGTATTTTATACTTGGCAGAATGTCAGGAGGTGTTGGTCCGGGTGGACAGATTTTCAATATTGGCCGTTCACGTGCGACATTATTTGATGCTGAAAACAAGGTAAAAATAACGTTTAATGATGTTGCCGGTCTTGAAGAAGCGAAAGAAGAGATAAAAGAGATTGTGGAGTATCTGCAATTTCCTGACAAATTCAAGAAACTTGGTGCTAAAATTCCAAAAGGAGCTTTACTTGTAGGACCTCCGGGAACTGGTAAAACACTCCTTGCAAAAGCTGTGGCAGGAGAGGCAGGCGTGCCATTTTTCTCTCTGTCGGGTTCCGACTTTGTTGAAATGTTTGTCGGAGTAGGTGCTGCACGTGTACGTGACCTTTTCAAACAAGCAAAAGAGAAAGCACCTTGTATCATCTTTATTGATGAGATTGACGCAGTAGGTCGCTCTCGTGGAAGAGGTGCTATGCCTGGTTCTAACGACGAACGTGAAAATACACTGAACTCCCTTCTTGTTGAGATGGATGGTTTCGCGACTGACTCGGGAATAATTATCGTAGCTGCGACCAACCGTCCGGATGTATTGGATCCTGCATTGCTACGTCCGGGACGTTTTGACCGCCAGATTTCTATTGACAAGCCAGATGTAATTGGCCGTGAAGCTATCTTCAAAGTTCATTTGAAACCATTGAAGTTATCAAGTGACGTTAATATTCAAAAATTATCTTCTCAAACTCCCGGATTTGCCGGAGCTGAGATTGCTAACGTTTGTAACGAAGCAGCACTTATCGCCGCCCGTCGCGATCGTGAGGAAGTAACCATGCAGGATTTCCAGGATGCAATGGACCGTGTAATCGGTGGATTGGAAAAGAAAAACAAACTGATTTCTCCTGAAGAAAAGGAGATCGTTGCCTACCACGAAGCTGGTCACGCTGTAGCGGGCTGGTTCCTGGAACATGCCGATCCCTTGGTAAAAGTTTCTATTGTTCCCCGTGGTGTTGCAGCTTTAGGTTATGCACAATATCTACCGAGAGAACAGTATCTGTATCGTACCGAGCAATTGTTTGACGAAATGTGTATGACCCTCGGTGGCCGTGCCGCTGAAGATGTAGTCTTTGGTAAAATTTCTACAGGTGCGTTGAGCGATTTGGAAAGAGTAACCAAACTTGCTTACAGCATGGTTACTGTATATGGTATGAATGAGCGTATCGGTAACGTCTCTTTCTACGATTCGAAGCAAAGTGATTACGCCTTCACAAAACCATATTCTGAGTCTACATCTCAGGCTATTGATGAAGAAGTAAGAAATCTGATTGATAAAGCTTACCAGTTCGTGAAGCAAATGCTGACTGATAGAAGAGATAAGCTGGAAGTGCTTGCAAAAGAACTTCTCGAAAAAGAGATCTTATTCCAGGCTGATCTGGAAAAACTGATTGGCAAACGTCCTTTTGATAAGGAAACAAGCTATCAGGCTTATATCAATCGTCGTTCGAATGAAGAAGCAGCTATTCATGAGGAAGTTGTAAAACATTCTTTGGATCAGGAAAAACAAGAAGTAAAACCATCGGAAGATGAAATGATTGCTGAAAGCAAAGATGCTTCAAACGAATAGCATAAATTAATTTTTAAAAGCCGGATAGTCCTCAACTGTCCGGCTTTTATTTTATACATTAGTTTCACATTTTCCCTAAATCAATGCAACTATGGCCTTCGAAATTATAAAACAAAAATTCGGCGAACTGACAGAATACGTTTTACAGGAAAGTGAATCGGGCAACCGATGTGTGATTATCCCGGAACTTGGTGGAATAGTGCGACAATTATCCCTTCGTAAAGGTTTGACGCTTTTTTCGGTCATCAAGACACCACCCACTCCGCTGAGCCTCCAGGAGGATACCAAAAGTGCAAGTGAGCTATTGTTCCCGTTTGCCAGTCGTATACCGGATGGTCAATATACATTTCTTGGAAAAAAATATCAGCTTAGTAAAAACGAGACAGGCAGACGTAATGCAATTCACGGGCTTGTGAGGAAACATCCGTTTAAGCTCGAAGAACAGATTGTGCATCCTGACTTTGCGAGTATTAAACTTTCTTTCCACTTAGATAACACAGAAGGTTATCCGTTTCAGGTCAGATTTTTTGTTACTTATAAACTTAGTGCAGACGGAAAATTTACTGTTAGTTACAGCGCTATTAATGAGGGTCATGAGCCGTGTCCCGTCATGTTTGGCTGGCATCCTTACTTCATGCTTGGCAATGAAGACGTGGATGCATGGAAAATAGATATCCCGTCCAGTCAAATTGTGAAGTTCGACGACAATATGATACCGCAAGGAGTTGCTCCGTTCAATGAGCAATTACCGATGCTTCTGTATAAAAATGAACTCGATAATTGCTTTATTATAAATACCGAAAGTGCTGCTGTAACAACAAGGTTGATTTCAGATAACCAGCATGTAACCCTGAATATTGAACAAGAGACTGGCGAAGGCAAGTTTAACTATCTGGTATTGTACACACCACCAACACGCGATTGCATAGCCATTGAGCCTTTAACCGGTAATGTAGATGCTTTTAACAATGGAGAAGGATTGAACATTCTTGCCAAGGGACATACTGTTGATGGTACTATTACAGTACATCTGAGTTAGGATTTTGCCTGTACCAGCGTGCTTTGTCAAGCAATAGACCTACTTCGGAAAGATACTCAAGGTGCTTGGTAAGCACCTTACTTTTATGCTTAAGACCATCGTGAACAGACATACCATGCAAGAAATAAGGCCAGGAAGAATTAGAAGCTGCCGGCGGCATTTCTGTCCAGGTCTTAATAAATGAGGTTACATCCACCGCTTCAGGTTGAATTTGCCACGCATCTCTCCATGGTAATCCAAGAGATTTCAACAAACCAAGGCTACGGACAAGTAATGTATAAATACCCTTTTCTCTGGCAAGCTTTGCTACAAGATTCCAGTCTATTTCACTTCCCCACCTTATCATAAATGCTGAAAAATCAGCGATGTATTTCAAACGACTCCATTGTTCCTTACCGCCATGGTGAACCAAAAGCAGTAAAAACTGATACTCGTTACTAAACGCATCAATCTTTATGTTTTGAATAGTGTACTCTTTATGAAACTGGTTCCATTCACCGGATGGAAATTGAAAGTGTAAACGGGGATATGCTACTTCCCAATGTGCTTCCACCATACTGGACGTAGCAGAAGCTGTATTTTCCAGGGGAATGTGATAGTCGGTACGAAAAAATGCTTCAGTACGGGACTTAGACTCTAAAAGAAACTGACGATAAGGATCAGGATGATAACCTGCTTTGGCAAGTAGTTTTAAAGCCTGTTGGAAGGTCGCACGATCAATGAGCAAATCAATATCACCAAATTCCCTTTTGCCTACGTCACCATACAGCCAGTCGGCCCACACGCTTCCTTTATACGCATAGCAAACTACACCGTTCTCCTTCAATATATTGAACAAACCGGACAGCTCCCGTAAAGACAGTAAATTGATAAAGGCGATTCGCTGACATTCCTCAATCAACTCTTTCTGAAAAGAAACACTGATCCCACTCTGATGAAGATAGTTCAGGAACTGCGGTCTGACGCCATGATAGCGAACCATTCTTTTCAGGGTCACTTCATCAGGATTTGACGCATCCGTCAACCTGGTCTGCAAACATGCTGAAAGCAATAAATTCATTTCATCAGAGAACTGTGCAGGCATCAGACGGGATTTAATACGCTTGAAATACTGTCATTCACCCATTTTTCCAGATTGGCAAAGCCGTCAGGTCTACGTTTTCGCCACATCTCCGCATGAACTGCACATTGAAAACTCTGCTTAAAATGCTCTTTCAGCTTATCCCCCTTCAACAGCTGAACAGGTAAAGGAAAGTTTTTAATCGTCTCGATAGGTATAGCAGTTGCCGCAAGTGAAGTCAGCACAGCCTGGTTTTTTGCCTTATGAATAAAATATACCGCCCTCAACCTTACGGGTTCCTGAGGAAAATCAGCAGTCGGATGATAAGAAAACTTGTTCACTCCTTCGCTTACAGGCTGTAATTCATTTCTGTCATATTCCAGTCCTTTTACAGTATTGTCCCAGATTTTTAATTGCGGATAGGCCGGAACAATATACGGTGCGCCGGTAGAGTCAAAAGTAATTGCCGTGAGGTCATCACTCAGTAATTCACAGCCAGTCTTGATAAATGCTGCTGCGGTTGTCGACTTTCCGGCTCCGGGGTTTCCCATAAAACACCAGGCTTCATTACCCACTTTCACTGCACTCGCATGAAGCAGAAAATGGCCTCTTTGGAATAGTAGCAGACCTATAGCCTCGCTTACAGTGAACAAACTGATCAAATTAGGATCAGTTGTGTAGGGAGATACGATGAGGGTGCTTCCGTCTATAGCCTCAAAATCGGCTATTTCCGGCCAGTGTAAAATTAAGCTTCCAGCTTTTCCCTTGCCAAACATGGCACGGATACCACGCCGGTAAATGGGAGTTTTAAGTAATTTAGGCAACTGAATATCCCCTGCTTTTATATAGAGGTCAATATCAGGCACATTTTCACCGATACTCAACTCAGGCAAACTAATTTCAGAGCAAATATTTAATCCAAATGCTTTATAGAAGTACATCGAAGAAGGCTATTTTAATTTATCATTCCCATACCCATAAACGCTGGTAGGAAACAGTTTCCGGCCAGTCACCAATGATGACCGAACCATTCTTTTCAACCCAGGCATGCGCTTCAAATACTTTGGCCGGGGTGATTTCCACACCTATTTCCAAAGTTAAAGCAGGAACTTTACGGAGTAAATATTTGGTAGCTAATGCTCTGGGCAGACATAGCAGTTCCACAGGTAGATGATCTGCTGCTGACTTCACCGCCCATACCGCAGCATCAATTTGCTGACCTGACACGTCTTTCTTTTTGTCCGATTTTGCCAATCGGTTATAGACTTTTCTGAAGGTGGGAAAAGGCAACAAAAGCAAGCCCGACTTAATAAGCAACAAACTTACAGAAGCTTTAAAGAAAAGCATTTTTTCTTCATTGCGAAGTTGTTTCCACCTGTTGCGATATGTGTGTAGACTTTTCAATTTGATCAGTCAGCTTGCTCTATCAGTCTTTCTGAAATCAGATCTTTCAGTAAATCTTCTACATCTGTTTCACAATCTGCCTTGTCAACATCATATTCTGCCAGAACAGCTTCGCACAATTGCTCCTTCGTTTGAGGTCCTTTTTCCAGTAAATCCCAAACAAGCCCTCCTACTTCATCCAATCCGTAGTAAGCACCTTTGCTGTGATTGAGTATGACTGTCTCACCTGCCACTTTGGAGGCGATTTGCTCAGAAGTAAGCCTGTATTTCATAGTATCGAATGTTTCTGTATTGATTATAATGTGTGCCTTATTGTAACAAAGTTAAAATATAATCAGTCGATCTCAAACTTTATCCCTTGCGCAAGCGGTAATACTGATCCATAATTGATGGTATTAGTCTGACGCCTCATGTAAGCTTTCCAGGCATCAGACCCGGATTCGCGTCCTCCGCCGGTTTCTTTCTCTCCACCAAATGCCCCCCCTATCTCCGCTCCTGACGTACCAATATTTACATTTGCGATACCACAGTCGGAGCCCGATGCCGATAAATACCTTTCGGCTTCTCTTATATTCAATGTAAAAATTGCTGATGATAATCCTTGCGGAACATCATTTTGTAATGCAATGGCTTCATCCAAACTATCATATTGAATGAGGTACAGCACCGGAGCAAATGTCTCATGCTGTACAATTGGAAAGTGATTCTCTACTTCTGCAATACAAGGTGCTACATAACAACCTGATTCAAAACCTAAACCCTGCAGTTTTTGAGGTTCAATAAGAAAACTTCCGCCCTGTTCTTTCACCGCTGTAGCCGCTACTTCATACTGTTGCACCGACTGCTGATCTATCAACGGACCTACATGATTTTTTCCATCCAATGGATTTCCGATCCGAAGTTGGGAATAGGCTTTAACAAGCCGTGTCTTTACTTCTTCATAGACATCTTTATGGATGATTAGTCGCCTTGTGGATGTACAACGTTGCCCGGCAGTTCCTACAGCCCCAAAAACCACTGCAGGAATGGCTACCTTCAGATCAGCAGAAGGAGTGATGATGATTGCGTTATTTCCACCTAATTCAAGTAAACTTTTCCCAAGACGCTTTGCCACTGTCTCTGCTACCTGCCGGCCCATCCTCGTGCTTCCTGTGGCAGATATCAGCGCGACACGATGGTCAGCAGAAAGCCATTTCCCTGCATTGCTATCACCGGTAAGTAAACATGAAAGCCCTTCGGGCAGATTATTTTTCTCGAATATTTCAGCAACTATATGCTGACATGCCAGTGCCGTAAGAGGCGTTTTTTCAGATGGTTTCCAAATGCATACATTACCGCACACCCAAGCCAGCATCGCATTCCACGACCACACTGCCACAGGGAAGTTGAACGCTGAAATAATTCCAACAACTCCCAACGGATGCCACTGTTCGTACATGCGGTGGTCAGTACGCTCGCTATGCATGGTAAGACCATATAACTGACGTGATAATCCTACAGCAAAATCACATATATCAATCATTTCCTGCACTTCCCCCAAGCCTTCCTGCAGGCTTTTACCCATTTCATAGCTAACAAGTATTCCCAAATCTTGCTTGTGTCCGCGCAGACTGTCTCCAATTTGTCGCACTATCTCCCCGCGACGGGGCGCAGGTACGAGCCTCCACTCTTTGAAAGCAGCTACCGCTGAATCCACAAGCTGGTTATAGTCCGACTCCCCCGCTATCGTAACATCCGCAATTTGTTGACCATCGACTGGTGACCAGGAAATTAATGTTCCCGCTGCTCCGTCCCAAAACTTCTGTCCGGTACTCAACCCCTTATTTGAAGACGCTATTTTTAATTTTTCAAGAACTGCTTTTATATCTGCCATTTAATTAAATGCTTTTGTACATAATACCACAAACTACCAACCACATCAATCTTTAAAGAACTGACCATTTCCCGTATTCAGGAAATCGGCAAGGACGATATCTTCCTGTTTAATAAAACCTTTGGAAGGCAAACTCCCATCCGCAACCATTTCCACTACAGACGCAATGGAAGCAGCGGTTGTCCAGGATATAGCTCGCCAGTGCTGTCCGTCAATATTGACCGGGTGGTAGGCTCTGTAAAATTCCTCTCTTTCCAGTTGTTCGCCTTTCCATCCTTCCACCACGGCATACACATATACCACATCCTGCTGAACCGGTGGTTTCGCTTCCGTCAGTATCTTTTCTACTAACTCTCTTTTTTCTTTCAGGATCAGCTCGTAAAGCATAAACCGCATCAGCTGACAATGCCCCGGATAACGAATGGTCTTGTAATTTAAAGTATCCAGTTTGCCTTCGTACGTTTCACACATGGTTCCTAAGCCGCCGGATGTACTGAATGCCTCAAACTCCTGTCCTTCAATATTAATCATCTCAATCCCTTCAAGAGAAGGCACCATTTTCCTGACTCCGTTATGAATCACTTCTGCATCATTGATATATTCATTAACAACCCCAGCCGGAGACCATGTAAAGGAGTAACCCATCAGGCCATTCGGATAACGCGGTAATGCTCCAACCCGTAGTTCAATATCTCTAAGTTTGGTAAACCTCTTTGCCAGATCTGCACCTACAATACCGATGAAACCTGGCGCAAGTCCGCACTGAGGCGCCATTACACCACGGCTGTCTTTAGCCATTTCTCTGATCGCAGTTGTTGTGGGCACATCTTCAGTAAGATCGAAATAATGAATTCCGGATTGATATGCCTGTTTGGCAATAGGTAGATTCAGGTTGTAGGGCATACAAGACACAACTCCGTCGAAATCGGAGAAAATGCCTTCTAAAAAACCAGGCTTTAAAATATCTCCTTCCATAACCTGAAAAGGCAGCTTTGTATCAGGAATCACCTTATCAATGCCTGTTACTGTAAATCTTTTACTCAGTAGAGTTCCCACTAGGGAGCCTACCTTACCTAATCCGATGACAAGAATATTACGCATATAGTTTATAGATGAATAAGTAAAATTATTTTTAGGATTGAAGAAAGATAGGAAAAGAATGAACAGTTTTTAAAACTTACCTCTCATTTTTGTATTCAACTTCACTTTGTTATGCAAATTGTTATTATCGGCGGAGGCGCATCCGGATTTATGGCAGCAATTACTGCTGCTGAGACTTTTCCTGGTTCAGGTATACAAATTCTGGAAAAAAACAGAACGGTACTTAATAAGGTACGTATATCCGGTGGTGGCCGCTGCAATGTAACACACCGTCCTTCCGATCTCAGGTTCTATATCAAAAATTACCCGAGAGGAGAAAAATTGTTGCGTAAACTTTTATCACAGTTCAGCGCACAGGATACTGTCGATTGGTTTGAAAGTCGTGGCGTAAATCTCAAGACGGAAGAAGATGGCAGGATGTTTCCCACTACTGATTCATCTCATACGATCATCGAATGCTTAACAAGAACTGCAAGAGAACTTGGTATTGCTATCAGGACATCGGCAGGTGTGACATCATTTACGCAAGATGAGTCCGGCTTCGCCCTAACTATGGATGACAACAGTATAGTTCATTGTGACCGATTGCTGATTGCGACAGGAGGTTTTCCCAAACGTTCGGGATTCGACTGGATCGAACAACATGAAATTATTGCTCCGAATCCTTCTCTTTTCACATTTAATACACCAGATAACTATTTGCTTCCCTTAGCGGGAGTATCTGTTCAGGATGCGCTTGTGAAAATTTCAGGTACCAAACATGAATGGCGCGGGCCACTATTGATTACGCACTGGGGATTCAGCGGGCCGGCTATTCTCAAACTATCGGCCTGGGGCGCAAGAGACCTGGCAGATAAGAACTATGAATTTACATGCCGTATTAACTGGATTCCGGAAATGAATGAGCAGCAGTTACGTGAATTTCTGGTTGCTGAGAAAAGCAAGACTCCGAAACAACAGATCAGTAGTCACGCCAAATTTGGTTTATCCTCACGTTTATGGAAAACTTTTACAGAACAGGCTGAAATTCCTGACAATCTGATCTGGTCGGAAGCGCCGCATAAATTACTGAATCGCCTCGTTGACATGCTGACAAACAGTCAATTTGAAGTAAAAGGAAAAACTACTTTCAAAGAAGAGTTTGTCACCTGCGGTGGCGTGGCCCTCTCTGAACTCAATGCTGAAACACTGGAAAGTAAAAAAATACCAGGCTTGTTTTTTTCAGGTGAAGTAATCGATGTGGATGGCATAACCGGAGGCTTCAATTTTCAGAATGCATGGGCATCCGGTTATGTGGTCGGGAAATCTATCGGGAAGTAATAGTTACTGTGCCATGGCGTCGAAATAGGCACGAACCTTCCTGGCACGATCCAGTCCGATCAGGGGAGTTAATGTCTCCAGCGAGCTTTCCCGAATAGCTCTGACAGAACCAAAGTGTTTTAATAGCTTCGTGGCAGTCACTTTACCTACGCCATCAA
The DNA here is from genome assembly GCF_003383615.1 of Dyadobacter luteus. GTDB lineage: Bacteria > Bacteroidota > Bacteroidia > Cytophagales > Spirosomataceae > Dyadobacter > Dyadobacter luteus. The sequence continues at coordinate 159,537 of NZ_QNUL01000007.1, forward strand.
CCCCTTCAAGCTCACTCACCAGGCTTCCCTTGCTTCGTTTGTCGCGGTGGAAAGTGATAGCAAACCGGTGCGCCTCATCCCGGATCTGTTGAATCAATTTCAGAGATTCGGATTTTTTATCGATATACAAAGGCAGAGAATCCTCAGGGAAATAAATCTCCTCCAGTCTTTTGGCAATACCAATAATAGGAACCTGTCCATAAATCCCAAGACCTTTCAATGCATCACAGGCTGCGCTAAGCTGCCCTTTCCCCCCATCTATAACGATCAGATCCGGCAATGGCTGGTCTTCAGCGATTAAACGTAAATACCTCCTCCCAACTACCTCATTCATCGAAGCAAAGTCATTAGGCCCTACTACAGTTTTAATATTGAAATGGCGGTAATCTTTCTTTGAAGGTTTTCCTTCTTTGAAACACACCATGGCCGACACCGGATTTGTTCCCTGAATGTTGGAGTTATCAAAACACTCAATATGTCGGGGAAGTGTTTTTAGCTGTAAATCCGTTTTAAGTCTGATCAGCACCCTGTCCTTTTTAGAAGTTGTGGCAGAAGCCTCCACTTCACGACGCTCCGCCTTCTCTCTCCGGAAATACATCACGTTTTTCATGGACATATCCAGCAATTTCTTTTTATCGCCAATCTGAGGGACATTCACCTCTAATTTCATTTCAAGATCCGGCCGGATATTACAGAGCATTTCCCTGGCTTCGCTGCCATACTTTTCGCGCATCTCAACGATCATCATAGCCAGAATTTCTGTATCACTTTCGTCCAGCTTCTTTTTGAGCTCTATGGTCTGTGTTGCTACCATATAGCCCTGCTTGATCTTCATGAAATTCAGATACGCCGCCTCTTCATCCGATACGATGGTGAGCACATCAATATTCCCGATCTTGGGATTGATCACTGTTGCTTTACTTTGAAAAACAGAAAGATGCTCTATCTTGGTTTTCCAGGCATGCGCTTGTTCAAAAGCCATCTGTTCAGCGGCAGCTAACATCTTTTCTTTAAAATATTGTTGTGGCAAAGCCAGATTCCCTTTCAGTATCTGATGAATCTGTTCAATTTCCACATCATAATCCTCTTCTCCCTGCAAACCTTCACACGGACCTTTACAATTACCAATATGATATTCCAGGCAAACCTTGAATTTCCCCGCTTCCACGTTACTTTTAGTCAACGGCAACTGGCATGAACGAATCGTATACAGCGCCTTAAACATATCCAGCAAAGCATGCATGGAACGTAATTGGGCGAAAGGACCGTAGTAGGTACCTTTTTTCCTGTCCAGATTTCTAGTTACAAATACGCGGGGGAATCGTTCATGAGTAATACAAATGAACGGGTAAGTCTTATCGTCTTTTAAAAGAATGTTGAACTTAGGCTGAAGCTGTTTAATTAACTGATTTTCCAGTAACAAAGCGTCCCATTCACTGTTAACGATGGTATATTCTATCCTTCTGATCTGACTAACCAGCCTTTTTGTCTTACGGTCGTGCTGACTGGATTTGAGGAAATAGCTGGAGACACGGTTGCGCAGGCTTTTTGCTTTACCTACATATATAATCTCTCCGGTTTCATCGAAATATCGATAAACACCAGGATCAAAGGGGATTTTTGAGAGTTCTTCCTTGTAATTAAATTCAGGCATTCTGAGAATTCGTGTCTGTTAAACCGGAAAAAATCCAGGCGTTATTTCCGAAAAAACAACCGTACCAGATTAAAAGTTGCCTCTTCAACCAACTGACCTGCCTGAGAAAGCGCAGCATCCAGATCCATAGGAGCATTCAGAATAGAAGTTGCATAGGTAACCCCGGCATCTCTGGTTTCCTGAGCTGAAATTTGTAAAGATCCGCACACTACGGCCAAGGGCACATTGTATTCACCACATATATCTGCAAGCCCCTTCACCACTTTTCCTTTCAATGTCTGCTGATCCACCTTGCCTTCACCAGTAATGACCAAATCCGACTTTTCAATAACCGAAGCAATATCAGCCTGCTCCATCACAATACCGACACCATTTTTAAGTGTTGCATTTAAAAACCACAGACAGCCGGCACCAAGCCCTCCGGCAGCTCCTGCGCCTGGTACCTGACTTACATCCTGATGAAACTGATTGGTTGCAACTTCTGAAAAATGCCTGAGTCCATTATCAAGAAAAGCCACCATTTCTTGATCTGCTCCTTTCTGCGGACCATAAACATATGCTGCACCATTTTCACCGTAAAGCGGGTTAGTGACGTCACAGGCTACAATGACACTAACCGAATGCAGTTCGGGAATCACCTTTTCAGAATCAATCCGGTCAACAAGATGCAGGTTACCACCGACAGGTGAAAGTTCGTTTCCTTCTTTATCCAAAAAAACATAACCCAATGCGGCGGCCATGCCCATACCACAGTCCGTTGTAGCACTACCACCAATCCCCAGAATAATCTTTGAAACTCCACCTTCCACTGCCAGCCTGACAAGTTGTCCTGTCCCAAATGTGCTGGTTTGCGTCGGGTTATGCTCTGAAGGATCAAGCAAATTCAGACCCGAAGCAGCGGCCATTTCAATATAGGCCGTATTTCCGTCCGAAGATATTCCGTAAAATGCATCAATAGGTCGCCCCAGCGGATCCTGAACATGCGCTTTCACCTGTTGCCCACCAGCCAATCTTGTTAAAATTTGCATGGTACCCTCTCCGCCATCCGCCAGCTCCATGGCTATGACTTCAGCTTCAGGATAAGCCAGCATAATACCGGCTTCCATAGCTTTGCATACTTCGCCGGCTTCCAGCGATCCCCGGAATTTATCAGGAGCAACAAGTATCCGCATTTTCTTTATGAATTAGAACAACACACCTTCATCTTCTGATCTTGAAGGCGGAATGTAGGTATCAGTGCTATCCGTTGAAGAAACACCACAATCTCTGACATAGTTATCAGGTTTGTTAAAAGGGCCTTTGCGGTACTCTGTCAGGGTCGCATCATTATATACCTTTTGCATAAATAGTCCCCATGCGGGCATGGCCATTCTACCACCCTGACCGAGTGCAATGGTACGGAAGTGAATACTTCTATCCTCTCCTCCTACCCAGATTCCCGATACCAGATGCTGAGTCATACCCATGAACCATCCATCAGAATAATTCGAAGTTGTTCCGGTTTTTGCAGCAATCTCATTTCCTTCTGTCACACCATACTGACGCAGACGACCTGCAGTTCCTCCCGGATCTTCCACAGCACCACGCATCAGATACAACATATTATATGCCATATTCTCACTCAGCTCCTGATTTTGTTTCTGATAGAACTGTTGCAGGATGTTACCATGTCTGTCTTCAATACGAAGAATTGTCATAGGCTCTGTACGATGCCCGCCGTTCGCAAATGAGCAATAAGCCCCAACCATTTCATAAACGGATACATCACTGATACCCAAACAAAGCGCCGGCTTGGGATCTAGCGGACTTGTGATACCCAATTTGTGAGCATACTCAACGACAGTCTGCGGTCTTACCATTTTCATGATGTGCGCACTGACAGTATTAATAGATTTCCCCAAAGCCTGTCGCAAGGACAAAGAGCGATAAGAATATTTATTGTCTGAATTTTTAGGAGACCAACCGCCCGGAACGCCATCAGCAGGACCGAAATACACCGGAGCATCCGTTACATGGTCACAAGGCGTAAGGAAACTTTTATCCAATCCTGATACATAGACAAACGGTTTAAATGTAGAACCAGGCTGACGTTTACCCTGCTTCACGTGATCATATTTCAGGTGTTTAAAATTGATACCACCCACCCAGGCTTTGATGTGTCCGTTTCGCGGATCCATCGACATCATACCCACTCGCAGGAAACGTTTGTAATACTTAATAGAGTCAATAGGACTCATAGTAATTTCTTTTTCTCCGTCCCACGAGAATACCTTCATTTTGTAAGGTGTCCTCATCACCTGCCACGCTTTCTCTTCACCCAAATCACGTTTCAGCGCAATGAAATGCGGAGACATCCTCACCGCACGGTCTATGAAGCCAGGAATTTCTTTTCCATTTGCATCTATCCATGGATTACGCCCCTTCCAGTGTTCATCAAAAAGTTTCTGCTGTTGCTTCATATGTTCCTGCACAGCTTGCTCCTGATAGCGCTGCATGCGGGAATCAATAGTGGTATAGATCTTTAATCCACTTGTATACAAATCCAGATCCGTATCGTGTTCCTCATTATAAAGCTTCACCCAGCTTTTCAGATAATTACGCATCGACTCTCTGAAATAGGGAGCTAATCCTGTATTATGGCTGTCTACAGTGAAATCCAGATTGAGTGGCTGTTCCTTGTAAACCTCAAACTTTTCCGGAGACAAATAATCATATTTCATCATCTGCGCCATCACCGTATTCCTTCTATTGATGGTATTAGTCGGGAAACGAAGGGGGTTATATAAGGTAGGATTTTGAAGCATCCCAACCAGTACAGCTGATTCAGGCACATTCAAATCCCAGGCTTCCTTATTGAAATAAGTTTTCGCAGCTACTTTAATACCGTAAGTATTGTTCCCGAAAGAGACGGTATTCAGATACATTTTAAGAATTTCCTGTTTGGTGTACTTCCTTTCCAGGATAACTGAAAGAATCCATTCTTTTGTTTTTGAAATAACAGTCCTGACCAACGGAATATAGCCCAACGCACCGCGGTACTTTTCTGAACGTGTCTGAAAAAGGTTTTTAGCCACCTGCTGTGTAAGTGTACTACCTCCACCCGAGCTCGAATTTCCTGATACAACCCCCTTTACTACCCTCAGCAAACTACGCGGGTCAATTCCCGAGTGGTTTACAAAACGGGCGTCCTCAGTAGCAATAAGCGCTTCCAGTAAATTTGGAGAGATCTGTCCAATTTCAATAGGAGTTCTATTTTCAAAGAAATATTTACCCAACGATTTTCCATCTTCTGAAATCAGCTCGGATGCAAGCTCACTCTTTGGGTTTTCTAATGTCTTCAGATCAGGCATTCCTCCGAACAACCAGAAGAAGTTAAAACTTACAGCAACAATATAAAAAATGATCAGTCCCAGTCCGAGTCCTACAAATCTCCAAAGGCGGATGATGCTACGACGGTATTTTCCTGGTTGTAATTCAATCATGTGACGGGGTATTATGAATAAAGACAAAGATATAAAAACAGAAACTATCTCCTTCCGGCAGATATTGAGCCCAGTTCCTGCATTTCTTTCAAGCGGGGCAGGTAGACGCTCGAAGGATATAAACTAATAAACTCAGTAATAGATTGTGCGTAAGCTTCCTTTCCCCGCACTTTTCCAATCAGAAATACGCGCAGCAGAGCAAATTTGTCTTCCAGTGAGCTACCTTTATAGGAAGGCATATTATTTTCTATGCTATTCAGAGCCTTGTCATAGTCTCCGCTGCTGTACATTTTGTACATATCCTCATATTCCCTAACCTGGCCTCCTGCTGCAAGTTCGCCTTCTTTGGCCGGAGCTTTGCTAATAAGTCGCGCATACGTTGAGTTCGGAAATTCGGCAAGCAATCTGTCCTTCCACTTAGGCTTCTCAGGATTTTCTTCTGGGAGACTCAAATACATCAGATAATATACTTCATCCTTATAACCTGTTTTAGGGTAGTCATTCAGCACCCGTGTGAATGTGGTAACGGCACGTTCATCTTCACGCAAGTCGAAACGGTACACCTTGCCCAGTTTATAAAGCGATTCTTCTTTTACTTTATGAGAAGCCGCAAGTGTTTCCGGAGTTAGCGGAACATGGCTTTTCAATTCCTTATGCTGTGCGAGCCAGGCATCGCTCCCTTTCTTCATTTCCCTATTTTCTTCCACTGCAGCGGAATCAACAGATGCAGCAGCAACCATGTTAGCAGCGGAGCTCATCTGTTTGCTACTTCTTCTCCAGTTATCCTCCAATACCCTGTTACCCCATATTCTCCGAAACTCAATCTTTCCCTGATTAATCATGGCAGGGTCATACAATTCCCATCTTCTCTGACTCAGATCCAAAACCGGTCCGTTGCCAGGTTGGCCATTGGTATTGGCAGCCGCAGCAGCTTTCATTTTTTTCTCCTCTTCTACCCTTTTCTTCTCATTTGCTGCTATAATATCATCAATCTTATTGTCCAGAGCTGCCGGATTCATAGCTGCCAGTTTCTGCAAGCTGTCCTCCCTACTTACAATCGTAAACTCGTTCACGAAGTTGTCCAGAGCGCGTTTTCTTTCCGCCACCAATTTATATTCAGGAGCTTCTCTCGGTAAAATTGAGAGGGCGCTATCGTAATACATTTTAGATAAATCGAACTTCTCCAGTGACTCATAATTGATACGGGCCAACTGCAGGAATGTATAGGCTTTCTGTGTTTTATTTGAGCCTGCGTTGGCAGCTGCTGATTTTTGAAGATACTCTACCGCCTGCGGCAAGTTGTTCTTGTGCTCTGCAAGAAGCCCCATCGTGAAGTACAATCTGTCCAACAGATCCAAATTCTTTCTGTCATTGAGCATCTTTTCAAATCCTACGGAAGAAAGGTCCACCTTCGGATCCAGAATTACCTTGTTCTGAAGAGAATTCATGGAAGCATAAAATCCCAGATCGTAGTCAGGTTTATTCTTCGATACTGCTTTATAATGTTTGTTGGCTAGTGCATACTGACCCAACTTGTCGTACATCTGCGCGGCAGCAAAATGCAAACGAGCTGTTTCAATGGACTTTTTCAAAAGAGGGAAAGTTTCTTCCAGAATAGCCACTGATGTCAGATACTCCTCATTTTGCTGGTGCAGATATGCCTTAGTAAGATAGAAATCCCGGGTGGTGCTCTTCGATAATGGTTGCTGACTCAGGTATTCAGCTACACCTAATGCATTCGAAAAATCCTTTCTTGAAATATAAGCTTTCATTAACACCACCATGGCGTCGTTCTTGTCCTTCTCGTCTTTACCATTGGCATATACATAACGCAATGCTTCCAGACCATCGGCCCATTGTCCCAGATACAACCTTGCCTTTCCAAGAATGATATAGCTGTTGTCCACCCACTTACTATTCTGGTGTTTTTCTGCAACTATAGATGTTTTCTTTATAGCATTCTCCAACTGAGGCTTTGCCGGAAGAGCAAGTATAGAATCAAGAGGTATGAGGATAGGCAGTATTTGATTGTAATTTTCTTTATATGCTTTTTTAATAGCGAATTCAGCCTCTTTCAAGTCCTGATCTGCCATGAAATAAGCATTGTATCTGGCAGAAAAATTGTGAGCACCCACAGCTGCAGGCCTGGTGCTGTACTGCGAACATGCCGCAATTACATACACGAACAGAAGGCAACAGATGAATTTGCTCGAACCAGATATTAATTTTCTTATCACAAACAGTTATTTTAAGGGGTGATTTGATGGGTTTTGCGCAAAAGTAAAACGCTGTTTCGGACAATTACGTATCGAAGATAATGCCATTTATAAAATTTGAATCAATTTTGCACTGAAAATCCCATGACGCAATATGGCTACTCCACAGAAAGAACCGCAAAATGAGTCCTCCGGTAAAAATGTTTCCAGCTTGGTAAGGTACTCAGGAATGGCCATGCAAATGCTGGGAACGATTCTCGTTTTCACCTACGCAGGCTACAAGCTGGACGAATGGCAGCAGAACAAAATACCTGTCTGGACACTCATTTTGTCACTGATATCGATCGCAGCGTCACTTTATTTATTAATCACCGGAATTTCGCGTACCGGCAAACAGTAACCTATTCTTTAACTCATGCTACGCAGCATCCTTGCTACACTGATATTAGGAATTGTACTATTCCTTGCTCCTTACATAGGACTTGATTCCTACCTGCATCCGTACATCTGGTACATCCTTGCATTCTTTCTGGGCATATCTTTTTTGATTCACCGCCTGATGGAATTTGGCTTACAAAACAACAAAGAGAAATTTGTCAGTTTTTACATTTCAACCATCGTAGCCAAGCTGATTCTGAGCCTTATTTTTATTGGCATATTTTTATACAAAGGGCTAAGTGATTCATTTCTATTTGTTATCAACTTTTTTGCACTCTATTTATTTTATACATGCTTTGAAATATATGGTTTGTATCGTAACTTGCGCCGCGATTGACAAAGCATAGTATTTCAAGCATTTATGTATAAGCATTTCAGACTGTTATTAACCACTGCCCTTGTTGCGGCAACTTGCTTTTTTTCTGCTCCGGCAAACGCCGATGATCATGCACAACACGAGCCTAAAAAGGTAGTGGAAGGCATCAACGACGCAGAGCACAAAATTGAACATAATCTGGAAGAGTCAGAAAAAGAGTTCAACATTGGCGAGATGATTATGCACCACATTGCAGACTCACACGAATGGGAGTTTACACATGGTGTAGTATTGCCGCTTCCGGTAATTCTTTATTCCGAAGACAGAGGTCTTGAAGTATTCTCTTCAGCCAATTTTCACAACGATCACCACGAATACAACGGATACCACCTGGTACACGGAGATTCAGAGCAAATCGTTCCTGTTGATGAATCACGTGTGATCTACGATTTTTCCATCACGAAAAACGTGGCATCCATGCTGATCAGCGCAGTGCTTCTTATTCTGATCTTTACAAGTGTTGCAAAGTCATACAAAAGAGGAAAAGGAAAAGCGCCTAAAGGATTCCAGTCCGCAATGGAAGTGATCATTCTTTTCATCCGTGATGAAGTAGTGAAACCTAACGTAGGTCCTAAATATGAAAGATATTTACCTTACCTGCTGACTCTGTTCTTCTTTATCCTGATTAACAACATCATGGGTCTGCTTCCAGGCTCGGCTAACCTTACAGGTAATATCGCAGTGACAATGACGCTGGCAGTGTTGACATTCATCGTTGTTCACCTGAGAGCTAACGGACACTACTATAAGCACCTTGTTAAGCCTGACGGTGTACCGATTCCTTTATTGCTGATCATGATCCCGGTTGAGATCGTAGGTGTGTTCATGAAGCCTTTCTCTCTGATGGTTCGTTTGTTCGCAAACATCACAGCTGGTCACATCATTCTTTTAAGTCTTTTTGGTCTGATCTTTATATTCCAAAGCTTTATGATTGCTCCGGTAATCTCGGTTTTCGCCCTGTTCCTTAACTTCATTGAGATCATGGTTGCGTTTATCCAGGCTTTCATCTTTACCCTTTTGTCGTCTATGTACATCGGAAGTGCTATTCAGGAGCACAGCCATGCTGACCACGGACACTGATTTTGTATCTCTTTTTTATTAACTATATATTTTAAAACAAAACAATTATGTTGCTTCAAATCTTACTTCAGGCTGCAGAACAAGGTGGTGCAGGTCTAGCTGTTTTCGGTGCTGCTATCGGTGCTGGTCTTGCTGCTATCGGTGCTGGTCTTGGTATCGGTAAAATCGGTGGAAGCGCTGTTGAAGGTATCGCTCGTCAGCCAGAAGCTGCTGGTGCTATCCAGACGGCAATGCTTATCATCGCTGCTCTTATCGAAGCGGTTGCGTTGTTCGCAGCGGTAATCTGTCTGCTTATTTCTTTCAAGCTTTAACAAAGGCTTTGCAAGAAAACGGTCATCCGTTTTCACTTTCTGTTTGTACTAGACTACAGAATGGCACAAAAAATTTACCGTGGGAGCAATAGGCTTCCACGGCTTTTAATAACAAAAGAGGTCAATAATTATTCTGGCAGCAGTTGCCTTACATTTTACCACTAAAACTCATTTAATACTATGTCATTGCTTACTCCTAACCCAGGCCTTATTTTCTGGATGCTGGTGGTATTTTTGCTGGTTGTTTTTATCCTGGCGAAATTTGCATGGAAGCCAATTCTGAATGGTTTGAAAGAACGTGAAAACGAAATTCAGGGTGCACTTGATCTTGCAGAAAGAACAAAGGCGGAAATGGTTCAATTAAAGTCTGACAACGAAAAACTTATTGCTGAAGCTAATGCAGTAAGAGATCGTATACTTCGTGACGCTAAAGCTGCGGCTGACCGCACTATTCAGGAGTCAAAAGATGTAGCTTCTGTTGAAGCGCAGAAAATCATCGAAAGTGCACGTGAAACGATCCGTCAGGAGCAACAGGTTGCAGTTTCTAAAATCCGTAAGGAAGTTGCTACGCTTTCACTGGAAATCGCTGAGAAGGTATTGCAACGCGAATTGAAAGACAAAGAAGCTCAGCAGTCATTGATTTCTGAACTTGCAGCTTCTGCGCGCCTGAACTAATTTTTCTCATTGAGGCCGATAAACCTCATTTTCAATAAAATTCAATTACTATGTCTGTTAGTATAGTTGCAGCCAGATACGCAAAATCGCTGATTGAACTTGCAAAGGAGAAAAATGTTTTGGAAGCAGTATTTGAGGACATGAAATTGTTCAAAGATACAGCAGACAATAACCGCGGACTAATGCTTGCATTGAAAAGCCCTGTAGTACGCCACGAAAAGAAACTTGGCATTCTTAAGTCGCTTTTCGAAAACCGTGTTCATGAAGTGTCTTTTGCTATATTTAATATCATTACCCGTAAGAATCGTGAAGCAATTATCGATTCAATCGCGGAAGAGTTTATCATAGCATACAATAAATTAAAAGGAATTCAAAAGGCTACCGTGGTAACTCCGGTACCTCTTACTGACGAACTTCGTTCTCAATTCAGCAAAATCGTTGCTTCTGCTACTGGCAGTACCATTGAGCTGGAAGAGAAACTGGACGAAAATCTGATCGGAGGCTATATACTTCGTGTAAATGACCGCCAGATTGACGCGTCTATAAAAAGTAAACTCAACGAGTTGAAACTTCAGCTTGCTGATTAATTTTTTTTATCTGCATAATGTGGAAAGACCCGGCTGCAATGCGGCCGGGTCTTCTTTTTTACAGCATTTTTCAGAACTAAACCTTCAGCGCTTTTACGTTCTTAAAGCTTGTCGCAATCGCATCAAACACAGGGCGCTTAGACACATCCTGTTCTACGAAGAAATTGGTAAGCCCCGCCAGTTTTCTCTGGGCAAATATCCTTTTAAAGTCGATAGAACCCGTTCCTACCTCAGCAAAAGACTGATCGCCTTTGTCCATATCCTTTACGTGCCACATTGGGAAACGACCAGGGTACTGTTTGAAAAGATCTACCGGATCAAGACCTGCTTTTGCAACCCAATACAAGTCAAGTTCAAGTTTCACTAGTGCAGGATCAGTTTTTCCCGCGATATAGTCGTAAGGAAGTTCGTCATTCAATTTCTGAAACTCGAAATCGTGGTTGTGGTAAGCAAACTGCAACCCAGCTTTCTTGGCTACCTCTCCTGCTTTGTTGAAAAGATCAACATACTTTTTGTAATCCTCGATAGACTTTCTCTCGCCGGGAGTAAGATATGCACAAACAACATATTTGTGACCCAATTCTGCGGCATCATCTACGGCTTTCTCCCATCCGTTGGACAAGCTTCCCTGATAGCCTGAGTTTTGAACACCTGCACCGTAGTGACCACTCACCGGATTCAACTTATACTTTGCCAATAAAGCTTTCAGCTCCTTCGCAGTTTTACCAAAGAACTTACCTTCGCTGTATCCAAACAATTCAACTTCTTTATATCCGATCGCAGCCACTTTCTGCAATGTACCTTCAAGATCTTTGCTTATAGCGTCACGTAATGTATAAAGCTGTAATCCTACATTAGAGGTCTTCTGAACCTCGAAATCAAAACGGGACAACATTGGAGTCACCAACGCAAATGCGCTGGCTTTGATAAATGATTTCCGGGAAATCTTTTCGTCAACGTTCATTGTATATAAAATAAAAGTAATTAATAGATGTGCTTATTCAGTGATTGTCACTGCACCACTCGCCGCGACCGCCTCCCGCAATTTGCCGGTAAGTTTCCAGAGATCAGACAAATAGCCTTCCGCTACTACGTTATCGCTCTTGCCCTTGTATAAAATCAAATCCTTATATGAGTTTAGTTTCCTATGAGCTACCGGAACAAAAGGCAAACCCCTATCTTCAGAGCCTTCCCACCAGGGCAATCCGGAATTGACCGCTACATAACGTCCGTTAACCGGAAATACGTATAGCAGACCAAAGTCCTTTGCAGACTCTTTCAAATGGACAGGAAGACTGGAGGCGTATTGCGCTACTACAGAATTCGTTTCTTTGGTTCCGAACAGGATCAGATTAGAACTTTCTATATCTGACTTACGCAGTTCTTTATCGGATACAACTCTCGGGAAAAACATCATTCTCCCTAAAAACGGGCCACGATACTGGGCCCAATCTGCCGCTTTTGTAGCAATGGCAATCCTCTTTGCCAGCTCTTCAGCAGATGGGGCATCCTTCGTCCCATACACATATACATGGCGGGAAGAGAATGCATCGAAAATAGGACCTTCTGCACCTTTTCTCTTAGTCAACTGAGTACTGGTATTTAACGGAAGTTTTTTTAAACTCCATTTATTATCAACTTTTTCCAGCGCAATTGTACTGTCTGCCTTTGTATTCAATATTGTTCCGTCCGCATCTATTTTAAAGCTTGTACCTGACTTAAAACGAGGATGATCCTTTAAATTGAATGTAACTGCGTTAAGATTTTTGCTTTTGAAAACCAACGAATTTTCTTTACCTAACTGAGCATCAATATCCGCCAGACTACCCTGTTCTATTTTATCGAATGTTATCCAAAATGCCTTGTTGTACTTATACTGTTTGCTCACAAAGCGCACTTTCGCAGGAAAAGGATCACGTACTGCCGGACCAAACCATTCGAAAATAAACTGGTTGTCGTAAGCATTAACCCAGCTGTCATGTTTGACATTAGCAAACTCCTTATAGAATACTTCAACACCCATATCCTGCAAGTCTGATACCCACTTTCGGGTTCCTTCTACAGGTACCACCGGATCTGCATCACCATGGAAAAAATGTACAGGAAAATTCAATGCATTAGGAGCAAGGTCTTTTGTTCCTGCCGGCGGAGCCGGACATACCGGTGCAATGGCCGCCCAGATATCTGGTCTGGTTAGTCCGATCCACAGTGTACCGCCCCCTCCCATTGAGAGACCCGTCAGATAGATACGGTTTTCATCAATACTGAATCTTTTTTTAACATCGTCAAGCACATCATAAACATCCTGCTCAGGTACGCCCTGGTAGCCTGCTGTTCCTCTTGCCAGAGGTGAAGCTACAATGTAATCCACATCGTCCCAGGCGGGAAAATATCTGCTCGCTTCCACGTCCATTTCGTCTTCTGCATTACTCTTTCCAAAGACACGCCGCAATGCAAGACGGTGATTGGAGCCTGCGCCGTGCAACATCATCACCAACGGATATTTTTTTGCGGGGTCATAATTCTTTGGAAGGTATAAACCATAGGGTTGTTCCGTGTCGTCAACATCGGAAAAGAAAGTGAGCACCTGTGGCCCGGATGGTAACTTTTGTGACCTGGCAGGATGAGAAATCACAAAAAGCAGGCAAATAACAGTGAAAATGTAACCTATTCCGGAATTTGTTTGCATTACCATTGTCAAATATGATGTAGCTCTAAATTTAGGATAAATCCTCCATAGATTCGGACATTAGCGGTATCAAAATATATTTTTTATACAATAAGAACAAAAAAAGACCCGGCGCAAACCGGGTCCTCATGGCTAACAAATCAACAGGATTTACTTCTTTGTAACTCTTACAGCAATTCTACGGTTCTGAGCCCTTCCCTCTTCGGTATCGTTGCTTGCTACAGGATGTTCCGGACCATATCCCTCTGCATCCAATCTTTCCGTAGCTACACCTTCCGATACAATTGCAGCCTTAACGGCATCCGCTCTTTCCTGAGATAACTTTTTATTGATTGCCGCTGTCCCGGTGTTATCTGTATAACCTCCTATTTTCAGAGAGGCAGCTGGAAATGCTTTCAATATCTCAGCAATATTCTTTGTCTGTTCGAGCGACTCTGCACTCAATTTATTACTTCCAGTCTCAAATGTGATCCGATCGAAATTAAACCAGGTTGTTTTGTCAACCAACTTATCTTTGTCTTCAATAAAAGTTACAAGTTTGTTCTCGATACCAAACTCCGGTATATTCAACTCTACACCATTAGGCAACTTTCTTTTAAAGAAACTACCAAGGACTTCCAGACCGTCTTTGATTTTTCCCGCCGTGGAATCAACTAAATCTGAAACTGCAACCGTTGCTGAATCCAAAGCCGCGCCGGTTCCATTAACTACAACCGTTTCATCCTTTTTGCAGGTTTTCAGTATCCATAACAAACCTAATATCGCCAATATAACAATCAGCCAGATCGGCCAGGACGATTTCTTTTTCTCCTCATATTCATGTTTAACATGTGTCTCTTCCGAACCTTTAAAATCTCCCAAATCTTTAAAATTAAGCAGACTACTGAACCCGGCTGGCAAAGCAGCCAGCACCGCATTTTTCTGCCCCATCAAATGGGAAGTAAGTCCCGACAAGCCATAGCCGGATGATTTTACGTCACTCCCAATAATACTCAAAATCAAAGGCGCAACTATACCGATCAGTGAATTGGAAGACGATTGTTTTAAACCGGTATCCTCGGAAATTTTGGCAGATAATCCAGGTAGTGTACCTTCAAAAAACACAGGTAACAACTTCTTTCCGGCAGCCAATATTTGCTGAAACTTATCGCCATTGCTTAATATGTCTGGTAAGTTAGACAGCAGGTTATTTTCTTCGTAACCTCTTACAACTTCGAGTACCTCACCTGCTCCGCGGGTAGTAGAAGCTTTTTGCATAACGGCCCCTAAGACTGATGGCAGAATGGCATTCAAACCATGTTGTACAGCAGAAGGCTCTTCATTCAGCTGGCCCGCTAGTTTTCCTACGTTTGAAGTGTTTAGATAACTCTTGGCTAACTCAAGAATATTGATAGTTGACATAAAAGTGGTGTGTTTGATGTACAGTGAATAAAATCCCCAATGAGACGCCAACCTACCTGGAAGTCACACAAATTCTCAAATAATATGTACAAAAACAGGGCAGATCTTTCGACCTGCCCTGCAGCATTATAATTTATCTGAAAAGTTAGTTAGCTAACTCCTCTTCCTTCTTTCTTACTTTGATCGTTAACTCCTCTGAGTTTTCCTCATGATTCGCAACCAGAACATCTCCTTCTCTCAAATCACCCTTCAGAATCTCTTCCGCAACAGGATCTTCAAGATATTTTTGAATGGCTCTGTTCAAAGGACGGGCACCATATTGCGGGTCATATCCTTTCTCTGACAAAAAGTCTTTCGCAGCTACGGTCAATTCGATTTCATAACCCAAACCTTTTACGCGGCTGAACAATTTACCAAGAGAAATATCAATAATCTGGTGCAGATCTTCTCTCTGAAGAGAATTGAACACGATCACATCATCCAAACGGTTCAGGAACTCAGGTGAAAATGCCTTACGCAAAGCACTCTGAATTGTTCCTTTCATGATATCATCCAGATTTTCAGTCTTCGCTTTGGTAGAGAAACCAATACCGGCACCGAAATCTTTCAGGTCACGCGCTCCGATGTTCGAAGTCATGATAATGATCGTATTACGGAAATCAACTCTGCGACCCAAACCGTCAGTTAAGATACCGTCGTCCAAAACCTGAAGCAGGATATTGAATACATCAGGGTGCGCCTTTTCAATCTCATCCAGCAGTACTACACTGTAAGGCTTTCTTCTGATTTTTTCAGTCAACTGGCCACCTTCTTCGTAGCCAACATATCCCGGAGGTGCTCCAACCAGACGAGATACACTGAATTTCTCCATGTACTCACTCATATCGATACGCACCAGCGAATCATCTTTATCAAACAGATAAGTAGACAGAACTTTCGCCAGCTCGGTTTTACCCACACCTGTTGGTCCAAGAAAGATAAACGATCCGATTGGTTTCTTAGGATCTTTCAACCCTACACGTGTACGCTGAATTGCTTTCACAAGTTTCTCAATCGGAGGATTCTGACCGATAACCTTCGCTTTTAATTCATCGGCCATGTGCAGCAATTTCTTGCCTTCATCCATCGAAACATTGGTAACAGGAATACCAGTCATCATCGCTACTACCTCTGCTACATTATGCTCAGTAACTGTATAGCGTTTTTGTTTCGTTTCCTCTTCCCAAGCCTGTTTTGCACGCTCCAACTGATCGATCAACTTTTTCTCACGATCTCTCAATTGCGCAGCTTCTTCGTATTTCTGGCTTTTTACAACACGATTTTTCTCCTGTTTGATATTCTCGATTTGTTCTTCCAAAGCAAGAATGTCTTCAGGAACCGTAATGTTGCTGATGTGCACACGAGCACCCACCTCATCCAGTACGTCAATCGCTTTATCAGGCAGGAATCTGTCTGTGATATATCTCTCAGACAACTTTACAGCTGTACTGATCGCTTCCGGTGTATAATTAACGTGGTGATGTTCTTCGTATTTATCCTTGATGTTTTCAAGAATCTGAATGGTTTCCTCAATTGAAGTAGCGTCTACCATTACCATCTGGAAACGACGGGCTAACGCGCCATCTTTTTCTATGTACTGGCGGTACTCGTCTAGAGTGGTAGCACCAATACATTGAATTTCTCCACGTGACAATGCCGGCTTAAACATATTGGATGCATCCAAAGAACCTGACGCACCACCAGCTCCTACGATTGTATGAAGTTCATCAATGAAAAGAATTACATCCGGAGATTTTTCCAGTTCATTCATAACCGCTTTCATTCTTTCTTCAAACTGTCCGCGGTACTTCGTTCCTGCAACAAGAGAAGCAAGATCAAGCGTTACCACACGTTTCCCGAAAAGAACTCTTGAAACCTTTTTCTGAACAATTCTCAGAGCAAGACCTTCGGCAATCGCAGTTTTACCAACTCCGGGTTCACCTATCAGAATCGGGTTATTTTTCTTGCGACGACTAAGTATCTGGGCTACGCGTTCGATTTCCTTTTCACGACCAACGATAGGATCTAATTTTCCAACTTCAGCCATTTTTGTCAAATCACGACCAAAGTTATCCAGTACAGGAGTACGTGACTTTTCTCCGCCTTTAGCTTCTTTTCCAGAAGCCTGGCCGCTACCTCCTCCACCGAACATGCCACCTCTTGCTTCGTCGTCTCCGTCTTCGGTTTCCGGCCCCATGTGAGGTCTCGAACCAGATGATTGATATTCCAGCATTTCTTTAATGACTTCGTAATTAACGTTAAACTTATGTAAGATCTGAGTGCCTACATTATCTTCATCTCTCAGGATGGACAGTAGTAAATGCTCAGTACCTATCAGAGGGCTTTTAAATATTTTCGCCTCCAGGTAAGTAATCTTAAGCACCTTTTCCGACTGTCGGGTCAAAGGGATATTCTGGAGATTTTTTACATTATTAGTAGCAGCACCCTTGGTTGCCTGCTCAATGGTCTGTCGGACGTCGTCCAGCGAAACCCCCAGCTTCTTCAGCAGCCCAATCGCCACTCCATCGCCCTCACGAATCATTCCTAATAATAAGTGTTCGGCACCAATGTAATCATGCCCCAGCCGTAGCGCTTCTTCCCGGCTCAGAGAGATTACTTCTTTCACTCTATTCGAAAATTTTGCTTCCATTATGCAGCAATAAAAGTGTTTACTATTCTAAACGCTACATGAACCATCTTTGTTCAATAAGCTTTATCGACTCTTCAAGGATCTTAACAAAACACTTTTTGCTTCCGGCCCCATATTAAAAATCAGATCAACAATACTAAGATTACTCACAAAATCATTCCCAAAGGTCTGATAATAGGGTTCGGGTGCATAATATTTGAAAATATACCCCGCTTTTTTATTGTTAATTTGAGAAATCTCATTCAAAACGCCATTTTCGCCATTTTTAGTACCTGACAAATTGTACGTTACTCTATTCTTAATGCCTACCAATCTAAGACAAATTGTCAATAATTCATAATTCAGATCGATCAGGAAGTTATACTTCTTCTGAAATATACCTAAAAATTCAGGGGCGTAGTACTCATAAAACGGCGACTTTCCGTAAGCAGCCTGCAAACACCCAAGATGACGCCTTACCCAATCCTGGCTATAGTCTATTTTCACATCTTTTGTCAAACCGTGATTATCGATACTGACAGGAACCGTGAGTGTATCCACTTTATTGGCGGTTAAAACCTGACACCGGTTGCGGAAAGTCTGCTTCACATACCGCTCTTCAACGTCAATCCAGATGTGATCGTAATGAAGTATACAAGCGAAATATTCCAGACTGGGAAGATACTGCAATTCAATGCGCGCCTCCCGTGAAGGCAGTTCATTTACAGGTGATTGTGGCACTATCAAATATGGGAAACGGGAGCGAGATTATCAAAAAAACAATAACAAATATTTTGTATATATGCTAATATTCAACTCCAACTTAATTATATACAAAATTACTCTAAAGAAAGACTGACGTATCCCCAAGCCCCTCCCTTACAATTTCAAAATCGTCGCCATCAGCCTTTATGATCGTGGATCCTATGTTTCCTCCATATCCGCCATCTATCACGATATCTACCTGGTGCTGAAACTTTTCGAATATTAGTTCGGGATCCGTAGAATACTCAATCACTTCATCATCATCTTTTATAGATGTGGTAACGATTGGATTGCCGAGCGCTTTAACGATTTCACGGGGAATATTATGATCAGGAATACGAATACCAACCGTCTTTTTATTGGTATTTAACAACTTGGGAACACTATTATTAGCATTCAAAATAAAAGTATAGGGACCGGGAAGGACTCTTTTCATCATCTTAAATGCTACATTTCCTACCCTTGCATAGTCAGCAATATGGCTCAAATCATAGCAGATAAATGAAAAGTCGTTTTTCTGAGGTTTGATACCTTTTATACGCGCTATCTTTTCGACAGCCCGTGTATTAAAAATATCACATCCCAGACCATACACCGTATCCGTCGGGTAAATGACCAGACCTCCATCTTTGAGGCATTCAACAACCTGACGAATTCGTCTCTCATCAGGATTTTCAGGATATATTTTGATTAATTCTGCGGGCATGGCGGAAATTAGCTTTTTTAGTGAACAATATCAAAAGCTAAATCCTTCCCTGAAGTGATTAATTTATAGATATTGTTGATATAGAACCGATACAGAGAATTGACCGGGATATGTAATCGGCACAGAAATACAATCATCTCCGTCTTCCAGCCAGGGTTTTCTATATAATTAAGTAATTTCCTAAATTTTAATGCCAGATCGAATTCCTGAGCATAAAGACATTTTCTGATGAAGCTTCGGATCCTGTTTGCCAGCAAATCAAATTCTTCCTGATCCCGATTTAAATCGTAGGCTTTGTTACAAACCGTATAACAACTATCCAGGATACCACTTCCTTTTTCCAGAATCTGGAATTTAAGAGAATTAGGAACATCTCTTTTCGAAGTCAGGATTTCATCGAGGTAATAATATTTATAAGCAGAAGCAGAACGTATCCAAAAATCAAAGTCTTCAAATGCCAAAGACTCATCATAGCCTCCAAGGTGTTTCAGCACACTCGTCCGCATCATCATTGTTGGTGTACAGATAAAATATTTCTCCAGAACACGCTTATATACATCTCCGCTTGGCACTGTTCCTATCGCTTTCCCTTCAGCGTCAATTTGAAAATGATACTGAAGATGCTTTCCATCCACGTCTATGTACCTGGCATTGGAGAACACTACGGCATAGTCTTCCGAACAGGACTCAAATGCTGCAACCTGACTTGATATCCTGTTTGGAAAAAATACGTCGTCACCTGATAAGTCAATCACATATTTCCCTTCTGCTATCGCAAGTCCCTGATTGAAAGCTTTACAGAGGCCTTTATTAAACACATTTCGGATTAAAGTTAGCTCAGGATGAATCTCCCTTGCCGCCTCTATCAGATTTAACGTATTGTCGGCACTTGCATTATCAATAACAATGAGCTGAATATTGGGATAATCCTGGGCAAAAACGGCAGAAAGGCATTCGCCTATAAACCTTTCATGGTTATAGGTCGTCAAAATAACACTTACGAGGGGTTGTTTTCTATCTTCCATCCTTCTGTGAACCACCTGTATTAACTGGTAATTTTAAACGATTATAATAACCGTAAGTCACAAAAATCCGAAATAATACTACAAAACAGAAGACCTACTTATTATTCGGTTCCAGCCTTCCGAAGTCGCTGACGCACACGTCGTTTGGCGGTATCAATACTTGCGTTTACCTCGAAACCCAGAATAATTACAAAAGCAAGCAAGTAATACCAGATCATCAGCGCTATCAGCGTCCCGATAGAACCGTATAGCTTGTTATAAGAACTGAACCGCGATAGATAGAAAGAGAAACCAAGGGTTGCCACTAAAATGAGTACAGAAGCAATAACAGTACCAAAGTTAAAAAGCGTGTAGCGCTTGCCTTGGCTCGGGGCGAAACGATAAATCAACGATATAGCCAACATCAGTGCACCGAAAGTAATCAGGTAACGTGTAACGTTAAACAGGAAAACCACCCAGCTATTCTGAAAAATATTCCATCCACTCAGATAGTTGATAACGGCGTCGCCTACAATAAGCATCAGTATTGCGACAACCACTACAGCAATAAGTAGTAATGTAAGTAAAATGGCAATACCACGTTTCTTTAAAAACCCTCTGGTTTCCTGTTCTTCGAATACGACATCAAAAGAATGCATTAAAGACATCATCCCATTGGTCGAGGCGATCATGGTGAAGATGAAACCAAAGGAAAGTACACCACGGCGAGGTCTGCTAAGAATATCCATAATAGTCTGGTCAGCATCTTCATATATGCCCCGGGGCATCGCCTCCTGTAGCATCGTCATAATCTGCTTGTCCAGATCCGCAATCGGGATATATGGAATGAGTGTAAAAAGAAAGATAATCGCAGGAAAAGAGGCAAGTGTCAGGCTGTAAGCAACTGCAGACGCTCTCTGGTCTATATCAAATTTTCTGTTGCTATGGACAAGATTCAGCAGAATCTCATAAAGAGATATTGTACCGCGAAATAAGGTATTCCTTTGAGCCCAGAGAATCAGCTGCTTGATATGCCGGTTTCTCAACAGTTTTTCAAGCATAGTATGCGTCTTAAGATTCAGTTTAAAAATACGGTTTCAATTTTTCGAGCAGTCGGTCGGGTGCCATGCACAATTTGGCATTATCCATACGCTGAAAAACAAGGGTGGTCTCGCCGGTATTTAATAAATCGCCATCCTGATTACGGATCTCGTAATGAAAAATTACGCGAACACGGGGCATTTCATTTAAAGTCACCTTGATACTCAGCAAATCGTCGTAACGGGCAGGTTTCAGATATCTTGACCGGTTTTCATAAACGGGCATCATTACCCCTTCACCCTCCATCGCCTTGTAATGAAAATCGATGCTCCTTAATGCTTCCACCCTACCGATTTCATAGTATCTGGCATAGTTTCCATAATAAACATATCCCATTTGGTCTGTGTCCGCGTAACGTACTCTGATTCCTTTTACTTCGTATGAAAACATGTAAATATTTTATAATTCTGTTTAAAAACAAGAGCCGGATGAATCGTCAACCCTTCATCCGGCTTTCTGGTATTTACATCTATCTTATTTCATAATGTTCAATCTGTTAAGCTCAGCCTGATACATACGGGCATTGTTCAGATGGTCGGGATAAGTTTTGGCAAATGCATGATAACCTGACAAATCTGCTTTGGCACACATGTACAAATACTCGTGTTTGTCATAATTTAATACCGCATCCAGCGACTTAAAATCAGCCACGCGAATAGGCCCCGGAGGCAAACCTATATTCACATAAGTATTGTAAGGAGACTTCACCCTTAGCTGATCATTCAGAATGCGTTTAATTGCAAAATCCTGCAACGCAAATTTGATGGTAGGATCGGCTTGTAACGGCATCTGAGCATTGAGGCGATTCATATACAAACCTGCTACTCTTGGTCTCTCATCTACCTTACGCGCCTGCTCTTCTTCAACGATTGATGCAAGAATAGACACCTGTACAGGTGTCAGACCGATTTGTTTGGCTTTTGATAAGCGCTCTTCATTCCAGAATTTTTTATACTCTGAGTGCATCCTGTCAAGGAACTTCTCCGTACCCGTGGTCCAGTATATCTCATAAGTATTAGGCAGGAACATCGAAACAATCGTGAGTGTATCCAAACCATATTTACGACACACTTCCTGGTCATTCAAAGCCTTTCTGAAATTATCTTCTCCAAATTCAAAACGGCTGCCGATTCTACGGATCAGGTCTTCCTTCAAACGGATGTTATTAAAGGTCAACTTTACAGCATCCTGTTCACCGGATACGAGCTTTTTTACAGCCTGATAATTGGTTGTATTCGGTTTAAAAACATAACGACCCGGTTTGATATTCTCGGGATAGTCAAGGAATTTTGCCAGAAAACGGAATGAAATCTGGTCGGTAATGACCTCATGTTTGTTCAATGAGTCCAGTACCGTTTTGTAATCAGCGCCTTCAGGTATTAATAAGGCAAAGCTCGACTCCTTGTCAGCCTGAATATTCGGCGTTTTGAAAATCTGCCAAAAGTAAAAAGTGAATGTAGTGGTCAGAATCGCTATCGTGACAAACAACCCTACTTTAAAATTACGCGACATGGTGGTTAGCTTTAAGCTGTTAGTGGTGAGCCATCAGCCATTTAGATAATTAAATTGTACAATTATAAATTACTTTCAAAACTGATACCGAAGCGCTTTGCCAATTCTGATAGTGACAAAACGACCGGTTCAAGCAACTCGATACCTTCAACACTTCTGACTGCTTCAATTTCCCTTTCAGGGTCACCAGGAATCAGTACACGTTTACCTTTCACAGCCTTTGCTCCCCGGAATGCACCAATCCATTTATCCATATCTTTTTTGAATTCGTCGGCAGGCCTGAAACCGTCGATACGCATCGCGCCCAGAAAGTGGCCGGTTCCCAAGCCTACTCCTTCCTGCGCAGACATAAATCCGGCAGTGGCAAATGGCGGAACCCATGGACCAAAATTAGCGCCTGACAACACACCCGAAAAAATATCAACAATGGCTCCCAGCCCGTATCCTTTGTGGCTCCCATGTTCTCTGTCTGAACCCAGCGGAAGCAATCCGCCGCCGCTTTTCACAGCATTGGAATCTGTAGTATCTTCTCCCTTAGCATCCTGCGCCCAGCCCAATGGTGCCGGCAAACCTTTGCGCTGCAGAATTTCGAACTTTCCATACGCTACAGCAGTAGAAGCAAAATCAGCAACAAACGGAGGTTCATTTAATGCTGGTACGGCCACTGCGATTGGATTGGTACCCAATAGTTTTTCCAATGAAAAAGTAGGTGTCACAAGCGGTGCTGCATTAGTCATGGTCATTCCGATCATTTCCTTCTGAAGAGCGAGCATGGCATGGTAGCCGGCAATTCCAAAATGATTGGAATTACGTACAGACACCCAGCCTGAACCCACTTTTTCCGCTTTCTCCATCGCAATTTCCATTGCACGTGGTGCTACTACCAACCCCAATCCCTTGTCTCCATCCACTACCGCAGTACTGGGCGTTTCATGCACAACTTTTATATTAGGAGTAGGATTAAGCCGGCCATGATCATAAAGGCGGACGTAACCAGCGAGCCGCGCAATTCCGTGAGAATCAACTCCTCTCAAATCGGCACTCACCAACACTTCTGCTGCCAGTCTGGCCTCTTCGGGCCTGCAACCAATAGCTAAAAATACTTCTTCTGTAAAATGCTTTAAATAACTTGCCTGATACATATATGGTCAAAAATGTGCGATACTATTTACAAAGAAGCCTCCGGCACGAAATACCAACCTACTTCGCCGGGTGCAAATATCCATATTACATTAACATCGTCCAATATTTTACCATTCCAATAATATCGGCAGCGGATCATTAATCTTTTACCCCCAAATGCACGTATAATGCTGAAATAAGTGAAAATTTGTAGTGAAAACAGCTGATTCAGCTTTTCAACTCTCTTTTATTAGCATGAAATATACATGGAAATAAGAAACAGCTTTTTGAAACGAATCCTCAGTTATTTTATCCGCGGACTTGTTTTGGTAGCTCCGTTGTACGCAACCGCCCTTATTATCTGGACGGGGATAGAGTTTCTGGATAACATCATCCCGATCAATGTTCCCATCTCAGGAAGAAAAGACGTATACCTTCCCGGCCTGGGCGGACTCATCATTATCGGTGGGATTGTATTGCTTGGATTTTTCTTTTCAACAGTTGTACCGCAATCCTTTTTGCGGTTCACAGAGAGCATCATGCGGAGAATTCCGTTGGTAAGCCTGATCTATTACTCCATTAAAGATCTCATTCTCGCGTTCGTAGGGGATAAGAAAAAATTCAATCAGCCTGTGCTTGTTACTGTGTACAAGGATACGGGTATAAAAAAAATCGGTTTCATTACACAAACAGATCTTAGTCATCTCCATATTGAGGAGCATGTGGCGGTATATATGCCGTTTTCCTATTCTCTGTCAGGCGAATTATTTATTGTGCCTGCTGAAAATGTTACGGTTTTGGATACAAGTGCTACTGATGTGATGAAAATGGTCATTTCCGGCGGTGTGTCAGTGAAAATCTCCAAAGAAGAGAGTGAAATTGATGAAGAGCAATAGTGCAGTTGCAAGCAACATTGCGCACGCTTTACCCGTTTTAAAGGAATGATTGCCTATCTTTGAACGATTCCTTTTTTACATGAAACAATATCTTACAATACTATTCTTACTGGCGGTCGGACATTTTACAGCTTCGGCCCAGGATCAGTACGATCCGCAAAAAGCGCTTTCCAGTGAAGAAATTTTCCTTAAACAAAACAGTAACAACAAGGTAATAGCCACTCCGGGTCAGAAATATATCGTTCTCGATGCTTCTCCCGCAATAGGAGGATTTCACCGCTACAGATTTTTCCCGGGAGATAATATCAAGTTCAGACTCAAAAACGAATCAATCCGCTTTAATGAACTGATCACCGGCGTTACCGATTCATCCTTCACTATAGGAACGGTGAATGAAGTCATGAAAAGAATGGATTATCAGGATGTACTTCTGAAAGACATTCGCCTGCTGAAAGTGTCACGTCGTATTCCATTTGTGACGCAGGCAGCCTATTTGCTCCCTTTTGCAGGACTGATTTACGTAGGTGCTGATTTCTTCAACAGAGGTATCGACAACAAACGCTTTACCACCGACGGATCCACACTGATTGTAGGAGGTGCCATTGTAGCTACAGGTATATTTTGCTACAAAGTTTCATTTTCATCCCTTAAGATCAACAACAGAAATAAGTTGAAAGTATTGGAAACATACTGACGCCAACCCTGTAAACACTTCATCGTACAGCAAGCCTATTGAAATTTCAAATCCACCATTTTTTGCTCCAATAACCTGTTATTCAATAAAGTGAAATCTATACTTGTTCATCCGCCTCAGAATCCCATAGCTACAGAAATTAAACTTGCTGCATCCAAAAGTGAGTGTAACAGAGCGCTGATTATCAATGCGCTGACCGGATTTACTTCTGAACTTACCAACATTTCTGAGGCACGTGATTCACAAACCATGTTACGTCTGCTGGCTTCTGACGAGGAAACCGCTGATGTAATCGACGCCGGAACAACCATGCGCTTTCTGACTGCCTATTTCGCAGTGACCAATCAGAAAAAACGCATGACAGGCACGCCAAGAATGTGCGAGCGCCCGATCGGAATTCTGGTAGATGCTTTGAGAACACTTGGAGCAGATATTCAATATGAAAAAGTGGAAGGTTATCCTCCGCTGTTACTGAATGGATTTAAGTATTCAGGACAAAATACTGTTAGCATACGCGGCAATGTCAGCAGCCAATATATCTCTGCCTTACTCCTTATAGCTCCGTCTTTACCGGAAGGTATCACCATTCAGCTTGAAGGAGAAGTAGGCTCACGCCCGTATATCGAAATGACGCTGAAGCAGATGGCTGCTTTCGGAGTGGATTATCAGGCAGACTGGCACACGAATACATTGCACGTACCTGCTTCGAAATACAAATCAACTCCTTACGCCATCGAGTCAGACTGGTCAGGAGCAAGCTACTGGTACAGCATCGTCGCTTTGGCAGAAAATGCTGAAGTAGAATTACTGGGTCTGAAAGAAGATTCGCTTCAGGGCGACAGCGCTATTGCCGAAATCATGAGCCACCTGGGAGTTGAAAGTATTTTCACTGAAAGAGGTGTTTTACTACGTAAAATAGCTCCTTCGCCATCTATAGGATGGGATTTTACAGACTGCCCCGATCTTGCCCAGACAGTTGCCGTTTGCTGTGCAATGAAAAATATTCCTCTGTCATTAACAGGCATTGAGAGTTTAAAAATAAAAGAAACAGACCGTGTGCTCGCACTCCAACAGGAACTTCAAAAACTGGGTGCCGAGTTAAAAGAAATTGAGACCAATCACCTATACCGTGTTTCACGTATAGCCGATTTTCCTGATACGACACCGTCTATTCACACGTATGACGACCACCGCATGGCCATGGCCTTTGCTCCAGTTGGTATGATGCATCCTATATTGATTGAGGAGCCGGGCGTAGTGGTGAAATCGTATCCGGGTTACTGGAACGATCTTGCCAAAGTGACGACCTGGGAAGAAGTATAGTATAAAGGGTCCGTCAGGATAATATGGCTAAACTTTATTATCTTGACGGATTCATCATACTGTATTCTGAACTAGTTACCAAATGGAGTCCTTTTTTCATTTCCTCTCAGTTATCCCGATCTGGGTTTATATTATTGTCCTGTTACTGGCTATCGCGCTCAGGGACATTTTTCAGAAAAAACATACCATCCAACATAATTTCCCGCTTGTAGGTCACTTCCGCTACCTGATTGAGACCATAGGGCCTGAGTTACGCCAATACATCGTTGCCAACAACAGAGAGGAACTTCCCTTCAATCGCAGACAACGTTCCTGGATTTACGCCTCCTCCAAGAAGGAAAACAACTACCAGGGATTCGGTACGGATCAGGATATGACAGAGCCTGGTTATGTGCTCATTAAGCCGGCTATGCTTCCTTATCAGCTGCCTGTCTCTCATCCGCACCATGTGATCAATGCGAAGGATCCCAATCATTACACAATTCCAAGTGCCAAAGTAATCGGAGAATACCACAGCCGAAAACGTCCTTATCGTCCCCGTTCGATCGTCAATGTGAGTGCGATGAGTTTCGGCTCGCTTTCTGCAAGAGCTATAGAATCCCTGAACAAAGGCTCTTTTGAATTCGGCAACTACCACAATACCGGCGAAGGCGGGCTTTCGCCTTATCATCAGTATGGAGCCGATATAGTGTTCAATATGGGAACTTCTTACTTCGGAGTACGCGATGACGACGGAAACTTTGTAATGGAAAAGCTGGTCAGAATGACTGAGTCAAAACCCGCCGTGCGGCTGATTGAGCTCAAACTATCGCAGGGCGCCAAACCGGGCAAGGGTGGTGTTCTTCCTGCCAGTAAAATCACAGAAGAAATTGCTGAGATCCGCCAGGTACCTCTTGGTAAGGATATCGTATCACCTCCATACCACAGCGCTTTTTCAGGGGTGAGGGGCATGGTAGATTTTATTGAACAAATGGCTGCTGAAACCGGATTACCGGTTGGAATTAAATCGGCTGTCGGGAAGACCGATATGTGGGAAGAACTGGCAGATATTATGGTAGAAACCGGGAAGGGACCCGACTTCATTACCATCGATGGCGGTGAGGGTGGCACCGGAGCTGCTCCTCCTTCATTTGCAGACCACGTGTCCCTTCCTTTGGTTTTTGCTTTCAGTACCGTTTACAAAATATTTCAAAAAAGAAACCTTACTGATAAAATCACCTTTATTGCCTCGGGAAAACTGGGGCTACCTGCTCAGGCGATCATGGCATTTTCTATGGGTGCCGATGTGATCAACGTAGCGCGGGAAGCGATGATGGCCATCGGATGTATACAGGCTCAGACTTGCCATACCAACCGCTGCCCGACGGGTATTGCCACAAACAACAAATGGCTGGAAGCAGGTATTGACCCGGCACTTAAAAGCGCCCGGTTCAGGAATTATGTACAGACATTTTCGAAAGAAATCATTGAACTCACGCATGCTGCAGGCTACGAGCATCCGTGTCAGTTTGGGATGAATGACATTGATATATCTATGGGCGATAATAACAAAACTGTTCCGCTGGCTGATAATTACGGCTATCTGAAATCGATAGTTCCTTATTCGGGAATTGATGCATTATTGGAATGCAAGCATTTGGGGGGAAGAAAAAAAGCTGCTCCGGCGACAGCCTGAAACACGTTGATCTAAATACTTTGCTACGATGGTCTTCAATACAAAAAGAAGTTTCATCCTACTGATTTTCAGTCTGATCTTATCAGGTTGCAAAGAAAATACTGCACCTGAAAGTGTTTCAGACTATGACTACTTTCCGGTTCAATCCGGAAGTATATCCCGTTTTACTGTCACCAGAACAACCTATTTCCCATCCGGCCCTCAGCGGGTCAGTGATTATCAGATTCAGTCAGTTGTTGGTGAAGTATTTAACATTACAGATAAACAAAGTGCTAACCGGATTGCATATATCAGCAAATGGAGCCAGTCCGAATGGCGTACTGATTCTTCAGCAGCAATATGGCGAACTGCTGATAAAGCGTTCGCTCAGGAGCATGGACAAACAATCATTAAAATGTATTTTCCATTGTCTGAAGGTCTGTCATGGAACGGAAATAGCTATAATCAGGGAGCAGAACAGCCCTTTCGCTGTGTAGACAAAGGAAAACCCAAACAGATTGGTTTACAGTATTTTCCTAATACCGTAACCATCGTCAGACAACAGGACTCAACACTTTTATCGAAAAATAAGTATATTGAAATATACGCTGCCGGAGTCGGTCTGGTAGCTACAGAAAAAATACATGTGAAATACTGCTATACACCAGATTGTTCGGGCACAATTGTTTCGGGATATGAAGAAAAAGCAGTGATTCAGGAACTCAACACGTTATGATTCGACCTATATTCCTTTCTTTTATATTTATGGTATGTCTGGCGAACATCTCTCTGGCACAAACCAATCCCAGATATCTGGTTCTGTTTAAAGACAAAAACAATTCTCCTTATTCCGTCGAAAACCCCACTGCGTTTCTCTCTGAACGCTCTGTCTCACGAAGAGAACGACAAAGAATCAGATTAACGAATACCGATTTGCCAGTGAATCCTGCCTATGTGGAAGCAGTCAAACAGACCGGCGCTAAGGTTATTTATACTTCACGGTGGTTCAATGGTGCCCTCGTTGAGGCCTCAAACGTACAATTAGATCAAATCAAGTCACTACCTTCTTACAAAGGAATCGAGCTCAATCTTCCTGTAGCTAACATCACTACTGCTTCTCCGGGCATACATCGTGTCGGGGCTGTCAATGATAAGCTTGGCACTGCGGAACTGGACTATGGCCGAATGGCTAATCAACTGGCATTGATGGAAACCAGCGTACTGCACAACAAAGGTTTTTATGGGCAAAATATGCTGATCGCTGTCCTCGACAATGGTTTCTCAAACGGAAATCTGGTCAATTTTCTAAAACCTGTGTTTGATGAAAACCGACTTGTTGATTCGCACGATTTCGTTGCCCGCGATGGCAATGTTTACAATGATGGCGCTTCGGAGCATGGCCTGAAAGTCTTGTCTACTATGGCCGCCTATCTCCCTTCTTCTATGATCGGGGTTGCTTATAAAGCTTCCTTTGCCTTGTATCGTACAGAAAATGACGAAGGAGAATCACCTTATGAGGAGATTACATGGTTGATGGCGGCTGAAAGAGCGGATAGTCTGGGTGCGGACATTCTCAATTCGTCGCTAGGTTATCGTACTTTTTCTGGCGAATTCAATACCCCGGCGTACAATTACACACGTGCGCAAATGGATGGCAAAACCACTATTATAGCCAGGGCAGCCAGATTCGCTACACGAACCGGCATGCTCGTCATCAATGCCGCTGGCAATGAAGGTAGCGCAGGTCTGGCCTCCCCTGCCGATGTCGATTCTGTTCTTACAGTTGGCGGTACCACCTATGATTTCAGTCCGTATTCCAATACTTCCGTAGGTCCTAATGCGCTCAATCAGCGCAAACCGGATGTAGCCGCCGTTGGCGCTGGCACTGTAGTTGGAACCAGCCTGGGAAGTGCTACATCAGGTAATGGAACCTCGTTCGCCGCTCCGCTGATCGCCGGGCTCAGTGCTATTTTATGGCAGGCACATCCGCAATTAACTGCCCAACAGATTATTGGTATTTTACAGAAATCGGGTCACCAGTACACTACTCCCGACAACATTCTTGGATACGGTGTTCCAAGGCTATCCAGAGCTGAGCAGATTATCAATGAAGAACTTGTCCCACTGGGAACCGAAGGAAGTATATTGAATGCAATTCTTCTGCATCCAAATCCCACAGAAGGAGATCTTACATTGACGATTCCTGTTGCACTCAGAGACAAAAAAGCCACTCTGGAAATTTACAACCAGAGCGGCAATACCTTGTTCAAAAAAACACTTTTATTGACTGAAAAAACGCCGGTTGCTCCTACGCAGCTAACTTCAGGTTTGTATATTCTGAAAATACGGGTCGGCGAGCAGGAACGTAGTATCCGTTTTATCAGGAAATAGTTTTTCTTGCCATCCTGACAATGGATTCCGAATTGTTGTATTGTTCGATCTGACTCAAAGGAACCCATTGCAAATCGCGGGATTCTGAATTGATAATCAGCGGTTCATTAGCATCTGCGATAAACAGAAAGCGAACATCGTAATGATAATGCGCCTCATCTTTCGGATTCGCAGGAATCAAATGAATATCCACGTCAAAAATCCCATCACTGTCTACTCTGAAGTTTAACAAACCCGTTTCCTCTTCAATTTCTTTGCGGGCTACAGCGAGTACATCAGGATCGCCATCACAATGCCCGCCCGGCTGAAACCAGCGATTCAGCTTTCTGTGATGCATCAATAATACTGACTTCCGGTCTTCAGATATCACCCATCCTGATGCTGTGACGTGGCCTGTTTTTAAGGTACGTTCGAAGCAATCTTCATGTTCTGTAACAAAAGTCTTCATTTCCGACTGCATCTTCATTTCTTCCGGATCGCTCGTTTGATAAGCGTCCAGCAGAGAAAGCAAACTGTTTCTATTCATCTTAGGCTATCTGATTATTTCATTCTAATTTCGCCGCAAGTTAAATTATACTTACACAAACCACCTTGTAAAATGAAAAAGTATCTCCTATCGGTTTCCCTGATATTAGCACTTGCCTCAGCATCAGTTGCTCAACGTACTCCGCAACCAAGTTCGGCGGCAGGGTTAACGCAGGCAGTCGGTGTTTCTGACTTTACCGTAAAATATTCGCGTCCAAATATCAAAGGCCGTTCTATATTCGCTGAAGGTTCAGCACTTGCTCCTTACAATGAAGTATGGCGTACAGGAGCCAACATGGCCACCACGTTCGAATCAAGTACAGATTTCTCCTTCGGAGGTAAAAAAGTGGCAGCCGGTAAGTATGCCTTATTTTCTATTCCATCCGGTGCAGCCTGGACTGTAATTTTGAATAAAAACTTCAATCAGGGCGGAACTGACAATTACAAAGAGGCTGAGGATGTTGCACGTATTACAGTGGCACCTACATCAGCGGAATTTACAGAATCATTTTCTATTGATTTCTCCAATATCACAGATAGCACTGCATTTTTGAACATCAACTGGGCATCTGTGAAGGTACCTGTGCAAATCGGTGTTGCGACTGAAACACTTACAATGACAGGCTTGAATAAGGCTCTGGCTGACAAACCGGAAGATGTTGCGGCTTTGCAAAGCTCCGCAGGTTATATGCTTACCACAGGCAAAGACCTTCCACAAGCGCTTTCTCTTGCAGACAAAGCCATCGGTTTGAAAGAAACATTCTCAAACCTTTGGTTGAAAGCACAGATCCTGAATAAAATGGGAAAAGTAGCTGAAGCAATACCTGTTGCTCAAAAAGCTTTGACAGTCGGCGCTGCCTCAGGCGAAGGTGCTTTTGCAAGCTTCTACAAAGGCCAGATCGAAAAAGGAATTGAATCGATGACTGCTAAATTGCCTACCGTGAAAGAAGCTGCAAGTGCTGTAAAAGGGAAGAAGAAAAAGAAGTAATTGAACGACTGTAACGGTCCAACTGACAGCCATTCTTATGTGAGTGGCTGTCTTTTTTTTGCGTTTATTTGATGCTTACTTTGTGAACCCTGATAATACCAGCGCGTTATTATCACAATAAGATAATTGGCGTGTACGCAGATCCCCCCCTTCATACAGGTTCTTTTTAATAGCAATTCTCTGTTCTAAAATAAAAGTACTGTCAACCGCCTTCAAAACCCGGACGCTGATGAACTCGTCCTTCGTTCCCTCTATCTGAGCATTCTTTTGATCCCGTGAAGGAACAGATACCCATACCTCTTCACTGTCAGCCTTACTCACATTTTTGACGGTAAAGATCACATCAACGCTATCTGCGAGACAACCACTTTTTGAACTGTTATTATATAAATACAAAGAAAAAGAGGTGAACTTGTCATTTCCAAAGTCAAGTAGACAACCCTGGCTGACAAAGACGAAAAATAGGATAAACAATGACGGTCTGATACGTTTCATGGTTTGCTGACGATTATTTCTTAAAAATTCTGGTTGTTTGGCTATGGTTTTTATATTGTCCTTCCAGGGTGATTTTCGCAATAAAACCGGTTACTTTAGGAACGATATTTTTCAGGTCAACCTGCTCTTCGTAAGTTCCGGCGAATTTGTAGCCGAGCGATTTTTCAAGAATTTTAGTACCATTAAGTAAGTATAGTTCAATCTTTACACCTCCTCCTTCTTTATTTTCAAATTTAAAATGAACAGTTTTTTCAAAAGGATTGGGGAAAGCGAAAAAATGAAGGGCTGGTGTATCGGCAATCTTATCCTCTTCATAAAAATCCACCCCGGAACTTGTATTGGCACCCAGCCAGGGACGGGCCTGTTTAATTGACAGATAATCTTCCTTTACAATTTTGTATTCGATTTCAATTGAAAAATGTGGATCATTTTCGGCTTTGTATAATCTTTTGAAACGGTTATGAATCACCTTTAAATGATCCTTCATTTGCGCCATGTATTTTTTATCCAGAATCAATTTTGAATTGGATAAATTAGAAAATCTGACCACCGTAAAATCCGCATTGCTCTTGTTACCCGCTTCCAGAATAATCTCCTCCGGTATTGATAAAGCCTCCGGATTTGTAACCAAATCTTCACCCAGCTGATTATTGAGATAAAAGGTTTCATCAGTATAATAAATCGGATCAGCACTTACACCAACCCCATTTAATATTTCATCCTTTTCATTGGGGTGACACAAAACCCCCATTGAAGCTGCAAAATGATCTATTCTGTAAAATTCACGCTCATCGTAAGCTCTGAAGTTCCACATACTTGCATATACCTGCTTTATAGATTTTGAGATATGGCCTTCATCAGGCTTCTGGGTCTTGGAATCATAAAGACCCGCGCCGCTGAAATTGGGAAGGTCTTCATTATTAGTACTGGATCTACATCTTATAGGCTGTCCCTTGGGAAACGCGTTTTGCATTACAGCCAGATCGTCGAGCATCCACTGTGGCATCTCTCCCTTCTCAATCTCCTTTCTGAATTTCTGCAACTGTTTATCTCTCGCAGTCGCGTCGTGGATAAAAGTAGAGTCGGAGCGGATGTGTGCTATTTTTTCAAAGAAACCATTGTGTTCCATAAAAACACGATAGTAATGAAACGGCACACCAAAACCGTCCGGAATGGTTTCAGCACTGAAACCAAAAGTTCGCATTTCGGCGAGATTCGCGCATTTGGCACCAAAAGAGTCCGACATATCAAAGCGAATATCATCCAACCTTGCAATTTTGGTCCGGGTCAAATTCAATGGCGGTATCTGATTGTTCTTTGGTCTTAGCGCATCAAACCATGCATTTACCGCTTCCAGATTAGACTCCTCAATACTAAACTCGTTTTGTTTTACGATGTAATGCACATATTTCCCTACGAGATTTGCTATTCTCTTGTTGTTTGCAGGATCTTTTATGTAGGCATTAGGCACTTTATCCTGAATAGCCCTCAGATTCACATGCGAAAGCGGAGTCTGAGAAACAGCGCTGATAATGCCCCCTGTGCGAGGCATTTCATTCGGAAGACTTTCATAAATGACGATGTCACGAATACCCGGAATATCACCAAATTCCATTTTACGAAGTAGTCCATAACCCTCTGCCTGATTGAGCGCCATATAGTCGATATCAGCAAGAATATCCTCTTCCAATAATACAGGGATTCTGGAACGGTCATACAGTTTTTTCTCTTCATGATACAAAGGAAGAGCTGCATTGGGCATTGGATAGTAAGCCAGATTATTCTTTAAAAACGGCATGTTCGCTGCAATCAACTCATAGGCCATTTGCACCTTTTTGAAAGAGAAGCTATCATTGGGCTCGAATTCAAATCTATAAACACCCAGTGCACCGCTTGCAGATTTAAGATTCTGATGAAATACAATTTCGCCTCTTAATTCAAGTGGAATTTCTCCAAAACCGCCACCAGAATTGATCTTTGTCGCCAGCTTAAAAGAGGCATGCAGCTGATGCGTATTTGAATTCATAAAATAGAGCTGAGCGCCCTTAGGATTATCACGCACAATGTAGAATTTCACGAATTGCAGGTTTTTCAAATGCGGATCTATATCGGAAACTCCATTATGCTGAAAAGATAATTTCGTAAATATTTCCCTGGTCGGTATATGCACTGCTCCATCTTTGAAGTTGATTTGTTTGGCAGCATTAAATGGAGATTGATTAACAGGATTGACAAATTCAGTCAGATCGTCAATACCGTCTCCATCTGAGTCATGAGGCTTGGAGACAGGATATTGCAAAACCTGGTAATGACCTGCAGAATACGCTCCTATCGATTCCTTTAAAGTTACAACACCATCCTTGCCCGGCGCCATGTCTGTACAATAGACAAAAGGCTCATCTAAGGTGTTCCTCACCTTTAACAGATAATAGAAGTCGGGCCTTCCCTCTACTTCGAAATTGGCAATATGATTTTGATCAATGTTAAATTTGTGAGGTACAACATCCTGAGCATTAATCCAGTGAAGAGGGAGAACACAGAGAATAAATAAAATCAAGTATGCAGAACTTCCTTTCATAAATATTTATTCTGATGTGTGTAATCCTGTGTGAAGGACTGTCGAATTGTCTGGCAGTTACTTAAAGACGAACGCAGTTAATACTACTCAATCATAAAGGCATTATCTGAAAAAGCGTGGTACCGTCCACTCATATCGGACAGCCAATATTCTGATTACGATAATGAGCAAAGACGCCGATATAAAAGCCACATTACGGCTTGCTCCCAGATTGTCCAGTAAAAGATAACAGCAGGCACCGGCAAAACAGGCTGTAGCGTATACTTCCTTCCTGTAAATAATCGGGATTTCGTTTGTCATTACATCCCGGATTACTCCTCCCATAATCGCAGAGAAAATTCCCATAATGGCGGCAATTTCAGGTCTCACTCCCAGATTCAATGCTTTCTCTGTTCCTACAATAGTGAAAAGTGCAATTCCACAAGTGTCAAAAAGGAAGAGTGTCTTACGAAGATTAAGAAGAAATTTGTAGAAAATAAACGTAACCAAAATCCCTGCCATGATAGCATAGATGATCGTGATGTCGCTAATCCAGACAAGCGGGTAGCTATCAAGCAGAATATCACGCAAAGTACCACCTCCGATAGAAGATATAAAAGCAGTAAAGCTGGCACCAAACCAATCCTGATGCTTCTGGTCTTTCATTGCCAGTGCACCGGAAATTGCAAATGCAAACGTTCCGACAATTTCCAGAATATACTGAATACTCATTTTTTTAATGAAGAAGGAAGAATAGGGAATTAAGAATTATGAATGAAGAATTAAAAATAGTAAAAAGCCTTGCCGATAACTTCTTAACTCCGGATTCCTTAGCTTCCCGTTCTTAATCTCTCAGTTTTCTAAGTAGCCACAGGCCGTCGAGAATTATATAAAAGGGAGTTAAGAATTATGAATGAAGAATTAGAAATAGCAAAATCCTCGCCGATAATTTCGTAACTCCGGACTCCTTCACTCCTCATTCTTAATTCCTAACTCCTTAACTTCCTCCTTCCTCCTTAACTTCTCATTATCAATTCCCTAAACCGCCACAGGCGCCTTAATTCCCGGCCACGGGTTATAGTTTTTCAGTTCAAAATCTTCGTATTTGAAATCAAAAATACTCTTTACATCCGGGTTGATTTGAAGTATTGGCAGAGCACGCGGTTCCCGGCTCAGCTGAAGATCAACCTGTTCAAGGTGGTTCGAATATATATGGGTATCTCCGCCAGTCCAGACAAAATCCCCCAGGTCAAGATCACATTCCTGAGCAATCATCATAGTCAGCAATGCGTAGCTGGCAATGTTGAACGGAACACCCAGAAATACATCAGCACTACGCTGATACAATTGGCAAGACAATTTCCCTTTCGTTTCACCAGCCGCCTCATCCGGAGGTGCTACATAAAACTGAAACAAAGCATGGCAGGGCTGCAACTTCATTTTTGAAAGTTCAGTAGGGTTCCAGGCAGAAACCATAATTCTACGTGAATCAGGCGTATTTTTCAGCAGTTTCAGTACCTCTTCCAGCTGATCCACCGACTTTCCGTCGATACCTTCCCAGCTTCTCCACTGCTTTCCGTACACCGGCCCCAAGTCACCGTTTTCATCTGCCCACTCGTCCCAGATCGAAACTCCGTTTTCTTTCAGATAAGCGATATTGGTCTCACCTTTCAGAAACCACAACAGTTCATGAATGATCGATTTGGTATGTACTTTTTTGGTAGTTACAAGTGGAAAACCATCTTTCAGATCGAAACGCATCTGATAACCGAACACACTGATCGTTCCTGTTCCGGTTCTGTCCGTTTTCTTTACTCCGTGTTGAAGAATATGGCGGAGTAAGTCGTGGTATTGTTGCATGGGATATTAAGTCTCTGGTCTGGTAATATTAAACAGTAGCAATCTCCACACTGTGCGTGATTTCCGCTAATGCTTCAAGTTGTGCTGTAGCCGAGCAGTATTTCTCCATCGACAAACCAATCGCACGGTTGATCTTGTTCTCGTCTAATGCATTACCCGCAAACTTGAAGGTAAGATGTATTTTCCTGAAAGGTGAACGTTTTGTTCCTTCCTCTTCCACGCGATCGCCGTCGGCAACAATCCTGAAATCGGTAATGTCCTGCTTTTGTTTTTTCAGAATCAGAACTACGTCTATGGCGCTGCAGCTTGCAAGCCCCATCAACAGAAGTTCCATCGGACGAACGCCCTGATTACTGCCACCAATTTCCGGTGAACCATCGGTATGTACCTTGATCTCAGAAGATCCGCTTCCTTCGAAGTGGAATGCGTCATCCACTCTTACAAGTTCAATTTTCATAATTCAATTTCGTTCTGTTTTCCTGTTTGCAACAGGCTGTCTTATCTTTACCTATAATGTTTATCAGGTAATCAAAGTTCAAATATACTTGATCGCCGGAGTTATAAAGTTAATTACTGTATATTCGTTCTGAAATGACATTCCGTTTATACCAAAAGCCTGAAAACTATGTGGACCGAAGAGAATGATAAACTGAAGAGGACTTTTGAATTTAACGATTTCAAAGAGGCTTTCGCCTTTATGAAAAAGGTGGCTGTAGTAGTAGACGATATGGATCATCACCCCACCTGGACAAACACCTATAATAAGGTCGAGATAACACTCACCACACATGACGCAGGCAACAAAGTCACAGCCAAAGACAAAAAACTCGCTGAGGCTATAGATCAGATTTTTGAAAACAAATGAAGCTTTTTGTAGTACCTACTCCCATCGGGAATCTCGAAGATATTACCCTTCGGGCAATTAATGTTTTAAAAAGTGCCGACGTGATTCTGGCAGAGGATACACGCACTTCCGGTAATCTTCTGAAACATCTCGGAATCAGTAAACCATTACAGAGTTACCATATCCACAACGAGCACCAGACAGTCGCCCGGGTTACCGAACGTATTCTGAAAGGTGAAACGATGGCACTTGTTTCCGATGCCGGAACGCCGGCCATTTCTGACCCTGGTTTCCTGTTGGTGCGTGAGTGCCTGCGGCAGGATATTCCCGTGGAATGTTTGCCCGGCCCTACGGCTTTTGTACCAGCGCTGGTGAACTCAGGTTTACCCAATGACCGGTTTACATTCGAAGGTTTTTTACCCCATAAAAAAGGAAGACAAACCCGCTTGCAGCAGCTTGCTCAGGAAGAGCGAACGATGATTTTCTACGAATCTCCGCACCGACTCCTGAAGTCTTTGCAGCAGTTTGCTGAGTATTTCGGTGCCGACCGCCCGGTATCAGTATCACGTGAACTCACGAAAATGTTTGAAGAGAATGTTCGGGGAACAGTTACCGAAGTACTGGCACACTTTTCTGCCAAAACCATAAAAGGAGAAATCGTGATTATTGTTGGCGGGAAAAACAGCGCTCAAAAAGTTACAGATGATTCTGAAGATTAATAATTCCCGACAGCCATTCTCCATGAAGACATTAAGCAAATCCACCTTTACACAAAAGATATTTTTAACCCTTTCTCTAACATTCCTACTGATTTGCCACCAGGCTACTGCTCAGTTTGAAACCCTTAGTCCTGAAGCCAAGGTGAGCCTGATTACGGTAAGTCCGGGCAAGGAGTTATATTCAGGGTTTGGCCATAGTGTTTTGTGGGTCTCAGATCCGATTCAGCGTATCGACCGCGCCTATAATTACGGTACATTCAGTTTTGAAACAGGCAATTTTTACGTCAAATTCCTGAGAGGTACACTCCCCTATTCTTTATCTGTCGGGCCGCTTTATTACCAGACAGCCTATTGGGAATCAGAAAACCGTTCTATTAAGGAGGAAGTATTAAACCTTTCAGCTGCTCAGAAACAGAAGCTTTACAACTTCCTGGAAAACAATTATCTGCCGCAAAACAGGCTCTATCAGTATAAGTTCTTTTTCGACAACTGCTCTACCCGGATGGCCGATGCGCTGAAAGCTGCTTGTGGAGATAGTTTGCAGTTTCCGGGATATACGCATGAAAAACGTAGTTTCAGACAATGGATTGACAAATATGCCTACAAACAAAACCCATGGGCTGACTTCGGGATGGATCTGGCGATCGGTGCTCCTTCCGATGAGATTGCGACGCCAGAGCAGGCCACCTTCCTCCCTGATAACCTGAGCACTGCATTCGCCGATTCCAGGATTAAAATCGGAGGGCAAACATTGCCTCTCATCGCTTCTAAACGAGATATTTTTATAGCCCAACCTGCCGATCATGCGGAGCTGATCACTCCGATGATTTTCTTTTGGGCATTGGCAGCAATCATACTGGCGTTCACCTACTGGCAGATCAAAAAAGATAAACTCAATTTTTTTCTGGATAAATTTTTATTTGGATTTGCAGGAATTATAGGCTGGTTCATTCTTTTGTTATGGTTCGGAACAAACCATGGAGTAACGGCCTACAACTACGATATTCTTTGGGCTTTCCCGCTTTGGATGCCCTTGATCTTCTTTATCACTCCAACCAGAAAGCCATCCTGGTTTCAGTTTTTATTGATATTCTATGGATTTCTATTACTTTGTGCAACCGGAAATCTGGCAAAACATAATCTGGTCGTTATTCCTATATTACTGACCCTGATTACCCGGGTTTACTATATGAATAATTCACTTTCTAAAATTCCGTCAGGCGGAAAAATTGCGAATGAATCTTGAATTACTGACCCAACAAACCGTAGAACTCGTTAGAAAAGCTTCGACTTTTATTCAGCTCGAAGCTGCGCTTTTTTCACGGGATAAAATAGAATATAAAGACCTGAACAACCTGGTTTCCTACGTCGACAAGGAAGCAGAGAAACTACTGGTGGCAGGATTGAGTGAAATATTACCGGAAGCCAGTTTCATTACAGAAGAAGGCACTACAGGGCAGGAGCCGGACCCTAATGCTTTGAACTGGATTATTGATCCTCTGGACGGAACAACCAACTTCATTCATGGAATTCCTGTCTATTGCGTAAGTGTTGGGTTAGCCAGAGGAAAAGACTTGCTGGTAGGAGTGATTCATCAGCCCAATATGGACGAGATGTTTTACGCCTGGAAAGATGGAGGAGCATGGTGTAATGACAAAAAACTTTCCGTATCAGGTACGCCTACATTGCAGGAAAGTCTGATCGCAACAGGCTTTCCCTACTACAAATTTGAGAAACAGAAACGCTACATGCATATCCTGGAATTGCTGATGCGCAAAACGCATGGTATACGGAGAATGGGAGCTGCGGCTGTGGATCTGGCATATGTGGCTGCCGGAAGGTTCGACGGTTTCTATGAATACAATCTTAACTCCTGGGACATGGCTGCCGGTGTATTGATGATCAAGGAAGCTGGTGGAACAGTCACAGATTTTAATGGTGGCGATAACTATCTTTTCGGAGGTGATATCATAGCAGCAGCCGGAGCACATCAGGAACTCGTTGAAGTAATAAGGTCCAATTTTTGATGTGACCTTATTCCGTTAAATTATAAAATCACAACACCATGGAACTTGAAAAACTGCGTTACCCTATCGGCCAGTTTACGGCTCAGGATAGCTACTCACCTGCTGAAAATAAAACCAACATTCAGATCATCAGTGCGCTCCCATCCAAGTTTATCAACTTACTGGGAAGCTGGAACGATGAAAAACTAAATACGCCTTACAGGCCAAATGGCTGGACAGTCAGGCAGGTTGTTCATCATGTCGCGGACAGCCACATCAATGCGTACACCAGGACACGGCTTGCGCTTACGGAGGACAATCCAACTATTAAACCTTACGACGAAACTGCATGGGCTGAATTGCCAGACGCGAAAACAGCACAGGTAGAATTGTCGCTTCAACTGATACGCTATGTGCATCTTCGGTGGGTATTGCTTCTCAACTCGATGAATGACGCGGATCTGGCAAGAACGTATTTCCATCCGGGAAGCCAGGAAACGGTGCGAATGGATACGATGATAGCGCATTATGCATGGCATAGCGAACATCATTATCAACATGCTTTCCAGTTGGGTGCGAGGAACAATTGGCAATAAACTGATGTTTTCACGGCATGGGTATACAAGAAATCATCGTTCTGCTCCTATTCGCCGTTGCAGCAGGATTTATGGGCTGGAAATTTTACAAATCCTTTAATCTCAAAAAAGGAGGAGGTTGCGACAAAGGATGTGGATGTAAATGATAATGGTTAATTGTTAAGGATTAATGGTTAATGTAAACCACTAACCATGATTATCAACTATTAATACTATAGCAAACAGTTAGGAGCAATTGTTTGTAATTATTGTATATCAATAGACATCATTGTAATTGATATCAGCAAATAAAAATGGTTAATTGTTAATATAGATCCCGAATCCGGTCATCATTAACAATTAACCATTTACCATTAACAATTAATCACTGCCTCACAGCGCTCCTTTTTTGATTTCCTCTACTACTGCCGGATCCAGCAAAGTGGACGTATCTCCAAGGTTATTCATCTCTCCCTCCGAAATTTTCCGGAGAATCCTTCTCATAATTTTCCCTGAACGCGTCTTCGGCAATCCTGAAACAAACTGAATTTTGTCCGGCTTGGCAATAGGGCCTATAATGCGTGACACCGTTGCCAGAATATCCTTGCGGAACATTTCTGCATCATCCGGCTTCGACTCCGTAATGATGTAGGCATATATCCCTTGTCCTTTAATATCATGCGGATAACCCACCACAGCAGATTCCACCACACCGAGGTGCATATTAATCGCATTCTCAACTTCGGCAGTTCCAATTCTATGGCCTGACACATTCAATACATCATCCACCCTACCGGTAATGCGGTAGTAGCCATCCTCATCTCTTAAGCAACCATCACCTGTAAAGTACATACCCGGGTAAGTAGAGAAATACGTTTGCTTACAGCGTTCATGATCTCCGTAGGTAGTCCGGATAATACCCGGCCATGGAAACTTGATACACAAATTACCACTCACGCCATTTCCTTCAATCTCCTTACCGTTTTCATCCACCAGTACAGGCTGTATACCAGGTAATGGCAAAGTAGCATATGTCGGCTTTTCCGGTGTAATACCTGCCAGCGGAGATATCATAATACCGCCGGTTTCAGTTTGCCACCATGTATCTACAAGAGGACAATGACTGCCACCAATGTTCTGCTTGAACCATTGCCATGCTTCTTCATTGATTGGCTCTCCTACCGATCCCAGTTTGGTAAGCGAGGACAAATCATGATCCTTTACGAAATGTAGCCCAAAGCTCATCAGCGAACGAATTGCAGTTGGAGCAGTATAAAGAATATTCACTTTATGCTTCGCAACGATCTGCCATAAACGTCCTGCATCGGGGTAAGTCGGTACACCTTCAAAAACGACAGATGTCGCTCCGTAACAAAGCGGTCCGTAAACGATATAGCTGTGCCCGGTAATCCAGCCGATATCTGCTGTACAGAAATGGATCTCTCCCGGTTCGTACTGGAATACATTGGCAAATGTATAAGTAGCGAAAATCATATAACCGCCACACGTATGCACCACACCTTTAGGTTTTCCGGTAGAACCCGATGTATATAAAATGAAGAGCGTGTCCTCTGCATCCATGGGTTCCGCAGGGCATATCGAATCGACATGTTTTACTTCTTCCTCCCACCACAAATCACGGCCTTTCAGCATGGATACAGGAGTCCTTGTTCGTGTCATGACGATCACACTTTTTACCGTTGAGCACTGATCAAGGGCAGTATCAACAGTTTCCTTCATCGGGATCACCTTATTTCCACGGAAAGCACCGTCCGAGGTGATTACCATAGTACAGGCCGAATCATTGATCCGGTCGGCTATAGATTTGGCAGAAAACCCTCCGAAAACAACAGAATGAACGGCACCGATACGGGCACATGCCAATACTGCTACCGTAAGCTCGGGCACCATTGGCAGATATATACAAACACGGTCGCCTTTTTTGACACCATGCTTTTTTAGTACGTTAGCAAATCTGCAGACACGGTCATGCAGCACGCGATAAGTAATACTTACAGCTTCATCATCCGGGTCATTAGGCTCCCAGATCAAAGCTACCTGATCTCCTCTTTCTTCAAGATGGCGATCCAATGCATTTTCTGTGATGTTCATTTCGCCACCTTCGTACCACTTCACATTAGCTTCATTGAAATCCCAGCTCAATACTTTCTTCCAGGGTTTGCGCCATTTGAATTGCTGACCAATTTCAGCCCAAAAACCTTCGGGATCATCTACACTCTGCTGATAGGCTGTCTGGTATTCTTCAAAGGTCTTTATTCTCATGATCAATACAGGTTAACATAGCGAAATAGGATAATAACCGTCAATTTATAATTTTCATTTGGTTAGTCCTACTCAATCAGGAACAGAAATTATTGTTCATTCTGAGAAAAAATAACACTTAAATCAGAATCAACTGATAATCATTTAGAAAAACATGAAAATTTATAATTTTTACAATACGAAACATTACTTACTAAATACAATTGACAGAAATTTCTGTACTTTCGAATGAATATCCGTCTGCATAAATAGCTTCATGAACTCCGAAATTCCTCCACTTTCTACCCATCTTAACAACGGCTTAACCGAGACCGAACTGGCATTTATTGAAGTGCATCAGCACGACGATATCACTCAGCTTCTTCTCTCTGCAGCAAGGTTTAAAAATGTGGATGTTAAAAAGCTTGCAGGCCAGATTCATGCAAGACAAAAAGCTACCAAAAAACTTCCAGAGTGGGTGGCCGAGCCAAAAATCTGGTTTCCTCCTGCTCTTTCTGTAGAACAAAGCTCTTCGGAAGCTACCGCACGTTTCAAAGCGAGTCTGGTATCGGGCAAATCGTTAATTGATACCACAGGAGGTATGGGAATTGATGTATTTTACATGAGCCGGAAGTTTGAGTCAGCCATGTATTTTGAACTACAAAAAGAGGTAGCAGATGCAGCTGTTTTCAATTTTGGTTTATTCAACTGTAAGAATATTACAGTCAGGAATACCGATTCTGTGGGAGCCATCGCTTCTGAAAAGCTCAAAGCAGACTGGATCTTTTCGGATCCCGCGCGAAGGGATAGTAACAAAGACAAGGTAGTAAAACTTTCTGATTGTGCTCCTGATATACCGGCCCATCTTGACCTGTTGC
Source organism: Dyadobacter luteus (assembly GCF_003383615.1). Taxonomy (GTDB): domain Bacteria; phylum Bacteroidota; class Bacteroidia; order Cytophagales; family Spirosomataceae; genus Dyadobacter; species Dyadobacter luteus. The sequence continues at coordinate 203,991 of NZ_QNUL01000007.1, forward strand.
TGGAAGCAGCTCCGGATATACTGATTAAAACATCCCCATTACTGGATATTGATCTGGCTGTAAAAGAGTTAAAGTATGTAAAGGCGGTGTACATTATCGGATACGATCAGGAATGTAAGGAACTTTTATTTCACCTTCGCCGTGAGGCGGTCGAAGTGGATTTCGAGTTGAAACCACGTGTTTTAAATCACAATGGTGATGTAACATCCTCACTGGACTTTACGAAATCAGAAGAGCAGAATGCATTGGTGACTTACAGTAATCCGCTCGGTTATCTCTACGAACCTCATGCCGCTGTATTAAAGTCGGGCGCATTTAAGACTGTAGCTACAAAACTTGAGGCTTATAAACTGGCTCCAAGCAGTCACCTGTATACTTCAGAAAATAGCATTGAACACTTCCCCGGCCGCACATTTGAGGTCATCGGGTACTGTAAACCTGACGGTGGAGATATCCGGAAATTGATCGGACAAGACAAGGCAAATCTGACAATCAGAAATTTTCCTGCAAAAATTCAAGACCTGAGAAAAAAATGGCGTCTCAACGAAGGTGGCGACATTTATCTATTCGCAACTACACTTTCCGATAATAAAAAAGTTGTAGTAGCCTGCAGAAAACCAGCCACGTTATAATCATCTCAACGCCGGTTCAAACGGTCTTAACTTCTTGGTAAAAGAAAACTATGAAATCAAACATTGCCTCCGCAGCTGTTGCCTTATTTGCTATGCTTTCTATATCGGCATCGGCTCAAAGCGTATTTCCGGGAAAAGAAACAATTGATAAAAAAGAGTTTTCAGGTCTTACACTAAGTCAGGGAATACAGGATAAGTACCTGAGCAACTATTGGGAAACTTATCTGGCTAAGTATGGAAAAGTAAAAGGTAAAAAGGGGAATTACAGTATTGAAAAAGCAGGCATCACAAATATTTCTCCGAACGCTGTTCAGGTTACCAGCCAGGTAGCATCGGTAAACAAAACGCTTTCGAAGGTATTTATCGCACTGAATGTCGACGGCTCTTATGTAACAAGTGAAAATGAACAGTCGTACAAAGCCGCAGAGCAATTGCTTAAAGATTTCTCGGATTACGCTGCCGCAAGCGAGCAGGTACGATTGGCCGATGAAGTGTTCACTACATCTGAAAAAAGTCATCAGAAACTGCAAAAGCAGATTGAAGATACCACCAAGGATATCGACAAAACTGAAAAAAAACTGGTTGAGCTAAGAGCAGAACTGGAAAAAGGTAAAACAGACTCACAAACTTCACTGGCCGATTTACAGAATAAACAAAAGGCACTGGAAGCTGCCAAAGTTAAAGTTCCTTCTCTGAAATAGCCTCAGAAAAAATAATCCCCGGATGAGCAAACGTCCGGGGATTTGTGTATTTACGAAAGTAATGTTTTCTGATATTCAGCTTCTGAAAATCCAAGCAACACTGCTTTTCCAGATTCATCTTCTATCAGAGGTCTTTTGATTACCGAGGTTTTATCAGTCATTAGTACTACTGCTGAATCAATATTGTTTACAGCTGCTTTTTCTTCATCTGTCAAAGCCTTCCACGTAGTACCTGCTTTGTTTACCAACTTCTCCCAGGGGAATACCTCCGACCAGGTTTTCAGTTTATCCTCCGTAATCCCTTTCTTTTTATAATCATGAAAAGTATATGGTATTTTGTTCTCGTCTAGCCAGGTACGCGCTTTTTTTACAGTATTACAATTGGGAATCCCATATACAGTCAACATACTATCAATTACTTTTAAATTCGAAATTATACCTCTGTACCTCCGTCAACTGCAAGCTGATCGGAATTATGCATTTTTTCATCGTCAAGCTCCCCTTCCCAACGTGCCACCACAGCTGTAGCCAGGCAGTTTCCTGCCACATTCACAGTGGTTCGTGCCATATCCATCAGCTCGTCGATACCCATAATCAGCAACACGGGCCATTCAGGCATTCCGAAGTTTGCAATAGCACCCAGCAAAATTACAAGCGTCGCCCTTGGTATACCCGCTACACCTTTACTGGTTAACATCAAAAGAAATACCATGGTGATCTGCTGACCGATAGACATTTCTGTACCAGTTGCCTGTGCCACAAAAACCGTTGCCAACGCAAGGTAAAGTGTAGAACCATCCAGATTAAAACTATAGCCTGTTGGCATTACAAAGGCTACAATCTGACGGGGTACACCAAACTTCTCCATTTTCTCCATGGCTTTGGGTAACGCGGCCTCCGAACTGGTGGTAGCAAATGCAATAGATAATGGTTCGAATATATTTTTAGCAAGTTTGATAACCGGAATACGGGCAATAAGCGCGACAGGTACAAACACAACCAATACAAATACAACCAGCGCGCAATACAAGGTTGCCAGTAGTAACGCCAGATTTTTAAGTACATCAATACCCATGTGACCAACCGTTTCCGCAATCGCAGCCCCTACCCCGATCGGAGCGAAAAGCATGATAATTTTGGTAAACTTGAACATCACTTCGGCAAGCAGTTCTACGCCGGCAACAAACTTTTCTTTCTTAACGGCAGGTAGCATCGCAAGACTGACACCAAACAAAACACTGAAAACAACGATCTGCAACACTTCGCCATGGTAGATAGACTTCGCCATGTTCTCAGGAAATGAGTGAACGATAATGTCCTGCCAGGTTTGTTGCTTCACTTCAGGAAGCGTCGCATTCAGCGAAGCTGGTGGAATAATTCCTTCACCCGGCTTAAACCAGTTTGCAAAAACAAGTCCGATCAACAGCGCGAAAGTGGTGACAACTTCAAAATAAACCAGAGACTTCCATCCCATACGTCCTACCTGTTTCAGGTCGGAGTGACCTGCTATCCCAGTAACCAGCGTAGCAAATAGCAACGGCGCGATCACCGTCTTAATCATTTGCAGAAATATCTGTCTTAGAAAATGAAGATTGGTCCCCATTTCCGGAAAATCATAACCAATTTCTGTTCCAACCAGCATTGAGATCAGAATAGAGGTGGTTAGATTTCTTTTGATAAATGCGAATACGAGCAGCCCCGCCAATGCAAGCCAACGTAACACAAGCAGGACCTCGTCCTGTATGGAAACGATATTGTAAGCATTCAGAACGGTGGCAATGGCAGCAACACTAATGAGGGCTATATTAACAATGGTAATTTTGCTCTTCATACAGAAAATTTGGTGTAGGATATGCGATATAAAAGGTAAACATAGGGAAAATCATTTTAACGAACACTGCACGCCCGACCGCAATTCACACGAATTACAAAATAATACAAAAGCATATCCCAATTTTTCTACCACCTTGTATTATTTATCTCATAATCAACCAAACAAAGAATCGTTTTAGAGCATTACCGATGGTCGGAGTAACACCTGAGGATATTTCAACTTACCCCTGCATGGCATGGTATTTGAACTGCTTCGTATAGTGGTGTTAAATATTTGTTATTTTTATAAAAAACAGGATTTATCATCATTTGTTGGATTTAACTTACCAGGATAATATCTAAATACTATTTCTGAATTTAACCACTTTCCACATGAATCGAATCCTCATTCCTGTTGACTTCTCTGAAAATGCCGACCGCGCTCTTGCAGCAGCCAAGATTATTGCAGACAAAGAAACAACTTCATTGCTGATACTTCATGCCTATCAGCCTTACATAGCTGATACCACGACTTTGCAAGGTAATGTATTGCCGGGAGTAGGCTCCCCTGATTTCTATTCTGTGACGGCTGAGCTTGAACACGAATTTGAGAACCGGCTTAACGAATATGCACAAACTTTGAAAGATGAAGGATATCTGGCCAGTACAATATGGGCTGTGGGTGGCGTTCAATCGGCGGTTGAAGAAGCGGTAAAGGAACATAATCCGGACCTGATCATCATGGGGCGTACCGGAACAGGGGGCTTTCTGGATAAACTGATCGGTAGTTCTGCTACAAGCATAGCACTACATTCGCCTTGCCCTGTCATGATTATTCCGCCTCAGGTGACACCGAAAAAATTCAGCCGTGTGGTATATGCGACACAATTTGAATATGAAGAAAGAGACATATTAAGGGAAGTATTTGTGCTGATGAACCACCTGGGTGCAAAACTACAATTACTCAAAGTGAGCGCCGACACACAGCCGGATATACAGCCCGACAATCAATTTATCAGTGAAATTAAAAGTGAATTCACGATAGCAAATGAAGATATTGTAATCCGGAAGGCGAGATATGTAATCGACGGAATTGAACAATACTGTGATGAAGTACAGGCCGACCTGTTGATTATGTCCTCGCGCGAGCGTTCCTTTATTGAAGAATTTCTGATCAATCCGAGTGTGACTAAAAAACTGGTGATTGATACACATGTTCCGTTACTGGTATTTCATCTTAAGTAAAGTATACCTTGAATACATCTGACACCACAAACCTCGTACCTAAAAAAGGAGAGAAACCTCCCAAAACCAAGCGTTACAAGCGGCACAATCTGCTTACATCGCCTGGAACACTTGTGTACATAGGTCCCGAAACTGAGTTAAAAACAAGGATAAAAAAGATTCAGTACAATGAAAAAGTATTTTCGGAGAGTGTTGTCAAGTCATTAATTGAATGTGTACCCGGAGAGCGATCAGAAGGGTTAATCACCTGGCTCAATGTAGATGGTATCCATCAAACATCTCTGATTGAAAAGCTAGGTACACTATATGAGCTGCATCCGCTTTTATTGGAAGATGTCGTTAATACAGAGCACAAACCTAAAATTGAGCTGTACGACAGCGGTCATCTTTTTGTCACACTTAAAATGCTCCATATTGACAGTGAACTGCCGCTTTCGATCAGTGCTGAGCATGTCAGTTTTGTTCTCGGACATAATTATCTGATCTCATTTCAGGAAGAGTTAAGCGACGACATATTTACCTCCGTGCTGGCCAGGTTAAAAGCGTCTGTAGGCAAAACCCGTAAAAACGGAGCGGATTACCTGATGTTTGCTTTGATGGATGTAGTCATTGACAACTACTTCATTATTCTTGAAAAGCTGGGTGATCAGCTTGACCTGGCTGAAGATCAGGTTATAAGAGGATCTAAACATTTTACGCTGGCAGATTTATATGCCTTAAAACGTGAGATAACACTCGTGCGCAGGTTTATCTGGCCGGTTCGGGATATTATCAATCAACTGATCAGGGAAGACAACCCTCTGGTTAGTAAAAAGTCAGTACCGTATTACCGCGACTTGTACGATCATGTCGTGCAAATGATTGACACCATTGATTCTTACCGAGAATTGCTGGCCAGCTTGGCGGACGTTCATTTGTCCACCATGAGTAACAGGATGAATGCGGTGATGAAAACGCTGACTATTTTTTCAGCCATCTTCATGCCGCTGACTTTCATTGTAGGTGTATACGGAATGAACTTTGATAATATGCCCGAGTTGCACTTCCACTACGGTTATTTTTATACCTGGGCGCTCATGCTGTTGGTTACTGTAGGAATGGTATTCTATTTCAAGTGGAGGCGATGGTTCTGATTCAAATGTTGAAACAAAAAACAAAAGTGCTTCAGGATCGCTCCCGAAGCACTTTTAATATGCAATCGATTTGAGATTACTATGACAACTGAGCTGCTGCCGCTTCATCAACGAACCAGTGTAATTCTCCGTTTACTGGCTTGATAATCTGAGAAGGGAATTTATCCAGATTCTGATCACCTTCCAATACACTTTTCAAAGTCTCAGCTTTACCGGCTCCCGTTGCCATAAATGCCACATATTTCGCAGCATTGACTACAGGAGCAGTTAGCGTGATGCGATACATATCCTGCGCCTGAAGAAAGAAAGCAGATGTCCATGCTTCGCTTTCATGCACCACTTCCGTTCCCGGAAACAGCGATAAGGTATGTCCATCGTCTCCCATGCCCAGCAATACAAAATCAAAAGTGGATTCACCGTCTTTGAAATATGATTTCAACACTTTTTCATAAGCCGCTGCAGATTCTTCGGGAGATACATCCGTACGCATAATATGGATATTCTCAGCAGGAACGTTTACCTTATTCAAAAGCTGATCGTAGCACATTTTGGCATTATTTCTTTCATCCTCGAAAGGAACTGCCCTTTCATCTCCCCAAAAGAAATGAACTTTCTCCCAGGGAATGTTCTCGCTGTAAGGAGACTCAGAAAGCAATGCATAAAGTGCCTTGGGCGTACTTCCTCCCGACAAAACGAAAGTAAACCGATCCTGCTTGCCAAGGGTAGCATCAATCAATGTGACAATCCTATCCGCAAGGTCTTTACTCAGGTCAGCTGTATTTTTTGATACGTGAATTTCCATAGACTCAATCGTGTGGTGGAAAATTAATCCATGTATGTCCGTCACGGGCGATCAACGCATCCGCTTCGTCTGGCCCCCATGAATCCGGAACATAGTTCGGGAAGTTGGATGGACGACGGTTTTCCCATGTTTCAAGGATTGGCATAATTACCTTCCAGGCAGCATCCACCTGGTCGCCACGCATAAACAATGTCGCATCGCCTTCCATCACATCCAGCAGTAACGTTTCATAAGCCTCAGGCAAATGTTCGCCTGGAACGCCATAATCAAACGTCATATCCACAGGATCCAGGTTCATAGTCTGTCCCGGACGTTTTGTCTGGAAACGGATACTGATATCCATATTAGGCTGAATACTGATTGTCAACCTGTTGGATCTCCACGTTTCAGCAGATTCCGACGGGAACGCATAGTGAGGTGCAGGCTTGAACTGCAACGTGATATGTGTTGTCTTTTCATTTAAGAACTTACCCGTTCTCACATAAAAAGGTACTCCCTGCCATCTCCAGTTATCAATATAAAACTTGGCCGCTGCAAATGTCTCTACATTTGACTCAGGATTCACTCCCTCCTCTTCTCTGTAGCCTACAACTTGCTGCCCTTTTTTCCAACCTTTAGAATATTGTCCGCGTACTGCATAGTCGTGTACCTGATCCTTGGAAATTCTACGGATTGCATTCAATACATCCACTTTTTTGTTACGTACCTCATTAGCATCAAAAGATACCGGTGGCTCCATCGCAACCATACAAAGGATCTGAAGAATATGGTTCTGAACCATATCTCTTAATGCGCCCGAACGCTCAAAATAACCACCACGACCTTCAAGACCTACGCTTTCTGCAGCCGTAATTTGTACATGCTCAATGTAGTTTCTGTTCCACAATGGCTCGAACAGCGCATTTGCAAAGCGTAGTGCCAATATATTCTGAACTGTTTCTTTACCCAGGTAGTGGTCAATTCGAAAAATCTGTTCTTCGGTAAACATACCTGCAAGCAGCTCATTCAGTTCATGCGCGCTTTTCAGGTCATGCCCGAATGGTTTTTCAACTACAATACGCGTACTGCTTTTGTCTGAGCAAATCTTCAATGCGCCAAGTTTTTCAGCAATAGAAGGTACAAGCTGAGGTGCTACAGCAAGGTAAAAGATTACGTTAGGATGCACTCCCCATTCTTCTTCCTTTTCCTTCACAACATCAGTAATCTTGTGATAGGCCGCCGCATCGTCTCCATCCATTTGCAGATAGGAAACATGCTGAGCGAAATCAGCCCAGTGTTCATTTTCCTGATCTTTCCTTCTGGAGAATTTACTTACCCCGTCGAGCAAATGCGTGTGATACGCCTCGTTGGAATAAGGACTTCTGCCAATACCCGCAATAGCAAATTGCTCGGGCATCCAGTTGTCCAGAAATAAGTTATATAACGCCGGAGTAAGTTTTCTATAATTCAAGTCCCCGCTTCCTCCGAAAATGAAGATTACCGATGCAGGGGGACGCTTATTTGTTTGCATAAAATTCAAAATTTAGTTTTGGCCCCATTCTGTGTGAAAAGTACCGGGGATATCAATACGCTGATAAGTATGTGCTCCGAAGAAGTCACGTTGTGCCTGGATCAGGTTTGTTGACATACGCTCGCTTCTGAAAGCATCAAAGTAGGCAAGAGACGACATCAGTGCGCCCGCTGCAATACCTTCGCTTGCAGCAAGTGCCACTACAGCTCTTGTATTTTTCAATGTCGATTTAACAATCTTAGCTACCTCTCCGCTCAACAGAATGTTGGACAAATGCTTATTCTCTGCGTATGCTTTGGTAAATACCTCCAATAACGAAGAACGGATAATACAGCCACCTCTCCACACGCTTACTACTTTCGGAAGTGGAATATCCATAGCTAATTCTTTGGAAGCCTGGAACAACATCGCCAATCCCTGTGCGTAGCTTAATATAGTAGCAAAATAAAGCGCATCATGTACCATGGCAATCAGTTCTTCCTGCGAAGGAGCCTCTCCCTGAGTTTCGTCTGCATATAGCGAAGAAGCCTGCACGCGCTCATCTTTGTAACCTGACAATGTACGCATTGCCACGGCAGTATCAATCACAGGAACGGCTACCGGAAGCTCCATAGAATCCTGAGACGTCCATTTTCCTGTACCTTTTGAACCTGCTTTATCTGATATCACATCCACAAGATGTGCGTCTGTTTTATCGTCTTTCTGAGCGAAAATATCAGCTGTAATTTCAACCAGGAACGACTGTAATAAGCCTTCATTCCAGGATTTAAAAGTTTCATGCAACTGCTCGTTAGTCAGTCCGCCTTTTTTCAGGATTACATACGACTCGCTGATCAGCTGCATAATTGCATACTCAATTCCGTTGTGTACCATCTTCACGTAGTGACCTGCACCACCTTTACCCAGATAGTCCACACAAGGAACGCCGCCCACCTTTGCAGCGATAGATTCAAGGATAGGTTTCACATGCTCGTAAGCAGCTTCATTCCCTCCCGGCATCATACTCGGACCCGTTCTGGCTCCTTTTTCACCACCGGAAACACCCATTCCCATGAAATTGATACCTGTTTCTTTCAGATATTCTACTCTTCTAAGCGTATCTGTATAATGTGAGTTTCCTCCGTCAATCACCACATCGCCTTTATCCAGCAAGGGAATCAGAGAAGCTATCACATCATCTACGGGCTTACCTGCAGGTACAAGCATCATGAGTTTTCGCGGAGTTTTCAATCCCTGCACCATTTCTGCAAGATCAGGCACACCTTTTACAGTTGTACCTTCGGTAGCTGAATCCTCTAATGCTGTTGTCTTCGCATTATCCTTATCAAAACCGATAACGGAAAAACCATGATCAGCGACATTGAGTAATAGATTTCTGCCCATTACCCCAAGTCCGATCATCCCAAAATCGAATAAGTTATCTGCCATAAATTATTTCAGTAAAGTAAAATTAGGTGCAATACCAGGTTCTAAAAAAAGCAATTCCTGCCATTCTCATACTGACAATTTCGAATTACAACCTATGAACATAAAAAAGCCGCATCTGTGTTCAGAAGCGGCACATTAAATAAGACAAGGTAAAATTCTCACTGTTTTATTCGTCTGACAATCAATAAAATTTATACTTCAGCCAACCTATTTCGAATACATTTTCATGACATTCGTCATTTCCGGCTATCTGCGGGCAAAGAAACAACACAGCTGGTTAATTTACAAGATATTATTTGCATCATTCGGTGTAAAACCGGCGATACTATCGTTATAATTAACTATAAAAAACATATCCTTATGTAGTATTTCTATAGAATTTATATTACATTTCACATTCATCCAGCTTATCCTGCCGAATTCAGAGCTCTCACTAGCAAAAACATAATACGCTGATTGATTGTAAGATCCGATAAATTTTAGAAAATTTACTGACCACCAACCCAAACAATCCCTGAATACTTATGGCAGCACAAAATCCAATAGGCTGGTTCGAAATCTATGTAACGGACATGGACAGAGCCCAAAAATTTTATGAAACTGTATTAGGTGTATCGCTCATTGAATTACCCAATCCTGAAGGAACAACCGGAAAAATGATGGCTTTTCCAGGAGATGAAAACGCTCCGGGCGCGTCGGGATGCCTGGTAAAAGATGAGATGGGCGCACCAAGCGCAAAGGGTACACTGATTTATTTCGTTTGTGAAGACTGTGCTGTTGAGCTTGCACGCGTAGAAGCAGCCGGTGGCAAAGTAATCACACCCAAAATGGATATCGGCGATTTTGGATTTTGTGGTATTGTTTCCGATACAGAAGGCAACTCCATCGGACTACATTCCATGCAATAAACTTTTAATTTCATTTGGTCAGAACGGGAAGACAATTCCTGCTCTGACCAAATGAAAACTAACTGAATTCAATGCTCCTCTCTACACCAATCTCCCTCAGAAACCAGTCATCGTGGGATACCACCAGCAGTGTTCCCCTGTATTCATTGATCGCGTTTGTCAGAATCTCCACATTCTGAATATCCAGATTATTGGTCGGTTCATCCAGAATAATTATTTCGGGAGATTGTTGCTGAATCGTGAGACAACATAACATCAATCTCATTTTTTCGCCGCCACTCAATGCATCACACGGTTTATCCCAATATTCTTTTGGAAACAGGAAACGATTCAGCCTGATCTTCACTTCGTGCTCTTGCAAGCCCATCTGGTTGAAAGTTTGTGCAATTTCAAAAATAGAAATGGAACCACGTATCAAAGAATAATCCTGATCAATATACAAGGCATGACCAAAGTTGGTAATCATATTTCCCCTAACCGGCTCACTCTGCCCTAAAATCAGCTGTATCAACGTTGATTTCCCTGAACCATTCGCACCACGCAGTACAATCCTTTCACCGCTGACAATCTGAAATGAGAGCGGTTGGCCCCAAAGCATTTTGCCTGCATAGCCAAAATTGACTTCTTCAGCCGTGATCAGAATTTTGCCCTGATGCAACCTGGAATGGTCGAAATCAATCTTCATTTTATCATGTGCGGTAACAGCACTCCGTAAGTCGCTCAATTCCCTGGCGATGCCACCAACCTTTTCAGCATGCAGGTCCTTCTGCTTTGCAGTACTGTTTTCCGCACTGTTTTTAAAGGTATTCATCATGATTTTCGGCAATCCGGCTTTTTCCTGTTTTTTTCGTCCCCGTGCATCCAGTTTTTGCTGCCGCTCTGCCGTCTCTCTTTCCGCTTCCTTTGCTTTCCGCAGTGCTTTTTCCTTACTCTTTAAATCCTCCTGTAAAGCGTTAGCTTCTATCTCTTTTTGTTCCAGATAGAATTCATAATTACCGCCATACAAAGTAATACCCTGCTTTTTCAGGACTGCAATCATATCAAAATGATTGAGTAGTTCACGATCATGGCTCACAAGCAGAATAGCACCTTGCCAGGAATCCAAGAAGTCGAAAAGAAGTTGCTTTCCGGCTCTGTCGAGGTGGTTGCCCGGCTCGTCCAGCAATACCAGATCAGGTTGGTGAATAGAGATTCCTGCCAGAAAAACCTTAGTCTTCTGGCCACCACTGAGCTCAGCCATGGGTTGATCCAAACTCAGCTCATCCAATTGCCAGCTTTCCAATGCCTGCGCACATTTCTCCTCGATCATCCAGTCATCATCCAACGCGTTCATATTTTCTTCGCTCGCATCTCCCGCGAGAATTGCATGCAATGCATTCAGTTTTGTATTCACTTTTAACGCGTCACCAACGGTGAGTGAATCGTATTGACCGAAATGCTGAGGAACATAATACGGGGCAGAATCCATATGAACGGAACCGCCGGATGGAGTGAGTTGACCTGCAATAATTTTCAGTAAGGTTGATTTCCCCGTTCCGTTGTTGCCGATCAATGCAACCTTATTGTGATCCGATATACTCAGATCGATGTTTTCAAACAATAAATCTTTATTGGAATGTATATATGTAAGATGCTGAAGAATTAACATAATTCCTTTCGTTTTTAGACGTGAATAATGGCAGCCGAACCGTCGCCGGCTTCATGCTGCTTGTCTTTAACCAGAAAGAAATTTGATCTTACACTATGGGCACTATTGATTTTGCGGTTACAAAGTTACTAAAATTTCCTTAATTTGAGCTGGCAGTTAGCAATGAGCTGTTAGCTTCTGGCCAATCATTCGAACCATTAACAGACTATTACGTGATTTAACTTCCTAAACTTACTTCTCAATGGCATTTTCAAAGATCAGCACCGACAGAAAGTAGGTACATACGCAGTAGATTCTGCTCTGCTCAGAATTTATCATAAAAATCTCGCACCTGTTTTTCATATAATTGGCTGTATAACTGACTTGTAAAAGTTCCGACATCATGGTAACTCATCTATATCCCTGCATCTGGTTCGACAACAACGCAAAGGAAGCTGTCGCTTTTTATCAGTCTGTTTTCAGAAATACCGAATTGCTTCATGAAACGCCGGTTGTGAGCACTTTGGCTATTGAGGGTACCAAGTTCATGTTTATGAATGGCGGAAATCATTACCAACCCGGACCAGCCGTTTCCTATTTCGTGTACTGTGGCAGCGATGAAGAAATTGAAAGATTGTACAAAGCTTTGTCTGAAGACGGCACGATCATGATGCCTTTGGGCAAATACGAATGGACGTCTAAATATGCGTTCATCAGCGATCGCTTTGGTGTAGCCTGGCAGCTGGATATTGACCCGATCAATTCCTACCAGAAGATCGTACCTACTTTGCTATTTGCCAATGAAAAAATGTTGCAGATCAAAAACGCAATCAATTTCTATTCATCCGTCTTTCCTAAGCCAAGGCTGTTATTGGAAGCTCCCTATCCGCAGGACAGCAATTTACCTGAACATACCGTTCTGTTTGCCCAGTTCAAACTCAACGATTTTATATTTAACGCGACGAGCAATGACAGAGGTGATGCCTTCGACTTCACACGCGGCAACTTTTTCATGATCGAATGCGAAACCCAGAAGGAAATTGACCACTACTGGGATAAACTTGGCGAAAATGGTCACTATGACAGCTGTGGCTGGCTGGCAGATCAGTACGGCGTTTCCTGGCGGATTATTCCTGCGATTCTTCCTCAGCTTATGCTTGATCCCGACAAAATGCAACAGGTTACAAATGTGATTCTAAGCTCTCAAAAAATTCAAATCGAAAGGCTGACGGGCATTTGAAACCGGAGATTTTTATAACCGGTTTTCATCTCATTTTTTCTTTGAAAGTCAGGAAACAACCTCATTCTGTTATGTAATAAATGCAGCCTATATGAGTCTTTATTGTTAAAATCGGTTACTTGCCATACCACTTGTTGTTCATTAAATGTACATTGTTCGTTATCAGCCTTATAACTATCCTCATCCCATTTGACAGCTGGCACAAATTGACAAGTTTCATGACCTAAAAATCACATTTCTTGCCATAAAAATCGCTAATTCTTGCCAAAAATTAGTTCCTTATTGCAATAATCAACGATTTTACACTAATTTTCAAAGCTACCTTCTTCTCGTAAAAGTTATATTCTATCTTTGCGACCGTTAACTATTTAGTCTAGGTCTAAATTAAAATTGAAGTAATTCAATAGTCGACCAGCTGAGGCCATTAACACTACCATCTAACTAAATATTTAAGCTCCTCGTCTGTTTCAGTATATGAGACTACTCTTTACTTTATTGCTGATACTGTCATCAGTTTCGGTAACGCTTGCGCAAAATGCCACCGTTCGTGGTCGCATCACTTCCGACGGAAAAACACCTGTAAGCTTCGCCACCATTCATGTTGCTAAGGGATCTCAGGCTGCGACTACGGATGAAGCCGGTCGTTATGAAATCAAGAATGTTCCTTTTGGTCATCATACGTTAATCGTTTCTTCGCTGGAAATCCACCGCCATGAGTCACGCATTCATGTCCAGAAGTCGGATCAAACGCACCATGTCACCGTAAAACTGAAAGATGCCAACGATCTTCAGGAAGTACAGGTAACCGGAAAGACAGAGAAAAAAGAACTGGAAACACAGGGTTTTGCTGTAAGCATCATCGAAACTAAAGAGGCTTCACTAAGGAACCTGACGACCAACGAGCTCTTAGACAGATCAGTAGGTGTGCGTGTTCGCCAGAATGGCGGTGTGGGTTCACGGGTTGAATATAACCTGAACGGCATGTCGGGTAGTGCAGTAGGTTTGTTTCTGGATGGTATAGAAATCTCGACCTACGGATCTTCCTTCAACCTGAATAACATTCCGCCAGCTATGATTGAGCGAATTGAGGTATACAAAGGTGTACTTCCCTCCCACCTTACCGGTGACTATGTAGGAGGTGCGATCAACGTAGTATTGAAAAAAGACGCTTCTCAAAATAATATCACTGCTGCTGCATCCTACGGATCTTTCAATACTTTCCAATCTGATATATCAGGTATTTACAGAAATAAAAACACAGGTTTGACTGCGAGGGCTTCCGGTTTTTACACTAAAACTGACAATAGCTACGAGACATGGGGCAAGTTCTCCAAATTTGTACATCCTGACCGGACATTGGAGCGCTACTACAGAGCAAAAAGATTCAATAATGATTACAGAACAGTGGGGGGCCGGTTTGAAGTAGGTTACACCAATGTAAAATGGGCGGATCAGTTCTTCCTGGGTTATAATATTTCAGATACTTACCAGGAAATACCTCACGGTACAACTATGGCGAGACCCTACGTGGGCCGTGTTGCCGAATACAAGGCGCATGTTGTCAGTCTGAATTACAATAAGAATAACCTCTTGGTGAAAGGGCTCGCGCTCAATGTAAATGCCGTAAGAAGCTACCGCAGCACATTTGTTACAGATACCGTAGGGCAGGTATATAACTGGGATGGCAAACCCCGAATGCTTATCCGAAACGGCGTAGCCATTCCCGTGCCACCTACGCCCGGCATGGGACAACAGGGACCTAAAAGTATTACCGAGGTAAACAGACAAATCACCAACATGCGGTCTAACCTTGCCTATACCATTTTTCCTGGCCACCGAATTTCGGTTAACCATAAACTCGAAACTACCTCCCGGGACGACAGGAATTTGCTGGTACCTGTTGACCGGAATATGGTCACGATCAGCGATATCACAAACAATATTTTCGCGGCCAACTATGAGGCGCAGCTGTTTAACGACAAGCTAAAAACCAATATTTTGGGGAAGCTGACCAATAACAGAACTGTTCAAACGCGGCCTGAGCTGGTTACTGCTGAAGGTATTACTACGGTGAACAGGGTACGCAACACCATGGTAAACCGAAACAAGGGTTACGGCGCAACGGCATCATACAATGTTATTCCAAAATTCTATATCATAGGGTCAACCGAAAACTCTTATGTAGCCGCAACGGAAAGCCAACTATTCGGAGATCCTGAAAACAACATTCTGGAAGCCCCGGATTTGATCCCTGAGAAAAACGTTAACTACAATATCGGTTTCCGTTATGCCTCAAATGGGACAGGCAAACATAAGTTTACAGTATATGCCAATACTTTCTGGAGAAATGGTTTTAACAAAATCACTTTGCGTGCGGTCGAAGATCAGTTGATTCCGGGCAGGGAGAGTGATGCGGATATAGAAGTGACAAAATATGTCAATCTGAATAAAACGCAATCACGCGGATATGAAGCAGAGATTACCTATATATACAACAACAGACTGAACGCCCTTTTCAACTTCTCTAAATTCAATTCTCTTTTCAAACAAGAGACCGATGAAGCAGGCAGACCTCACGATCTCTACAACCTGCAATTGCCCAACGAGCCTTTCTTTACAATGAACGGCAGTGTGCAATACCGCATGAATGATAAGTTTCAGAAAAACTCAATTCTAAATATCTACTACAACACCGGCTACGTGGCCCCATTCCGTACGGTATGGATGGAATCCCCGTGGTTCACTACGCCTACTCAGTTTTATCACGACGTGGGTGCCAGTTACCGGTTCCCAAATGGAAAACTGGTGGCGAGTGTGGATGTAAAAAATATCCTGAACGCGGAAATGTATGACAACTTCGGTGTACAGAAGCCGGGCCGCGCAATCTCTTTTAAACTCAATTATACTTTAAGTAAATTTTTATAAACCTACGTCTAACTATGAAAAGAATATTTTTCAAATCAGCGTTCCTCTGCGCAGCTATTATAGCCGGTACATTAACCAGTTGTAACGACGACAATAATAACCCAAATCCGGGAACAGAAAATCCTGCTGAAGGAAGAGAATTTATCTCTCTTACAGCCTCTGTACCTGATGCTGAGGGAACAGCCGGTAACGGAGGAACCAGGGCCTTTGCCATTACCCACGCACAGGCAATTGACCCTAACTTTACACTCGACATCTATACCAACGGATATCCTTTGAGATCTGCACGTACTGCGCGTGTGCAGGCATCTGAAAATGGAACTGAACTTTATAACATCCAATATACAGGTGAAGATGGTGGCGTGTTCAACAAATACCTGGTGAAAGGTGCAAAAGATTACCAGGATTCAGGAAAAGAACTGGATCTGTTTGACATGATCGGAGCATCTCCACGCTGGGTAAAAGCTGCTGAAGATATCGGAATTGGTGTTCACCTTACCGGAAGTACTACAGTTTCAGAAGGCACTGCGCCAAACCATGTTTTCAAGTATACAAGAGGGGAAGTAAGGATTGCTGAAATTGATCTGGACAATGTACGAGTACCTAACTCCACCAAATTTGATTTTCCTCTTTCAGCTGAGCTGGAAGCTCAGGGCTACTCTGTAGGACGTATTGACGTACCAGTTTTAAATGAAGCCAAAAACAAGATTTACATCGGATGTAATGTAACTAAAATTGACCCGACCAAATTGTCTTACAACGCCACTGGAAACCCTGTATGGGCTAACGACAACGCGAACCGTACGATTGGAACTGCTACACTGGTGGTTGATTATCCATCTTTGTCGAATCCAAAGATGATCTATTCTACTATTTCTAAAATCAACAACCATTCGTACCGTACCATGACACAACACGTTGGATCTGACGGTCATGTGTATCAGGCAACTGCAACAGGTGGAAAAGACATTTTGCGTATCAGCAAAGCGACAAACGACTACGATGCGAGCTACCACTTCGATCTTGACGTTGCTTTGGGTGTGAAGGACAGCCGTATTCAGGCCTGGAGATATATCAAAGACGGCGTTGGTATCGTGTTGTACAACATCGCAGGACAAGGCGGATACATGGCACTTATTGACCTGAATGCAAAAACGGCGACTAAACTGGCAAGCGATTACGAAGCAGGGCTTAATTTCGGTCAATACCAGAACATCGCCATTGACGGAGACAACGTGTATGTACCATTGACTCCGACAGGAGCAGCAGGAAGACTTTACGTGATCAACTGGAAAACAAAAGCTGTGACCAAAGGAGCAACCCTTACAGGAGCAACCGGATCTAGCTATATTGGTTCTTACTAAGAGATTCCTATCCACTTATATTGCAAAAAGGACCGCCGCGAGGTGGTCCTTTTTAGTTTCAGGCTCAATAAAGAAAATGAAAATCCTTATTTTATCTCATCAATTCCTCCGTCGTTGGCATCAAACGGGTGTATGGTATCCTTCTTGGGGACAAAGAGTGCTTTCAGCGAAGACAGGAAGGTTTCCTTTTCGGGCTGTTTCTCACTTGTAGATATGTAGGGCGTAATAGTCTTTTTTCCTATCTGCTTGTGAAAAGGCTGTTTTCTGAGCTTCTTTTCAAAAACTACAATCGAGTCATAAAAGGCAATGCAATTGATATGCTGCGTGATCTCATCGATTCTGATCTGACTTTTATCCATTACATGGTGATCGTAAAGGGAATCTACAAGACTTTTTGATTTTTCAATAAAACTGCCCGGATTTCTCAGACCGCCGTGAAACTGATCCCAATAGGAAGTATGTGTATCTTCCACAAGATAAGCTCCCCCTTCTTTCACCTTCATAAACAGCATCTCGAAAGAAAGAAGCTGCTGTTGCATCGTATGCCCGCCGTCATCAATGATAAAATCTACAATCGGAATCTGGTCTGCTACGTACTGTAGAAACACCTTATCCTCCTGAGAACCTATAAAAATGGTTGTGTTCTCCTCTTCCAGTTTTTTACAGTCGGGGTTGATGTCAATGGCGTAGATATGCACATGCTCACCAAAGTATTTCTTCCAAAGCTGAAGCGACCCGCCATGCGATATCCCAATTTCCAGGATATTGATCACCTTGCCGCGGTAAGAAGCAAAATACTTTTCATATATATCAAAGTAATGATCCCACTTATGAATCAGATTCCCCCGATGATTGTAAAAAATATCCCTGATGCTCTCTGGTTCCATAGTGTATTAGTGGTTAAGATAGTTGGGTAGAGAACAAAGATAGGGTTTGGGGGAAATAATCGGTCGGTGGCGGGTGAAGAATTGTTGATGGGTGGTTACATGAGACGAGGATTAAGGAATACTTATGGGTAGTTGGCGATAATGATTGTGGAACAATCCTGTGGTGAGGCAGGCTGTGGAGCAGGCTTTGTGTCAGTCCTGTGAGGACACAGGCCGCGGAGGAATCAATAATCTCATTACAAAACTACCACATATTAAACGTATATATGATCAGTAGGCATACCGAGCTCTGCACTTTTACAATCCAATAACTATTCCTCAAATGACAAAGATCCCAAAACCCAAATTACAGTGATTACAAACCAGCTGGTAATTTGGTGATACCGACAACAAGCATAATACAGTCGTTGCTTCAGGTCTTTGAGGAAATAGTCCACCGAAGAAAACTTAACAGCATAAATCTGGTAGTATTTATCACTTCATCATTTCAAAGGTTGTAACTATTCTATTCGCTGACATGCTTACAAACAATCTTAAAATTGCTTTCAGAAATATAGGGAAACACAAAGTCGTTTCTTTTATTAATATTTTTGGCCTGGGTGTAGGCATGGCAGCTTGCTTTATCATTCTTCAATTTGTTGTTCATGAGCTCAGTTACGACAGATTTCATGTGAACGGAGATCGAATTTACCAGATACAGGGTTACGATTTCATGGAAGATAATGAATCTGTCTGGACGGAATTTGAGGCTGAACTGGCTCCGCATCTTAAATCCACGGATCCATCAATTGTTAACTATGTGAGGCTAGGTAAGGGATATGACGCGTTAATATCAAATGCGTCAAAACCCGGCGGGCTCCGAAAGAAACAAAGCATTGCATTTGCGGATACATCCTTTTTTTCTGTCTTTACATTTCCGCTCCTGAGAGGAAATCCGGCCACGGCACTTTCCAGACCTATGACCATAGTGATATCTGAGCGCGTTGCAGAGCAGTACTTTGGCGACCAAGATCCCGTTGGTCAGAAGCTGATATATAAGGGAAACGACTTATTTTTTTACGATGAGAAAAAGAAGGATGAGCCTTCTTTTAAAGGACAAACGGAATTACTGGAAGTGTCGGGTGTCATGAAAAATATGGCTTCCAATTCTTCCCTGAAATATGATCTGGTAAGTTCGGTAGCAACTGGACTAAAGCTGGATACCGCATTCTCTTCGCCCAGCTATGAAACTTACCTGATGCTGGGGCCGAAGAAGTTGCCTGAAAATGTACTGAGAAAGTTACCGGCAGCACGTAAATTTTTAAACGGTGACGGTTCATCAGGAGTGTTGTATGGCTTAAATGATAAATTTAGGCTTCGATCCGTGCACACTTTACACAGTGGCGAATTTGGCTCACAGAGTACAACAGTAAAAGTTTTTTTTGGAATTGCAATGGCTGTGCTATTGCTGGCATTGTTTAATTATATCAACCTTACCACGGCAAGGGCTGTTGTGCGAGCCAGGGAAGTAGGGTTACGTAAAACACTTGGCGTCAGCCGGCTTTCTCTGTTCGGGCAGTTTTTTAGTGAATCCATGCTCACTACCGTGCTGGCTTTTTTACTGGCGCTGGTTCTGGCGATAGCGGGCCGGCAATTTTTCAATGAGTTGCTTGGGTTTGAGATCGACACTTCCATCTTAGCAAACGGATACTTTATTTCGGCTGTTATTCTGGTGCTTGTTGGCACAGCGCTGCTTGCCGGAATTTATCCCTCATTTGTCCTTGCCGGCTTTTCTCCTGCCAGGGTTTTAAGGGGCAACCTGGTTTCTGATAGTAAGGGATTGCTTACCCGGCGTGCATTCATCATTATTCAGTTCGCTATTTCCACCTCACTCATATTAGGCAGCGTGGTTGTTAGCAAACAGGTTACGCACATGAAGAACAGAAATCCGGGCTATAACAAGGAGCAGCTCGTTAACATTGATCTGAAGGGAAGCATATCCAGAAAAAGCAGGATTATAAAACAGGAATTAAAAAACCGCTATGGGTTTGATAATGTAAGTACATCTCAAAATCCTCTGCTGCTTTATTTCAGTGGAATTTCTCATTACAACCCCGTTAAAAAAACGCAGACGATGATATTTACAAATAGGGTGGATGAGGATTTTATTGAAAATGTGGGCATGAAGATGCTGGTGCCCATAAACCGAAACGTACCGTCGGTTAATGGACTTTACAATGTTGTGAATGAAACCATTGTTAAAGAACTGGGTTTTACGAAAGAAAACGCAGTGGGACAAACTCTGTATTCCAGTGAGAATATTCCTATGGGTAAAATAGCAGGTGTAGTGAAAAATTATGATTCCGGCGGCCCCAAGCGAAGGTCGGGAGCTTTCTTGTTTCAGGTTCATGACGGAAAAGAATTAAAAGATGTTATGTCATCCCTGCAGGTTCGATTAAATCCCAGGGATAACAAACACGAAAAAATAACTCAGCTCGAAAAGGTGTACAAACAATATGAATCTGAGCAGACTTTCACTTATTCATTTGCGGATGATGACTTTAATAGCATGTTTAGTGATGATCTGCGCACGTCGAAGCTAATAACAGTTTTTATGGCAATTGGTGTTTTCATCGCTTGTCTTGGCTTGTTTGGTCTGGTCACTTTTATTACCCAGACACGCATGAAGGAGATCGGCGTACGCAAAGTTTTGGGAGCGAGTGCATTCAGCATTGTAGGTATGTTGTCTTTTGAATTCGCAAGGCTGGTTCTTATCGCAATAGTAATCGGGCTCGGCCTGTCCTATTTTGCAGCTGACCGATGGTTACAGGACTTCGCTCATCGCACCGAAATCAGTTGGGCTATATATCTCGGAGTGGGGGTAATTTCTGTTTGTATAGCATTGCTTACGGTGAGTATTCAAAGTATGAAGGCAGCCATGAGAAATCCGGTTGAATCTCTGAAGAATGATTAACGTAATACAGAATAGAATGCTAGCCATCGTGTATTATTTAGACCCGACAACCAGGAATGAATTGATAGTACCAATCTGACAAGCTCAAAGTACGTAAAATTGATCATGAGCCTCCAGAGGCATTTTTTTATTGATGAGCCGGGAAAATACAATCATGTGACTACCCTACATCAAAAGCTCTACTTCTCGCAAGTAGTACAGAAAGCAGCTATCCGGGCAGACTTTAACCGCTCAAATCAGTGGCTTACACAAAAGCATCGAAGCCATCTCTCGCCAATCCCAAGTGAAGCACCACCATCATTTCGACCTGCGCACTAAGGGTTTTATTGTTTCAGCGGCGATCCTATTAATCGTAGCTGCTATTAGTGTCGGTCTTGCTGTCACAAACAGTGGTGAAAACAAGCGGTTGCATGCAATGGATGTTAAATACCGGATGATCCGACAGGTGTATCCGCAAATAGCAGCTTGGAGCGATAGTAGCTATTATCTGAACCCGGAATTTGCAGAGCGAGAGACTGTAAAACTGGAAGCACAGGAATTGGTAGTCAAGGATGCGGAGGTACTTTTAAAACAAAAACAGCGAGAGGCAAAAGAAGCAGAAAATATCCTCAAAAAGCTCAAAAAGGACTGATTTGGATCTTTGCTGCTCAATATGGCTCTTTTCGGATCTAAATGGACCTGTTGGGCAGCAAAAGTTTACGAAAGTTCGTATTTGGTGGGAAAAGTTAACTTTGGGTAAGAATAAGACGGATTCATTTTGGACGTATTTATGATCTAAATAAGATGAGGTCACATAGAACCATACATATTAAACAATATTTCTCAAAAGTTCCAATAAACTGTTGGCTGTATTATTAAGCCCAACTTTCTTGAAGTTATCTAGTACCTGAAATGCAGTCAAGGGTGGATTTTTCAGATATGACACCTGCTTTAGAAAAGCTTTCAGCGAAGTCTCTGGATTTAAACCTATAATATTATTTATAAACTCATCCGGATGCTGCGCTTCCATACTGAATTGGGCAAGACATTCCTTTGGGAAGTCTTTGAGATTTGCAGTAACTATTAAGTCCGCTTTGCAACGTATAGCTGCAGCGAGAATATGCCGGTCATCTTCATCTGGCAGCTTTATTGATTTAATAAGCGTAGTATAATTCGAAACCTTCGCATCAGGAAACGCTCTGCTCATAGCATCAACGGTGCGTTGCAACTGACCACTTGATAGTTCAGGTCTGTTTTTGAGAAGATTTCGGGTCCACTCATCGTGAATCTGATCTGTCCATTTGGGCAAAAACAGACCTTCTGCTGCGAAGTTTAATAATAAATCTCTGATTGGTGCCGGATACAAAACACATGCGTCAAGTATAGCAACAAACCGGGATGAAGAAATCATTCGTAGCCCATATTTAAGTCCTGAGCTTGCTTAGCTAAAAATTCCAAATTGGTGTTTCGTACTTGCTTTTGCTCCGTTTCATAGGCTAGCAACGCTTCTAACGGAATTCTTCTATGGGTGCCAACCTTTTTAAATGGAATTACACCTGTTTCAAGTAACTTAACTACATAGGGCCTGGACACATTCAGCATATCAGCCGCCTGTTGAGTACTTAATTCAGATTCGGATGGGATCAGAGATATAGTTTTACCCTCTGCCATACTGGATAAAATCTGTGAAAGAAACTTAAGTGCTCTGCGAGGAATAGTAAAGATCTCGCTGTTTTCTTCTATCCGAATATGAACAGTGTCTGACTTTCGGCTATCTACCGCCGCAGAAAAGTTATAAACTGACTCGCCTGCCATCTTTTGTTCCCGGCGTGATGGCTTGGTTAATACTGTTTCCATCTTAATCTCGTTTTTTATTTAAAGATACTAAACGAAATAAACGAAACGAAATTTATAGTAATTTTATTCGTTTGAGAAGCATTTCTGAAAAGTACCACTCTCTTCTTACTCTTCCGTATCCTGTGTCTAAAGCATCAGCCTTTTTATTTGCGCCAATGCTACTTTTTTATCTCTCGACCGCCCTACCCTCAGAATATCTATACTTGATAACAGAAGATGAAGTACTTCATCCACCTCTGAAGCATTCGCTACCCCTTTGTGTAAAGGCTCAATAGACAAACCTCTTATTATCCCATTTTCATTTCTCCATACATAATCTTCGGTACCGGTAAATTGGCTTTTATAGACTGGATGTGAATGTGCAGTGGGGGTACCTGTAACGATCTGGCCCGGAATCACCGGAAATACGTAGGATAGCCCAAATTCTATGAAGTCCATTAGATTATGCACTCTAACCTTTTTCTTACTTTCATCAATCAGGCCAGCGATATGGCTACGGCTGAGCGATTCCGATACTTCTGAAATACTGATGCATAGTTTAGCGGATAAATCCCTGTACTGCCAAGCGGAGTCACCCAGACTAACTATTTTAAGCAAGATTACTATGTCCAAAGGACGCATACCATTGTGTGCTCTCATAATATCAAATTACAGACTCCGTTCTTTGTTTGCAAATCGCAAACAAAGAACAAGGTAAAGAAACGCTTTTCACTTCATCCTTTATTTTAGGCAATGAGTAATACGATGGTATTAGGTAATTCGTGCAAGTGACGCTTGCACAAAATTTTAGACCCTATTGGCTGTGACAAGCGGAAGCTGTAGGTTTCCAATATTAGGATGTTGGAATTTCAGACAAGAGTAACTCCCCAAGAGAAAGCATTGTACATGAAATAAGTAGAAATACGCCTGTAGTGCGATCTAGATATCCCTACCTTGGCTGTCAAGGAGCTTCTGAAGAAGATCATTTTTATACTGTTCAGCTTTCAAGAGCCTTTCGTACAAAAGCTTATTCTCTTCCAGAACCTGAAAAAGCTTTTCTACAGGGTTGATGTTGCAATTATGAAAGATACCTATCGTACCGGAGCTTGCATTGGAGCCTTCGTAGTTATTTTGGATATTGAATATTGCAGTTTCTTCATCGAAGTTTTTTATCGCATCTGCAGGCACCTTGAGGATGCCAGCAATTTGATCTAAAATATCCTGTTCTATAGTCTCCTTCTGTTCGAGCAACGATACTTTTTTCTGATTCCAGTCATCACCCAATTCAAAAGCAAGAGCCTCCTGCTTTATTTGCATCATTTCGCGAAAACGCTTTATGTTTCTGCCTTGGTGTATGCTTCTGGTCATATCTGATGATGAGCTCATGCCGTAAATGTAGTGCTAATAGATTGCTTTCAAAGTTCTAAAATAGTCGTTTCTGGCTAAAATTCCCAATATCAGAATTTTTTAGAAATCGGATTTAGCTGAATTTCCAGGATGGTTTATCATAAATGACAGTGTTATGAGATTCATTTCAGAAGATGACACAGACGTCTGTCCGCTTTGGATGTCGCCGCAGGAAATTAGCGATCCGTCCGATTTCATTCGTCAGTTTTGCAGTTTGCACAGCATTGCTGATTGCAGGTTTTTCCTATGGCAGATGTTAAGTAATTCCGTTTCAGCTAAAAACACAGATGCAAACGCATCTGCTGGGGAACAGCTTTATTTTTTTGAAAACCTGATACCTTTTATTGAAGCGGTTTTCTTATGGCAGCAGGCTGAGTCACACGAACATTCAGGCACAAATTCCAAAGACGGCACTTCCCATGAAAGTACCGAACATCTTATTTTAGACGCAAATTCCGAAACAAACACTACCAATGATCCTTCACTTGCCGAACAAAATGGAAAGAGTAGAGACAAGAAAAAGCATAAAAAATTAAAAAAGCATTCAATATGGTACAGGGGAAAGATAAATGACCCCTTCCGGATTATCGACGAATTCTTCGACTACTCCTCGCTAATGAGCTTCAAAGCAAATTTCTATGAAATATTAAAAGTAACCTCAGAGGATTATTTTTATCAAAAAGGTAGCCCAAATGAGGTTTTACACAATCTCGAAAGGTTTGAGTCTATGATCAACGTAGCTTATCTTATGAATGGAGAAGACCTAGCAGCCTGTCGGGCTTGAACATTTGGAAATAATTGGTATCTTAAGGTTATGAAACACTTTGTAGGAGCCAACCGCGGACAAACAACATTTATGCCTTATGATCTAGAAGAATGGTTGCCCCAGGATCATTTGGCCCGATTCACAGTTGAAATTGTCGATAAGCTTGATTTTACCAGGATCTATGCACAATATCGTGGTACTGGCACTGCCGCTTACGACCGTTGGTACTGTCGTGAAAAACAAGATTTGAAATAGAATTTTTTTAATAAATTTGGACTATGAAGGAGTGGCGGTTTTTA
>NZ_QNUL01000008.1 GCF_003383615.1 Dyadobacter luteus
ACAGAATCTCAAATCAATCAAAATGTCAATGAACAATGGGACTTATTTAATTAAAAAAACTTAACGCATCAGTACTATTTACAAATCGTGGATCAGCCTGTCAATTGACTTCATGATGGCCCTGCGGTAGTTGAGTTTACCTGTTAGTTTCGTAATCATCACCGCTCCTTCAATTGTCGCAATGATCGTCAGCGCTACTTGCTCAGGATCTGTATTGGCTGCAAATTCATTATTAGCAATCCCCTTTTGAATCATTCTGACCACCTTTTCTTTCCAGTAGATAATTGCATCCGCCGCTTTCTTTTTCAGTTCGGGATGTGTGTCATCTGCTTCTATGGCTGTATTCAGAACCGGACAGCCACCTTCGGGAAATGGGAATTCGTAAAAGTTTTCATAGACTTTGGTATACACCAGCAGCTTCTCCCGATACGTATTAACGGTTGCCATTTCCTGCCTGATCACCGCATCTACTTTTTTCAAATTAAAATCAAAAGCTGCCAGCGCCACATCATCTTTGTTCACAAAGTTCCCATAAATACTCCCCTTCGTTAATCCGGTAGCTTCAATCATATCATTAAGTGACGTACCCGCATATCCTTTTTTGTTAAAAATCGGGGCCGTTTTCTCAACGATAAATTGTTTGGTTCTCTCTGCTTTGCTCATGAGTTTTATAAATTTCGATACAAATATATACCAATCGGTATTATTTTGCAAATAATTTAAAAGATAAATAAAAATCGATTGATCCCGGCTGAACCTTGACCAATCGATTCTGTAACCATACTCTATCAATTTTATTTCGCAGCAACTCGCCAGATCGTATTCCCCGAATCGTCATTTACCAATAGTGAACCATCTTTCATCACAGTTACACCAACTGGCCTGCCGTACACTTTCTTTTCACTCTCTACGAATCCGGTCAGAAAATCTTCCATTTTACCACTCGGTTTACCGTTTTTGAACGGAACGAAAGTCACTTTATATCCGGACAGCGTCGATTTATTCCATGAGCCATGTTGGCCTATAAATACACCATTACGGTATTTGGCAGGAAATTTATCCTGATTGTAAAATGCAAGTCCCAGGGAGGCGGTATGCGATCCAACTGCTACGTCCGGCACAATGGCTTTCGCCACAAGATCAGATCCTTCCCCTTTCATCCGCGGATCTTTATTCTTTCCAAAATAGGAATACGGCCAGCCATAGAATCCTCCGTCCTTCACACTT
The DNA here is from genome assembly GCF_003383615.1 of Dyadobacter luteus. Lineage (GTDB taxonomy): Bacteria > Bacteroidota > Bacteroidia > Cytophagales > Spirosomataceae > Dyadobacter > Dyadobacter luteus. The sequence goes on from NZ_QNUL01000008.1 coordinate 1,228, forward strand.
GTGATGTAGTCAGGAACCAATTCATCTCCCAGTTTATCCCGCTCATTCACCGCAGTCCAAAGTATGTTAGTCCTTGGTGCCCAGTCCATTCCTACAGGATTTCGCAGCCCACTCGCATATATCCTCTCCCCCGATCCATCGGGATTAATTTCCAGTATATTCGCTCTTCTTTTTTCGGTATCCATCCCATGCTCGGCTACATTGCTGGCTGAGCCCACCGAAATATAAATCTTAGATCCGTCAGCATTTGCAAGCAAATTCCTCGTCCAGTGGTTGTTATAACCTCCCGCAGGCAGTTCCAATATCTTCTCCCCTTTTCCTGTGAGTTTTGTTTCACCTTCCTTATACGGATAGCGATATAGTCCGTCGGTATTAGCTACATAAAAGTGGTTTTTCAGAACAAGCATTCCGAGTGGCTGTTTCAGCTTTTCCAGGTAAATTTCTCTCAGTTCAGGAATTCCATCTTTATTTACGTCCCTGAGAAGAGTAATCCTGTCGGCACTGTTTTTAGTTGCGGATTCAGCTACAAAAATATCGCCGTTAGGTGCAATATAAGTCCAGCGTGGATTCTTCAGTTTATCAGCGAATTTGGTCACAACGAAACCTTCCGGTGCAACAGGCATTTTTCCTTCCGGCCAGCCCGCCTCATCCGGTCTGTTGGTTACCGACTCTGTTTCAAAAGGAGCGGGTAAAATGAGACTATCTGTTACTGTTGCCACGGAATCCGGTCCGGCCGCTCTTGCTTCTTCCTTTTCTTCTTTGGTATTTCCTCCGCAACCTGACAGGCTACCAGCAATGGCGATACTTGCCAGTAATGTGTGAATTTTGTTCATAACATATCATTTAAAATAAAAGGGGCATCAACAATATGTTGACGCCCCTTTCATTTTAAATAATAATGCCAGTATTTATCTAGAAAGTGATAGGCACCTCCACTACAGTATTTTCCCAACCCAAAGCCATTACTGCTTTTGAAGGTGAGTCACCAGTAAATACGATTGAGAAATTTTCAATCAGTTCAGCAGGCTTTGCGGAAACAGGTACAGTTACGCGCGCCACATCACTGGCTTCTTTGTATTTGTAAGCACCCCAGTAGTCTACATCGGAGTTCAGGATAATTGTCCATTCTTTTTCACCGGGGATAGCAAAAAGAGAATAGGTTCCGGCCTTAATCTTCTTACCGCCAAAAGTAGCATCAGCATAAAATTTTATTTCCGTAGACTCATCGGCACCTGCTCTCCACACCTTTCCGAAAGGTTCGAGTTTCCCGAAAATCTCTCTTCCTTTTACGCCCGGACGGCTGTAAGAAACTTTCACCAATGCTTTTTCTCCATCTTTACGTTTTCCTGCAAATCCATCCGGATAGTAGGCGATATCACGCGGACTCTTATCAAGTGGCTTGAATTTCTGCGCCTGAGCGCCAAACGCAAGAGCAGTAAGCATCAGGGAAAGAAAAATTGTCTTTTTCATCGTTAGATTATTGTTTAAACGTTTAAGGGTAAAAATAAGCAAAAGTGCCGGTTATTAATCAACAACCAGCACTTTTGATACAACCCCAGAAATAACTAGATTTTTACAACCATTTTGCCCGTATTGCCTCCTGTGAAAAGATCCAGCATTGCTTGTGGCAACTGATCAAATCCTTCCACAATTGTTTCTGTGAATTTAAGTTTATCCTCCTTCACCCATTGAGAAAGGTGTTTCATACCCTCTCCGAATTCACTTTCAAAATCACCTACAATAAAACCCTTCATTAAAGCACTCTTTGTGAGCAAAAGTGGCTGAATACGTGGACCGGTGGCAACTTCCGTGTTATTATACACAGATATCTGTCCGCAAAGCGGAATACGCGCCTGAAAGTTAATATGGCTCAAAACCGCATCGGAAATTTCGCCACCGACATTATCAAAATAAATATCAACTCCATCAGGACAAAGCTCGCCAATTGACTTTTTCATATCGTCAACAGTTTTGTAATTGATCCCTTCATCGAAGCCAAATTCATCTTTCAGCATGCTGATTTTTTCATCCGATCCGGCAATACCTATCACCCTGCATCCCTTCAGTTTAGCAATCTGCCCCACTACTATTCCTACTGCTCCCGCCGCACCTGAAACCACCACCGTTTCTCCTTCCTTCGGTTTCCCAATAGAAATCAAACCGAAGTAGGCAGTGAGGCCTGTCATGCCCAGAATACTGAGATAATAGCTGGCCGGAGCAAAGGAAGCATCAATCTTTTTGAGTCCTTTGGCCGACGCAATAATCTGTTCCTGCCAGGGCAATCGCCCGGTAACTAGGTCACCGTTTTGAAATTGTTCGCTACCTGAAGCTATCACTTCTGCCACCACGCCACCCACAATTGGCTTATCCAGTTCGAACGGAGGGGCATAAGATTTTGCGTCGTTCATTCGTCCCCTCATATATGGATCAACTGAGTAATATAGTCCTTTGAGCAATACCTCTCCATCCTTTGGTTCCGGCAATGTAATTTCCTCAAAACGAAAGGTTTCTGTGGTGGGAGTTCCTTTTGGCCGGGAAGCTAATACGATCTGTCTTGTCTTCATTTGTAAACAATTTAAAGTTCTGGTTCCTTAGATGCCGCATAAAACAGCTTTTAATGTAGCAACGCTGCTTCAAAAACCATTCCGTCGGAAAGAGGTTCTAGAACGAGCGCTTACCCACTATAGCCGGACGAGCATCTTCTGTATTATTAATAATCGCCAGACTTCTCCTAAAGCTAAGTTTGACGTTATCATCCTGAAACTGGCAAGTTACAGTCTGGTAATGCGCTGTCTCTGTAAATCTCCAGGTCATTACATACGTATCGTCATCCAACCAGGTACCAGCAGCAACAACTGGCGTAACGGTTTCTCCCGGAACCGATGTTGGAGCAAGTTTGAGTGGCAAAACAGACAAATCGGTTTTGCCTTTTTTCCACTGACCGCTACCACATGATATACTGTGTTCTCCCTGATCATCTGTCATTTTGAACACACAATTGTCGTTATTAAAATGTAGCAATATCGATTTGATTTTCAACTCATTGCTATCAAAGTTATAGGTACCATTATTAATTTTTGCGATCAACGGGCTGCTATTCGCGGGCGGTATGGGGAGTGCTAATGTGGCAAGTTTCTGTTTAAGCTGTGCTTGCGAACCTTTATTTGTAACTACGTCTTTCTGAACAGCAGGCAGAATATGTTTCCACACATGGTTCATTACCGCTCCCATATCACCCGTTTCGCTGGTCATGGCGATCACCATATTCAGTTTAGGAAGCACAATACAATATTGTCCGAAAGCACCATCACCACGGTAGGCATCGTGCCGGCAACGCCAGAACTGATAACCATATCCCTGCTCCCAATCACTATCCGTTCCCTTGGAAGGAACATGGGCCGATGTTGCTTCATCAATCCACTTTTCCGGAAGTATGCGTTTCCCATTCCACATGCCCTTTTGAAGATAAAGCTGACCGAACTTTGCAATGTCCTCTGTCTTTACTCTAAGCCCCCATCCTCCTGTATTGATTCCATGCGGATCCACTTCCCAGTCGGCACCTTCTATTCCGAGTGGCACAAATAGCCTTAGTTTAAGGTAATTGATGAGTGTCTGCCCGGTAAGCTTTTGAATGATAGCCGACAACATATAGGTCGCACCGCTGTTGTAAACGAAGAATGTACCTGGCTCTTTGGCAACAGGATAAGCCAGAAAAGAGCGGATCCAATTGGCATCACCCGATTCTCTCAGCGCCGGTGTAGAATCCTTCTCATGCCCTGTACGCATAGTCAGCAGATCACGTACACGCATCTTCGCCAGATTCTCACTTACCATATCAGGCACCGATTCCGGAAAAAATGAAATCACTTTATCATCAACGGTCAGCTTGCCCTCGTTTACAGCAAAACCTATGGCACTGGACGTAAAGCTTTTACTGAGCGAATAAAGCGTATGCTTCAGATTGGAAGCATAAGGAGCCCACCAGCCTTCTGCCAATACTTTCCCATTTCGCAAAACCATAAGGCTATGCAAATTCAGTTTATCTACTTCAATCGCATTGACAAAATCAAGAATACCAGAGGATTTTACTCCCTGTAACTCAGGTGTACTTCTTGGCAACTGGCTTACTTTCAGGGTTTCAGCAAATGCACCTTCTGCCATATAACTGATCAGACCCAGCTGCAATGCGCCCAGTCCGGCCTTCTGTAAAAATTCTCTTCTGTTAACCATCATACGAATAGTGGTATCTTTGTAAAAATCATTTCAGCAAGTATCCGCAATTTTTATGTCTTTCCAAGCACTGGGGCTCTCAGAACCCTTACTTAAAACCATAGCAGAACAGAATTATACTCAGCCTTACCCTATTCAAAAAGAGGCTATTCCCGCCATTTTGAAAGGAAAAGATATACTTGGTATAGCAAGAACGGGTTCCGGAAAAACGGCCGGATTCGTACTGCCTATTCTGGAATGGTTTCAGGATAAAGGTGCTCCTAAAAACAGATCAATCCGTGTACTGGTGTTGGCCCCAACCCGGGAACTGGCGCTGCAAATTGCTGTAGTATTTCAGACCTTCGGAGAAAAGCTACCTCGAAAGGTGAAAACAATGGCTGTATACGGCGGCGTTTCCATCAATCCGCAAATGATAGGCTTGCAGAATGTGGAGATTCTGGTGGCAACACCCGGACGGCTCCTGGATTTGCTCTCGCACAAAGCACTGACCATATCTGACACCGAAATACTGGTACTCGACGAAGCCGACAAAATGCTTAATATGGGTTTTGCAGAGGAAATGAAGGACATTTTTTTCCTTCTTCCTAAGAAAAGGCAGAGTATACTATTTTCCGCAACGCTTGGAGATGACGTTGAAGCGATACACAAAAGCATACTGCGGGAGCCTGTCAAAATAGAAATTCCCGAAGAAGAGCAGAACCTTGATCTGATCAAACAATCGGCCTATTTCGTTGATCCCGAACGAAAAGGACCACTTCTCAGATACATTATCAAAACGGAAGAAATGAAACAGGTTTTGGTATTCGTTTCTGCTACCAGAACTGCCGACAACCTGGTTGAAAAACTTAAAAAGAACGGAATAGATGCCGCAGCCATGCACAGTGGAAAAAGTCAGGGAGCGCGGACGGAAGCTTTAAACAAGTTCAAATCAGGCAAGCTGAATGTGCTGGTAGCGACTGATCTGGTAGCGCGGGGAATTGATATTCAGTTCCTACCCTATGTGATCAACTTTGAATTGCCACGTTCACCGAAGGATTACGTCCACCGCATAGGCCGTACTGGAAGAGCCGAAACCCCGGGCGAAGCGATCTCTCTGATCTGTCCGGAAGACACCCATCATTTTAAAATTATCCAGAAAAAAATGGGTAAAAAGGTAGAAATGAAGGAGAGTTATGATCTGGAGCTGAAAGGATATTGAGCCAGAAAGACAAACTATTTTCTCACTTACACCTATATACTTCGAAAGTTACGGGTTATATTAATCATATCAACAAATCTTTAAAAAGTGCCTTTTATTAATCGAAGGGCACTTTTTACATTTGCATTATTGCAAAATCCTAACAATATCTTGGCTTATACAGGAGTCTACATGAAGGTGTGATGTTTGACAATGTGGAAATTTGGAGTAAATCTAATCGCATACAAACCATGCATATTTACTACTCATCCTCAAACATGTTAAAAAAGGCGCATCGACACCTCGCCTTATTCATGATTTGTCTTCTGACTGCCGTTACGTCCCAAGCCGTGTTGGCTCAGACGACCATTACCGGAAAGGTTACTGGTGCTCAGGGAAATGAACCTTTGCCCGGTGTTAACATCATTGTAAAAGGGACAACCACGGGGACATCTACCAATGTGGAAGGAACTTATTCTATCAACGCACCCAAAGACGCTGTTCTTCAATTTTCCTTTATCGGCTATGAGCCGCAGGAAGTTCAGATCAACGGACGAACAAAAATCGACATTTCACTTTCAGATGACTCAAAGGCTTTATCTGAAGTAGTTGTGATCGGATACGGTACTTCTAAAAGAGCCAACCTCACCGGTGCGGCAGCGAGTCTTTCTGCAAAAGATATAGAAGAAAGACCCGTTTCAAGGTTGGAAAACGCATTATCAGGACAACTTCCGGGTGTAGATGTACAAACTACAACAGGTGAACCAGGCGCTCCACTTCAGATTCGTGTACGTGGAACAGGTTCTCTGAATGCCTCCAATGACCCTCTTTACGTTGTAGACGGAGTACCTGTAGAATCTTTAAATGGTATAAATCCTGCCGACGTACAAACCATTGACGTTCTGAAAGATGCTTCTTCTGCGGCTATATATGGTTCACGCGGATCAAACGGAGTTGTAATTATTACTACCAAAAGAGGTGTAAAAGGCAAGCCACGTATTCAGTTCAATATGACGCAGGGTGTTTCCAAAGTGGAAGGACGCCTGGATATGATGACGCCTGAGCAATGGATCCAGCAACGTAAGGAAGGTATTGACGCAGCTTGGGTGAGCCGTGGTGTAAGCCAGAAAAAACCATATACTGCGAACGATCCGATGTCTTTCCGTGCTTCCGAATTGGGTATCAGTGAGAGTAACCCGAATACTACTTTGATGTACGATCCGAAATGGGCCTACGGTAGAGATAGTCTTGATTATGTAGACTGGCAGGACGCATTTTTCGGAAACACCGGTACATTGTCCAACTATCAGCTGAGTGTGAATGGCGGAAGCGACAACATCACTTTTAACATCAACGGTAGCTACATGGATCAGAAAGGTGTGATCATTAACACCAACTATAAACGTGCTACAGTAAGAGCTAACATCGACGCAAAAGTCAATAAATTTATCAAGGTAGGCTTAACACTCTCGCCATCTGTCGAATGGATCAACGGAGGAGGACAGGTAGACGGAAAAGACCGTCAGGGTATGAACGCAGTACAAATGCCTCCGGTGGCTCCTTTAGGAACTGGCCTCTACGTAGGTGCACAACCAAACGGTACCTATCCATGGTCAGGAAGATATGTAAGTCCTGTTGCTGTTCTGGAAAGAACGCAAGCCGACCAAACACGTAACCGTCTCAATACCAACATATATCTGCACGCAACACTTGCAAAAGGACTACAACTGCAATTGACCGGTGGTATGGACAACACCTCTCAGGTATCCAATTCATTTGTTCCGACCAACGCAACCCGCGACTGGGCATCGGCTCCGAATGAAGGATACGCATCCTCATCAGACAGACAAAATCTGAATTCGTACAGGTATTTATTCCAAAGCACATTGAACTACAATCGTTCTTTTGGAAAACATAACCTGACAGGTCTTTTAGGATATTCTGTTGAAACTACCAATGGCTATGGAAACCGTCAGAACCATACCCGTTTGCCAAACGACTGGACCAACCTCTTCAACCAGGGATCGTCTACCGTTTCGACTTCTAACATTACTCAGGATAAAACTGCTTTGCTATCTTACTTCGCTCGTGTTCAGTACGATTTCAATGAAAAGTATCTGTTCTCTGCCAGTTTGAGACGTGATGGTTCTTCTAAATTTGGTTCGGAAAATCGTTGGGGAACATTCCCGGCGGTATCAGCCGCTTGGCGTGTATCCAGCGAAAACTTCATGGCTGGAATTGATGACATCACCGATCTTAAACTTCGCGCAAGCTTTGGTATCACCGGAAACAACCGTATTCCTAACAACGCGCAGTTTTCACTTTTGGGCAACAGCGATTATGCTCTCGGTGGTGCACAGCAGACAGGTTATGCGCCTTCCGGATTCGAAAATACAATGCTTGGATGGGAACAAACCAGCAGCTACAACTTTGGTGTAGATTTTGGTATACTTAAAAACCGACTTATTGTTGCTGCAGATTACTACAACAGAAAAACATCTGAGCTCCTACTACAGGCACCCGTAGCGGCCGTAACAGGATTTACCCGCAGCTGGCAAAATATCGGAGACATCGAGAACAAAGGTTTTGAACTCTCTTTGAATTCGAAAAATACTGTTGGTGTATTCAAATGGGGAACAAACTTCAATTTGTCGTACAACAGAAACAGAGTATTGAAACTCGGATATGACAATACGCCTATTCCATCAGGCTTCTCAGGATTGACTTCCATGATCGAAGTAGGGCAACCTATCGGCTATTTCAAATTGTATGATGCAATTGGTGTATACAAAAACCAGGCAGAAGTAGATGCTAATCCCCGTATGTCGAAAACATTGGTTGGAGACTCTCAGTATCGCGATGTAAACGGAGATGGAGTAATTGACGAAAACGACCGCACCAATGTAGGACAACCGCTTCCGGCTTTTGTATACGGACTTACCAATACATTTAACTATCGCAACTTTGATCTTACCATTCTGACAACTGCACAGACAGGCGGGATGATCTATTCGATGATCGGTCGTTCGATCGACCGCCCGGGAATGGGTTATTTATACAACAAGCTTGCTATCTGGGAAAATCGCTGGAAATCACCTGAAGATCCCGGAGATGGTATGACGCCAAGCATCAACTCTACAACAGGTTCTTACTACGATACGCGCTGGTTGTATAGCTCTGATTATATCCGTGTCAAAAACATCACATTTGGCTATAATGTACCAAAAATGAAATGGTTTGAGCGTGCAAGAGTGTATGTATCTGTTGAAAATCCATTTATCTGGCACAAATACTCAGGAGGTTTTACGCCTGAAGCTGCCAACAATGAAGGTGGCGATTACGGTGGATATCCTCAGTCCAAAACCTATTCAATCGGTATCAACCTGAATCTTTAATCATCTGTTTTTAAGCTGAAGATTTAGTAAACATTTCTCCCGCATTCATTTTTGAGACTATGAAAATCACAAAAATATTTCCATACCTGCTCACACTGGGTTTATCGGCAACGATGATTTCCTGCAGTGAAAGCATACTCGACATCACACCGCTGACCAACAATACCGCCAACGATTTTTACAAAACAGAAGATCAGGTCAATCAGGGTGTACTGGCTATATACAATTCATGGCTGCCAGTTCCGGTGTCGTCCAACTGGTATCTGTCAGAAGTGCGTTCCGACAATACACACGAGATCGAAGGCGGAGCGCAGCGCGATTACAAAGAAGTTGGTAACTTCACCGCCTCATCGCAAACAGCCGCTTTCCAGACTGCCTGGTCGCAGCTGTACAATGTTGTATATCGTTCCAACGTCGTTCTTTCCAAAGTAGAGGGTTTTGAATTTGCACGTGTGAATCAGTTCAAAGCTGAAGCACGTTTGTTCCGCGCTATGGCCTATTTCGATCTGGTTCGTTACTGGGGCGATGTGCCTTTGGTAGATAAGGTTCTTAGTATTTCCGAAGGAAAAAATGCAGTGCGTACACCTGCTACTGATATTTATAAATTCATTGTAGACGATCTGACATTTGCAGCAGAAAACCTTCCTGAATCTTATGTGGCTGCTCAAAAAGGACGAGCTACCAAATATGCGGCCAAAGCTTTGCTGGGAAGAGTGTATCTTACAATGGCAGGCTACCCATTGAAACAAACTGATAAACTTGCTTTGGCTAAGAGCCAGCTGGAAGATGTGATGAAATCAAGTTCGCTATTCCCGGCACCCACGCTCTACCGCGATCTTTTCACCATCGCTAATAAGAATAAATATCACGTATTCGAGATCCAGTATTTATCAGGAGGAAAAGGACTGGGTTCTTCTTTGCCTTCAGAAATGGCCTTCCAATTTCCATCTCAATGGAGTCCGTTTACAGGAGGATTTGAAGGAGAAGTAGAACCTGCATTGCTTGCTTCTTACGCATCAGGCGATGCAAGAAAACAGGCAACGCTTGACTCAGGCTATGTGGATACCAAAACAGGGGCAACCTCTGGTCGTGTTCAGTTTACGAAGTTTCTTGAAAAAGGAGATCCGACTGTAACGAGCCGCAACGACTATGCCCGTAACTTCCCGATCGTGCGTTACGCAGATATATTACTTATGTATGCCGAAATCCTGAACGAAGAAGCTGCAACACCTCCGGCACTTGCGCTGCAAGCGCTGAACAAAGTACGATCTGATGCAAAAGTAGCGCCTGTTACACCAGCAACTAAAGCTGCTATGCGGCTGGCATTGGAAAACGAACGTCGATGGGAATTTGCTGGAGAAGGACTTCGTTGGTTTGACCTTGTCCGTACCGAACGTGCCATTCCGGTGATGACAGAGTTCTTCCGCTCCCATGACATTCCTTTGGCAAACGGCGTCACAAACCGCGATCTGCTGTTCCCTATTCCGCTGAACGAAATGCTTATTAACCCTGGTTTCTGGAAACAAAATGACGGGTATTGATATTGAATAATGTAGACTACAGTAGTGCATTACGGAGCCGGGAGAATTTTTCCGGCTCCGTTTTATTTTCGATGTAATGGCAACACAGGAGACCACAGGTAGGACTAATGTATTGCATACTTTAACTTTACTTTTCAGGCTTCTGAGCTATTAAACTTGAAAACCTTTACCCCAAATACCATGAAAAGAGCCGCTTTTAAAATGAACCTGAATCCGGGTCAGGCAGAAGAATACAAAAAACGCCATGATGAATTATGGCCTGAGCTGAAAAAACTATTGAAAGACAACGGGATCAGCGATTATTCTATTTTCCTGGATGAGGAAACAAATATTCTATTCGCAGTACAGAAGCAAGATGGGTCAGGATCGTCACAAGATCTTGGAAGTACAGAAATCGTGCAGAAGTGGTGGGCATATATGGCTGAAGTGATGGAAACGAATCCGGATAACTCGCCGGTGAGCGTTCCGTTGACGGAGGTATTTCATATGGAGTGAGGAGTTAGTTGGGACACAGAAAACACTGTATACCAGAATCACGCAAAGAAGGGAAGATTAAACGAAGGTCACGAAGATTTTGCTTAGCGTGAAATTAAAAATGACACAGAGAACCACAGAGTTCAAAGGAGATTCACAGAGAATAAATCATCCTCCGTGCTACTCTTTTTTATCTCAGTGAAACTCTGTATAAATAACAATGCGAACATCTTAACGCCTTTGCGTGAAATTAAAAATGACACAGAGAACCACAGAGTTTAAAGGAGATTCACAGAGAATAAATACCCTCCGTGCTCCTCTTTTTTATCTCAGTGAAACTCTGTGTAACCTAAAAAAATATGACTAGAAAAATATTAACCTCCCTGCTCCTCTTATGCACACTGTTCTCTGCAACTGCTCAGCGACAGATGGAGCGTTTGAATCGGGGATTGGTTGCGATTAAGGGAGAAAATAATCAGGTTTATATAGGCTGGCGGTTGTTGGGCACCGATCCCGCCGACATAGCTTTCAGTCTGTATAGAGGGAAAGTCAAAATCAATAAAACACCGATTACCGCATCTACGAACTATGTGGATATGAATCCTTCTGAAGAGATTTATACCGTAAAAACAGTCATTAGAGGAAAAGAACAAAAAGTCAGTGAATCTGTTTCTCTGAGCCAAAATCCTTTTATTTCTATTCCCCTTTCTGCACCCGCCGAAGGCATAACACCCAAAGGTGATACCTATACATACAATGCCAACGACGCCAGTGTCGGTGATCTGGACGGGGACGGAGAATATGAAATTATACTTAAATGGGATCCTTCCAATGCCAAAGACAATTCACAAAGAGGGTATACAGGCAACGTGTATATAGATGCTTATAAACTAAATGGCACCCGACTTTGGCGTATTGATCTTGGAAGAAATATACGTGCAGGAGCGCACTATACTCAATTTATGGTATATGATTTTGATGGTGATGGCAAGGCGGAAATCATTTGTAAAACTGCAGATGGAACCACCGACGGAACCGGAAAGACAATTGGTGATGCCAAAGCAGATTTCCGTAACGAGACGGGTTATATCCTCTCAGGTCCGGAATACCTCACGGTTTTTGAAGGCATTAGCGGAAAAGCATTGGATACCCAGGAATTTTACCCGAAACGGGATATTACAGTTGGCGACAATCCTACTCCCGAACAAATGAAAACCGGCTGGGGCGACAACTATGGCAATCGTATAGATCGCTATGTATCTGCGGTGGCCTATCTGGATGGCAAAAAACCAAGCTTCATCGCCGGGCGCGGGTATTACACCCGATTGGTACGGGTCGCCTGGGATTTCAGAAATGGCAAGCTACAACGTCGCTGGATATTCGACAGCAATGAGGCTTCTAACCAAAACTATGCAGGAATGGGAAACCATAGTATGACAGTAGGCGACGTGGACGGAGACGGAAAAGACGAGATCATCAACGGTTCCAGCGTGATTGATGATGACGGCAAAGGATTGTACACAACAGGACTGGGACATGGAGATGCGCTGCATATGACCGACATGGATCCTGACAATCCCGGAATGGAAATTTGGCAGTCGTACGAAGAGGCAAAAAAGTACGGACAATATGGACTTAGACTGCTTGACGCAAAAACCGGAAAGACACTTTGGGGTGTAGATGGTGGCGGTAAAGATATCGGTCGCGCTATGGCATCTGATATTGACCCAACGCATCCCGGATATGAATATTGGGGATCTGTAGGTGGTCTGTATAATAGCAAAGGAGTCGAGATTTCTTCAACCCGCCCTTCCTCTATCAACTTTGCAATATGGTGGGATGCCGACCTCACAAGAGAACTTCTTGACAAGAATCGTATCGACAAATGGGATTATCAGAGCCAGACTACAAAAAACCTGTTTACCGCGGAAGGTTTTACATCTAACAACGGTACTAAAGGGACACCCGCACTTAGTGCTGATATCCTGGGCGACTGGCGTGAGGAGGTTATCTGGCGGAAGGAAGACAATACGGAATTACGCATTTATACAACCACAATTCCTGCAGTAAATCGTATACCGACACTCATGCATGATGCTCAATACCGGGTTGCTGTTGCCTGGCAAAATTCTGCCTACAACCAGCCACCACATCCCTCTTTCTTCTTGGGCGAAGGCATGAAAACCGTTCCGAAACCGAATATTAAAACAAATAAATAAAGCTGTCAGCCATCAGCTCATAGCCTTCTACTACTCGTAAATTTCAACCTGTGAAAATGAAAACCAACATCATTCGTCTTTCAATATTTTCCCTTTTCTGTGTAGTCGTGCTGGCGGCGAGCATCAAACCAAAACCTGTTCAATTATTCCTGATTGGCGACTCTACGGTAAGAAATGGATCAGGCAAGGGCGCCGACGGACTTTGGGGATGGGGAACGGTATTGCCCGAACTGTTTGACACAACTAAAATCAAAATTCACAATCATGCGATCGGAGGTCGGAGCAGCCGGACATTCGTAACAGAAGGACGTTGGGAAAAGGTATTGGCGCAACTGCAGCCTGGCGACTATGTGCTCATGCAATTCGGACACAACGATGGTGGCGCAATCAATGACACCACCCGTGCCAGAGGTTCTATTAAAGGCATTGGAAATGAAACTGAAGAGATTGACAATCTGATGACCAAAAAACATGAGGTTGTTTACACCTACGGACATTACATGCGTAAGTACATTGACGAAGCGAAAGCAAAAGGCGCTATTCCCATTGTATGTTCGCCTGTTCCTCGTAATATCTTCAAAGATGGTAAAATTGAAAGATCCGAAGGAAGCTATAGGTTGTGGTCCAGGCAAGTTGCACAAACGAATGGTGCAGATTTCATCGACCTGTTTGAACTGATCGCAAAAAGATACGATGCCATGGGTCCAGAAAAAGTACAGGCTGACCTCTTTACAGCAAAAGATCACACGCACACAACTGAAGCTGGTGCAAGGGTAAATGCGCAGGAAGTAGCAGCGGGAGTTAAGGGATTGAAGAAAAATAAGTTAAAGAAGTATCTAAAGTAGCATTTGGCAGAGGGTTCGGGGCAAAGAGCGCGAAGATATTACTTGATGGTTCTTTTTGTGAAACCAAAAAACACAAACGAAAACACAATGAACAGACGGAATGCACTCGGGTTATTGCTGGCAGGTGGTGCCGCTATACAGACAACCTGGGCTTTTGGAAAAAACTCGGAAGCATCTAAAATTGATAAAAAGAAAATCCTGAAAACACTCCGCCTCACCAACGACTACTTTGTCAAGAAATGGCCGGACACAGGTAAATCGATCGTTACAAACAGGGAACGTCCCAGTAACATCTGGACGCGCGGCGTTTATTACGAAGGGTTAATGGCGCTCTATACGGTTGATAAACAGCAGTCCTATATCGACTATGCCATATCCTGGGGCGAGAATCATAAATGGGGACTACGTAACGGGATCAAAACCCGTAACGCCGATGACCAGTGCTGCGGACAAACATATATTGATCTCTACCTGATGGATAAAAAACCGGAAAGGATCAGAGATATAAAGGCATGTATTGATCTGATGGTGAATTCTGAACAGAAAGATGACTGGTCGTGGATTGATACCCTGCAAATGGCGATGCCTGTTTTCACACAATTGGCGATCATCTACAACGATGACCGTTATTACGAGAAAATGTTTGATCTCTACAACCACACAAAAACCATTCATGGCGGCAACGGATTATTTAATCCCAAGGAAGGTCTGTGGTGGAGAGATAAAGATTTCGTTCCACCATATAAGACGCCTGGCGGTAAAAATTGCTATTGGTCACGCGGAAATGGCTGGATTGTAGCCGCGTTGGTACGTGTGCTGGATATTATGCCAAAGAATGCACCTCACCGCGACGAATACGAAAAGATGCTTCTTACCATGCTGGAAGCGCTTTTACCATGGCAGCGGAAGGACGGATACTGGAATGTATCTCTGACAGACGAAACAGACTTTGGAGGAAAAGAAGTGACTGGTACTTCTTTGTTCATCTACGGAATGGCATGGGCAATTCGTAAGGGTCTCGTAAAAAGCAGCAAATACGAGCCAGCCATCACCAAAGCATGGAATGCCATGGTTTCGGAATGCGTTCATGACAACGGATTTTTAGGATTTGTGCAGGGAACAGGAAAAGAACCGAAGGATGGTCAGCCCGTGACGTATGACAGCATGCCGGATTTTGAAGATTTCGGTTTGGGATGTTTTCTGTTGGCAGGAGTGGAAATTTATAAAATGAAATGATATTGACATAAGTGGATCGTTCATAAATCAAAAAAACCGTCGCGCGATCGTGACGGTTTTTTTACACGATAAGTAAAAATATTTTACAGAGACCCTCTTCTGATCATAAAAAATGGGTTTTTGACACGCAGCTGCTGCTTATTCATGATGAGTGTCGCAGCAGTTCTGCCCATTTTCTCGAAGTCAGTAGTAATGACCGTAATTTCAAGTAACTCTTTTAAAGTGGTTTCGTTAAAAGATATAATTCCGACTTCCTCTCCGATTTTATATGACGACAGCCTTGCCTTTTTAACCAGCTCAGCCAACTCTCCCTCCTCCACAACGATATAGGCTGTACGCGGTTCAATTTCCGGCACTCGGTTCTTAATGGCAAACTCTTTTTTATAATTAATACAATAATTTCGGAATCCACGGATGATCTCTTTGGGATAATTACCTATTTCAGGAAATATCAATACCAGATTATCATATTTCTGAATCAAATCGTTAGCCTCTTCCAAAGCGCCAAAAATATCTTTATCAAAACTCTGGTGCACACTGCTAATCTCCTGTTGCAAAGCCGGCATATCACGATCCAGCAATACCAGTTCGGAGGCAGGAATGCGTTTCAATATATTCGTATAATCTTCTTCCGAATCCGAATCTGTATTAAAATGGGGCATGATCACATATCTGTTATACTTCCCCAGATTCTTTTCCATAATCTCCCTGAATTTCAACACACTACCATGGTGAATTTCCAGATCAACCGTAGCCGACTCACCCAGCGTTTTCAGAAAAGAATAATAGATAATCTTCTTGTAAGAACTTAGTTTATTAAACACCAAAAGTATACGCTCCTTGCTGTCTTTCACTGCCTGCACATAGTATCCCTTTCCCTGTACGGCCGATATATATCCCAGATTTCGGAGTTCTCTATACGCTTTCTCTACCGTATCACGCGCCAGCTGGTATTCCGCACTCAGCTCGCTGATAGAGGGAAGCTGAACGCCTTTCGCCAAAACGCCAATCTCGATATCAGTTTTGATAGAATGGACAATTTGCCTGTACTTAGGCATCTGATCACGGGGATCAAACTGCATGTGAAACAGACCGTCACGTTCCGGTACATACACATGCTGAAAAACAAAATCCTTGTTATCTAACTTTGTTCCGACACCCGAATATCCATTCATGAGCTTAT
The DNA here is from genome assembly GCF_003383615.1 of Dyadobacter luteus. Classification (GTDB taxonomy): domain Bacteria; phylum Bacteroidota; class Bacteroidia; order Cytophagales; family Spirosomataceae; genus Dyadobacter; species Dyadobacter luteus. The sequence goes on from NZ_QNUL01000008.1 coordinate 17,528, forward strand.
AAACTTAATTGAATTTTTCTGTGAATTAACGTTCATCAGCGGAAAGGCCTCCGAAAGAAACGTAATGAATATTAGCCAATTAAGAATAGAAAAAATGCAATTAGAAAGGATTTATTAATGCACACGTTATCGGGAACGTTGCCAAAAAGGAGAAAAGCCGTGATAATTTATTATAATTTCGTGGTAATATGATATAAGCCGAAGCGAAGTGCCCCGGCTTATCAGTAATAGTAGTTATATTATTAGAAGACTATGCTTATTTACTCTTCGCAGCAAGTTTGACAATATCCTCTTTACTCCCTTTCCAGAATGCGATTTTCTGTCTGTTCCAGGTATAGGTTACAGCCACAGAATCACCCCAACTTACGATGGCAGGATAAGAAAACTCATCTTCCTTTTTGCCTTTGTCAAGATCAAACTCGTCTGTCCAGGTTTTTCCATTGTCATGGGAAAGTGTCAGGGATAACGGTGAACGGGAGCCCCAGTTTTCCTTATCAGGATTATATGTCAAAGCAATGGTTCCGTCTCCAAGTTTAGCGGCGTCTATGCCACTGTTAGGATTAGGAAGGCTTGTTTTTTTGATTTGAGACCATGTCTTTCCATTATCGAAGGAATCACTCCTGCCAATAACACCTCCTGTTGTACGCACCAGCATATGTACTGTACCCGGCTTAGATTCCCATAATGTAGGCTGAATAGCACCTTTTCCTTTGATCTCCGTTGTGTCAATTTTAAAATACGGACTGGCTGTCCAAGTTTTGCCCTTGTCTTCGCTTCTATCCACAAACACTTCCCAGCGGCCTACTTCATTGGATGCACCAGCCAGCCAGGTACCGTCAGCCAGTTCTATCAATTTATCCTTTACAGGACCACGTCCGCCTTTATCACCTTTTACCAGTTCGTGTGCCACCGACCAGGTATCACCGCCATCTTCGGACGTCTGTACCCAGGTTTCCCAATGAGAGATTTCTTTACCTACCTTAAAATAAAGAATTACCTTTCCATCTGCAGTTTTTTGCAATACCGGATTCCAGTGGGCATCTTCACGAATCTTCGCTATTTCCTTTGGTGCGCTCCAGTTGCCTGGCTGCCCTTTCGAAAGCCATATACCCACATCAGGATTTTTTTCTTCTGTACCTCCAAACCATGCTATCAGAAACTGACCATCATCCAATCGTACCAAGGTAGAAGCATGGCACTGGGCAAATGGCCTGTCGTCTCCGAAAACAAAGCTTTTTTCAACTTTTAATGAATCAGCTGATTCCTCTGCGGCAGATTGTTTTGAGTTTGAATTACATGATAAACCGGCCGCTACAAGCAATGATAAAGCTACATACCGGCCAGATTTAAAAACAGATAAATTCATCATGAATGTGGGTTTGGATTAAAATACCCAATACGATCCGGTAACGTTAAAAGGCTACTATTTAAGATTTTTTTTCAATTCCTCCATAACACCCGCCGGAGCCTGTTCGTCGTAGAGAATACTATATACGGCAGTAGTGATCGGAATATTTACATGAAATGATTTATTCATCTCCATAATACTTCGCGTTGCATAATAGCCCTCTGCAATCATTTTCATCTCCAATTGCGCCGCCTTTACACTGTATCCGCGGCCAATCATATTCCCAAACAATCGGTTCCGGCTGAACTGAGAATAAGAAGTAACCAGTAAGTCGCCAAGATAGGCAGAAGAACTAATTTCCCTTTCCCGTGGATCAAGCGCAGTCACAAACCTTCCGATTTCCTGCATGGCATTGGAAACCAATACTGCCTGAAAATTATCCCCGTAACCAAGCCCGTGTGTAATTCCGCAGGCCAGTGCCACAATGTTTTTCATCACAGCCGCATATTCTACTCCATAAAGATCTTCCAGCGGATTGGCGGTAACAAAACGACAGGTCATCAGTTTGGCAAATTCTGCAGCAGTAGTATTACCGGTAGAAGCGATGGTTAAGTATGACTGTTTTTCTAGTGCTACTTCTTCTGCATGGCAAGGGCCGGCAATTACGCAGGTTTCGTTGAGAGGTACTTTGAATTGCTCGGCAACCCAGTCGGTCACCAGTATATTCTGATCCGGGATCATACCCTTGATGGCAGATACCACGCGTTTTCCCTTAAAGTGTTTTTCTGTAAGTCCTTGTAGTGATTCCTGCACAAATGCCGCGGGAACCGCCAGAATGATATAATCGGCTCCTTTTACCGCATCGGTTGTCTTCTCAAAAACCTTAATTTTTTTTGGAGACAAATGTACATCACTCAGATAACTGGGATTGTGATGAAACTTACGGATATGGTTGATATCGTCCTGATTACGCAGCCACCACCGAATCTGTACATTGGGTTGTTCGGAGAGAATTTTGATCAATGCCGTTGCCCAGCTTCCCCCACCAATTACCGCGATTTTAATATTATTCAAAAAACTCATTGTCTCAGTTGGTCTGTTACTTTTCCTTTCCCGGAAATTAAGGTAAAAAGGAAACTACAAATAAACTGCTTAATGTTGAATTTTATCAAAACTGGCCGTTTTTAAACATCTGCTGAATGTTGCAGACGTAGTGCCCAGGTAGGTAGCAATGTAATGATCAGGCACTCTCCGAAAAAGAGAATAAGGCTGATTGATATAGTATTCAATTCTTTTTTCCACTGATAAATACTTGAAAAGCCGCACCCGTTCGCTAAAACTGACAAGACGCTGTTCCAGCAACTGGATAATCAATTGGGCGATGAGTATATCTTCCTGCGCCATTTTACGGTATCCTTCGTACGAGATCGAATACACCATGGTATCTTCCAGGGTTTCCATTACCTCATCCGATTCCTGCTGAGAAAAGAAACTTTCAGCTACGCAGGCGATTTCCCCTTCGGCAATCAATCTTGATGTAATATCCTCCGAGCCTTTCAGGTAATAGGATCTGATCACACCGGATTTGATAAAGTAGATGGCATTGTTTACCTGACCAATATCCACAAGCACTCTCCCCTTTCGTAAAAATGTGGGTGTAAATAGTTGTGTAAAATGTTCTTTCAAACCTTCGAAACGAGGCGTATCAATCGCTTCAAGTAATTGGTGCAGCGGTAACTTTTCTTTTTTCATAGTCATTCAAATGTTCAGGTTTAAATAACTAATTGAACAAAGCAGATTTAAAATGAGCCAAAATCTTGTCGTACGACAAGTCGAATTGTTGTCGGAGGACAAGATATAAATATTACAAGAACAATTTACTTTGTTTCGGGAATTCTATTTACAAATTCTCATTACTCATCTCAATGAAAAATAATTGTCATGAAAAAGCGCTTACTGCTAATCTGCTATTTTATAGCCATTTCAACCTGTAGCTACGCACAAACTCCTGAAGCAGTTCATGAGATACAAGTCGGATATAGCCCGTTAGCCCGACCACTTTTCTACTCCGACATCACCAGTTTGGTATCAAAGTCGTTTCGCGAGGATTTTCATTTTTCCAATTCTTATCAAATTTCATATCGATACAAAACGCCACGCAAATTGACCCTGGGGTTTTCAGCATCTTTATTGAATGGACAATTATCTAAAAATCAGAATATTGAATTACATCACTCAAGTATTGTAACTGCCTTTGAACCTAGATTCAGTTATTTAAAAAAACCAGCATTTGAGCTTTATTTCTTTGCTGGCGCAGGTATCATTTTCCATAAAAACAGAACGATCATGAATGGTGAATCCGTTGCCTCGCAGCTTTACACCGATCCAACAACTCAACTTACCCCAATAGGCATACGGGCGGGCAAAAAGATAGCGGCATTTGTGGAAATCGGTTATGGATATAAAGGAATCGCCAATTTGGGACTCAGTTCAAGGTTTTGACAGTACGAATACAATCGCAATTTCAGACTAACCTCAGAAGAAGTACGGATTATATAACGTCAAACATCAGGGAAATTATGAAATCGAAACGCTTAACTACAGTAATAGCATATCTGTTTTTTTCCGCCAGTACATTTTCTCAAACTCCGGACAGGGAAGAATTACAGGTTAGCTTTGGCCCATTAGCCAGAAACCAGATTGCAGGAGACATCCTGCTTAACATGGGCCGGGCACTGTTGCGCGAACCAATCAGAAAAGTTGCCTTTTCGAAAAAGGTATCGGCTACTTACAGATACCAGACTAATAAAAAACTGGCAGTGAGTGTAAATGCTGGTCTGGGATGGGGAGATGCCAATAAAAAATATCTGTTTGCAGAGCGATTCAATTATCGTCATAAAAGTTACATGATGAGTTTTGAAGCTAAATTCAACTACGTTTCAAAACCTAACATTGAACTCTATTATTTTGCTGGCGGAGGTGGCATACTTGTTCGCGAAAGAAGGCTGGATCTTGCAACAAATCAATACGAAACATTTATGTATCCAACATTCCAGATAACCCCGTTTGGTGTGAGAGCGGGAAAACAAACCGGCATATTTGCAGAAATTGGCTATGGATACAAAGGAATTATCAATATGGGATTGAGCTCCCGATTCTAAGCATTTCGACAGTTAAATAAAAAATCCTTGCAGCAAAGCCGCAAGGATTTCTCTTTTAACCTAAACTAAATCGAACTTATTACAGTTTTACAACGTATCAGTTAGACTTTTCATTTGATTTTTTTTCGTCTTTTTTCACTTCTTCTTTCTTTTTCTCTACAAGGTCACCGGCATTCAGATTTTTAGACACAACAATATATGGTCCGGATATGATCTGATCCCCTTCTTTCACTCCTGAAACGATCTCAATATTCTCAAAATCACTGATGCCTGTTTTTACTTCACGCATTTCAGCTTTTCCTTTTACATCAACAAACACCACCTCTTTCACAACAACCGGAGCTTTGCTTTTTTTGCTATCGTCTGCACCTTCTTCAACAGGAGCGGCCGGCGTATTATTTCTTGTTGTTACAGCTGCAATGGGGACAGAAACCACTCCGTTTTTACGTTCTGTAATAATCTCGACCGAAGCAGTCATCCCCGGTTTGAAAGGATAAGATTTTTTGGCACGTGTACCCATCAGATCACTGAAAGATTCGTTCAGAATTTTCACCTTCACCTGAAATTCAGTTACAGCGTCTGCAGAAACACTCGCTGTGGCAGTACTTGAAGCCAAACCAGCGGCAGTATTCGCAATTTCTTTCACGATACCTTTGAACTTGCGACCTGATGCATTGTATGCATCTACATCAATCTCTGCCGTATCACCGATTGAAACGCGAACAATATCATTTTCATTTACATTGACACGAACTTCCATATTACTCAGGTTAGCAATACGCATCATTTCCGTACCGGCCATTTGAGATGTACCCACTACGCGCTCTCCCACTTCCACATTCAGCAACGAGATAATCCCGCTTACCGGCGCAAAAATGGTGGTTTTACGAAGGTTCTCAGCAGCATCTCTCATCCCTGCTTCCGCATTTTTAATGTTAAACAACGCTGCCGAAACGTTCGATTTCGCTGATGCGACATCCTGTTGCGCTACCGCATAATTGGACTCAAAGGTTTCAAAATCGGAAGCCGAAATTACCTTGTCGTTATACAGTTTTTTATTTCTGTCAAAATTTGCCTTTGCCTGAATTAACCGCGATTCGGCCTGCAACACCATGGCTTTGGTTTGTTCGTAATTCGCTTTACTGGAATTTACTGATGCCTGGGCACGCGCCATCAGCGACTCATAATTATCCGGTCTGATCTTCAATAGCAATTGTCCTTTCACAACCGAGTCCCCTTCTGCTACATTAAGGCTTATGATTTCACCCGATACATCCGGGCTCAACTTTACCTCTACCTCCGGCTGTACTTTTCCTGAGGCAGTGACGCGTTCAATGATGTCATTGCGTTTCACTGTGGTGTATTCCACTTCGGTCTTTTTCGGCTGACCGATCAACCCTGCCTGTTTGGCACCGAATAGTCCAACTACCAACACCAGCAGAACACCTCCGGTAATCCACCATATTTTATTTGAAGATTTACGCGCCATATTGTTATTCGTTTGCAGATTAATATTGTAAAGGGTACTCGTTAGTAATATTGGATAGTAGCTTAAAAATCAGATAACGGGCGATTCATATAGAAATCCAGAATTTTTGTTCTGAAAACATAGTCGTACCTGGTCTGAATGAGGTTGGCATTGGCTCTGTCCAGATTGGCTTTTGCGATATTGTATTCTACTGAATTGATCGCGCCCACATCAAACCGAACCTGTGCTACACGGAAACTCTCAGCCAATGCCTGTACCTGATTAGCCGTTGCGGAGTAACGTTTTGCTGAGTTATTCATGTCAATATAAGCCTGTTCCACATTTTTGCGAATTGACAACTGCACCTGCTGAGACTGATACTCGGCATTCTTCTGCTGCAATTTTGCATTCGCCACATTATATCGCACCTGAAACTGGCTGAAGATCGGAATACGTAAGCTCAAACTGATGGCTGAGTTTCTGTTACCATCCAGCTGATTGAAATAACCGAAATCCTGGAGACGCCCGTTAGGCGTTGTTACACGCTGAATGACTGGAACTGTAATACCCTGATAAGAAACAAAATTGGTAGTAGAAGGAACGTCTACTGTGGTACTTCCAGTCCCATCTGCAACAAAACGTTGCCTTGGAGCTACACTGGAATAGTTGGTACCCATACCCGCATTTAAACTTAAAGAAGGTAATGCTACACCCTTGGCAATATCAATATTCTGTCTTGCTGCCTCTACTCTCAATTGAGCAGCCTTCATTTGTGGAAGATTTCCTAAGGCTACGTCGTATATTTCCTGAATAGTAGCGTCATAGGGTTGCAAAGCAGGATCGCCTACCGGGATCTTCACAAGGAAAATCGGCTCGCTCCCCGGCATATTCATCAGCTGTTTCAGATTCAATTTGGCAGTTTCCAGATTGTTCTGTGCGTTCACAAGGCTTAGCTCATCGTTAGCCAGCTGTGATTTCAGATCCAAAAGATTGCTTTCTGCAAGTGTTCCTGCATCTACGAGCTTTCCTGTACGTTCCACCTGAAGAACCGAGGCATCCACCTGTCGTTGTGCTACTTCAATCAATTCCTGATTGGTAATTGCCTGCAGGTAAGAAAGAGCCACATTCAGCATCAGATCATTACGGGATGCATCCAGATCTTTCTGACTTGCCTTAAGATTCGTTGCGTTTCTCTTGATAGAATTATGCAGCTGCATACCATTAAATAGTGCTAATGATGCACCCAACTGATAATTCGTTGAGTTTACGCTTTGCTGTACATAAGTATTGGTAAAAGGGTCAATGTTACGACCGGAACTAAATCCCTGCCCCGCACTGAAACTCAGACTTGGCCAACGCTGCCAGCGCGACTGATTCAGAATATTTTCGTTTGAGGAAACCTGTAGCTCAGTGATCTTTACTTCCGGGTTGGTTTCAAGTGCTATACGAATGCAATCTTCCAGAGAATACGTATTGGGTGCCTGCTGAACTTTTGTCTGTGCCGAAACAGATTGAAACGAGGTAAATCCTGCAATTATCAGCGCAATAAGTACGGATTTTCGTAACGATTTAGTCATGCTTATATAAGTTTGATAATCAATATTACACGTTGTAATAAAAAACAACCATCCATTTTGTACGGACGGTTGCATATCTGGGTAAAGGGCGATATGTACGTTTTATCAGGAATGAAAAAACAGATAACCAAGCCATATACCTGCTAACACTCCGATCAGATCGGCGATAAGTCCGGCCACAATCGCATACCTTGTATTCTTAATACCCACTGAACCGAAATACAGTGCAACAATATACAATGTGGTATCTGCAGACCCTTGAAAAATACATACCAATCGCCCGACAAAAGAGTCAGGTCCGAATTCTTTCATTGCATCAATCATCAGTGCGCGGGCTCCGCTTCCACTCAATGGTTTCATCAATGCAACGGGAAGTGCATCCGTAAAATCTGTATTGAAACCTGAAAATGAGAATATCCATTTCATAAAGTCAATCAGATAATCCATCGCCCCGCAAGCCCGGAATGCACTGATGGCGACAAGGAGGCCGACCAGATACGGAATGATTGTAACCGTGGTTGTAAAGCCAGCCTTTGCTCCTTCGATAAAGGTTTCAAAAACATTCACTTTTTTGACCATTCCCCAGAATAAAAACCCTGCAACTACGCCCAAAAGAACTGCATTACCGGTAAAGACTGAAATGGTTTCAATCTGCTCTTTCGGCAATCCCGACAAATACCAGAGCAGTAATCCCATTACGGTCGTGATACTGCCCAATCCCAGCATCACCGACTTGTTGAACAAATTGGTTCGCTGCCAGGCAGCTGTGATAAGCATAGCAGCAACAGTAGTTACATAGGTTCCTACAACGCAAGGAATGAATACATCAGATGGACTTTGTGCCCCGAGGATAGCACGTTGTGCAATAATAGATAATGGAATAATCTGTAAGCCGGAGGTATGCAACACCAAAAACATGATCTGCGCATTGGAGGCCGTATCCTTGCTTGGATTGAGTTCCTGCAAACTTTGCATCGCTTTGAGTCCAAAGGGAGTTGCCGCATTATCCAGCCCGAGCATATTAGCAGAAAAATTCATGATCATCTGTCCGTTCGCCGGGTGATCTTTAGGTACTTCAGGAAATAATTTATTAAAAAACGGGCCGATTATCCGGGCTAATGCATTGATAATTCCTGCCTTTTCTCCCACGTTTAAAATCCCTAAAAAGAAAGTCATCACCCCTGTCAGCGGCAGTGCAATATCCATCACGGCAATTTTGGACATCTCCAGCATTCCTTCAGTAATAGATTTGAAGGTTTGCACATCGCCCGTCATGATGAATTTCAGAAAGGCAATGAAAAAAGCAATTACAAAAAAGGCTACGAAAATGTAGTTTAATGCCATAGAAGATTACTGCGGGATGGTCTGGTTTTTTAGGAATATTTGCTCGAATCTGACTAAGGATATTATCCTACGTTTAAATCAAGATTCAAATTGGCTGTAAAATAGCACAAATTGATGACAGCTTTCTATCTTTATGCCCACACGCTCTAACTTTTCTATATGATGATAAAAAAATACAGTATTCTGTTGGTGGGATTTCTTGCAATAGCATGTGGTAAGGAAAATAAAACTGAAACGGATAAAGGCGGGATGGTGATTGTCAACGACACTATTCCTGAAATCAGAACAAACATTAAGAAAGAAGCAGTAGCCAGCTTTTCGGAACCAGTTCCTGACAAAGACAAACTCAACGATTGGAAGTTTTCAGTGGATGCGTATGAAACCGGAAAGACCTTTCAGTATCTGCTCAAAATCCGCTACAAAGAATTGCAGGTGAAAGACTCGCTAACATTACCGGATTTTGGAATCATGCCTACCATTGAGCTTCAGAAAGGCAGTGAAGATTTTTCCTGTATTGTAGGGTTTAAAGGAAAAGAAAACGAGTTTAAGGAATACAAAAAAGTCTTCATTGACAATGGGGAACTGAGAATTACCACGATCAAAGCATACAGACGGACGCTGCAAAGGAAGAAATAACTGAAATGCAAAATGCCAGGTTGTTGCCTGGCATTTTGCATTTCAGTATTCTATAATCTTACATTAAGCTTTAAAAACCTCATCCATTTTCTCACGTATTGTAAGCAATCGTTTTCTGTCGCCTCCCGACACTTCCGCAGAAGCCCAACCTGAGTAGCCGATTTTCTGCAGCGCTTTGTTCACTTCCGGCCAATTACAATCTCCTTCCATAAACTCTACATCAAATCCTTTCCAAAGACCCAGATCATTCTGCTTTTTGAAACTGAATTCTTTCAGGTCCAATTTCAGAATTCGCTTATTCAGTCCTTCAATCCACGATACCGGCCAGCCATAGCGGAGTACATTACCCACATCAAAATACCAACCGACCATAGGGTGATTAAATTCATCGACATAGCGTGCAGCTTCCAGAGGACTGAGCAGAAACTGATTCCAGACATTTTCAAAAGCAATTTTTACGCCTGTTTCTTCCGCTACCGGCAACAATTTGCGAATCTCTTTCTGCGAACGTTCATAAGCTTCAGCATAAGTTACGTTGGCATTCACTACGCCGGGTACCACCAATACAGTTGTTCCGCCATATTGTTTGGTATCCCGAAGGGCTTTTTCAATGGATTTTACACATTCTTCGCGTTTTTTTGGATCCGGATCCGACAAAGGCAGTTTCCAGTGCATAGAGTTTACCGTTCCTGGTAATTCCAGTCCGGTTTTATCCCTGGCAGCCAGTACCTCTTTCATATCCAGTTTATCCGGCGAATCCAGCTCCACACCATCATATCCAAGATCTTTCAGTAATTTGAATTTATCCATGATGGACAAATCTTCTTTCACCATGCCCCATTTCAGGCTCTTCTTCACCATGGGCCGGGCCGCAGCGTTCGTAAGTTCTGATGGAGATGGTATAATACCTGCGGCATTAGCTGCCGAGCCGACTACAGCAGCCCCGGCAACCAATGCACTGTTTCTGATAAAATCTCTTCTCTGCATGGGATTATGAGAAAGAAGTGATACCCGGACGAGCTACTTCCACAACCGGCGGTTTCATATCGAAGCTATAAGTATCCGGTCCCAGTTTTTCAGTTGAATTCATAGCCTCATCCCAGGTTACACGCTTGCCTGTGTAGGCAGCCATTCTTCCCATAATAGCAAGCAATGTACTTTGCGCCATGTATTCTCCATCGTTGATCAGCTTACCGCTACGGATAGAGGCAAATAATTCGTTGTGTTCTGTCTGATACATATCGTTCTGCGCACCATCGTATTTCCATGGATTCTGTCCGTAAATCTCATGTACGTTTCTGGCGCAGTTAGCCATCGCACGGCCTTTTGTTCCCAGTGTTTCCACCAGGTAGCTTTTTTCGCAATTATCCTGCTGACGAGAGTGGTGGAAGCCTTTTGCTCCGTTTTCGTATTCGTAGGTTACTGCGAAGTGATCAAATATATTTCCGTAAAGAGAATCTGTTCTTACCTGGCGTCCACCTGTACCGGTCGCTGATATTGGCAATTTTCCGCCAAATGCCCACGACATCATATCAATACTATGTACTGCCTGTTCTACAATGTGGTCACCAGCCAGCCAGGTGTAGTAAGTCCAGTTACGCAAAACATATTCAGCATCTGTCCAGCCAGTCTGGCGTGGGAAAGACCATAACGAACCTGTATCGTAGGTATTATAAATCGCAGAAATGTCACCTACTGCACCATCCAGAATTTTTCCGAAAATTGCGCGCTTTGGCTCATGATATCTCCAGCAAAAACCTGACATCAGAGATACATTTTTTTGTTTCGCCAACTTAGCTGCATCCAATACCTTACGTACACCTGGTGCATCTACAGCCACAGGTTTTTCGCAGAAAACGTGCTTACCTGCATTGATAGCTGCCGTCAAATGCTCAGGACGGAAATGTGGAGGCGTTGCAAGAATGACTACATCAACACCAGAGTCCAATACTTTTTTGAATGCATCAAATCCTACAAACCGATGCCCTTCGTCTACCTTCACCTTATTGCCATGTACTTTCGTCAGGTTGGCTAGTGAAGCATCCAGTTTATCCTTGAAAATATCACCCATAGCATGAAGTACCACGTTAGAGTCTGCCTTCAGCGCCTGATTGGCAGCACCGGACCCACGGCCTCCGCATCCGATTAATCCCACTTTCAAAGTTTCGTTATTCACTCCGGCAAATGCACGGTTCGGATTTAGAATGGTAATAGTAGGAAGAGCAGTACCTGCCAGCGCAACCCCGGCCATTTTCAAGACATCCCTGCGAGAAGTATTCATTATTGTAAGAATTTGGTGATTAGATTAAGGAACTCCACTTTTAAAGACTGCCATTTCATGTAAATCCTGACAACCTTCAGCGCATTAAAGATAAATAAATCTATTGTGATTTTTAAAAAATAATCTTAAAAATTCGGCTGTGTGCTCGATAACACATCAGTAAAACGCTTGAAACACAATTTAACCAAACCATGCCAATCACTTACTCTTGAAAATGTGATAACAAGAAAAAACCGGAACAGCTTATGAGGGCAGTTCCGGTTTGAATATGTACAGATTAGCTTTCTCAATCCCACTGCACCTCTACCACTGCGTTTTTGAGGTCAATTGTGGTATACTTTTCTCCGCTCTGACGTTTGAGTGAAATCTTGCCGTGCTGCACTTTTGCCACCTGCTGAGAAAGTACATCCTTTTCATTTTTCTTTCTGTACACGGCAACGAGGGAATCAGTACTGTTCACTTCCACTTCACAAGTTTTTCCCTTTGCCACAACCTTTTTTGAATTATCCGGTAAATACGGAGCTTTGAGCAAAGCCAGTGCGCGGGACGCCATCGGTACTCCATAGCCGACATAATTGTTACCATAAGGATACAAATGAGCTGATTTCTCTATCACATCAATCAATTCCTTGTTCGACAATTTCGGATTTGCCTGCAAAAGACAAGCTGCAAAGCCAGTAATCACCGGCGCAGATAAAGACGTACCGTATAGCGAAAAGCAGGAAACATTCGGTTTTACATACGAAAGGAATTCAGGCCCAATACTGCTGTAGCCGATACGGTTCCAAAGCTTTGCATTGGTAGCACCAATTGACAAAACTCCTTTGGCATCTGCCGGAGCTGAAACGATTCCCCATCCTTTGTCGTCGCCTTCGTTGCCGGCAGAAACGATAATCATAATTCCTTTTTTGTCTGAGGCAATCTGAGCAGCACGCGTAATGGCGCTCGTTTTACCATCCATTTGTGATGGCGTATAATTCTCTTTCGGATCAGAAAACCCTTTTGCATAACCCAAAGAAGTATTGATCAATCTTACCCCAAGACTATCCATCCATTCCATGGCAGCGATCCAGTTATCTTCCTCGCCACGGTATTCACGCAGAGAATAATCGGTACGCGCCAGATAGAATTTAGCATTGGTAGCCATTCCATATTGCATATCATCCTGATGATCCAGACCACTGATAGCAGCCATTACCTCTGTACCGTGCATATCAGAAAACGACTCAGCAGTGCTGAACAGAAGGTTTCCGGCACGTCCTGGTTTTACGTAGTCACGAATACCAAGAATGCGTTTGTTAGAAAAAATATGGGTCAGAGAAGTAGACGAATCAGCACCATAAAAACCGGCATCAATCACTCCTATTGTTACATTGTTTGCAGAAAGTCCTTCTTTCAAAAATGCATTGGCTTGTACCTGAGACATCACAGGGGCCATTTGCGCTTTCTCGACAGGAGACTGTCGGGCGATATAAAAGCCAGGATCAATAGGCACGACCTCCTGCACAAAATCAAGCGAACGCACACGAGCTGCCTGCTCACTTGTCATCACTGCCGATACGGCATTCAACCATTTAGACCGGTTGATGATCTGAATCGAATTATTCTTCAGAACCGTTTCAAATGCAGAATTAACAGGAATATCAAGTTCGTCGGATAATGGCAAACCCAGTTTCTGTCTGTTATCCAAAGTGAGATGTGAAACAGCCGGTGCAACACTAATATCTTTGGATTTAAGATAAATCCAGTATTTGGGACTGGCAGATAAAAATAAAGGCGCAAAAAGAAGTGCCAGTAAAAATACTTTTTTCATGAAAAGATTATCAGTTAGGAATTTCTGGTATTAATTTTCCGGCATTAACTCTCACTCATTCCTTCTTGTAAGGACAGATTTGGCGCTAAGCTGAATTAATAAACAAGATAAACGTAATTTTACGTAATAAATTACCAGGTACAAAATTTTACCACTGATGCGCTATCATCCGATCAACAACACTTTATTTACCGAAAACCGGAAACAGTTTGCCAATGTATTGAAACCGAAATCTCTGGCCATTTTACATGCCAATGATTTTATGCCAACCAATGCGGATGGTACGATGGGCTTCAAACAGAACAGCAATCTTTTCTATCTTTCAGGAGTGGATCAGGAAGAAACCATTCTGCTCATTTCGCCCGATCACCCGGATGAAAAATACCGTGAAGTTTTATTTGTAAGGGAAACCAATGAGCTTATCGCTGTTTGGGAAGGTGAAAAACTGACCAAAGAGCAAGCCAGAAATGTTTCGGGAATTAAATCGGTATACTGGACTCATCAATTCGAAAGGGTTTTCAGCGACATCATTTTTGTTGCAGAAAATGTCTATCTGAATACCAACGAACATACCCGCAACAGTTCTCTTGTACAAACACGCGAGGCCAGATATATCGAGGAGTTTCGCCAAAAGTACCCATTGCATCAACTCTCCAGGCTGGCACCATTGATGCACCAGCTTCGGGCAATCAAACATCCGGTGGAGATTGAGCTGATGCAGCAAGCTTGTAATATCACAGCTTCAGGTTTCAACAGACTCCTGAAATTTGTAAAACCAGGCGTTCAGGAATATGAAATCGAAGCTGAGTTGATTCATGAATTTATACGTAACCGCTCAAAAGGTTTTGCGTATCAGCCCATTGTAGCTTCGGGAGCTAATGCATGTGTGCTACATTATATTGAGAATAATAAAGCATGTAAAGATGGTGACGTTTTGCTACTGGATGTAGCCGCTGAATACGCCAACTATGCATCTGATCTGACAAGAAGTATTCCTGTCAACGGCAGGTTTACAAAACGCCAGCGGGAAGTATACGATGCTGTGTTACGTGTTTTCAAGTCGGCAAAAAGTATGTTGGTTGTTGGCAATATATGGGATGAGTACCATATAGAAGTCGGCAAAATCATGGAAAGTGAATTGATTGGTCTTGGACTAATTACCAAAGACGATATTGAAAAACAGGATCCTGAATGGCCGGCGTATAAAAAGTATTTTCCGCATGGTACCTCGCATTTCCTCGGATTGGATGTTCATGACGTTGGCAATAAATACCAGCGTTTTGAAGCAGGAATGGTTTTCACTTGTGAGCCGGGTATATATATAAGAGAAGAAGGATTAGGCATTCGTCTGGAAAACAATATTCTGATTACCGAAAATGGCAATACAGATCTGATGGCGCATATTCCAATTGAAGCCGAAGAGATTGAAGACTTGATGAACAGCTGAAACCTGGTACAGAATAGCAGAATATGGAATTTGTAGCTGAGGATTTTTTGAAATTAATGTTGTCGTTTGTGTTAGGTGCTATTATTGGAACCGAGCGCGAGTACAGGAGTAAATCTGCAGGATTAAGAACGCTCATTCTTATCTCTGTGGGTTCTACTTTGTTTACGATTATTTCAACAAAAACAGGTCCGGATGCCGGAAGAATTGCCGCCAACATCGTAACAGGAATTGGCTTCCTGGGCGCAGGAATCATTTTCAGGGAAGATAACCGTGTGGTAGGGCTTACTACCGCTGCTATTGTTTGGGTTACGGCTGCCCTGGGAATGGGTATCGGCGTAGGGCTATATACGCTTTCTATCGCAAGTTTTGTGATTGCAGGACTTTCGCTCGTTATACTCACACCGGTACAAAAGCTGATCAGGAAGAAAAGCCAGATCAGGAATTATCAGGTCATGTGTGTGTATCAGAGAAAGACGCTTAAAAACTATGAGGACCTGTTTCATCAGCACGATTTGAAAATACTACGCGGCGAACAAAGCAGATCCGGAAGCCATATTACAGGAAGCTGGAGCCTGCAGGGAGCTGAGCAAGCACATGAGAAATTAACGGAATACCTACTCAACGATCAGGACATTTTGGAATTCAGCTTTTAGCACCTTCCGAAATATCCGGTATACAAGTTTTAAAGAAGAATAGCTGATCATAGGTATCAGGTCAAAACTTCATACACATCATTTCATTACACACACATTCCATCGCTATCATCCTGCATCAGGGAAACTTTATTGTTTCAATGAGGCTTTTAATAAGATTGATGCAGGTCATTTTAAATCCGCAAAGGTTCAGTCACCTTTGTAACCCGAATGAACTTTAATTTATGTCAGATTTCATAACAAAATCAATTTTCGAGATTCTCAGCCAATATACCACTGAAACTGAGCTCGCATGGCTGGAACAAAAGAGCCAGGCGGAGTCTATGGAAGTGATGACCGCTTTCGTGGCCTGCCCGAGATTCCTTTCTAAAAAAATCATTCAGCCTTCGTCAGGAGATGCGACCAGATTGCATACAGAACTCCCGGGTTTTTCGGTACAGGGTTGGTCGCTCGTAAGACTTGCCAGGGTGTGGTTGCTCACACAACTTGATTCCTCGGATAAGGAAACTTATGTCAACCATATCAATACACTTTTCGATACAGCTGAGCTGAATGAACTCGTAGCGTTGTATTCAGCACTTCCTCTGTTGTCTTACTCTGATCAATGGTTATTCAGAGCGACAGATGCAGTACGTTCCAACATGGGATTTGTATTTGATGCCATTGCATTACGTAACCCTTATCCTGAAAAGTATTTCTCTGAAGCAGCGTGGAATCAGCTGGTGATGAAGACGATTTTCAACGATAAGCCGGTACACCTGCTCGAAGGACTTGACAACAGAGCCAATGAGACTTTAGCTTTTATACTTTCCGACTTCGCACACGAAAGATGGGCAGCAGGAAGGTCAGTACCTGCGCAGGTATGGCGACTGGTAAGTCCATTCCTGAACGAAACACTTGTCAACGACATGCGTCACTTGTTGGAATCTGACGTAGTTGACAACCAGCGTGCTGCTGCACTTGTATGTATAGCATCCGGCTATGAGCCTGCACTTAAACTCATAGCGCAATACCCGGAACTAAAAAACCAAGTAAGTTCAGGACAAATAACCTGGGCTGATTTTGAAACCAATGACCTGAACGCCTGATGTGCCTTAACCATAATCAAACACCGAACCCATCTCATTTTGAAGACAGTGACGCTGCCAACGCACCTGCTCACCGTGATATAGCCTGGAACGACTACAAAGATCTTATCGCAGGAATGCGCTTTTTTGATCCGCATATCCACATGGTTTCCCGCACAACTGACGATTACCAAGCCATGTACCAGGCGGGTATTGTAGCTCTGATCGAACCTGCTTTCTGGGTGGGACAGCCACGTACAGGTCTCTCCAGTTTTAAGGATTATTACAGCAGTCTCGTGGGCTGGGAAAGATTCCGTTCTTCACAATTTGGCATCAAGCATTATTGTACGATGGGCCTCAATTCGCGGGAGGCTAATAATGAACCACTTGCTGAACAGGTAATGGAAATATTGCCTTTGTATGTTTACAAAGAAGGTGTTGTAGGCATTGGCGAAATTGGTTTCGACGACCAGACACCAGCCGAAGAGAAATATTTCCGTTTGCAACTGGAACTGGCGAAAGAAGCAAAACTGCCGGTTCAGATTCATACGCCTCACAGGGATAAAAAGAAAGGAACCGAGCGGAGCATGGCTATTGCTTTGGAACACGGGATCGATCCTTCCTGGGTGATTGTAGATCATAACAATGAGGAAACGGTAAAAAGTGTTCTGGATCAGGGTTTCTGGGCTGCTTTCACGATTTATCCTTTTACCAAAATGGGCAATGAGCGTATGGTAAAAGTGGTTGAGCAATATGGCCCGGAACGCATCATGGTCAATTCCGCAGCTGACTGGGGTATTTCTGATCCGCTGGCGATTCCTAAAACTGCTGCTTTGATGAAAATGAGAGGTATTTCAACAGACACAATCGTGAAGGTAACTTACCAGAATGCGATTGATGCGTTTGGTAAAAGTGGCCAGATTGATGTCAATGATTTTGATCAATCAGCTAACAATGATCTTACTGCCAAATTCCATGGAAATTCAATTTTACGTGGAGGGCAGCAGCCCGTTGCCAACAAAAATTCTTTACTGATCCAATAAAGTGAGTAGTTTAAAACCATATCTTCAGCTTACCCGGCCAGCTAATCTTGTTACAGCAGTAGCAGATATACTGGCCGGGATGGCTATTGCCCAGTTCACATTCTCGGACTTCTCTCCCCTCCCTCTTATCATTTCCACGTTGGGTCTGTACGGAGGTGGTGTGGTGATGAACGATGTATTTGATGCCCGCCTCGACAGCATCGAAAGACCGGAAAGACCTATACCCAGCGGGAGAGTGCCTTTGCAGTCGGCCATGACGCTGGGCATCACCCTTTTATTTATCGGTATTCTTTCTGCCACCATTTACAGTTCACTAAGCGGGCTCATTGCTATTGCCATTGCATTTCTTACAGTTATATACAACCGCTTTGCTAAACACCACACCGTTTTGGGACCTGTCACAATGGGAATGTGCCGTGGCGGCAATCTGATTCTCGGTATGAGTGTACTACCCGATTCTATCGACAAATGGGGACTGATTGCACTACTACCTATCGCCTACATAGGAGCCATTACGCTGATCAGCCAGGATGAAGTACATGGAGGAAAACGAAGAACACTTTATATCGCAGCATTTCTGTACGCAGTTGTGCTGGCGGCTCAACTTGTGATCGCTCAAAAACAAGGAAATATCCTGTATACCGTACCGTTTGTCTTGCTCCACACCTGGCTCATAGGACGTCCGCTCTGGAATGCCATTCTGAATCCCGTGGGGCCTTTAATTGGAAAAGCCGTGAAAGCTGGTGTTATATCTCTTATTGTGATGAATGCTTCCTGGTGTATGGCTTTCGGACTTTGGCCTGTGGCTATTGCCGTATTGCTTTTATTGCCGTTGTCTATCTTTCTTGCAAGAATTTTTGCAGTAACCTGACGGCACCTGATACCTGCCTCAAACAGTTTTTATGATTAAAATCATATTAGAATGAAGATATTTCAACGCTGACATGGTAAAAAAAACTCTTTTTAGCGTTTATCTATTAGTACCAATTTCTTAGGCCTTTTTTCAATGCAAACGATACACCAACGTTTTCAGATTGAATACCAGTATTCGGTATTTTTTACTGAAAATCTTTTTCACCAGAACAACCCCTTACTGAAAGACTTTTTCAGCAATTATAAAGATCAGGGCTTTCAGCGTAAAGCCTTAGTGGTAGTAGATGAAGGCTTTGCCAATCATCACCCCACACTTGAACAGGACATCAAATCTTATTTCGAAAGTCAGGTTCAGGATATAGCACTTGCAAAGGACATTATTTTTGTTCCCGGAGGGGAAGCCTCGAAAAACGATCCTGCTCTTTTTGAAAAGCTGTGTAAAGCCGTTGATATATATGGAATTGACCGTCATTCTTTCGTTGTTGGAATAGGTGGAGGTGCTGTGCTTGACCTTGTAGGTTATGCCGCTGCTGTATCGCACAGAGGTATCAAACTCATCAGAATACCCACTACGGTCCTTTCTCAGAATGACTCAGGTGTGGGTGTGAAAAATGGAATTAACTTCCACGGAAAGAAAAACTTTCTGGGTACTTTTGCTCCGGCTGTAGCTGTGTTTAATGATCTAACCTTCTTGCGCAGTCTTGAAGACCGCGATTGGCGTGGAGGAATTTCTGAAGCCATTAAAGTCGCTTTGATTAAAGATGCAGGCTTTTTCACATGGATGGAAGAAAATGCTACTAAACTTGTTAACCGTGATGAGGAAGCGATGGCTTATCTGATTCACCGTTGTGCCGAAATGCATACCGATCATATCGCAGGCGGAGATCCATTTGAATTCGGCTCTTCCCGTCCTTTGGACTTCGGACACTGGGCTGCGCACAAACTGGAATACCTGACCAATTTCGAAGTTCGTCACGGAGAAGCAGTAGCAATTGGTATTGCATTGGATTGTGTTTACGCAGTTCAGATTGGCATGTTAGCTGAAAGTGATCTTTATCGTATACTTGATCTGCTGACCAAACTCGGCTTTGACCTATACCATCCTAAGTTGGCGGAAAATGACAAAATTAATTTAAGAAACGGATTACAGGAATTCCGGGAACATTTGGGAGGCAGATTAACTATCATGCTTCTTGAAAAAATCGGTAAGGGTGTCGAAGTGCATGAGCTGGATGCAGATATCATCGCGAAATCTGTGGATTACCTGGAAACAGCTACCCTGGCAACACCTGAAAAAATTTCCTAGCGAAGAGCTGTGGGCATAAACTTATACCCATATCTCTTTTCACCAATCCCTATGCCCTATGCTAACCCCACAAGGACACTTAACCTATTGCAGTAATATACATCCCGGAGAGAAATGGGATGATCATTTTAAGGCACTGAGAGATAATCTGCCTTATATTAAAAGCCAGCTTTCGCCGGAACAACCATTCGGGCTCGGCTTGCGTGTGGCTAACGAAGCTTCTCTGGAACTAAGTAAGCCGGAAAAACTGGCAGAGTTCAAAACCTGGCTGGACGAGCAGGATATATATGTGTTTGTGATTAATGGCTTCCCGTATGGCGGATTCCATAATACTGTTGTGAAAGGAGATGTACACACGCCCGACTGGACGACTCAGGACAGATTGAATTACACGATCCGGCTTTTTAATATTCTTCAGCAACTCCTGCCCGATGGCATGGATGGCGGTGTCTCTACTCCTCCCCTTTCTTACCGGCTGTGGTGGAAGGACGAGGCTGAAAAACAAAAAGCAACTTCTTCGGCTACGGAACATGTACTCGATTTGCTCGACGAACTGATCCGTATTCAAAAAGAAACCGGCACGACGTTACATCTGGATATTGAACCTGAACCGGATGGAATACTGGATAATGTTGATGACTTTGTGAACTGGTATCGGGATATATTGTTACCTGCAGGAATTGCCAGACTTCAGGAAAAACATGAACTTGATCCTGAGGTAGCGAGAGAAGTGATCCTGAAACATATTCAGCTTTGCTACGACATCTGTCATGCTGCTGTTGCGTACGAAGAGCCCGAAACTATTCTGAAATCTCTGGAAGAAATTGGTATCCGTGTAGGACGTATTCAGATCAGTTCTGCGTTGAAAATTGATTTTGCGAAAAATGCGGAGATCAAAAAGAAAGCAATAGAAAGCTTCAACGAGCCTGTTTATCTGCATCAGGTGGTTACCAGAAATGCAGACCATACAAGCAATCACTATCCTGATCTGACAGAAGCACTCGAAGACTGGAATGAAAACCAGGAAGAATGGCGTATCCATTTCCACGTGCCGCTGTTTATTTCTTCGTATGGCGTTTTGGATTCTACTCAAAATGAGATTGTCAAGACACTTGCTATTCACAAGCAACAACCCTTTTCAACTTTCCTTGAAGTCGAAACATACACATGGGGCGTTTTACCTGAAGACATTCAAAAACCGATTGGTGAGTCAATTGTGAGAGAAATGGAGTGGGTTAAGAAAACATTGTCCGATCTGTAATGATCCCGGACGATCAATGCTATCGTTATGAACAAAACAGTTGTTATAGATATTGTCGGGCTAAGCGCCAATTTGATTGGAGAGCATACTCCTTTTTTAAAGGCTTATGTCGAGAAACGCCATTTAACATATATTAAACCTGTACTGCCTGCAGTTACCACTACAGCACAAAGTACGTATGTAACCGGAAAATGGCCTTCCGAACATGGAATCGTGGGCAATGGCTGGTATGACAGAGACGACTCCGAAATAAAATTCTGGAAGCAATCCAACAAACTGGTGAAAGGCGACAAAATCTGGGACAATGCAAAAAAGCTGAATCCTGATTTTACCTGTTCCAAAATGTTCTGGTGGTACAACATGTATTCTACCGCCGATTTCTCAGTAACTCCCCGCCCGCAATACCATGCGGATGGTGTGAAAGCACCGGATTGTTATGCCTATCCTCCTGAATTAAGAGACAACCTCCAGAAAGACCTGGGACAATTTCCTCTTTTCAATTTCTGGGGACCGAATGCCAATATCAAATCCTCAAAATGGATTGCTGATGCATCCATGTGGGTGGACGATAAACATGATCCTACACTCACATTGATCTATCTGCCTCATCTGGACTATTGTCTTCAAAAGTTTGGACCCGACTTCGGCAAAATTTCGGCGGAACTGGAGGAAATAGATAAGCTTGTTGAAGAGCTTGTTAAGTTCTACGAAGCTAAAAACAGTAAAATTATCCTACTCTCTGAATATGGTATCAATCCTGTTTCCAATCCGATTCATATTAACCGCATTCTGAGAAAAGAAGGACTTATTTCAGTACGTACCGAACGCTGGTATGAATTGCTGGATGCAGGAGCTTCCAAAGCATTTGCTTCTTCCGATCACCAAATCGCGCATGTGTACCTCAACAACCCTTCTGTAAAAAATCAGGTAAAAGAGGTATTGTTAAAGACTCCGGGAATTGAACTGGTGCTGGACAGAGAAGAACAGAAAGATTACCATATCGAACACGAACGTGCGGGAGATCTGGTTGCAGTTGCCAAACCTGATAGCTGGTTCACTTACTACTATTGGAATGACGACGCTAAAGCCCCGGATTATGCACATTTGGTTGACATTCACCGTAAACCGGGATATGATCCTGTTGAAATGTTTATGGATCCGGCCAATCCGTTAATTAAATTAAGAGCTGGTTATAAATTGGCGAGAAAATTGATGGGTTTCCGCTATCTTATGGATGTAATTCCGCTGGACGCTACATTGGTAAAAGGCTCTCATGGCGGAATAAGCGCCGCAAAGGAATATTACCCTGTTTGCATCACCGACCAGCCTTTATCATCAAAAGAAGTAGTTGCTACTGATATATATAATGTGATCTGGAATCACCTGACATAAAGAAGATGATCGGTATGTGGCATTTTAGGTTTGGAATGTCACGTACTGAAATCAGAATTGATCCCATACTTCATACACTGCAAATCCGATCATTACCAGGCATAGCAGCACTTTGATTGCGATGCCTGTGATAAATCCGATAAAGGAGCCAAATGCGGATTTCAATGCACTTTGAAAAACTGCACCGCCAATGAGCTCGCCAACAAGTGCGCCCAGAAATGTTCCGATAAAAATGCCTATTGCCGGAATAAAAAGAAACCCGACAAGCAGCCCAAGTGTTGCTCCAATCGCACCATACTTTGTACCGCCAAATTTTTTTGTACCCCATATCGGTATATAATAATCCAGCACGGCAATCACAACTGTCACAAAGCCCAGGCTAATCAACGCGGTCTTGCTAAATTCCGCATACTTACTGATATGAAGCAGAATAAGTCCGCCGTAACTCAATGGTGGTCCGGGAAGTGGTAATACGGCTCCCGCCAGTCCGACTAAAAGACAGGCAATGCCAGCAATCAGCAACAAAATGTCCATTGTGGTTGTGTTAAATTACTTCTGAATTAACAAAAAAAGATATAGTCCTCCTATCTTTGCCAAAAATATCAAAGTGAAAAACAGTTTACTGGTTAAGGTTCTGTCATTCAATCATTAAAATCACAAAATGTCTAAAGTTCTTATTATTGGTGCCGGTGGAGTTGGAAGTGTAGTTGCACATAAGTGCGCACTAAACAGCCAGGTATTTACCGAAATTATGCTTGCCAGCCGCACAAAGGCTAAGTGTGACAAAATAGCTGCTGAAATTAAGGAAATGCATGGTGTAAGTATTCAAACTGCTCAGGTGGATGCTGATATCGTTGCGGAAACAGTTCTTCTGATCAAAAGATTTCAACCTAAATTGCTGATCAACGTAGCTCTGCCTTATCAGGACCTGACGCTGATGGAAGCTTGTCTTGAAACAGGAGTACACTATCTGGATACAGCGAATTACGAACCAAAAGACGTCGCAAAATTTGAATATAGCTGGCAATGGGCATACCAGGAGCGCTTCAAAGAAGCAGGACTGATGGCATTGCTGGGTTGCGGGTTTGATCCGGGTGTAACGCAGGCCTATACTGCTTATGCCAACAAACACCATTTCGATGAAATGCATTATCTGGATATTATCGATTGTAACGCGGGAGACCACGGTAAAGCATTTGCCACCAACTTCAATCCTGAGATCAATATCAGAGAGATTACGCAACCAGGACGTTACTGGGAAAATGGCGAATGGATTGAAATTCCAGCCATGTCTATCCACAAACCGATAGACTACCCGGGAATCGGACCGAAGGAAAGTTATGTACTTTACCACGAAGAGCTTGAATCTTTGGTAAAAAACTTCCCTACGCTGAAACGTGCAAGATTCTGGATGACTTTCGGACAGGCCTATATCACGCACCTTAATGTGCTTGAAAACGTGGGAATGACCAGCATCGCTCCGATCAAATTCCAGGGCATGGATATCGTCCCTCTTGAATTCCTGAAAGCAGTATTACCTGCACCGGATTCTTTGGGTGAAAACTATTCCGGTCAGACTTCAATAGGTTGCCAGATCAAAGGGATCAAAGAAGGTGAAGACAGAACTTACTATGTTTGGAACAACTGTGATCACGCTGAATGCTACCGTGAAGTGAAAGCACAGGCTGTAAGCTACACAACGGGTGTACCGGCAATGATCGGTGCCATGCTGATGCTTACTAACGAGGAGTGGCTGAAACCAGGTGTATACAATGTGGAAGAAATGAATCCTGATCCATTCATGGACTTGCTGAATCAGCACGGTTTGCCCTGGAACGAGAAAATCAATATTGAGCTACCTCACGAATATCCGGCATAATTATCGACAATATATTATCACAGAGGCCTGTCAGCACATTGTTGGCAGGCTTTTACTTTTTCATACTACTTTGAATGTAAGAAAGGATTTCTTCGAATGTATCAGGATGAAACCAGCGAAAATCTCCCTGATGCCGGAACCAGGTAAGTTGGCGCTTGGCATATCGTCTCGAATTCTGTTTCAGCAATCTGATCATTTCCTTTTCATCATATTCCCCATCCAGAAAACCATATACCTCCTTGTAGCCAACCGTCTGTAAAGCATGATGATGCCTGAATGCTTCCAGCTGCTTCGCTTCATCTACTAATCCCAGCAGCAACATTAAATCCATCCTGAGATCAATTCTATTATACAATTCAGCCCTATCCCGATCCAGTGCGATCAGAATCTGGTTAAATGGCCGGTCATTTTTCAGGTTTTGCTGATATTCCGAAATCGGCTTTCCTGTCGTTTCAAAAACCTCCAAGGCTCGAACAACCCGCTGAGGATTCGAAAATTCACTGGAAGCAGCAAAAACAGGATCAATTACAGCAATTTCCTTTTGCAGTACTTCCAATCCCTGTTCTGTCAGCTTTTGCGTCAGAGATTCGCGCAATCCAGGTAATGGCTGTGGTAGGGCATCAAGTCCTTCCGTCACAGCCTTTATATAAAAACCTGACCCACCCGTTATAACTACACATTCATGTGTTTCGAAAAGTGTTTCCAGCAAAGTGAGAACATCCCGTTCAAAATCTCCGGCACTATATACCTCTGATATAGAGTGAGAATTAATGAAGAAGTGCTCGGCAGCTGCTAATTCCTTATCTGTAGGTTTTGCCGTACCGATGTTGAGTTCCCTAAAAAACTGCCGTGAATCCGCAGAGATGATCACTGTTTTTAATTCATTAGCCAGCCTGATGGCCAGCTCTGTTTTTCCTACAGCAGTTGGCCCGGCAAGGACAATCAGGTATTTCTCTTTACTATTTGGCATTCTCCGCTTTTTATCTGAATTTTATTTAGACCCCTGTTCCTGATTATCTGTTACTATATGATTCATCAGAAGTATAAGATAACTACCGTCGTATCGGACTCCACATTACAAAAATAGAGATCATGGATAGCAACACACTACTTTTTTTCATTTTATCACTGGCAGCCGGCGCTGGCTTGGGAGCTGCGGTTTATTATTCTCTTTCCAAACGAAATACTCCTTCCGGTAATACCCAGGCAGAAGCCACGGTATTGGTTGAAAGAATTGAAAAAGTCTTTAAAGTGGTGATGGCAGAGGGTTACTTCACTGAAATTTATAATTATCAGCACGACAAAAGTATCTGGAACCTTATTAATGATAAAAAGAAAGCATTAATTATTGCCAAAGCGAAAGTTCTGGTAGGTTACGATTTTGGAAAAATGCGGTTTCACGTTTCTGGTAGTAACCGTAAAATCGTAATAGATTATTTCCCTGAGCCGGAGGTACTTTCTATGGATACAGATTATAAGTTTTACGACATAGAGCAAGGCTGGCTTAATCGCTTTCACAGCGACGATTATACCTCTATTTTGAATGAGGCCAAGCAGACCATGAATGAAAAAGCACTTCAAAGTGATCTTCCACGGATTGCCACAAATCAGGTGCAGCTTATGATGTTTCAGCTGGCCGCCTCCATGAACTGGAAAGTTGACCTTCAACTACCTGAATCCAACAGGAAAGATCTTGCCGAATACACCTCCTATCGACCTACCGACGCAGAAATTGATTCTTTGAACCCCAGGCGGGATTGAAAAATATTTTATGTACTTTGTGCTACTTTGGACGACCAAACTCGTCACTTCCACTATCTCTTGCGTATAGGTCAAAAACTATATTTTTTCATTCACTAAACATTTAGCTATTATGTTCAAAAAACTATTAATGATTGCCTGGGTTGGTTTGGTAGGTTTAACGGTAAGTTGCAAAGGTCCACAAGGCGACGTAGGTCCACAGGGTGAGCAAGGCGCTACCGGGGCAACCGGCCCACAAGGTCCCGCGGGACAGGATGGTGAAGGTATAGGATCCGTACCGCTAATTTACTCCTTTGGTGCAGATACAACAGATGCTGATGGCTATTTCCCTACACTTACAGTTAGTGATTTGTCGGCAGAAGAAGAAGAAGCATGGGATTCTGCCGTTATAATGGTTTACCTTAAGTCTGGTGGCGTATATTGGCCTCTTCCTGGCATTGTAGACTTTCAAGCTGGCTCAAGTCAGTTTTCGTTCTATCACGGTATAGAACAAAAAACATTTTTTGTTGATGTATTTCAGCTTGACTGGTCTGGCAGAGCTTCTGCATCAGAAAAACCCCCTGTAAGAATTGTTCAGGATTTCAGACTAATTGTCATCCCCGGTAGTAAGCAGGGTAAGTTGAATGGGCAGGTGAAATGGAAAACCTATGAAGAAGCCGTATCGGCACTTGGCTTAACAGAAGCTAATGTTAAAATAGTTAATAAATAAACAGAAGCTACTGCCTGTTTAACTTGAATTGCCCTCTAATAACATCAAAAAATCAAGAGTTATTAGAGGGTAATTTTATACCTAAACTATAAATTCATTCTAAGCATAGCATAATACAGCGCTCAATCTATTACAAAATCTTCAGCCGGCCTATTTTATCTTTCTTTAAGAGCTTTACGAGCAATAAAAAAGGCCGTTCTTCCATTTTAAGAACGGCCAAAAAACATTTTCAGTACTAACTTGATCTAGTACTCCCAAAGTCCGTGCTCCAGCTCCATAAGCTCTTGCTCGTAATTCAGAGATTTAATCAAAGCTTCTTTTTCACCTCCATAGATATCCAAAAACGCTCTGTCATTAGCATTCGAGAATTTGGTGATTCTACCCCAGAACAGACGTAGATCGAAAGCATCTGCAAGGTTTTTATTTTGAGCCGTATTTTCTGTGTTATACCAGATATACTTCTTGGGATCGCTGCGGAACAAACGTTCTACATCTTTGTATCTGAAAGAAGCAACCGGTAATTCTAATCCACTCGCCGTCTGATCTGATGGAAGAACGATTGTCAGGGTTTGAATATCGGTGTACAAACGTGAACGTTTCTTGTCAAACGCCCAGTCTTCCTTAATTTCAAGAATAGAAAGTTGCTCAGGGAAGTACTCTTCCTCAGTAGCAGCCGCAACTTGTTGCTGCTGGAAAGTATCTACAACTGGTTCTGCTACTGGTTCCTCTTTCTTAGCTACTTCAGTTTTGGCACCTTTCTTGGTAGATTTTTTCTTTGGAGGTCCCCAACCGTCATCTACAACTGCTTCTTCCGCTTTGGCATCTTTTTTGGCAGGTGCTCCCCAACCATCATCTGTAGTATTAGCCTGCTTTGTAGCGTCAGCTTTTGGCTTTGCATCCCAGCCACCGTCGTTCGCCGCAGCTGCAGGAGTTCCAAAACCAGCTGCAATTTCATCAGCGGAAAGTCCAGCCACCTGATTAGGTATCAAAAGCCTCGTATGTATATCACCCGAAGTTACCTTAACAGTACAAGAATCGTTCGTATATGCGTCTATCAGACCCGCCTTAGCGGCCTCCAAAAGATAACGTGTAATCTCGTTGTTTTTAGAGAACATGGAGATATTTTGCTTCTCTTTCAGATCTACCCTTCTCCACAAAGTGCGTTTCATCATAAGATCACCGTCACTAATCGGACGGGACGAAAAGCGATTCTCCACAGAGTCCACCTTTTCCTGCGCGTGAACAGTAGAAGCGCTTACCGAGAAAGCAAGCAAAGACCACGCAATTGTTTTTCTGTTCATTCTTATCATAACTCTAGTGTTCTTATATGCCTTACGCGAATACTATCAGCTCTTAGTTCAAAGGTACTGTACGGAACTGATTCCCCATCTCAACTTCACTTATAGCTCCTTTAAAGTTTTGACGTTCAACCTTATTAACAGTGATTACATAACGATCACCTGGTTGTGCTTGTTGTGCAAGACTGGAAATAGATCCACCACCGTTACCCAATGTCACACCATTAATTCTTCTTGTACCTCTCGCAAGCGAAACTTCGATAGAAGAAACTCTGAAGCGTGCATCCTGCGGAGAAAAGTTTTTGAAACTTTCATCAGGCACAGCAATCACCTGGATGCTTCTTGCTGCCGAAGCCGCAATACCTCTTCTTTCATCAAACGCAGCTCCGTTTACTCTTACTTCCAGAGAAGGCTTTGGTACACGATTCACTCTAAAAGGATCTGATCCCAAAACATTTCCACCATTACTTACCGTAATATTCAGAGAAGCTTTGTTAGGTACGATAGTGAATTTACCTTTTTCACCACTTGGGATAATCTCACCTCCATCTGTAGAGAAAGAAGGCGACCATAATGCACCCAGCGAAGGGCTCTGAATGCTCAGCTTGTTAGCACATCCAAAATAAAGCGGAGGCAATGTTCCTGTCTCAATCTGGTAAGAAGGTTTTACTACGTAATATTCCTGCGTCATACTGTAAGTAGTATCACGACCGGAAGGAGTAGGAATAGTGATTTTTCCTGACAACTCACGCTTTGCTATACCTTCAGCATTGTATCCACCTCCCTGAGCCGTAAACTCAACAAGACCCACACCGTTTTCAACTTTTACTGCCGCTCCGTTCAAGCTCATACGAGGTGTCAAACCGGATGCAGAAGCTGCAATAAACATTTGTCCTTTGAATTTAGTACCTGCTACTACAGTTTTAGCATCAGCACTGATCATGGCCAGAATTCTGTCAAACTTCACATCAGCAGCACCTACTTTACTTGCCAAATAGTTCAAAACTTCACCTTCCATTCTGCGAATGTCAGTTTGTTTCTGGCTCAATACTGCAAGTGCGGCAGCAACCGGAGTCTGTGCAAAGTTAAGCTCTGCGAAGTCTTTATTTCTTTGATCTTTATTGTCTTTGGCAACAGGATCATCTTTACCATCCATCGCCAGAGGCAAAAATTTGTTCTGAGCTATATTGTTAAGCTGATTTGTAAAGCCATTCAAACTTTCCTTCAATTTGTAAGCTTTACCATTCTTTTGCCCACCAACCATCAACTCAGCAACTTTTCCTTCTTCCTGAGGATTTTTAATTCCTCCCTCTTCATTACGTCCGCCTCCGGCTTCAGCTATAATCTGCTGTTTAAGTCCGTTCAGCTCATTAATGATATCAGTAGAATATTTTCTTACATCATCAGCCTGTTTCATGACCGCAACATCGGCGGCACGGTTACCCGATTTTTCAACAGCTGCTTTTATTTTAAGTACCGTTTCCTGGTTAATCTTATTGGCTGCTCCGGAAGATAGTTCCAGAGAATTATTCAGGAGGATGAATTTCTCTATGATCGCTGAACTTACCTGCAATGCGAGCATCGCTGTAAGTACCAGATACATCATTCCAATCATCTTTTGACGGGGTGTTTCTTTTCCACCTGCCATATTGTTCAGTAATCAGTTATCAGTGATAGAATAATTTAAAAGCACAAACAATGTCTCATTCCCGATCTGCCTGTACTGCAATTGTATTATGCATTACCACGCATTGCGGTTAGCATATTACCATAAATACCGTTCAGAGAAGAAATGTTGGTTGTCAACTTATTCATTTCACTCTTGAATACCTGAGACTCTTTGGTAGCATCTGCCATATTTTCCATAGCAGTTGTAAGATTACCGTAGAATGCGTTCATTGCTTTCAGATGCTTGGTTGTATCCTGCAATTCAAGTTCATAAACTGCATTCAGCGCACCCATATTCTTAGTAATCTGCTGAAACTGCTCACGGTACGACTGTGCATCCTTCGTAGCATCAGCCATGGAAGTCATTGCGTTAATCGCAACTCCATACGATTTGTTCATATCGCCGATCGCTGCTGAAGCACTCTTTACGTTTTTAGCGTAGTCGTTTGTAGCAACAGTTGCGTCTGTAAGATCAGTGATTTTACCAACCGTATCGGAAAGCGCACGGAAGTTTTTTCCAAGACTGTCAAATACATCAGGAGAAATTTTAGCATTATCAAGCATGTTATCAAGCTTTGCAGTAACTCCGCTTGAAGGCCCTGAAGAAACGCGGTTAATAGCTGGTCCTGAATAATCATCAGCAAGTTCAGGATATACACGTGTCCAGTCTGGTTCACGGTCTGATGATTGGGTCAATGTTTGTAGTGCGTAAAGTAAAAATATAAGTACCTCTGTCCCCAAACCGATGGTTAGCATTTCGCTACCTCCATCCCAGTGTTGAATTTTAAATAAAGCTCCTAAAATAACGACAGCAGCACCGGCGCTGTAAATCGTTGGTACCAGTTTATCCCAAACAAAACTAGGTCCGCTATTCTTAGCCATACGAATGAAAATCGGTTACAGTGAAAAATTTAGTTATTGTAATAAAAATTTGTGCGATCTGAGAAGGCCGTAAAAAAGAAGCAGTGTGATTTACGCTGCTTCTTTTTTAATTAAAAATCATATTAGCGACGGCGGGTACGCGCTCCTCCACGATCATTCACGTTGTCCATTACACAACGGAAGCCAATAAAGGCACGGCGTTCGGTTTCGTATTCGAAACTGCGTGTGCCTGTCTGAAGGTAGTATGCGATGTCTTTCCATGAACCTCCTTTGATCACCTTGCGTGGTTCATCAGGATTATCATATCTTGGGTTCATATCCCAAACAATTGCAGTTGCATTATCTGTATAAGCATCTGAAGTCCATTCCGCTACGTTACCAGCCATGTTGTAAAGTCCGAAGTCGTTCGGATTGTAAGCATTTGCAGGTGCAGTATAAGGATAACCATCTGCGTCATAATTTCCACGTTGGGGCTTGAAGTTAGCCAGGAAACAACCTTTGGCGTTCATCGTATACGGATTACCCCATGGGTATTTCGCTACAGCGCGTCCACCTCTTGCGGCCCATTCCCATTCTGCCTCGGTTGGCAAACGGAAGCCTGTAGAGTGAAATTGGTTTTCCTGATTCTGGAAGTCATGCAACAGATTTGTTCTCCATTTCGAGAAATACTGAGCTCCCTGCCAGCTAACCCCTACTACCGGATAGGTGTCAAAACCTGGGTGCTGATAGTAATACTCAACAAAAGGATCTCCGTTTGAATAGGCAAAGTCTTTTTTCCATGAAGTGGTATCAGGATAATACTTGGACATGATTTCCTCCTCACCAAGTACAGATACAGAGTCAACCAGAAGGGCATCTACAAACTGGCGGTATTCATGATTGGTAATTTCTGTGTCATCCATATAGAATGAACTGATCGTCACTCTACGGTTCATGTTATTCATGGATGCAGCGATATCCTCATCGGCCTGCCCCATGATGAAAGATCCCGAAGGAATCACTACCATACCAGCAGGAGTAGTTTGCTTATATCCTTTGCGGGCAGTAGCTGTAATTTCCCCGTTTGAAATTCCGCTTTCTTCCTTCCCTCCCTTTCCAAACTTACTTTTGATAAATCCGCAACTCTGCATGAGCATAAGAGCGGCTACCAAAAGCAGGCTTTTGACTCCATCCCGATAGAACACTTTCACATTCATAGTGGTTTTGTAAAATTTGAGTAATAAATGATAGCCTAAAAACGTCGGCAGTAATTATATAGTATACTTTAAACAAAAACAAAAGTAACAATTGGTACAACGGCAGCCTGGAGGTACATTCACAGCACTTTTGTTGTTTCAGTTGCAGGGATATTCGTCATAACGATTGCAATACCAGTATTGATATACCCCTGGAAAATTTTACAAATATAAATTAAAGTTTCACAAACTGAACTTCACCAATCCCGAAGTAAACAACAAAAAAAGCCATTTTTTCACCTTTTTTGGCCACAAATAATATTTTTTACATTTAGCATATAACTATATTACTATCAGAATCTAAACCTTGGTGTACGTATGATTGTCTTTTTCCCAAACTTCGGCGAAGGCAGGTCGTAAGACAATAATACCTCGAATGAAGATGGTGACTTGGCTTTATTTCCACCAATCACGAAGTCGTATGCTCCGGATAACCTTAGAGACTGATCTTCGAGCAGGTAAATCCCACCCATAGCAATGATGTATGCATCCTGATAACGATAAGTTCCTCCCGCCCAGAATCGCTTATTAAATGTAACCGTTGCTCCTCCTTCGGCCGTGTAAACTGCAAAATCGGATTTAACGAGAACGATTGGCTGAACATCCACGAGATATCCCACTTCCAGATTTAGTCCGGCATTCAGATACACCGTACGAGCCAGTGGATTAGTCGCGAGATCAGAACCAAAGCTATACTTAGGTTGCAAAAGGTGATTAAGAGAAAGCCCAAGATGAAAAGTTTCATTTTCATATCTGGCTCCTATAGCCAGGTCAGGATTCATTTGGCTAACGACACCGGTTTGAAGCAGAGGGTCATCTGCATCTATCGGCCTAAGTTTATTAAAATCCATTGCCTGTCTGAAAATTCCCGCACTGGCTCCTACCTGCAAATCACCGCCCATCAGAGGAATCTTATAAGCTGCAGAAACCTTAAAATCCTGATGTGAGAGTGGACCTGTACGGTCATTGAGTGCATAAAAACCTATCCCGAAATTTTTGACAGGCATGCTGAAAGAAAATAGCTGGGTCGATAATGCACCGCCTTCGTCGCTTGGATTGGTTGCCTGGTAGCCCGCATATTGGGTACGATGTGTAAGTTGAAAACGGGTAGCTCCTCCCGCACCTGCGGCAGCCGGATTGAATTGAAGCTGATTCAGTGAAAACAAGCTAAATTGCGCATCTCTCTGAGCTATAGCACCTGACGAGACAAATACTAAAAGAGCAAGTAGCCGGGTACATTTAATATGTTGTGAGATAGACGTCAATGCCATACCGATAGGTTGGGTTTAAAAAGATTCGCTCCTTGTTATTTATATGAATCAATAACGCATATTGCTCAAAAAAATTGACAATATCAGTAAAAAGGCCGGGAAAATTTCCCGGCCTTTTTACTGATATATCGTTCTTAATTATTGTTGGCCTCTTTGATATAAAGTTCAAGAGCACCCGTCATAGACGGCGCATTAGGCAAAGGTGCCTGAATATCAAGTATTAAACCTGCATTTTCAACTGCTTTTGCTGTAGTTGGCCCAAATGCTGCAATACGTGTTGCATTTTGTTTGAAGTCAGGAAAATTGTCGAATAAAGACTTAATTCCCGAAGGGCTGAAAAATGCGATAATGTCATAGAAAACCTCGGTAAGATCAGACAAGTCTGCAGATACAGTCTGATACATCGTAGCTTCTGTGAAATGGAACTCTTCAGTATCTGCAAATTCAGGAATGTCGTTTTTCCTGACATCTGAACAAGGATACAGGAACTTCTCTTTCTTGTGCTTACGCATCAGTTCAATAAGTTCTGCGGCTGTTTTGGTACCTGCAAAAATCTTACGCTTGCGGATAACGATGTATTTTTGAAGATAATTAGCCGTCTGCTCTGAAATACAGAAGTACTTCATCGTAGCCGGCACCTCTATTCTACCTTCATTACAAATCCTGAAAAAATGGTCAATCGCATTACGGCTTGTAAAAATGACCGCTGTATGATCAAGAATATTCACTTTTTGCTTCCGGAACTCCTTATAAGAAACTCCGTCAATTTGGATGAAGGGACGAAAATCTACTTTGACATTGTACTTACGTTCTAACTCAAAATAAGGGGAATTTTCGTCTGCTGGTCTGGATTGGCTAACCAATAGACTGGTAACTTTTGTTAACCGATCCTGATCAAATTTGATAGTCTCACTCATGTATAAGCCTCAATTAGTTTGTTCCCGCTGGTTCGGAAAATCTACAATGCAAACTTTATACCAACGATCAGCGGGATAATTTCAATGACGCAAAGGTACGAAAATAAATACAGATTAATAAAAGTACCCGGCGGTGTGGTGACGATATACAGGGTAATGAAACGGATGGTGTAAAAAATCAGGAAGGGAATTAAAATGTACGGACGTACAGAATCCAGCCACAACGGTCCGTTAAAGGTTAGCATAAAAACAAGAAGAAAAACCGCTACATAAAACAGGTAAGATGATTGGACTATTTTAATAAAGACAATGTCAACCACCTTATCAAGGTTCAGCATATTCCCGATCATCACCATAAGAATGTACTTGCCATAGTACAATAAAAAAAATATTCCTGAGATCAGGAAAAAATCTCCGACAAGCTGAAAGGCGTTCCCCTTCTCGGAAAGAATTGTACTGACAGAAAATATATTTATTTTGTTCACCGCGAGGAAAATGACCACAAAACTACTCAACATGGCAACCACCAGCACAAATAGAATAATACTGTTGCTATATGGTTTGTAGAACTTGGTAAGCGGATCTCTCGGATCATTTCTGAGGAAATCAACCGGATTTATGAGTCTGGTGAAAGCCAGAGGATTCGTATTATGCAGCCAGGCACTCAGCATTAACACCACCAGCATCGCCATCACAGCAAAGCTACCAAAAGGAGAAAAGTTAATTGGCTTGATATTAATAAAGCTTGATGTTCCTGCTTGTAAGCCAATAGCATCATTCGTCTGCCGTTGGTTGCACAATAAAAGATCCTTATCCCCTATTCCTGCACTTCCGTATACCGTAAAAAGCAGTTCATCTCTCTTGTATATCCTATAAAGACTATCAATACTTAAAACAAGCCATTCCTGCTGAGGCACTTCCTTTTGCAACGCGCCTTCTAAAAAAAGATAACTCTTACTTTCAGTTTTAAGTAATAAAAAGTAATTCCTGTTCTTAACAAGATCTATGTATGTACTCACATACCTGGAATCATCATTGATTTCCTGAGAGTACGGAACATAGTTTTTATACTGGCCATTATAGACAAGCCAGTCATTCTGATAATTGTAAATGGGGATAAAGCGGTCGGGAGGAGTGATTCTCGGACCAGCTAAGGAATTGCTCCCGGTTAACAACAGGATTGTAAAAGCCCAAAAAAGGAATGATAGTATGGACTTCATCGTATATTAAAAAGGGCGGGGTTTCCCCAGCCCTCTTGAAGTATTATTAAGATAGATTATCTGTTATTTTCTTCCCAAAGCAAGAAGCATTGTCTCTCCGATCAATGCTGGTGACTCGGCAACGAAGATACCAGACTCTTTCATGATACGGATTTTCGCCTCAGCAGTATCATCAGCACCACCGATAATCGCACCTGCGTGACCCATACGACGACCTTTCGGTGCAGTCTGGCCAGCGATGAAACCAACAACAGGTTTTTTGTTTCCGGTTGATTTGATATAGTGAGCTGCATCTGCTTCCATGCTTCCGCCGATTTCACCGATCATAACGATTGCTTCAGTTTCGTCATCGTTCATCAGAAGTTCAACTGCTTCTTTTGTAGTTGTTCCGATAATCGGGTCACCACCAATACCGATAGCTGTAGTCTGTCCCAAGCCTACACGTGTAAGCTGATCAACCGCTTCGTAGGTAAGTGTTCCTGATTTGGAAAC
Source organism: Dyadobacter luteus (assembly GCF_003383615.1). Classification (GTDB taxonomy): domain Bacteria; phylum Bacteroidota; class Bacteroidia; order Cytophagales; family Spirosomataceae; genus Dyadobacter; species Dyadobacter luteus. Next base: position 53,530 of record NZ_QNUL01000008.1, read on the forward strand.
AATACCAATAGTACCTTTTTTGAAAATAAAGCCAGGCATGATACCTACTTTACACTCATCTGCTGTAATAATACCAGGACAGTTAGGACCAATCAGACGGCAGTTTTTGCCTTTGATATACTCCTTCGCCTGCATCATATCCTTTGTAGGAATTCCTTCTGTGATACAAACAATGACACTAATACCAGCATCAGCGGCTTCCATAATAGCATCTGCAGCAAACGCCGGCGGCACAAATATGATAGATACATCTGCTCCGGTTGCACGTACTGCCAGATCAACGGTATTGAAGACAGGTCTCTCAAGATGAGAAAGTCCGCCTTTGCCAGGTGTAACACCACCTACCACGTTTGTACCGTACTCAATCATTTGCTGGGCATGAAAAGAGCCCTCAGAACCCGTAAATCCCTGAACTATAATCTTAGAATTTTTATTAACTAAAACGCTCATGTTGGTAAATCTGTTTTTTTGGTAAAAGTAGGACGAAAAGCACGAAGTAGCAAAATGTAGCCATAATTTGTAAATTGCTTTTTTGAGATTATTCCGCCTTTTTGAGATATGCCCATTAATCCTAACCTATTTTCAAACCTGACGCTTTGCCTGACAGGAATATTCGTTTTTTACAAGTACCTCAGCCGCCAACCTTATTTCAACCGCTTGCTGTGGAGTATATTTCTGCTTACTATTTCGCTCACTGCATTTACTGAACTGCTGATGTTTACAGGACTACGCTTACCCGATAGCTTCCCTGTTATTGCTCTATCCCTGGAACGCACGCTGGGTTCGATAGCTGTTGTTTCAGCAACGTGGTGTCTTATTATGCGCTATAAATCAGGCCAATTTCTTTTCTATTCCACAGTACTGATCGGGCTATTGCTTTTTTATTGCATTGTGTGGTACCATGTTGAGTTCATGGGGCTGATCATCCAACCTCTTTGTCTTATCATTACATTGCTGATTTGTTGCCTCGGACTCGCCGGAAAGCAAACCAGCGCCTTATGGATCATATTTTCCATGATGTTTGTTGCGCTGGCTACCAAATCCAGAGAAATTCCGATCCCGATGAGTCCGCTGGATATAAACCGTTATATGATGACACTCGCGGTGCTGTGCTCAGGAAGGGCGCTAAGAGATGAATTCAAAGTCCTTTTCTAATCTTTTGTTTTTTTCAAACAATTGTTAATGTGCTATTTTTTTACTTTATCATCTATTAAATTGCACGAGTAATTCAAATTAACAAGTTTACTATTATTCAAATATGAAAAGGATCAGTTTTAGCGTATTGTTTCTTGCTTCTGTTATCGCTTTTGGTGCATCTGCAACTACTGTAAATGCAGCTAGTAAGGTTGAAGTTAGTGATGCAAAACAAGAAAAAGCCATAGTTATAAAAGGTAGCGATGCCATGCAGTTTGACCTTAAGGAAATTAAAGTTAAAGCTGGCCAGAAAGTAAAACTTACTTTGACTCACTCAGGTAAGCTTGCTAAAGCTGCAATGGGACACAACTTCGTATTGCTTAAAGCAGGTACTGACGTAGCTGCCTTCGGATCGAAAGCTGCTGCTGCCCGTGAAACAGAATATATTCCTAAATCAGAAGCAGCAAGCATTATCGCTCACACGAAACTTGTAGGTGGTGGCGAAAGCGACACAATTACTTTCACTGCTCCTAAAAAAGGAACATATACTTATATCTGCAGCTTCCCTGGTCATTATGCTTTGATGAAAGGAACTTTCATCGTAGAATAATTTCAAGAAGGTTATAAATGAAGAATGCCACGACGATTGTTGCGGCATTCTTCATTTAATAGCAAACCTACTGTTTAAATTTCCGCGATGTGCTTGTCAATAAGCTCGATAATTTCCGGACGATCCCACTGTGAGGCTCCCACTTCCTGCGCCAATACTTTTCCTTTATAAATAATGTAAGTACGCGGAATAGCATTTCCGTCGAGCAAAGCCGGATACGCTCCCGCAAATTGATAGAACGGTAGATTATATCCCTTGCGCTCTACAAAAGGACTCACAATGGAAAAGTCTTCATCAGAAACGATATAGAAAGCAACCTTCTGATTATCCTTATATTTATCATATAATGTCTGGATACCTGGCATTTCCATATTACACGGTCCGCACCATGTAGCCCAGACATTCAGAAAAACAAGCTTATCTTCCTCCATTGCAGACTGCTCACCCGCAGCGTTGCTCAGGCCTGACAGGTAAACACCATTTGCCTCTGCCGGAGCTGCTGTTTCTTCTGTTACATTCCCGGTACGAACGAATACAAAATACACCGCCAGCGCAGCTACAACTGCCAAAACTGGTACTATTACTTTTTTCCCCACTGTTGCCATCGTATTTATTCTATAAAATTTTTATTTCTCACCTCAAAATTATGTATAAAATCCAGAATGGTTTCTCTAACCTGTTAACAATACATATTACTTCTAAATACAAAGGAGATTTTTAGATACTTTTACCATTAAAATTCACACCACCCATATTAAAGGAAACGTTTACCTTCATGAAACCTTTACTTCTATTTACCCTTTTACTGGCTTCTGCCAGTCTCTCACACCACACACTTGCCCAACGTTCTGCTGCAGAATTTTTTGATGATGGAAACACAAAAGCGGGCAAAGGAGATTTCCCCGGCGCGGTCCAATCCTACACCACTGTAATCGGCATGAGTCCTCAGCATGCGCCCAGTTTTTTCAACCGCGGATTAGCCAAAGCAAACCTTAAAGATCACAGAGGAGCTATCGCTGATTATAACAGTGCCATCGACTTCGATCCTAAGGTTGGTCTTTATTATCAAAGCCGCGGCGTTAGCAAAAGCATATTGGAGGATCACCGCGCAGCAATTATGGACTATTCTAAAGGAATTGAGCTCGATCCCGAAGATGCTAAATCTTACTATAACCGTGGGGTGAGCTATGCCAAAATTCTCAACCATCGTAATGCATTAAGTGATCTTGATCATGCACTATCCCTGCAACCGGATGATCTGCCGACATTATATGCCAGAGGTAGCTGCAAGCAGGATTTACAGGAATATGCCGGAAGTTTGGCTGATTTTACCAGAGTGATTGAATTAAGTCCGAAAAGAACCGGTGCATATGTAGGTCGGGGACTTGCCAAGTTAGAACTTGGTGACTACCCGGGATCGATAGCTGATCTCACAAAGGCCATAGAACTAAGCCCTGAAGACGCCAGTTTATATAACAAGCGCGGATTTGCTAAAAATAAGGTAGAAGATTTTAAAGGAGCGATCATTGACTTTGACAAAACGATTGAACTCAGCCCTGATAGTTATGAAGCATTTTATGGCAGAGGGTTTTCCAAGGGCAAGCTGAATGATCAGCGTGGCGCTATTATGGATCTTACCAAGGCTATAGAACTCAAAAACCTGTATGTTGGTGATCCCAAGAAAATCGTTTACTCAGGAAAGATAACAAGGGAAATTCTCGACGGTCTTCGGGATGAAGTGAAGGAACGTGTTAAAATTGAGCCCCTTACGAGTGAGCGTGCAGAGGCGTATTATTTCAGAGGAATTAACAAATCAGCGATAGGCGATAAAAAATCAGCAATCATTGATTTCACCACAGCGATTGAGCTGAACCCTACTTACTCCAACGCATATTTTGCAAGGGCAATGACCCGGTCCTCAACGGGCGATCAGATGGGCGCAGTGCTTGATTTCAACAGTTCCATCAAACTTCGGTCCGACTATGCAGAAGCTTACTACCTCAGGGGAATCCTTAAAAACAGTCTGGGAGCAGTAAATGATGGCTGTCTGGATATGAGCAAGGCTGGAGAATTGGGTTACCAGCAGGCATACAAAGTAATTGGCAACTATTGCAATACGCCTGGTACGAAGGAATAAAAAACAGAGCCGGGAGAAAAATCCTCCCGGCTCCTTATAAATCTGTCTATTCAGATCAAACTTAAAGTATTATCAGGCTTTTTTGAAGTTCTCTACTACTTTATCCCAATTTACAACCTGCCAGAATGCTTTGATGTAATCAGGACGCTTGTTCTGATAGTGCAGGTAATAAGCATGCTCCCATACATCCAATGCTAACAGAGGCGTTCCTTTAATATCCGAAACATCCATCAAAGGATTATCCTGATTAGGAGTTGAACCGATGGACAATTTACCGCCCTTGGCTACTAACCATGCCCAGCCTGAACCAAAACGTGTTGTAGCTGCTTTTCCGAATTCTTCTTTAAATTTCTCGAATGAACCGAATTGAGATTTGATAGCATCTCCCAGTGCTCCTTTTGGTTCTCCACCTTTCCCTGGCCCCATCACTTCCCAGAAAAAGCTGTGATTCCAATGTCCGCCACCATTGTTACGGATAGCAGCAGGAGCCTTACTGATTGTTTTAAGAATCTCTTCCAGCGATTTTTTTTCAAATGCAGTTCCCTTCACTGCATCATTGAGATTTTTGACATAGGCAGCATGGTGCTTTCCATAATGTATCTCCATTGTCAATTTATCAATATTGGGTTCCAGCGCGCCGAAATCATAAGGTAACGGAGCTTGTTTAAATGGAGCCGTCTCCAGCAAAATATGCTCTGATTCAGATGCAAATGTTTGTGTTCCCAACGCTCCTACTGCAAGAGTACCTCCTGCAAGGGTGCGCAAAAAATCGGTTCTATTCATTGTTTCAGCGTTATTAATTTATTCATCAATCGTAGGCCACCCGGCTCACGATACTTCTGCCCAAAGTAATTTCATCGGCATATTCCAGATCACCTCCAATAGGTACTCCTCTGGCAATAGTACTAACTTTTACTCCGGTAGCTTTTAATTTTTTCTGTAAATAAAATGCGGTAGTATCACCTTCCATAGTCGGGCTGAGCGCTAGTATAATCTCATTCACATCATCGCGACCTTCCTTTTTCTCAACACGGCTAAGCAATGAATCAATGTGTAAATCCGAAGGCCCGATACCTTCCAGCGGAGAGATGATTCCCCCTAATACATGATACAGGCCTTTGTACTGGCTCGTGGCTTCAATGGCAAGTACATCGCGCGTATCCACAACAACACATATAATAGAAGCATCTCTACCTGCATTATTACAGATAGCGCATAGCTCCTGATCAGCAATGTTATGACAACGGGAACAATAGGTGGTTTTTGTTCGCATATTTACAATTGCATCTGCGAGTGAACGTGCTTGTTGTTCTTCTCTTTTCAGCAAATGTAGTGCCAGACGTAATGCAGTTTTCTTTCCTATTCCTGGCAGGCGGGAAATTTCTACAACTGCTTCCTCAATAAGACGTGAGGGGTAGTTCATGGGGACGTGTAAAAATAAGGCGAAATTCCGTTGAGTACTGTATGAACAGTATTTACCGTCCGGAAAAAATAATCAATGTATCTCTGCTGAAATACCGCGGCGACAAATCTCAGTGCGCATGCCCAGCAATTCATCGAATTCTCCCTCTTTTACAGAACACTTTCCTTTATAGTGTATGATCAATGTACATTGTTCAGCCTGCTCACTGGTATGGTTACAGACCTCGACCAAGGTATCAATCACCCAATCGAAAGTATTCACATCGTCATTAAAAATGACCAGTCTCTTTATATCGGTTTCAATCGTTTTTTCCAGAATTTCAACCTCGGTATCCGTAAGCGCTTGCATAACAACCAAATTTCTGTTTGATTAGCAAATCTAATTAAAAACAGACACTAACAGAAGACATTTATCTTCTTTAGATAACCCACTTTCATTTTATATTCATTTGCATTTCATAGAACAAACTTTACGCACCACAAACTTGATATGAATCCGTACATCTCTCTCATTATCCTGATTCTCTATTTCGGGATGCTGATCACAGTGTCTATCTACACTTCCCGTGGAGCTGATACCAACACCTTTTTCACCGCCAATCGCCAGTCTCCATGGTATCTGGTAGCATTTGGCATGATCGGAACTTCGTTGTCCGGAGTAACTTTCATCTCAGTCCCCGGGGCAGTCGCCAATATTCAGTTTTCTTACTTTCAGGTTGTTATAGGATACATCTTAGGCTATCTGGTGATAGGTACCGTTTTGATGCCTCTGTATTACCGGCTCAATCTGATCTCAATCTATTCTTATCTGGATCAGAGATTCGGATTCTGGTCTTATAAAACTGGTTCGGGATTTTTCCTGCTCTCCAGAACAGTAGGCTCAGCTGTACGTCTTTATGTTGCTGCTCAGGTATTGCAGCTGGCTCTTTTTAAGCCACTTGGAGTGCCGTTTGAAGTAGCTGTTGCTATTACCATTTTCCTGATCTGGATATATACCTTCAAAGGTGGTGTGAAGACAATTATTATTACAGATACCCTTCAAACCTTCTTTTTGATCACAGCCGTGATTCTTACAATCGTACTCGTTTCTAACGAACTTAATCTCAGTGGCGCTTCAGCTATTTGGAAGACCGTACAGGAAAGTAAGTATTCCCAGATTTTCTACTGGGACACCAATGATCCTAAAAACTTCTTCAAACAATTCTTTGCCGGTGCTTTCATCGCGATAGTAATGACGGGACTTGATCAGGATCTGATGCAGAAAAACCTGACTTGCAAGAATATTGGAGAAGCTCAGAAAAATATGTTCTGGTTCACGGTAGTTCTGGTTATCGTTAACTTCCTCTTCCTTTCACTCGGCGCATTGCTGTACGTATATGCTGAAGCGCAGGGCATAGCTGTTACTGCCAAAACAGATGATTTTTATCCAATGCTGGCTTTAAATCATTTGGGGGTAGTCGTAGGTATTACATTTCTTCTGGGAATCACAGCTGCAACTTATGCCAGTTCAGACTCGGCGCTCACCGCCCTGACCACTGCCTTCTGTATCGACTTCATGAGTATTGAAAAACGTCCGGAAGAACAACGGTCATCTATCAAATTCTGGGTACACGTAGGCTTCTCGGTAGTCTTTTATATAGTAATACTGATTTTCAACAGATTAAACAGCAAGGAAGTAATCACCGCAGTTTTTGACCTTGCTGGTTATACATATGGCCCGCTTCTCGGACTTTTTTCCTTTGGCGCTTTTACCAAACGTGCGGTGAACGACAAGTTTGTTCCTGTCATCTGTATCGCAGCTCCGGTAATCACTTACATTATTAATGACAATTCAGCTGCATGGTTCAATGGCTATCAGTTCGGCTTCGAACGTCTCATCATTAACGGACTGATCACGTTTATTGGATTGTACCTGCTCAAAGGCTATAAACCGAATGCTTTGATAGCATAAAAACTGAGCTATAAATGAAAAGTGACCTGATCAATGTCCGGGATGTTGTAGCCTACTTTCTGGTTGCTTCCGCCGGGGTAATAGTACAGCTGTTGGTCGGGTCACTTTCTCAGGAATGGTTCGCTCTATCATTCCGCCAATCACTTATTCTCGGATACATCCTGGCCTCCGTAGTGGGATTTATTCTTACAAAAATGTTTGCATTCAGCAACAGGAGTAAGGAAAAGAGCAGAAGGGAGATGATCAAGTTTGCGATGGTGACTCTGTTGTCATTTGCAATCACTGTTTATGGATCTGATTTTCTCTTTACTATTTCTAAAATTACTTTCGGGGTATACACACTTACCATTCCCTTTTCCGTAAAGACCGTAAATATTAACCAGTTGTGCAGTCAGATCGCATGTATGGGCTTAAGCTTTGTCAGTAACTACACATTACACAAGAAATTTACCTTCCAGAATACCGGCTTTTATGAAAGGCTGAAGAGATTGTTATTCTGACAAAAAATCAAAATAATATATTACAAATATTTCTTCATAAAATATTAAAAATGATTAACTTCCTGATAGAGTCATATGATGATTAATTGAGTTCTTTTCAAGCGTAAATGGATGTTGAAATTGAAGAATGCAGTAGCCAGCTTTTTTTATCAAACTAACCGTTTTACCGAAATGAAAACATCAGCATTAATTCTAGTCGGAACGTTGGCTTGCTTATCCTGTACAGACAAAGCCAATGAAACAGCCAGCAAAGAGGCCAATCTTGACAACGAGAAAAAGGCCATCTATGCAACTATTGATAACGAAACCAAAGCCTTCTTTAACAGAGATTACAATGCCTGGAAGGCCACCTATGCGCAAACCGACTATGCTTTTCAGGCATGGAGCAATCGGGATGGTACTTTTGACTCCAATGTAGGTTGGGAGGATATTGATAATCTGATAGGTAAATACATTACTGACAATCCCGAAAAAAGCCACCCCAAAGTCGAACGTAAAAATATCAAGTACAAATTTTACGGAGACAATGTAGCTTATCTCACATGGGATCAGTTTAATAGTGACAGAGACGAGAAAAACTTCCATCACAGCAAGGAGGTTCGTCTTATGGAAAAAATAGACGGTCAATGGAAAATAGTATGTGTATCCGCTTTCTGGGATTATAAAAACGTAATCCCCGGCAGCAGGCTCCCAATGATTCAGAAAATTGCAGCTGAGAGCAGAGGTAAGGATAAGATCTAGGAATGTTCAGAATTAAACAGCTTTGTTCGGATATGAACAGATTTAAAATCAGCAAAAAAACTTACAAAATACACAAATCAACACAATAACAACTGAATAGCAGCAAGTTACAAAAGGATGTAATCAGATAATCGTTTGGCAAATGATTTCTGGCACATCCTTTTTTTAATAGCTATTGACCGGACATCTGGTCATAAACTATAAAACTTACATAGCCATGAAAATTATCATCTCAAAAATCGTTTTAGTTGCCACTCTGATTTGCTCTCTGTCCTCATTTACCACTGACAAAAAAGCAGATGCGATGGCTAAAGCTGAAGCTGCAAAGCTTGCCGGGTTTGGTGCTTCTCTCTTCCAGTTGAATAACACGTATAAAGTGAAGCTTTCAGTAGATAAGAAAGAAGACTCCTATCTGCGGATTATTTTGAAAGATCAGCTTGGGCGTACGTATTACAACGAACTTTATGGCAAGAAGGAAAGCCAGTATCGCCGTACTTTTGACTTCACCGACATGGCCGATGGCACTTACCAGTTTGAGCTTGTTTATAAGGATCACAAGCTTACGAAAGAAGTACAATTGGAAACAAACCAGGATCGCGTTTTCATTCTTCAATAAAACAAATGGGGTCGGACTGTAAAATCCGACCCCATTTTCTTATGTAAGCTCCTTTTCAGGATCCCAGAAATATTTGTCCCAATTTTGAATCTGGTCATCCTTTACCTCCACTCCCTCCTTTTCCAGACGTTCCCGCATTGTATCAGGCGTTTCAAACAACAACCTGGCCGTCAGCACACCTTCCTTATTTACGACCCTGTGCGCCGGCAGTCCCGGCATTGTATAACTACTTCCCATGGCCCAGCCTACAATACGAGCCCCACGTTTATTTCCAAGATAAGCTGCAATAGCTCCATAAGATGTAGCACGTCCTTCAGGAATCAATCTCACCACATCATATACATTCCGGAAAAAGTCTTCGTTTTTACTTTTTCTCTTGTCGTCTTGCTTCTTGTCGCTCATCAATTTCGTCTTCTAATTGGGTATACCAGCCAGGACCATAAGCTCTGATCAAAGGTTCTTTCAGAAACTTATAAACAGGAACTCCAAGCTCCTTACCAAAATCGCATGCCGGACTGCAAATATCCCACCTGTCATAATTCAGAGCATGATACTGATCGTATTTCGTAATCCTGATGGGGTATAAATGACACGAAATAGGTTTTTTAAAGCTTATTTTACCATCATTATAGGCGTCTTCAATTGCGCATTTCAGCATACCCTTTTCATTATAGACTGCATACACGCACTCACGATTGTCTATCACCGGCGTTACATAGTCTCCTTCGAAGTCGGTTGTATACGTTCCTTCTTTGGCAATAACAGCTTTTGCTGCTTCTGTAAGATAGGGTTCTACAATCGGGTAAATCTCATCCATAATAGCGAGCTCGTCTTCTTCCAGAGGAGCACCGGAATCTCCTTCCACGCAGCATGCGCCCTTACACTTGTCCAGGTTGCAAACAAACAACTGGTCCTCTATATCATCACTGATGCACGTATTATCGATGAGTATCATTATCTTATCACTACTATTTTTGTGGAATTTTCAGCTTCTGCCCTACAGAAACATTATTTCCTGATATATTGTTCAATCTCTTAATTTCTTCAATCTCAACACCATAATTCACCGAGATGCGGAAGAGTGTTTCACCGCTGGCTACTGTATGTGTTCTGAATCCCTGAGGAGTATTACTACGAACCGCGTTACGGCCTGCACCTGTTCCCACCTTCAATTGCTGACCCGAAATCAGTTTATTCGGAGAGGTCATGTTGTTTAGCGCCATCAGCTCATTCAAACTGATGCCGTAGGTCCTTGAAATACTGTAATACGTTTCGCCCGGCTGCACGGTATGATACTTGGCGCCCACATCTGTTTTCTCAGCCACTATTCTTTCAGCTTCTCTCTCAATTCTTGTTGGCCCGGTTGGAGTTGTAACTGGCGTAGCAGGTATTTCGGCCTCAACTACTGAACCGGACGAATCTTTTATCCGCAACCTCTGCCCTACCATCAGTCCTTTTCTTCCCCCTGAACTGTTCATATCCGTCAACTCTGAAACGTTCATTCCATACTTTCTCGCAATACTATAATAGGTTTCACCGGATTTCACGATATGTATACCTTCTCTGGCTTCTGCATTCGCCGGAGTTACAGGCTCAGTCTTCACAACCTTTTCAGCAGCTGCTTTTTCTGCCGCATTTCTTTCGGCTATTTCCCGTTGCTTTCTTGCGTAAACAGAATTAGAAGCATTGTTCCCGGCATTAGACGTATTGTTCGTGGCTGGTTCCGATTTTACCTCAGTGCTTACCGGACGTTCCGCCTTTTTCCCATCAGCCGTATTTCCATTACCTGATTTAAAGGTATTATCATCTCCCTGTGTGATAATCACCACTCTATCATTAGGATCAGAAGCTGTCACGGCTGGCTTTACAACCGGTACAGTCACAGTTGGTGTCACTGCCGGCTCAAATTGCTGCTGCTCTTTTGCTATACTGCTCTCGCTTTTCTCAACCAACACTGGGGTATACTTTTTCCTGCCTGCTGCATTAACCGGAATATCCTGAGTAGCGGTTGTGCTTGTCTTTTCAGGCGTACTTGTGTTCTCCGCTATTACTGGAACCACTACATCTTTCGACGTTGGTGTTTCTGGTTTGATAATTTCTATTGGTTGTTTTTTCGGGCGTTTTTTGGTCAGCCACAAAACCTGTCCTGTCTGTACAGGATAATTCCGGCTGATTGTTCTGTTATAATTAAGCAAACTTACCAGTCGCACACCGTATTGCTGGGAAACGCTGTGCCAGGTATCTCCTGGTCTTGCTGTATGGAATGGCGTAGCGGCCTTCTTATTCTTTTTTGCCAGGTAATAAACATTTCCAGGAATAAGAGGCATATCTCTCACCATATCGTTATTACGCATAAATCTGGTCATTCTCAGATTTCCTGCTTTCGCTATGGTTTTTGGCTTGTCTCCCGGCAATGCTTCTATACCAGGTAACCCGTTTATTTCGTAAAAGTTATGTCCGCTTTTACTTGACTGTACATTCGATTTCTTAAGAATAGGGAAACCTGTTTCATCATAGGCAGACGCTGCTGCAACCGCCTGAGCAGGTAATGACAATTTCTCACGAACAACCGCTACCTGATCCAGTGGAACGGGAACAGCAATCAAATACTCGCGGTCTGTTGGTATACGTCCTGTGTTAACCCATTTGTTGTACGATTCAAGTTCTTTCGAATTGATTCCCAAATCCTTACCGATCTCATCAAACGATTGTCCTTTACCATACTCCGATTCAAGCAATACGATTTTATTCGTACTTCTGTGTTTTTCAATGCCTGCTTCCAGAGCAATTTTATGCGCAAAAAAACGCAACATATAGCGGTCTGTTTTCCCGTTCAGCGTTACTTCTCTTGCATAAGCCCAATTGGCAGGAACCACTTTCTTGACACCTCCCGCTCCTAGATAATAGGAGTACAGAGAGGATACCCAGTTATTAAACTGCTGATTATTTTTTTTGAGATACCATGCTGCAGCGTGTGTAGATGAGCTGATATTTTTTCTTTCGTCAACTTCCTTATCAACTCTAAGATTGAGTTCAACTGCAGTTTCCGGCTTAAACTGCCAATAACCTACAGCATTGGAACTGGAAACTACGTCAGGTCTGAAAGAACTCTCCTGAACTGCAAGATACTTGAAGTCAATAGGCACCTCTTCATCCATCAGGATACTTTCAACAATAGGAAAATGCAGAATAGCACGCTCCATTTTTTCTTCCCAGAACTTCTTATTCGACATCAGGTTCTTGATATCTTCCTGAATCAGGTTCTGAGCTGACCTGTCAAACTTTACTGTTATTCCCCCAAATGAAACGCTGGCAGGGATGTCTGGCGTTTGAGCTCTTGCTATACTGAAAGTCAGAGCCATTACAACTGCCCAACAAGAAAATGCTATCTTATATTTTGCGATGAAAATTCTGGTCATATCCGTTTTTGCTGATACTACTAAGTTGGCGATTATAATTTTTGAAGAATCATTAATCCATCCCGAATCGGAAGCAACAGGTTTGAGACTCTCTCATCCTCATGTACCATCCGGTTAAATTCAATTAATAGTTGAGTATCCTTGTCCGATTTTTTAAGCTCTGAATGAGTTACTTTTCCACTCCACAATACATTATCTGCGATAATGAAACCTCCTTTTCTTACCTTTTCAAGACAGAGGTGGAAATACGCAATATAATTCTTTTTATCAGCATCAATAAAAGCGATATCAAAGTCACCCGTCAGGGTCGGGATAATATCGACTGCATTACCGATACGATAATCTATTTGCTGAGAGTAAGGGGAATTATCAAAAAAAGCGCGGGTCATTGTTTCCAGCTCTTCATTGATATCTATAGTGACCAATTTGCCCCGGTCTGTAAGGCCTTCACAGAGGCATAATGCCGAATAACCTGTGTACGTCCCGACTTCTAAAATATGGTCGGGACGTATCATTCTTGAAATCATTGACAGAAACCTACCTTGCACATGACCCGAAAGCATCCGTGGATTAAGCACTTTCGCATGGGTCTCCCGGTTCAGCTTTCGAAGCAGATCACTTTCCTCTTCCGTATGTTGGGCGGAATACTCCTCAATTTCTTCTGCCAGAAACTTCATTCAATATCAATAATGTGGTATAATATATTCTTAGTAACCAATCACCTGTTAAAGATGAGCAACCAATTGTTCCAGATAAGTACCATACCCGCTTTTCACCAACGGTTTGGCTATTTCGCGAAGTTGATCTACTCCAATAAAGCCCATCCGGTACGCGATTTCCTCTATACAGCCGATTTTTAATCCCTGACGTTCCTCGATTACCTGTACATATTGGCCAGCCTGCATCAGCGATTGTATTGTTCCTGTATCCAGCCATGCCGTTCCACGGTTCAAAACACCTACTTTCAGTTTTCCACGTTCCAGATAGATTCTGTTCACATCTGTGATTTCCAACTCTCCACGAGGTGATGGAGGTATTGTTTTAGCTATTTCGACTACATCATTGTCATAAAAATACAAACCAGGAACCGCGTAATTGGACTTTGGCTTCTTCGGTTTTTCTTCGATCGAAATTGCTTTCTTATCTTCATCGAACTCTACTACACCATAGCGTTCAGGATCCTGTACCTGATAAGCAAAAATAACTCCGCCGTCAGGATCATTATTAGATTGCAATAATTGGGAAAGGCCTGAGCCATAAAAAATATTATCGCCCAGAATCAATGCTACTTTATCGTTACCGATAAATTCCTCACCAATAATAAAAGCCTGAGCCAGCCCATCCGGACTTGGTTGAACTGCGTAGCTGAATTTACATCCCAATCGGGTTCCATCTCCCAGCAGCTTCTCGAAATGAGGCAGATCATGCGGTGTGGAAATAATCAGAATTTCTCTGATGCCGGCAAGCATCAATATAGAAAGTGGATAATAGATCATCGGCTTGTCATATACAGGCATGAGTTGCTTGCTGACTGCCAAAGTAAGTGGGTGTAAACGTGTGCCAGAACCGCCGGCGAGAATAATTCCTTTCATATGTATAGCAATCGGCTGTCAGCTGTCTGCTGTCAGCTATTTTTGAATATTTGTTTAAAAACGAATACTGTTGAAGGGCTTTTTGACCCTTCAACAGTATTTAAAAACTTGTACAATCAGCCAATAATTATCTGGCTGCGTACATATCAGCATAGTACTTCTGGTAGTTACCCGAAGTAACATTTTCTAACCATTCTTTATTGTTAAGGTACCAGTCAACTGTGCGTTCCAGCCCTTCTTCAAATTGCAGGGATGGTTTCCATCCCAACTCTTCTGAAAGTTTGGTTGCATCAATCGCATAACGGAGATCGTGTCCTGCTCTGTCTGTTACGTAAGTGATCAGCTTTTCAGTTTCACCTTCTTCACGGCCCAGCTTCTTATCCATCGTTCTGCACAACAGCAATACCAGATCGAGATTTTTCCACTCGTTATGACCACCGATATTGTAGGTTTCCCCATTTTTTCCATCGTGGAAAATCACATCAATAGCGATCGCATGATCCTCTACGAAAAGCCAGTCTCTCACGTTTTCACCTTTCCCGTATACAGGAAGTGGTTTACCAGCCAATATGTTATTAATCATCAACGGAATCAGCTTCTCGGGGAAGTGATTAGGTCCGTAGTTGTTTGAACAGTTGGAGATGACAACCGGCAAATTGTAAGTATTCTGGTAAGCACGTACGAAATGATCAGACGAAGCTTTCGACGCAGAATACGGTGAACGGGGGTCATACTTTGTATCTTCTGTAAAGAACGTACCCGGATCGTGAAGCTCTCCGTATACCTCATCAGTAGAAACGTGATAGAAGCGACGGCCAGTAAAGTCATCCTTCCATGCTTTTTTTGCCGCATTTAGCAAATTAACGGTTCCTACCACATTGGTCATTACAAATGACATCGGATCGGAAATAGACCTGTCAACATGACTTTCTGCAGCAAGGTGAACGATTCCATGAAAATCTCCTTCACCAATCAGCTTATCTATAAAAGCAGCATCAACAATATCTCCTTTTACAAAGGTATAGTTAGGTGCATTTTCAATATCACGCAGGTTTTCAAGGTTCCCTGCGTAAGTCAGTGCATCAAGATTGTAAATATGATATTCAGGGTGATTCGTTACGAAACGTCTTACAACGTGCGATCCGATAAAACCCGCCCCTCCTGTAATTAAAATCTTCTTCATTTTTTTGGTGTGATTTTTAGTTGCCAGTTCCACGCATCTCTCAATGCGTCAGCCATCGTTTTTTCGGCTTTCCACTTCATTACATTGTTGACCTTATCTGACTGGGCATATATTTTTTCAACATCCCCTTCTCTTCTCGGTCCGATTGTATAGTTAAGCCTAACGCCATTTACCTCTTCAAAAGTATTGATCAGTTCGAGAACGGTATAACCTTCACCTGTTCCGACGTTAAAAACATCATAGTAGTTATCTTTTTCTTCTTCATTCAACCGCTCCAATGCTTTCACGTGCGCTTTTGCAAGATCCACAACATGAATAAAATCCCGTATACAGGTTCCATCTTCAGTATCATAATCATTTCCGAAAACCGTCAGAGAGGCACGAAGTCCCGCTGCTGTCTGCGTAATAAACGGTACCAGATTACTTGGAACTCCATTTGGCAATTCACCTATTAATGAAGATTCATGTGCGCCGATCGGATTGAAATATCTCAGACTGATGGCCTTAATATCCGGACGCGAATAAACATGATCTCTGATGATATCTTCCGCAATCGCTTTCGTATTGCCGTAAGGAGAAGTGGCTGGCTGACGTGGAGTCAGTTCTGTAACAGGTAGTTGCTCTGGCTGACCGTACACGGTGCAGGAAGAAGAGAACACAAAATTTTTCACATTAAACTCCTTCATAGTCCGAAGAAGCACCAGCAATGAAATAAGATTGTTTTCGTAATAATTCAGAGGCTTATCTACCGACTCCCCTACTGCTTTATATGCCGCAAAGTGGATTACTCCGTCAAATTTTTCCTTCTCGAACAGCTCTCTTACCTTTTCAGTGTCGTTACAATCAATATTGTAAAAAGGGAAATCTTTGCCGGTGATTTCTCTAATACCCTTTAATACATCCAGATTGGAGTTATAGAGATTATCGACAATAACTGGTTGATAACCAGCCCTATCTAGTTCTACCACTGTATGGGAGCCTATAAAACCCACACCGCCAGTAACAAGAATTTTCATAGTAATGTGCTGTTGTTTTCAGATTTCGTGGAACGTTATTTTTAGCCGAGTCAGTTTTCTTTAAACAAAAAGAAGAATTTCCCCCTGTTAATCTGATCAACAAGAAACGGCAAAAAAGCCATTTTTTTGCGGGCAAAAGTAGAAAATTTGACGTCCATAAAAAAAAATTGTTTTTATTTAACCCGTTGATTGAACAAAGCTGAACTGAGGAAAATGAACCAGAGAGAAATAAAAGCGCTGATATCCCTGCTTGATGACGAGGATCATGAAGTAAGTCAACATGTTGAAGATAAAATATTGTCTTTAGGCGGAAATGTGATTCCATTTCTTGAAACGGAATGGGAGGAAAGTTTCGATCCGATCATACAAAGAAAGATCGAAGAGCTCATTCATGAGTTGCAACTCAGCATCATGATTGAAAGACTCCAGACCTGGAAAAATGGTGGGGGGCTGGATCTGATGGAAGGAATGTGGATTCTTGCCACCTACCTGTATCCCGATTTATCTCTGGACAAACTCAAAGCATCGGTTGAACAGCTGTATTATGATATCTGGATTCAATTTCAGGAAGAAATGAATGCTGTGGATCAAATCAAGCGGATCAACAGTATTTTCTTTGGTTCCATGAACTTTGCTGCCAATACCAAAAACTTTCATTCTCCATCCAATTCTATGGTGAATGTGGTTCTGGAAAGCAAAAGAGGGAATCCTATTACATTATGTGTGATTTATCTTCTGATCGCACGCAAGCTGGGCATGCCTGTGTATGGAGTTAACTTACCCAATCTGTTTGTCCTGACCTATAAAAACGAGGCAACTCAATTTTATATTAATGTATTCAATCGGGGAATAATCTTTTCAAAGACAGATATAGATCATTATATAGCCCAGCTGAATATCAAATCAAAAGATATTTTCTACCAGCCATGTACTAATCTGGAGATTATTCAGAGGGTACTTCGTAATCTGATTCTGTCCTATGAAAAGACGAGTGATCAGGAAAAAAGTAAAGAAGTTGAGAAAATACTGAAGTCGACGCTGGACGATCAAAATGAAGAGTAAATCTCACAATGAGATGGCAAGACAATGATCTTCAATCCAAAATAACTGAATCGGTGAACTGACTATCTTTTCATCGTCTGTGAGTGTGCCGGAAATTACCAATTGATCGGACTCGAATGGATGGATTAATATGTCGTGTTTAAAACTAATCTTTTTCTTGCCATACAGCTTGTAAAGCGCTTCTTTGGCGCACCAGTAAATACAAAGCCTGGTTATGTCGTTGCCGGAATGTTCAAATTCTGCTTCCGAAAGAAACTTTCTGGCTGTGCGAATGAGCTTTTCACTTCTTTTCTCCATATCAATTCCTACGGAAGATTCGAGATTCAATACTGCGGCGACGTAATCTGCTGTATGAGTAAGAGAAATATGCGAGCCATTGTTCACAAGGAATGCTTTACCATGTTCATCCTTGTGCAGTCCTTCGTATAGGATACCGAACTCTTCAACCAGTTTTTTGATCAACAACCTGCTGGCCAGCCATTCTCTGATTTTCTGCGGATGGCTGATAGAAGCCAGCTCATCCATATTATTCACCTGACCCAGCATTTCTCTGAGCACAGATTCGTCTTCCGTTAGGTTCCACAAAAGCAGCGTGGTATTCGCATCAATCTTTTCAGAATGAACGAGGGGCATAATAATTCTGTTTAAAATTCCTGCAAGGGTCGTACTTTAGCCGTTGGCAATGCCGGCTAAACATAACAAAGCATTGCTGAATCAGTTACTCACCATGAATGTTCGCAAAATTGATACTTTTTCCGGTCACAGAGACAGTGTTTACACAATTATTTCTGATGGCAGCACCAGTGGATTTTACTCAGCCGGTGCTGATGGATTCGTAATCCAGTGGGATTTAAAGAAGCCAGACATGGGAAAACTCGTTGCCAGAGCTGGTTCGTCAGTTTATGCCCTATGTTTTGATCCTGAAAACAATCAGCTTTGGATCGGTCAGAATTTTGAAGGCATTCAACTTCTGGATGTAAGCAGCGGCCAGATTTCCAAGAGTATTAAAATAACAACCGCTGCGATTTTTGATATAAGAATATATAAAGGAAAAGCCATTGTTGCGTTAGGAGACGGAGTGATCGTAATTATTGATATTGAGTCTTTTGCAGTCCAAAAGCATATCAAGGTTTCGGAGAAAAGTATCCGTACGCTTGCAGTCAATCCTGAAACCAATGAATTGGCTGTAGGAGATAGCAGCCACAACGTTCATATTTTCAGCCTTGCTGATTTCAATCTGAAACAGACTATTCAGTCTCATACCAATTCTGTCTTTTCTGTACGATATTCGCCGGATCACCGTTATCTTCTCACCATGGGACGCGATGCACATGTAAAGGTTTGGGATGTTGCGAATGGATATGAGCTGATTCACAATATAGCTGCTCATATGTATGCCATTAATCATATTGAATACAGTCCGGATGGCGAATTTTTCGCTACCTGCAGCATGGATAAATCTATCAAAGTTTGGGATAGCAGGACATTTAAACTACGGAAAGTCATTGACCGGTCCCGGCATGCAGGGCATGGTACTTCGGTTAATAAATTGCTATGGAGCAGCTATCAGGATCAGTTGATATCGTGCAGTGATGACCGCACTATTTCGGTTTGGGAAATCCAGGACTAGAATACTTTTAAAATGGTAAAATTGGTAAATACTTTGATATATGATTCATATATCTTTAACTTACGCAGCCGTTATTTAACACATTAAAAAGCATATATCGAATCATGAAAATTTCAGCAATAGACATACGTAAACATACGTTTGAAAAGATTTTCAGAGGTTACGACCCTGACGAGGTAGATGCTTTTCTCAACTCTCTTTCTCAGGAATGGGAACGTTTCAGCAGCGAAAATAATCTGTTAAAAATGCAACTTGAATATGCTGAAAAAGAATTAAGTAAGCTTAAGGATATTGAGTCTACACTGTTTCGCACCTTGAAAACGGCCGAAGATGCGAGCAAGCAGATAGAAAAAGAAGCCAATGAAAATGCTGAGAGAAGAATTCAGGAAGCGGAAAAAGCAGCGAATGAACTGGTAGCGGAAGCTGAAAACCGCACTTCTCAGGTGATCCGGGAAACCGAAGACAAACTGGAGCAATTCAAAAAAGATTTCGCATCTGAAGTAAAACTTCAGGAAAGGGATTTTCGGGCTATAGAAAACTTCCGTGATAATCTGATCGTGCAGCTTGCTTCCCTCGCTAACAGCACCATTGAGACTGTAGAACGTTTCGAACAGAAATATGATAAAGAATCTGTTTTGAATAAAATGGATGAAATCAAACAGCATATTTCTATTATTGAGATTCCTAATAAGCCTGTTGCTCATGAAGATACGCTGCCTGAGTCTGCGGAAGAAGAGATCAATATCGTTCTAGACGACGAAAAGCCTGAGGTACTGTTTGAAATTCCGGCGGAGGAAGAGATAGACGAACAGGTTAAAGAGCCGGAAGCAATTCCTGAGCCGGTAGCCGTTGTTCAGGAGCCGATTATTGAGGAAGTAAAGGAACCTGTCAGAAGCGCAGCCGATGAGGCCAATGAAGCACTTGCTGAATTACAAAAGACAAATGAGAAAAACCGGGAAGAAGCCGCTCCTCTCAACAGACCTCGTGTACACGAAAGCAGTCAGTCAAGAGGCGGAGGCGGTTCATTCTTTGACCAAATTTAATAACATTGGGAACTATCGCGCTTGAAGGGCTGGAGTTTTTTGCCTATCACGGTTACTATCCGGAAGAACAACTCATCGGAAACAAATATTCACTGGACATTATCGTTCAAACTGATTTCCAGGAAGCAGCAGTACATGACAGACTGAGTGAAACGGTCAACTACGCCACGTTGTATCAAATTGCAGCAAAGGTGATGAAAGAACCTGCTAAATTACTGGAACATATTGCATTCAAAGTAATTGCCAGCACACGTGAACATTATCCGCATATAGCGGGTGTCACGGTGAAAGTTTCAAAATTTAATCCGCCGGTGGGCGGTGTCTGTGCAAGGTCAGTAATTACCATGCAGGGCTAAAACAAAAGGCGGAGTTGAAGCTCCGCCTTTTTACATTCAATTCCTTCTATTCCTGCTCTTCCAGATCGCGGTAAGCCAGGATACCTCCTAATACATTTCGGGCATTTGTAAAGCCACGGGACTGAAGAAATGCAGTCGCTTTGCCACTTCTTGCACCTGAGCGGCAGTGAATAATAATTTCCTCATCTTTCAGACTTTCCAATTCGTCCAGATGATCAGGCAATTCTGCAAGTGGAATCAGAGTTGCTCCCAGATTGTCCTCTTCATATTCATGCTCTTCACGTACATCGTAAAAGTGAAGTTTCTCGCCCTTCTCTAAACGTTCCTTTAATTCTTCAACTGTAATATCCATAACTCCTATTTATTTAAAACTTGTCATTTAACAACTATAATCTTTTGAACAAAGGTTCGCTTACCATCAGACGATTTCAGAACGTACATACCATCAGCAATATCGAGAGTGGCAGATCGCTGTTCTGGTTCCGGCAGGATCGTCTTGATTAAACGTCCTTCAATTGTATAAACATCAATCCTTTTAACTCCATTACTTTTCCAGTTCACCACTCCGGTTCCAGGATTTGGGAAAAACCGAGCACTTAAATCTTCGCCGGGCTCTACGCCAACCGGAACTCCAACTCCCTGAGTTCCCAAAAACGGACGTATCATAATGTTTCCTCTCAGATTGTTTGAGACCGCCCATGTGGTTCCAATATTAGAATAGATTCGCTCAGTAGCAAAAGAATTTCTGTCAAAACCCAAAGTAACAGGCAACTCACCTACCTGCAACCACCCCACATAAAACGTAGCGGGAACTGCAACCGGATTTGTGAACTTACAAGTTATAAAGCCATTACGATCCTGAGTATACCGTGCCGCAATGGGTTGCTGTGTTAAAAGCTGATCGGGCAACCCGTCTTTATCACTATAAATCTGCACTAAAAAACTCTGGCCGGAAACGTCAGTATCAAAAGGGAGAACGGAAAGATATACACCACCAAGTGTATCCGCATTTATCATCGTGTAACGTACTGCAGCCCTTCCCCTTCGTTGAGTTATCTGTACTCCATATTCCGCGCTTCCATCATCATAAGCATAAAAATTATCGAGATGTGTCACTGCAGATATGCTGTCATTACTACGTAAATCACCAATAGAATTCTGATCATCTGTTGTCGACATCGCAAATTTATACCGAAGATTGGTCTTCTTATATGTTGCCGGAATAACAAGCGTGCCGACAGGAATAGTTAACCTTCTTTCCTGACTTCCCAGCAAATCAACCGAGCCAGATGCAGGAGCCCTGTAATATTCAACACCGGTTGAATCATCCTTGATGGTAAATGAATACCCTACGATTTTGTTAATACTATTGCTTCGGTTAAGCACGTCTGTCGACACAGACGACGCCTTATAGCTGCCCGCAGCCTTTCGATAGTGACTTAGAGGCATGGCTGTAAATCCATTCAACAGACTGGTTAACGGATTCCGAACCGTCAAATCTGGTGTAAATCTATCGCGGAATGTTCTGTTTGCATTCAAATACACATAGTCCAGATGCCACATGTCATAAGATCCTGAACTACGTCCGAATGAACGAAAACGGAACTGAAATGCAGAATGAAAGAAGGTAGCGGCATCGATCTTAACAAAGGAATGTGTAAAAACAGTATCCAGCTCGTATCCCTGCTGTTGCCAGGCTTGCACCCAATTTCCCGTTGAGGACAGAAATTCCAGTCGGAAAAAATCACTCGAATCCGGCATTTCACCCAAACCTCTACCCAACCAAAAGAAACTGATATATACAGAGTCTTTCACAGCTTTTCCTGATAAATCGATAACCTGAGAAGTCAACGTATCCGTAAAACCCTGAGCCAACGGACTGGTGAAATTGTAGGGCCTTCCGGCAACATTGAGTCCGTCAAATGTAGCCACGTTGATGGAGGGATGGTTTCTGGTCATTGTATTATTCACAAATACACCACTGCCTGTCATCCACCGATTATTATCAGGACTTCCGCCTTTTGCAGTAGAAAAATCATCAAAAAAGGGCAACGTCAGCCCTGCTGTAACTCTCGCATTATGCTGATTCTCTATGCCATCATACATTTCCGCCCGAAATGTATACGGCACCAGTTTCAGCTGGGCATAACCTGCAGTAACCGCGCCCAATGTCAGTAAAAGCAGAAAGCAACATCGCAGTAAGAGGCTTTTATTCAAGTTATTCCTGTTGTGTGTTGTCATTTTCAATAGGTTCGGCCGACTGGGGAGTCACCCATAAATCTATTATATCTCCAATTCTGACACTGCTGCCACCATCCGGATTTTGCCGTACAACTGTACCAGGTGCCTGACCTTCTTCAGCTGGAATCTCCATCAACTGTCCTATTTTAAGACCTGCCCCGATAATCACAATTTTTGCTTCGTCCAACGGCATATTCAGTACCGAAGGTGCTTCAAACTGGGCAGTTCCCAATCCTTCGCCCAGTTCAAGGTCAATTTTCGATCCTTTGGCTATAGGCTGGCCAGGTTCAATCACACGTCCGTTATACATTTGACGCAAAACTGCATTCTGTGCCATATCCGGTACGTAGGAGATGTTACCCTCTTCCAAACCTGCACTTTTAAGCAGCTGCTGAGCGCTTCGGTGCGTCATGTCTGTCAGCTTAGGCATCTTGATAAGCGGCGCTGTTCGGGAAACTACAGTAATATAAATTTTCCTACCCTCTTTCACTTTTTCGCCTGGCAAAGGATATTGAGCTAGGATAGTCAACGGAGCGACATTGGCTACAAATGTGCAATCACTGACCTCATAACGAAGATCACGGGAGTCAAGAAATTCTTCCAGCCCTTCCACACTTTTTTTCTTCAGGTCCGGAACGGTTATAGACTCGCCATGATTGGTCGTGAACGGCAAATAGACAAAGAAAAAACCCAGGAAAAACACAAGAATAAGTGAAATAACTATTCCGATGTGAATAAGAAGATCACTCCGCGATTGCGTACTAATTTTTGCCATGTAAGTGGGTAAGACAATGTTTTAATAAATTGGCTTAAAAATAGAAGTAAAATTTAAGTCTGCCAACAGTCGGTTACTGATAGCCTCCCATTATACGCTTGATATACTTACCCAGAATATCAAATTCCAGATTAACAGCACTACCTTCGGTCAGCTGATGAAAATTAGTATTTGCATATGTATACGGAATAATTGCCACCCGGAAAGTGTCCTGTTCTGAGTTAAATACCGTAAGACTCACCCCGTTGATACAAATTGAACCTTTTTCCACTGTAATATTACCAATGGAAGAATCATATTTAAAATCAAAAAGCCAGCTTCCGCCGCGCTCTTCTTTTTTGATACAAACTGCAGTCTGATCAACATGCCCCTGTACAATATGGCCGTCGAAACGTCCGTTAGCAGGCATACATCTTTCAAGATTGACGCTTGCCCCCTGCTTCAGCTCTCCAAGATTCGTTTTGAGCAATGTCTCTTCAATGGCAGTAACCTTATAAACATTCCCATTCACCTCGGTCACTGTCAGACAAACTCCATTGTGACTTATACTCTGATCTATCTTAAACTCTGCCGCTATCTCCGACTGCAAAGTAAAAGTTTTGTTGGTACCTTCTGTCTCTATCCCGGTCACATCTGCAAGTGACTCGACAATTCCTGTAAACATCCTATTTCCTGGTTAAAACAATTCGTTTGTAAAGTTACAACAACTTTAAAACCTTTTTATTACAAGAACGGTGAATGCGATTTAGTTTCCGTTTGATTTCTCAATTTCAGATAGTTTACGAACTTTGCGACAAATTGTGGTTTTACTACCTGCCTGAGTTTCAAATTCCATTCTATTCAATGAAAAAAGTACTATTTATAGACCGTGACGGAACCATTATCGTCGAACCTCCTATCGATTTCCAGGTAGATTCTCTGGAGAAACTTGAATTCCTGCCGAAGGCGATCTCCAATTTACGCCGTATTGCGGAAGAAACCGATTTTGAGTTTGCGATGGTGACTAACCAGGACGGATTGGGAACAGATTCCTTCCCCGAAGACACTTTCTGGCCTGCACAGAATAAAATGGTACAAATATTGGCCGGAGAAAATATACATTTTGCCAATACACATATAGACCGCAGCTTCCCGGAAGAAAACCTGCCTACCAGAAAACCGGGGATAGGAATGCTTGGAGCTTACTTTTCAGAAGAATACGATCTGGCAAACAGTTATGTGATCGGAGACAGGCTGACGGATGTCCAGCTTGCGGTCAATCTTGGAGCGAAGGCAATCTTTATTGCCGAATCTATTCCCTCTGAAGGAGTTTCACCCGAAATGAATAATGCGATATCATTTGTCTCTACAGATTGGGATGCCATATATGAACATTTGAAACTGCCTTCCCGTACTGCTTTCGTTGAACGCAATACAAAAGAAACCAAAATTAAGATCGAGCTCAACCTTGACGGAAGCGGCCGTTCTGACATTCATACTGGTTTGGGTTTTTACGATCATATGCTTGATCAGCTGGCTCGTCATTCAGGCGCTGACCTGACGATTCATGTGGACGGAGATCTGCATATAGACGAACATCACACCATTGAGGACACCGCTCTTGCGTTGGGAGATGCCTACCGCCAGGCGCTGGGTGACAAACGCGGTATCAGCAGATACGGTTTCCTGCTTCCTATGGACGAGGCTCTGGCTCAGGTTGCTATTGATTTTTCAGGCAGGCCATGGCTGGTTTGGGATGCTGAATTCAAACGAGAAAAAATCGGGGAAATGCCAACTGAAATGTTCTACCATTTCTTTAAGTCGTTTTCTGATACCTCATTGTGTAATCTGAATATTAAATCAGAGGGGCAAAATGAGCACCATAAAATTGAGTCGATATTTAAAGGCTTTGCCAAAGCTATCAAAATGGCTGTACGCAGAGATTTGAAAGCATTGGATTTTATGCCATCGACAAAAGGAGTGCTATAAATTTCATTTCAGCCTTCCGGTGTAAGATTTTTTTCCTATTTTTGTTCATCATATTTTCGAAGAAAAACAAATAGTAATATGGGTTCTACAGGAATGACAATCGTCATGATCGCTTTTTACATTGTCTTGCTTAGCTCAGCTTTCATCGTTGGACGCTGGCTGGAAAACCACGAAAAAGGGTGGAGACCGTAATAAGATCTTAAATAATCTGAAGGGGGATGTAATTTACATCCCCTTTTTTTGTGCCCATCAGTAGTATGTAATAACAACGTAGAAAGTTGAAACCATCTAAATTCTTATCGTATTTTAATAATTATTAATATAACATTAGAATAAGCAAAACGTTTTTACCTTTGTATACAGCGATCAAACCAAACTGATACTTTGAAAAGCCTTTGCCTCATATTGCTCACCGTCTTTTTCTTCTGCAAGTCAGCAGATGTGGCGAGTTTTCTGTTGGCTAAGAATAAAGTTTCATCAGTATGCAAAACTGAAAATTGCGAAAGCGAAAAGAGTGAAGTAGAAAAAGGAGTTGATGATCAGCAACTTATTCACACCACATTAGCTTTCACTTATCCTTCCAGCACAGTACCAGTTAAAACTGTGTTTTCCTACTCCGTACAATTCGAGAATGAGATTTTCAAAAATCTCTTTTCTCCGCCTCCCGAGCAGGCCTGATTTCCATCTTCATTTATTTTAAAGTTTCCGGACAGATGCTTCATCTGATTCTTGTCTATTCTGATATGAATCTTTTTGAATTGCACATATCCAACATTATTTATTCCATTTAAAATACTAATCTGTAAAAAGATGATCAGGTCATATAAAAAACTTTTTGACAACAATAAGAACTGGGTACTGGATAGAAACACAAGCGATCCTGAATTCTTCACTTCACTGGCACATGGCCAGAGTCCGGAATTTCTCTGGATCGGATGTTCGGATAGCAGAGTACCTGCGAATGAAGTAACCGGAACTGCTCCGGGAGATATTTTCGTAACGCGCAACATTGCCAACATGGTGGTTCATACCGACATGAGTATGCTGAGCGTGCTCGATTATTCTATCAATGTATTGGGCGTGAAGCATGTGATGGTGGTGGGTCACTATGGTTGTGGTGGTGTGAAGGCCGCTATGGGAACTAAGCAAGTAGGGCTGATAGATAACTGGTTGCGGAACATTAAAGACGTCTACCGACTTCATGAAAAAGAACTGGATGCCATAGACAATGACCATGATCGCTTCAACAGACTGGTAGAATTAAATGTGCGTGAACAGGTTCTCAATCTTACCAAAACCTCTATCGTTCAGAATGCATGGGCCAATGGTCAGGACCTTCTTGTACACGGACTCATTTATGATGTGCACACCGGGCTTCTGAAAGACCTTGATATATCAATAGGCGACATCAGTAAAGTCAAATCTGTTTACAAGTTTGATGTTGATTACAGCCTGCAATAGTTCTCTTTAACACTCCTGTCCTCATATCGTTTCATTTATTAATATCGACACAATGTCAGCTAGTAAAAATAATTTGTTTACAAACCTCAAATATGATTTTCCTTCGGGGCTGGTTGTCTACCTTGTAGCACTTCCATTATGTCTTGGTGTTGCACTTGCTTCTACCGGAAGATCCGATTTACTTTTTTCCGGCATCATTGCAGGAGTTGTCGGAGGAATTGTAGTAGGTTTTGCAAGTGGTTCTGCATTGGGGGTTTCGGGGCCAGCTGCCGGTTTAGTGGTGATTGTTCTCAACGCACTCGACACTTTAGGAAGCTTCGAAGCATTTCTGCTCGCTGTGGTAATTGCTGGTCTGCTGCAGATTATAGCAGGTCTGCTCAAAGCAGGAATCATTGGATATTACTTTCCTTCGGCCGTCATCAAAGGAATGCTCGCCGCCATTGGTATAACGCTTGTTCTCAAAGAAATCCCTCACGCATTCGGATATGACGCTGATTTTATGGGAGACGAGGCATTCATCCAAAAAGATGGCCAGAATACTTTTTCGGAGTTATTGAACATGATAAAGTATTGCAGCGTAGGTGCAATTATTATCTCGGCAGTGTCACTAGGACTGTTGATTCTCTTCGATAAACCTTTTATGAAGAAAATTCAGCTTTTCAAATTTCTTCCGGGTGCGTTGTTTGTAGTGATCATCGGAACAATGTTGAACCTGCTTTTTGGTACAATTGTACCGGAGTGGGTACTAACAGGCGAACATTTGGTACAGCTCCCGGTAGCCTCGAACGCAAACGAATTTTTCAGCTTTTTCAAGTCACCTGACTTTTCAGCATTCCAGCGTGTAGAAGTCTATACTATTGCAGTCACTATTGCAATAGTAGCCAGTCTGGAATCGCTGCTTTCCGTAGAAGCAACTGATAAATTAGACCCTTACAAGAGAGACACTCCCACCAATCGCGAGCTTATAGCGCAGGGATTGGGCAACATGACTTCCGGCTTGCTGGGAGGATTGCCGGTTACACAGGTTATTGTTCGTAGCTCTGCGAATATAGAATCCGGGGCAAGATCAAAAATGGCGACCGTCATACATGGTACAATCCTGTTATTGTCAGCGATTTTCATCCCTAAATACCTCAACTACATACCTTTGTCATGTCTGGCGGCGGTATTGCTGATGGTTGGTTATAAGCTTTCTAAATTCTCATTGTACCTGGGAATGTACAAGCTGGGTAAGGATCAGTTTATACCATTTTTTGTAACTGTGATTGCGATTTTGAGTACGGATCTGCTGAAAGGTATTGCGATTGGTATGGTGGTTGCTATTTATTTTATATTGAGAAAGAATTACAAACATTCTTACCATTACAAAAAAGAGGAGCACCATCATGGAGAAGTGATTACGTTGCAACTTTCGGAAGAAGTAACTTTCCTCAACAAAGGAAGCATCGGACTAACGCTGGATCATCTGCCTGATAACTCTACGGTTATTATCGACGGAAGTAAGTCCATCCATATTGACTACGATGTACTCGAAATCATTCAGGATTTCAAAGCACATCGTGCACCTCAACGTAATATCACTGTAGAAACGAAAGGAATCAAAGATGTGGCCGCCGTGGGTGGCCACTGATAGATCTGAACAGGATTTGAAATACATATAAAACAGGCTGGACTTTTAGAATTTCCGGCCTGTTTTTGTACAAAAAAATCCCGCAAAGAAATGAATTTCAAATGCGGGACCAGATCAAGGGTAATAAGTCGATTTTGCCGGTTAGAATACGCTTATTGTTTAAGTCTTTGCAGCAACATATCATTAAACGTTTTTTCAGCTTTATAGAGCTCAATAACCTGCCCTGCCGTAATCACCTTCAGGAACCGGTTCTGATATTCTTTTTCAAGATCAAGCTCCTTCTGTTTTAATTCCTGAACTTCTTTCAGATTGTTAAGAACCTGTTCGTCAGCTTTACCTTCCGCTTTTTTCTCGTTAATAATGCGGCGTTGAGCGCGGTGAATTTCACGACGTTTCTGACTATACTCATTATATATCGGCCAGAATCCCGTTGACTGCTCTGATGTGAGATTCAAACGATTTGTAATAATGGCCACTTTTGCATCCTGAATCTTCTTCATTTCCTCTTCCGAACGACGCTGAGCGGATGCCGTGGAAAGAGACAGAAGCAAAAGAAGTACAGGAAATATTCCGAATTTTTTCAATAATCGTAAGTTCATATTTTCTTCACTGTTAGGGTCAAATGGTTTCTCCAACTGTAGATTCGATAATCTGCTGACGGATAAACTCGCTATCCATTCCGTCCAGATAGTGCAAAATGGTAGTATCATTGTCAAAAGCGTGCTGAACTACCTTATGCTCACTCAGGTCATAATAGCTCATATCTTCCTCTTCTAAATAACTAATGATAGAAGCATCACTGATATCAGCCAGCGGCGCCTGTCCAAGCGCTCCCTGCTTTTCAGGTACTGTTATCCATACCAAAAGAAAAACAAGGGACATAGCAGAGACCAAAGCTACCGAACGCTGCCACGACCAGCCCACCAGTGGTTTTCTGACCGGTTCTGACGTAATCTTTGCTTGTATAATCTGTGGCAACTCGTCAAAATAACCATCCGGCACTGAAAAAGGCGTTTCCTTTTTCAAATCATCCAACCGTATGCGTTTGTTGTCCATGACTTTTTAAATTTCTTTATTAACAATTCGTTTGACTTATTAATATGATAATGGTTTAATCAGTGCCATTTAAAAAATCTTCAATTTTTTTTGTCGCCCAGTGATAGGACGCCTTAAGTGCCCCTACTGAAGTACCTGTTATTTCGGAGATCTCTTCGTATGGCAGCTCTTCGTAGTACTTCAAATTAAACACTAAACGCTGTTTTTCAGGCAGTTTCAATAAAGCCTTTTGTAATTTAAGCTGTATGGCATCTCCGCTTAATTCGGGATCAGCTTCCAGCTTTTCATTCAATTCATTCTCAACATCATGTATGGGAATAAAAAATCGCTTCCGTTTTTTATTGAGAAAATTGATGGCCTCATTACTTGCAATCCGGTACAGCCAGGTATAAAGTTTGGCATCGCCCCTGAAATTTTCAAGCGCTGTCCAAGCCTTTACGAATACATCCTGGGTGATATCGTTCGCATCGTCGTGATCCACCACCATTTTACGCACCAGCCAATACACCTTCTGCTGGTACTTTCGTACCATTTGATTGAAAGCATTTCGGCGCGTTTCAGGATTTTGAAAAAGAGCTAATAATTCTTCGTCGGACATTTATAAAAATAAACCTGTCTGTTGATTGCAGGTTAGAAAAGTAGACATTATTTCAATTCTTAACGCTTGCCCGTTTCCGAATCCTTCAATAATACGTTGTTTTACTAACAGGGACAAATATAACAGAGTCTTGCAAAAAGCAAAAGATGTGCTTTCTGCAAGACTCCGAAATTACTGCCAATTACCTTCCGGTAACTGCTATCTTAAATTATTTACGGCTTATAGCACGTTTCGCTGCTGCAACGATATCTTTTGCAGTCAGACCATATTTCTCCATTAATTGAGCAGGCGTTCCGCTTTCTCCGAAGCTGTCATCAACAGCTACATATTCCTGTGGAACCAGTTTGTTCTTGATCAAAACCTGTGCAACGCTGTCACCCAACCCGCCCAAACGGTTATGCTCTTCAGCAGTCACTGCGCAACCTGTTTTCTCTACTGATTTCAGGATTGCTTCTTCATCAAGAGGTTTGATCGTGTGGATATTGATAATTTCGGCATTGATACCTTCTGCTTCCAGAAGTTCACCAGCCTGAATTGCTTCCCATACCATGTGACCTGTAGCGAAGATACTTACGTCAGTTCCTTCGTTTACCATCCATGCTTTACCGATCTCGAACTTCTGGTCAGCATCTGTGAACACAGGAATAACCGGACGACCAAAACGCAGGTAAACAGGACCTTCGTAGTCAGCAATTGCAATGGTAGCTGCTTTTGTCTGGTTGTAGTCACATGGGTTGATGACAGTCATGCCTGGAAGCATTTTCATCATTCCCAAATCTTCAAGGATCTGGTGTGTTGCACCATCTTCTCCCAAAGTAAGACCTGCGTGAGAAGCACAAATTTTTACGTTTTTATTTGAATAAGCTACGCTCTGACGGATCTGGTCATATACACGACCGGTTGCAAAGTTGGCGAAAGTAGTAGCAAAAGGAATTTTACCACCAATTGTCAAACCGGCAGAAACTCCGATCATATTAGCTTCAGAAATACCGCACTGTACAAATCTGTCCGGATTTTCTTTGATGAACGGCTCCAGTTTCAAAGAACCAACAAGGTCAGCACAAAGTGCAACTACATTAGGGTTTTGCTGTCCGAGAACATGCATACCAGCTCCAAATCCGGAACGGGTGTCTTTCTTTTCAGTGAAAGTGTATTTTTTCATTATTAATTAATGTCTAGATCGGTTAACCAAAAAGGATGTCTGTTTTTAATAATCTCCCAAAGTCTCTTCCAGCTGTGCAAGCGCTACAGCAAGTTGATCGTCATTAGGAGCAGTTCCATGCCATTTGTGCGTACCCATCATGTAATCAACACCATAACCCATTCCGGTATGAAGAAGAATCAGAATAGGACGACCATGACCCAGTCTTCCTTTTGCTTCATATAGTCCTTTAACTACTGCAGTCATATCATTACCTTCCTCAACAGAAATAACTTCCCAACCGAAAGCTTCATATTTCTTACCAAGGTCGCGGTTGTTCATTACTTTTAATGTAGGTCCGTCGATCTGCTGACCGTTCAGGTCAATGATAGCGATCAGGTTGTCTACTTCGTGATGCGGTGCAAACATTGCTGCTTCCCAAACCTGTCCTTCCTGCTGCTCTCCGTCACCCATCAATACAAATACTGTAAGATCGTCTTTATTCAGTTTCTTAGCTAGTGCCGATCCTATTGCAGCCGACATACCCTGACCAAGAGATCCCGACGCAATACGAATACCTTCAAGGTGTTCATGCGTAGTAGGGTGTCCCTGCAAACGTGAATCCAGCTTTCTGAAAGTAGCAAGCTCAGATTTCTCAAAATATCCTCTGTGTGCCAACACACTATACCAAACCGGAGAAATGTGCCCGTTAGACAAGAAGAACAAATCTTCTCCCTGACCATTCATGTCGAAAACAGGTTTTCCGTTTTCTTCATTAAGCTTCATTTGCTCAAAATACAAAGCCACAAGAATCTCGGTACAGCCCAAAGATCCTCCCGGATGGCCTGACTGACAGCCATGAACCATGCGGACAATATCCCTGCGAACCTGGGATGCTACTTTTTCTAATTGTTCAATTTCCATTTCTATTGTTTTTCTTACGGATTGGATCCTTTTTAGAGATTGTAAATTTGGTATTAATCAAGCTTAGAATATGACTATTAATTATTCAGTTTTACCGAGAATTTGATCAGTGTGGTTTTTGGTATCCACTTTCCCGATAATTTCTTCTATCACACCGTTTTCATTAATGACGAAAGTAGTCCTTGCTATCCCCATGAAGGTACGGCCATACATACTTTTTTCTACCCAAACGCCATACGATTCCACGATTGCATGATCGGTATCAGCCAGTAACGGAAAAGGAAGATCGAATTTTTTGATGAACTTCTGATGCGACTTTTCATCGTCAACACTTACTCCCAGTACAATATATCCTTTACTGAGCAGTACTTCATAATTATCTCTCAGATTACATGCCTGTGCTGTACAGCCAGGGGTATTATCCTTGGGATAAAAATATAAGATCACTTTTTTACCTTTAAAGTCAGCAAGTTTTACTTCTGCTCCATTCTGATCCTTAGCTGCGAACTCAGGTGCCGCGTCCCCTGCCTGAAGTGTCATACGTTTACTTTTTTCGTTTCACCGACTTAACAGCCGGCTCTTTAAGTTCGGTTTGCAAGATAGTACTATTTCCCGCCCCGTCAGTAACTTCGAGTGTTAGTTCACCTTCGAATGGCATAGTATCATCTAGTTTTTCAGACCAGATATATCCTCTTTTGCTATCAAAATTCAGCAAAACCCATTCATCACCTACCTTAGCTCTGTAGTGTGAAATACCTGAAAACGAATCCCAGATATAGCCTCTTATTCTGGTTTTGCTATGTTCAAGTAGTTTTATTCCCGGCGGGATTGTATCTGTCCTGACCACAAAAGTACCCAGTTCCTTGGTTTGAAAACGAATCTGATCGCCATCCCATTCACCACCAACAAACCGGTAATCACCGTCGAGATAGCGATACACTTTCGCCCTATCCTTATTTTCAGGAAGTTTATCCGGAACAAAAGAAACAGATACGTAATCTCTGAGCGCCGTTCCTCTGGTATTGAGCGTCAGGTAATTCATGTTCCGCTGGGCTGTCACATATAATGTATCAAAAAGGCTGGTCGGCTTAAATTCTACGGTCCAGTCTTTACCTGTATAAAGAGACGAAATCCCGGGAAATACTTTGGTGCGCAGATAGGTCCTTGCTATAGAATTACCAATTTTAACCGAGTCGGGCATATATGCACGCAAATCAGTTAAAAAAACCGCTGATTCCTTATCGTAGAAATCCGGTTCTTTTTTTATCTCTTTACCTTCTGCATAGAAAGTTGCTAATGGCAGACTACTGCGATAGTTTTTAGCTTTGACGATCAGCGTATTATTTTGAACGTCGGTTTGAATCCACTCAGGATTTACTTCTGTATCGGACACAGGCAACTCAGCTTTTCCCTTTTCACCTTTTATCGTGAAAACCAGCTCAGAAAAATTTTCGTAGGAATCAGAAATGCGAATCTTCACTTCATGCGCAAGTGTATCGGTAATGTTTAGCTTTCCTTTCAGCAAATTTGTTTTGTATAGATTGAAGGTGTTTCCATCAGGAACATAACATCTCAGGTAGCGCTGGCCTGTTTCCTGTTCCGTTTCATAGTCAATCAGGTTGTTATAATCACGGGTAGAGGAATTAGGAAATATCTCCATATTGTAGGAGAACACCTCTTCTCCATCCATTCTGATCTCTACACATTGCAAACCATATCGAAAACCAGTCCCAGTCATTTGGTCATGAGCTACCAGATCTATACCTATAATTCCGGTAGCTGTAACCGGATAGGCGAGGCGATAAGATCCATCCTTTTGTTTAACCGGACTATATACCCGTCTGTCAAACTGCCCATTCACCCTTCCGTTGATATCCAAAGGCCTGATCGCCAGATTCACAAACTTGGGTGGTGTTACATCCCTGATTTCTTTAAAACCGAAATAAAGGGGATTCAGGTAATTGTCCTTCGAATCACGGATTTCAAAATGAAGATGCGGTCCCGCTGATCCTCCCGTATTACCTGATAAAGCAATTACCTCTCCCTTTCGGAAAGAAAATTGATTAGGCTCAGGAAATAAGTCAATTTCAAAACTCTGCTTTTTATACTGTTCAGCACGAACCCAGTCAGCCAATTTATCACTGAACTTCAACAAATGCCCGTATACGGTCGTCTGTCCGTTGGGATGGCGCAGAAAGATTACGTTACCATAGCCACTCCGCTGAACTGCCACTTTATACACATAGCCTTCAGCTGCTGCATGTACCGCAAGCCCTTCTCTCTGCTGGGTGCGGATATCAAGTCCGGCATGGAAATGATTGGTTCGCAAATCGCCCAGGCCACCTGCCAGCGTATTGGGCTGGCCAGGCATAATAGGAAACTGATAATATCCCTTGGGATAAGATTCTTTCTGAGCGAACGAAGGTGAAATAAGACTGACGATACCAAGACAAAGAAAACAGTATCGAGCCAGTGCTGACATTTTTTTTAACATGCAAAGAAACGGATGAATGATGGGTGCAAATTTTAGATTTTACTTATCTAACGAACAACTCCAGCATCTTCTTTCCCTCAATGGAAGCCGTAAGCTTGTCACCTATCTGCACTGGTGAAACTCCTTTTGGTGTTCCTGTAAAAATCAGATCTCCTTTTTTGAGCATAAAATACTTTGAAACGAATGAGATCAGGTAATCAATCCGGTACAACATCATAGAGGAATTACCATTCTGACGCGTTTCTCCATTTACATCCAGACTGAAATTCAGGTTTTGTATATCTTCAAAATCGGAAACCGGAACAAAATCCGAAACAGGTGCAGATCCATTAAACGCCTTTGCAAGCTCCCAGGGCAAACCTTTGCTTTTCAGTTCTGATTGCAGATCGCGTGCGGTAAAATCAATCCCGATACCAATTTCATCGTAATACTTATGCGCAAAACGTTCTTCAATATTTTTCCCCACCTTATTAATCTTTACAACCAGCTCTACCTCATGGTGAACATCTTTTGAAAAATCAGGGTAAAAAAAGGGCTCTCCCAATCGGACCTGTGCCGTTTCAGGCTTTAGAAATATAACCGGTGCATCAGGACGTTCGTTGTTCAGCTCCGCAATATGATCGGCGTAATTACGCCCTACACAAATAATTTTCATTCAGAATCGGCACTTATGTTAAAATAATGAACTGTTAATCATCAGTCCAACACCAAAATTACTGACAAACCATACAGAGACATAATATTTATTCTGATTTTTCAGCGCTTATCGTTTTTGACTCACTGCAAATGACCGTTTTATATCTTTTAACCTTTTGTTTTGACAATTTTTGGCAGAAGTGTCGTTATTTGTAAAAGAAACTTCGCAGGCAAAAACATTGCGCATGACCAGGCACATTACACTTTACCTTTCCATTTTATTCATTTTCACGCTTATTTTATCCTCCTGTGATACCCTCAGGAAAACACCTTCCAATGCGTCTGCGGCGCGTCCGGGAAGCAATTCGTCCCGCAATAATCCACGCTCAACAGCAGGTAGAACACCGGCGAGAAAGCCTGCCAATACATCCAGAACCACCACTCCTGCAGCCAGACCTACCTACAGCCGTCCCTCAGGTTCTTACAGCACTGAAGTTCCAAAGGTCGTAGAAGTAGCCCGTACCTACTGGGGAACACCGTACCGCTCAGGAGGTAATGACAAAAGTGGTATTG
Source organism: Dyadobacter luteus (assembly GCF_003383615.1). Taxonomy (GTDB): domain Bacteria; phylum Bacteroidota; class Bacteroidia; order Cytophagales; family Spirosomataceae; genus Dyadobacter; species Dyadobacter luteus. The sequence goes on from NZ_QNUL01000008.1 coordinate 89,439, forward strand.
ATTGCTCAGGACTAATTTGCTCGGTTTATTCAGAAATAGGAGTTAAAGTACCGAGAATTTCATGGCAACAATCTGAATTCGGATCAGAAGTGGGGAGTATCAAAGAACTCAAACCCGGCGATTGGGTTTTCTTTGTTCCGGAAGCAGGTAAAGAAGGTTATGTATCACATGCGGGTATCGTAACCGATGTGCGGAACGGCGATGAAATCATGTTCATTCATGCTTCAACTTCAAAAGGTGTACGTGAAGACAATCTTTTTTCAAATTACTTCAAAGGAAGATTTGTAAAGGCGATGCGTCCTTTCTAATTTAAAGGTTATTTTACACAAAGATATATTCTTGAAAATCTGATAGTTCGATGGGGGATACTTCACCTTGAATTGTCTGATGGATAATATTATCACGCTCAACCCGACCCTTTCAATAACTTCATGGAAACTACTCTACCATCATTGTCTCCGGGCCAGACGTATGCTTTGAATAAAAAGGCCAGTATTCCGGTTTACATTCTTGCGACGGTTTTTTCCTCCTTTTGCGTGATCACCGGACTGATCTGGGACATTTGCTGGCATATTTCCATTGGCCGTGACGGACTGCTATCTCCTCCTCACCTGATCATTTATCTGGGAGCTGTGGTAGCTGGACTATTTTCTGGTTATGAAATTCTGCGAAAAACCTTTTGGGGATCAGCTGACGAAAAGGCTGGAAGCGTAAAAATATGGGGATTTTTTTACAGCTCACTTGGTGCTTTGTTTTGTGTCTGGGGTGCCATTGCTATGCTCACTTCGGCTCCCTTCGACGACTGGTGGCACAATACCTACGGACTGGATGTAACCATACTTTCTCCACCACACACCGTACTGCTATTAGGCATGATCGGCATACAATTCGGAGCAATGATCAGTGTGATCGCCATCAGTAACCAGTTTAAGACCTCACACAATCGGACAACTACCAATAAGCTGTTCACACTCTTTGCACTGTCCGCAGGCTTTTTACTTACCATCTGGTTCACATTACTGTCAGAAGAATTGGGCAGAATGGAGTCGCATCGCTCCAGCTACTATATCTACGCAGCATTTGCCTTTCCTCTATTACTTTTTGCCACAGGCAGAGCAGTCCGTCATAAATGGACGATCACTGCTGTTACCACTGTTTACACGGTGATGATGCTGGGTACACTTTGGATCATTCCATTATTCCCTGCTGAACCAAAACTAGGACCGGTTCTTAATCACATCGATCATTATCAGGCTTTTCAATTTCCGCTACTACTTATTATTCCGGCTATTGTTTTGGATTTAATAAGGGCGAAACTCACTCACCTGAACGACTGGACACTTTCGCTTATACTGGGCATCACATTCATAGCCGTTTTCTTTATCGTACAATGGTTTATGGGTGGCTTCCTGATGGAATCTCCTTATGCCCGTAACTGGTTCTTCGGATCCGATTCCTGGTACTTTGGCAACAATCCTGACTTTGAATTCCGCTACAAATTTGCTCCATGGATGCTGGAGAGTAACTCAGAACTCATCCAGGGCCTGGGCATTGCACTGGCAGGCAGCGTAATTTCTACCCGCATCGGACTTTCATGGGGAAACTGGATGCATAAAATTCAAAGATGAAAAAGCTTCTCAACCTCCTTTTCCTGACTGTATTGGGTCACTTGGCTCATGCACACGTCGGTAGCACTGGTGTTCAAATGCAGGGACAAGCCGGTCCTTACAAAATTCTGGTGAACATACAACCGCCGGATGTCATTCCCGGAACAGCCCGCGTAACCGTATTCGTAGAAAACGGTAATGTCACTTCTGTAGAAGCCCGACCCATCTATTTCAGATCCGGCGACAAAGGCGCTCCTTCAGCTGATAAACTGATAGCAAGCCAGCAAAGTCAGTTTGAAGGTGACATATGGCTGATGGAGCCTGGCTCATCCAGCGCCCAGATTCTTGTGGATGGAGATAAAGGCAAAGGCGAACTTATTGTACCTGTCATGGCCATTTCTACAGCACAAAGGGATATGCCGGAAGGTTTGGGAATTATGCTGAGTGTGTTGGGAATTATATTGTTTACACTGATGATCACCACCATTGGTGCCAGTGTTAGCGACGGACTTTTACCTAAAGGCGAAACATTGAGTCAGCCTAAAAGACGAAAAAAATACATCAACATGGGCATTGCCAGTGTGGTGTGCGCGTTGATTCTCTACGGCGGCAGCAGCTGGTGGAACGCCTGGGCAGCTCAATACAAAAAGCACCTTTATCAACCCATTAAAGGTAGTGCGTCTGTATTGGATCAGGGCGATGAACGGACGTTCAGGGTAAGTATTGATACAGCCGACTGGCAATCTCAAAACAGAGGTAATATGCTCAGCACGCTCATACCCGATCATGGCAAACTGATGCATGCATTTTTAATCCGAGTTCCTGGCTTGGATGCCTTTGCCCATATCCATCCTGAGCGGCAAGACAGCACTACTTTTCAAACTTCATTACCCAATTTACCAGGAGGTAAATATGTAGTTTATGCTGATATTGTTCGTTATTCAGGATTTTCAGAAACCATTACAGATACAATTGTCATTGCTGAGCATTCCAGAAAAGCACCGGAAAGTCCGAAGTTTTCCGAAGATACCTACATCATAACAGATCCGATTAACGCGCCGGGAAATGTGGCCATGGATGCAGACGTGGTCATCTGTGGTAAACCCGGAACAAAAACTGTTTTCCAGGATGGTTCCTATGCCATTTGGGAAGGTAAACCGGATCAGGCATTGGAAGCAGGAAAAGCGTATCAGCTCAACTTTGAAATTTTTAACCCTGACAATAGCCCTTGTCTTCCCGAACCTTACCTGGGCATGATGGGCCATGCAGTGGTAATGCGAAGCGACGGATCTGTGTATGTGCATCTGCATCCTTCAGGATCATTTCCTATGGCGGCAGAACAAATTTTCAAGAACCGACTGGCAGATACGACCAAACTCATCAAAAGACCAACTTCAGTCGTATTTAAAGACAGCGTTGATAGTTATCTGACGAAACTGAAAGCCATGTCAGTACTCGAACGGGAAGAATTTCTGATGACCGAAATGGGCATGTATGAACCGAATGAGAGCGGTATGGTAGGGATGGATCATGGAAGCAGAATTTCATTTCCTTATTCCTTCCCCAAGGAAGGGCGCTACCGGATTTTCCTGCAAGTGAAGCGTAATGAAAGAGTTCTTACGGGAGCTTTCGATGTAAAAGTAAAGGGGCCTTCTGTTATGTAGCCCCTTCTTTACCGGCTTATATTCAGAACAGGCTTATGATTTTCTCGTAAGAAAGTTCAAGATAGTTCTCTATGTATAAATTACAGGGTGGCAATTCCTCTTTGGTATGTGAACTTAGCACACCTACCACACGCATACCCGCGTTCAGCCCGGCTGTAACACCAGAAAATGAATCTTCAAAAACTACACACTGTTCAGGTTTTACACCCAGATTGGCAGCGGATGTGAGGTACACTTCAGGATCCGGCTTGTGCTTCTTCACATTTTCACTGGCCAATATAGACCCCAGTTTTTCCCTTACCGGAACTTTGCTCATAATGAGATCGAGATTGGCTCTTGGCGCGGAAGTTGCAACCCCCAGCTTCACACCATGACTCTCAAGATCTGTCATAAAATGGACAATCCCGAGAATTGGCTCAATATATGGCTCATAAATTTCCCTGAAAAGACTCTCTTTTTCATCTTCCAGTTGCAGCAATTCTTCACCCTCAATTACTCTCTGTAAAAAATGGCTCATGATATAGCTATTGCTCTTCCCATACATATGCAGAGCAAATTCCTCATCAGTCGGTGAAAGATTTCTGGTAGAAAAAAATTGACGGAAAGCCATTGAATGGTAAGGATTGGTGTGGCAGATAACACCGTCCATGTCAAAAATCACTGCTATTTCATTATTCATATCGTAAAGTTAAGAAATCAACCTATGTTACTGCCCGAAATCTACCCATATCTTTAAAGACTCTGCCTGTAATATGGCTGATATTACAGAAATAATATTTATTTTAGCTGATTAGTATCATTAAATTAACTGAGAGATACTCTTTTAAAAGCATTGTCAGGTATAGGTCTTATTATCCTGGTAAATCGATTTACATACTACACATTACCCTAACACAATATCCGTTATCATTTAGCTGGCTATATGAAGGAACTAGAACGAACTAACAACGGGACTGCCGCACACCCGGTTGCTACCAGTAAGCCATTGACCTCACTGGAGATTTACGACAGATATAGCGCCATGGCTTATGGGATTATTCTTCAGATTATACCCCAGCAACATCTGGCTCAGGAAATATTGGTCAATGTTTTTGCCTCACCGCAGTTACAGGCTTGTAACAGCTACCCATTTTCCTTCGCTGCATGCGTCATAAAACTGGCAAGATCCAAGGCAATTGATATGAAAAAGAGGATTATGGAGTTGGATAATAGTTCGGCAACTTTGCCTGCAGATGACAATGATAAATCACCTCAACGTATTTTCGATCTTGCATTCAGACAGGGATTTACACCCGATGAGGTGGCGCAAAAGCTGTTTATTTCGAAATCAGAAGTGCTGAAAGCATTTCATGATTTTTTCAAATCGTATCGTAACTCTTAACATCGGCACACTTGGAAACTAGAGATTTTATAGAAAGCGGAATTCTGGAATCGTATGTTCTGGGTCTTACTACAGACAAGGAGAAAGAATTTGTTCTGGAAAGAGTTCTCACAGATCAGGATTTGACAGATTATACGCTGGAATTAGAAGCAGATATCATGTCTTACTTCAACCAGGGATCGGTTCCTCCTCCCCCGGAAGTAAGAGAGATCATTCAATTAAGGACAACGAGACGTGATATTCAGAAGAAAAAACATGTTTATGAGAACAAGTCCTCTGAACAGCCCCCGAAGAAAGACGAATATCTTGAAATAGAGGTTAACGATACCCACATCAAAGTGCATAAATGGTGGCGACCTGCATTTATCGCTGTCTTTATTTTATCAAAAATATTTCTGATCGCAGCGCTGTATTTCTACTTTAAAGCAGCAAGTCAGGAGCAGGAAATTGAAAAACTTAGGGCACCGGGAATAGAAACTACAAAATAAAAAGAACGCCTGTTGAGGATAATCTCAGCAGGCGTTCTTTTTATCATCTCTTTGCATCATCCCACCAGTTTTTATCGGGATAGGCCGTATCGAGTATAATCTGCTCCCCAATCATCGGCGTGGTCAGTCTGAGCCCTATTTCTTTTGCTTTTTTTGCAATTCTTTGCGGCGATTCATTCCATGGATGTAACCCCAGCGTGAACCGACCCCAATGAACCGGCCAAACAATTTTCGCCCCTAAGTCGGCACCAGCCTGCGCCGTTTCTTCCGGCATCATATGGATGTATGGCCACATTTCGTTGTATTGCCCACATTCAAGAATTGCAAGATCGAAGGGGCCAAACTGATCACCAATTTTTTTGAAATGACTCTCATAGCCGGAGTCTCCTCCAAGGAATATTTTGTAATCGGGTGTTTCAAATACGTATGAAGCCCATAAAGATTTACCTCTCGCCAAACTACGTCCTGAAAAATGCCTGGCTGGTGTAGCAGTCACGTTTGCTCCCATCACTGCATTCGTTTTTTCCCACCAATCAAGTTCTGTAATTTGAGAAGGACTAATACCCCAGTGCTCCAAATGTGCTCCTACTCCTAATGGCACCACGAACTTCGTTGACTTCCCTGCAAATTGTTTGATTGTTTCGTAATCCATGTGATCGTAGTGATCATGCGAAAGAAAAACATAATCAATTTCAGGCAGATCCTGCACTTTATATATATTCGTCCCCGGATAACTCTTTGTCCCTGCCCATTGCACCGGTGATGTCCTTTCGCTCAACACCGGATCCATCAGTATATTTTTGTTATCAATCTGCAACATATAGCCCGAGTGTCCGAAATAGGTCAAAGTCGGCTTTTCGGAAGGCTTTATTTTCAGATCCCTTTTTACAGATGGTACCGTGAAGGCCGGATCTGTATCTTCCTTATCTTTAAAAAGAAACTGCAAGGTCAGTTTGAACATATTGGAATTCGGAGCACTCACAGGCGTATCGACAAGATTGACAAAACTGCCGTCTTTATAATTGGGTGATTTTTTAATCCTTTCCAGCCTGGCACCTTCGGGATTTTTACCGAAAGATTCCAACTGAAAAAATAAAAATAGTGCGATGGCACAAAGTACCAGAACTGAGAGAATAATCAGCATTACTTTTTTGAAAATAGATTTTTGTTTGTTGCGCATGAATGATCAGAGCCTGTCGGATGAATACCGGTAAAATAAAAATACCGGCCTCCTGAAAAGCCGGTAAAAATAACTGATAAAAGTCAGATTTCTGTTCAAATATTACCGGGAACTTGCGGTTAAACTCCTGATAGTGATTAAATATCAAAACCTATCTGCCGGCAAACGCCGGACGACCATAGACCTCGTCCACTGGTCTGGTTTCAATCCATAGTATCTTTTCACGATTCTTGTCATAGTAACGAGCGAGCTTACCTCTGAACACTGCTATTCGCTTGATTTCAGACTTCGAAGGTTTCAGATTACTCCCAACGCCATACGTTTGCCTGAAACCATCTAAAAAATAAGCTTCACTATCCATAGAGGTAATGTCAAAAGCATCGATATCAAGCCATTCAATATCTTTCTCTTTCAAATAGGATGCAGGTGGCGCTTCAAGGTTTGTCTTATATGTGTAGTAAAAGAGCTTTTTTCGAAATCGCATTTCACTATCTCTTTCCGTGTTCAACAACGTAACACTGCTTTTCCCGACTGAGCTGTTTACCTCATTGTATGGCACTTTTTCACCATCCAGATAAAACTCTGTAACTCCTTCCCATCCAACAAGTTCACGTGACTGATCAAAATATCCTTTACCAAATTTTGTTATATTATGTTTCGGTTTTTTATAGGCTTGTTTAAAAGAATTTTTAAGATGGCATTCCTCCCAGAACATCTCTTGTTTCTCCAATAGCTCCTTCTTCAAAATAAGCTTGACATCACCCGTTACCTTATTTCCTGCAAAAAATTCCTTTTGATCAATCCTGTAAATACCGCCGGACAAATCTTTTTTATTTTTATCAGCTATAAAGCTTACGTTAAAAGCCCCCCAACGCGGTTCTCCGTTTTTTACAATTACCTGCAAAAACATATCCTTGTACTCATCATCTGTGATTGTTACTCTGTAAACCTGGGAAGAATCCCCCCTAACGTCCTTTTCAAACCAATAGAATCCGTTTTCATCGCTTTTTATGGTAGTGATATACTCCAATGGCGGGAACGACGAACTTATAAAAGCCTCTCCCCCAGCACTGACTATATTCATCGATTTATTCATTTTAAAACCGGATGTTACCTTCAGCGGCATACCAGCGATTGGCTTCCCCGTCTCAGCATCCGCGACAATTCCGGCTATGAAAATTTTTCCCGAGGGAAATCCTCCTTTATTTTTAGTGAAATTATTCTCAATATTCCTGAAAGCTACCAGCAGCACACAAAGCAGCGGCAGTACAAACAGAAATCTGATCAAATGTATTCTCGCTGTTTTCATCTTGTTCATCATCATGATACGCTGTTTAAGGGATGAAAAATTAAACTGACTCGCAATACGGAACTCCCGCACACCCACTACTTTTAAAAGCAGATACTGGTACGCCTTTGCATCTGTACCGTTTTCCAACACGGCCCGGTCGGCGATAAATTCCAGGTTCTGACGAATGGCAGCGCGGAGCATCCAGGCAAACGGATTGTACCAATTGAGCACGCAAATCAACTCTGCCCACAAAATATCAATCGTATGTTTTTGCCGGATATGAATGTATTCATGGAGGATAATTTCTTTTAAATCATTCTCATCGTGAAGATGCCTGTTGATAAAAATGGAGCCCCCAAAAGAAAAAGGCATAATATCCTTGCTCACATCATAGAGTTTCACGCCCTGATTAGAAATCAGCCGAGCTTTCTTCTTTATTTTATAAAAAGCGTAAGCGGCTACTCCGGCACGAAACAACATCAGCAATCCACCCGCAAAAATCACAAATAGCACAATATCAGACAGATAAAAACTGGAAACAGCGGATAGTTCACGATCTGCTATAATCTCCTGTTTTGTATAATCCTGAACTAACGGCACCATACGCACCACTTTTGTCGCAACGGGATTTACTCCCTTCAGCTGACTGTCGACATTGATAAATGGGATAAAAAACGTAAGCACAGAATACCCCAACAGATACCACCGGTTCCAGTTATAGAACGTAAACTTCCGAAGGGCAATCTGGTAAAAAACGGTCATGACCATCAACCCGATTGATACTTTCAGCAAATATTCGATGTATGGAGACATAGCATTTCGGAGTTAGTTTTCCTTATCTCTTCCTTCTATCAGTCCAATAATTTCCTTCAACTCATCGGCAGATATCTTCTTTTTCTCTACAAAAAAATTAACCAGTTCCTTATAAGAGTTTTCGAAGTAATCCTTCACCACATTACCCATAAACTTCTGCTTGTACATTTCTTCTGTCACAGCAGGCGCATACAAATACGCATTGCCGATCAGCCTGCTTTGCACATAGCCTTTCTTTTCAAGATTCTTGATTGTCGAGGCAAGTGTTGTATAGGGCGGCCACGGTTCATCCAATGCAGCCATAAATGACTTTACATTTCCTTCTCCCACTTTCCATACCGCCTGCATGGCCTCCTCCTCCTGTTGTGTTAGCTTTTCCATATCTACGAAGTTTTCGTAAACTTACGAAAACTTCGTAGATAGATGCAATATATTTGAAAAATAAATTCTGAGGAAATGGAATATTTGCCATTCAGCCATACAATCGCCAACTTGCGGGAAAGGTCTCATTAAACATTTTTGACATGTTCCCGTTCCGGATCGGACAAGGTTACGACGTACACCAGCTTGAAGAAGGCCGGCCTTTCTGGCTTGGTGGTATTTTGATTTTACATACACATGGTGCAAAAGGACACTCCGATGCCGATGTAGTTTGCCATGTTATTTGCGATGCACTGCTCGGTGCTGCCAATATGCGTAATATTGGTTATCATTTTTCAGACAAAGATCCTCAGTGGAAAGGTGTGGACAGTAAATTACTGCTCAAAAGGGTGTTGGAGATGATCCGTGAGAAGGATTATGAAGTGGGGAATCTGGATGTGACCATCGTACTTCAGAACCCTAAACTAAATCCTCATATCCCTGAAATGAAAGCTTGCCTGGCGCAGGTGATGCAAATTGACGAAGAAGATATTTCCATAAAGGCCACCACCTCGGAGCATCTGGGGTTTGTAGGGCGTGAAGAAGGAATTGCGGCGCATTGTGTGGCACTTATCTATAATAAAAAGAAACTCCCTTTTGAAATTGTTCACTAAGAGATTTTAAGTGATCCGTTTACATTCTCTCCATATCTACTTAACATGAAACTCCTAAAACTCGCTGCACTTTCCCTTTGCTTCATTAGCCCGGCTTTTGCTCAGGATTCCAATATCACACAGCCGCTTGGGTTTGAAGAATATGATCCTGTTTCGACGCTTAAAGTAGAAGAGCACCCGTTGAAACGTGCCAAATTCCCTTTCATTGATGTACATAATCATCAGTACCAGATGCCGACGCAGGATCTGAAAGCGCTGGTAGCTCAGATGGACAGTTTGAATATGGGAATAATGGTGAACCTGAGTGGGCGCGGGTGGACACAGGAATGGGCAGAAGGAACAACAACACTGAAAGGCTCGCTGGCCAACGTTGCCAAAAATGAACCTAAGCGCATTGCTATTTTCACTAATCTTCAGTTTAAAGGTTTCGGAGAAAAAGACTGGACAATCCGTGCTGTAAAACAACTGGAAGAAGATGTAAAATCGGGAGCTAAAGGATTGAAAATATACAAAAGCCTGGGTTTTGCGGGAATCAAAGATGACAAAGGAAACCGCGTACCAGTAAGCGATTCCCGATTGCAGCCTGTATGGCAGAAATGCGGTGAGCTGGGCATTCCGGTTATTATTCACACCGCAGACGTACCTTCTTTCTGGGATCCTATGGATAGATATAACGAACGCTGGCTCGAACTAAAAACGCATCCCGGCCGCCGTCGCGGACCGAATGATCCAGTGCCCTTTGATTCATTGATTGCTGAGCAGCATTTCATTTTCAGGAATAATCCTAAAACCACTTTTATCAATGCCCACATGGGTTGGTATCCCAATAATCTGAAAAAGCTGGACAGTCTGATGCAGGTGTTTCCAAATATGTATGTGGAAATCGGCGCTGTGATTGCAGAACTGGGCCGTCAGCCACGTACAGCCAAAAAGTTTTTTGATAAATACCAGGACCGCGTGCTATTCGGAAAAGATAGCTGGGTTCCTGCTGAGTATGCTACTTATTTCCGCGTGCTGGAAACGGAAGATGAATATTTCCCCTATCATAAAAAGTACCACGCGTTCTGGCGGATGTATGGTTTGGGCTTATCTGATGAGGTATTGAAAAAGCTTTATTACAAAAATGCTTTGCGTATTATTCCGGGGTTGGATAAAAGTCTGTTCCCTAAATAAAAAATTCTTCATTCCTCCTTTTTTCACCCCCATTTGAAGTCGGGGTGAACAGAAGGGCATAAGCATCCCGGCTGCAAATCAGGACTAACGATTACTTAAAAGCCTTCGCTTCTTTCATCAAAATCCTGTACTCCGCTTTTTCAAGACACTTTTTATAATACTCCTTCGCTTTCGGTTTGTTTCCTGCCCTGCTGGATATACGAGCCAGACCGGCATAGGCCATGGCGTGGTATTCCTTTGTATACTGATCGTCATGCGGAATTTTGAGAGCAGCTAAATACTCCTTTTGAGCAGCTGCATCGCTTTTGGTATTCTTTTCGTAATTGATTCCCTGGAAAGTATGCTGTGCGATCGGATAAAATCCGGTAGTATACTTCCTTAAAGCAGTTATTTGCTTCGCCGCATCATCATAATCTCCGGCTAACAAAAGAGCCTCCGCGTTTTTCATGATAAATAACGGATTTCGCGGATACCAATCCGTAAGCTTATCCAGATAAATCGCTGCTTTCTCCGGCCTCATTTCATACTTGATATACAAATGCGCCAAATAGAAACATGCCTCAGCACGCGTAATCACACCCGAGCGTGTCGCAACATCCACTTGTTTCAATCCCAAAGCTTTATCTCCGTTTTTAAAGAAAACCAGCAGAGGTTTCACCATCGGATGCACCTCGGGATATACCTCCACATAGTAGTTGTACATACCTGAAGTGAAATAGAATTCCGGATTTTTATCCATCAGCTTCATCCCGTCGATAAAAGCATTGTAAGCCTTTTTTCCTTCACCGGCAGCATTCAGCATTTCGCCGCGATAGTTGTACATCATCGCCATATAACCTCTGGCTACCATCACATAAAACATCCCCTCCGGATCTTTGGTATCCTTTCCATATTTTTTCTCGGTAGCACTTAATGCCAGATTCAATTTTTGGATGTATTCCTTCGACTTCGTTGGATTATCCTTAATCGGCAAATGTTTCCAATACAACACGAAAGAGTCGAGAATGTAAGTCACTGGGTGATTGGGGTACTTTTTCTCAATGGCATCTATCACATGACCCGCCTCATCGAACTCGTAATTGTAGATATGATCCAGGCTTTTTTGAACTGTTTTAATTGCTGCCGGATCGTTGAGCAGCTGAGCGTGAGACAAAAACGGAAAGCAGAATAAGACAAAAACTATATATTGAACGCGCAAAGTAAATTTCATGGCTTTTAGTATATTGACGAATTGGTTTGGTGGATTCCCACCAGGTCAGTAGCTTTGTTTATAACCCCAAAATATACAACGTGGTTTCTATCCATCTTTATATTTTTGGTGCTTTGGTTTTCACAATAATTTTCAGTCAAGTCGCTATGATTCGCTACGAACAGTTTACATTGGATAACGGTCTTAAAGTTTTCGTTCATGAAGATTTTTCAACGCCTATGGCTGCGGTCAATATCCTCTATAATGTAGGCTCGCGCGACGAAGATGAAGAACGTACCGGATTTGCGCATTTGTTCGAGCACCTGATGTTTGGTGGCTCCAAAAATATTCCGAGCTACGACATTCCTGTCCAGAATGTAGGCGGAGAAAACAATGCCTTCACATCTCCTGATATTACCAATTACTATATCACCCTGCCGGCTGAAAATGTAGAAACTGCTTTCTGGCTGGAATCTGATCGGATGATGAGCTTGTCATTTGACCCCAATGTGCTGGAAGTGCAGCGTAAGGTTGTGATAGAGGAGTTTAAGCAAAGATACCTGAACCAACCTTATGGCGATATGTGGCTCAAACTGCGGCCACTGACTTATCAAACACACCCTTATCGCTGGGCGACCATCGGCAAGGATATAGAACACATAGAAAGGGCAACCATGGAGGATGTTCAAAATTTCTTTTTCAAATTCTACAGGCCGAATAATGCGGTGATGGTGGTAGCTGGCGCTGTGAAATTTGAACAGGTAAAAGAACTTGCTGAAAAGTGGTTTGGAGAAATCCCTGCCGGTGAGCCTTATGTTAGAAATCTGCCTAAGGAGCCTGTACAGACCGAAGCGAGATTTATGGAAACTTCAGCTGCTGTTCCTTTGAATTCGCTGATCAAAGTATTCCATACACCGGGTCGTTATGAAGAAGGATATTATGCTACTGATCTGGTCAGTGATATTCTGGGGCGCGGAAAATCATCACGTTTGTACCAGGCATTATTGAAAGACCGGCCTGTTTTCAACAGCATTACTGCCAGCGTTACGTCCTCTCTGGATCCGGGATTGTTGCTCATTAAAGGAAACCTGAACCCCGGCATCACACTGGAAGAAGCCGATGCTGCTGTAACGGAACTGATTCTTGATCTGGTTAAAAACGGAACTACGGAAGATGAACTGGCTAAAATTAAAAATCAGACAGAAGCCACACTTGCTTTCTCTGAAGTGGAGCTGCTCAACCGCGCTATGAATCTTGCCTTTGCGGCCAACGCTGGCAATCCTGACTGGGCAAATGACGATGCAGAAATTATCCGTAATCTGACTATTGAAGACATCAATGAAGCTGCTGCGAAGGTGTTGCGTGTTGAGAATAGCTCTACGTTGTATTACAGGGCTGAAAATAATTGATATATATTCAGAGGTGTATAATACAAATCACCTGATTATCAGAAGTTCCGTAGGATCCAAACGTGGCATGCCTACGGCATTTTGAATATGTTATGTTTCTTTCCGGGACTACCAAAATTGCATCCCTGACGGGATTGTTTTTTTGTTCGCAAAAGATCCCAGTATCAGCAAATCCCGAATCGATGGAACATTGGTAGAAAAGGACAAAATCCCCAATTATCCGAAGTACAGGAGGTACCAAACGTGACATGCCTACGGCATTTTGAATATGCTATATTTCTTTCCGGGACTACAGAAATTGCATCCCTGACGGGATTGGCATTTTTATTCACAACCGGATTTATAACTATTTGCCTGGCAAATACGCCCGCACTTCAGGATGCATAGTATAGAGCCTGAATTTGTCTCCATCCGGCACCACAATTCCACTGGATGTATTGTCTCCCAAAATCGGATTCCTTTTGTATTTTTCCCAATGGATCAGATCACTGGAAACGGCAATATTCGTCGACCATTCACGCCAGTCTTTGTAAGCTGATGCATGGTAGTAAGCGTAGTACAAACCCTTGTACTTAATGATCTGATTCATTGCCACTGCGAATTTATCATAAGCTTCCGGCCCACAGTTCAACACCGGTTCATCCTGAATATTTGTCCACACTTTCAGATCTTTTGATGTCGCAAGCCATACCGCTGCATCATTTCTTTCATAAAACAGATACCATGTCCCGTTCTCTTTCCAAACCGCAGGTGTACCGTAAGGTCCTGCTTCAATGGCTTCACCGTTCTTTCTCCTGATATCCAAGGCACCCTGATCCAGCCAGTTGATCTTATCTTTCGAAGTAAGCAAATGGGCAGAATCGCCTCTGCTTTCAGCAAACATGTAATAGGTACTGTCTTCTTTTAACACAAATACATCTTCCACCCACAACCCGCGATGGACCGGATTAGATGGATGGCGTGTCCAGTTGAAACCATCCGGTGAAGTGGCAAGTCCTAGATACTTGATTTGCTTCCCTGTTACCCTGTTATAGCCTGTATACCAAAGGTAATAGGTACTATCCTCTTTCAGCATAAAACCTCTTTCCCTGATTTTTTCATCCCAAAACGTAGAGTCTTTCAAACCTTCAAAAACAGGATTGCCATTATAGGGCTTAAAACTGATCAGCTCCCCGGGAAACTTTTCAGTTTCTTGTTGTTTCGAAGATATCCCACAGGCTACTGCAAGCCATCCCAGCATCAGTAAGCATCCGTATTTTTTGATCATGATTAAAAAAGCAGATTAGCGGTTTTCGGGGAGATTACGAGGTGTTTTATCAATCACTTTATTGATCTTTCCTTTTTGCTTTACCAGCTCAAAAGCATCATACAATTCCCCCGTAGCTGTATACGCTTTAAAATCAAGCACATCCTTATCTACGGTAACAACGTGGTAAAGCTGCGTGTACAAAGCTGAACGGTCCATCCAGCCAGCCTTTTCCACATTAGAGCCCGTCATTTTCGGCCCGCTAACTGATACTACGTACATCGTACCTGACACTGCACCCTTTTCCTGCATAGGAATCTTCGCCATGCCTCTCGCATACGTATGGTCATGCCCCTGCAAAACAATATCAACCTTATATTTATCAAACAACGGCTTAAAAGTTTCCCGCATCCGTTTGTTGTCTCTTGTCGATTTCGGTGAATAAATCGGGTGATGGAAAGTCACACAAGTCCATTTATTTGGATTGTTGCTTAATACCTTTTCCATCCATACCCTTTGTTTTTCCAGATACTCATCCGATTCTTCTGCCTGATCAGAATTCAGCGAAATGAAACGCATACCCTGTATATCGGAATAGTAGCATGTTTCTTCCAGACCTTCCGGACCATTTTCGGGCAGTGTGAATTGTGGCCTCCAAAAAACTGAAGTTACATTTTTCCCATCCGGACCATCATAATGATCATGGTTGCCGGGTGTGGGAAAGCCTGGAATCATACTATGAATAAAACCTCCGGCAGCAAACCAGTCGCCCCACTCCACATCACGGTTGGCTTTGTTGATCAGGTCACCGGCATACATCATCAGTACAGACTCGGGCGCCTTCGCATAGGCATCACGCGCCACCCGCGACCACAGCGATCTGATGTTCGTCTGCACATCGCCATAATAGATAAAAGAGAACTTATCACCTGTTTTCCCGGCCGTGTTAAAATGAATCCATTCGCTCCAATGATCGCCCTGCCCCACTCTGTAAGCATACTTCGTACCAGGTGTAAGCCCTTCAAAGATCTGCGAATGATAGTTTGCCGGAGCAGTATCTTCCCATTTGAGCAATTCTGATTTGGCTTTTAACCGGGTCACTTTATCTGTAAAGCGCGGGTCTGCACTGGCAATAGCAATCTCGGCAAAACTCTCTGTTACGTCCGACGACGTTCTCCAGTTAACCGCCATAGACGTAGACGGATCAACCGTTACGTTAAGGATAATCCTGTCGGGTTGGGCGGTAGGTATATAAAAATCGGTATTTTGCTGGGCAGAAGTTATGCCCGGAAGTATTGCAAAAATACCAATGATCAGGCAGGCAAAAATGCTGGAAACTGATTTCATTTTACTCGTAATCTTACTGTGGATACTATTCAATTTACTCAGATCTAAACTATATAGGCTATCAGAGACTATGCAAGGGCATAAAAAAACCGGTCAGATTTAAAAGTGACCGGCTAATAAAACTTTCTAAAACTATCTTATTCAGGCAGAAAAGTAAGGTAACTAAAGTTCTCAGGATTAAACATTTCCTGTGCTATATCCTGCAATTGAGTCGAAGTGATCGCCTGAATTTCAGCAAAGATTTCAGGCAGAGAATCCACTTTTCCTGTATCCAGTAAACTCTTCGCCATCATCAGCATAAAACTCATATTGCTTTCTTCCGACATCGCCAATTGACCCATGAGTTGCACTTTGGTCTGATGCAACTGTAATGTGGTCAAAGGTACTTCCCTCACTTTTTTAAGCTCTTTATTGATCAATGCAATGCTTTTTGAAAGCTGCCGAGGTTCAGTTCCAAAGAAAATACCCATAAAACCTGTATCCAGATAGGGTGTGTAGTTACCTTCTATTGAATAGACATAACCATTTTTTTCACGCAGTGACAAGTTGAACCGTGAATTCATGCCAGGCCCTCCCAGCAAGTTCATCAACATAAAAAATGGCAATCTGCGGTCGTCGAGTAGCGCATATGCAGGCTGCCCCATCGCGCATTGTGCCTGAGAAATTGAGCGCTCTTTTTGCTGGATGATCGGAGTATACACACCTGGTGCAATACGCTGTCTGTTAGTAGTTTTTCTCTGAATACCTCCCAGATATTTTTCAGCAATACGGATCACTTTAGCAAATGGAAGCTTACTCACCGAGGAAACCACGATGCGTTCTGTATCAATATTATCGTTGATAAATGTGCGAAGATGTTCGCGATCAAACGAATTAACGGTTTCCGTTGTACCGAGTATATTACTTCCCAACGCATGGTCTGCAAATACGAGCTGATCAAAATCATCCTGAATAGCATCTTCCGGAGAATCTACATACATGGACATTTCTTCCAGAATCACATTTTTTTCGCGTTCAATCTGCTTATCCGGAAATACAGAATGGAATGTGATATCAGCCAACAACTCCAGCGCTTTATCAAAATGATCGTCCAGCACCGATGCATGAAAGCAAATCTTTTCTTTTGTTGTATATGCATTAAGCTCACCACCTACATTTTCGAGACGGTTAATAATATGAAAAGAACTTCTCTTTTCAGTTCCCTTAAAGGCCATGTGCTCCCAGAAGTGAGCCAGTCCCTGCTGTAGCGGCTGCTCATCGCGGCTGCCAATATCCAGCATAATCCCGCAATGCGCTATGGAAGTGTAAGGAACCTGTTTATGAGCAACACGTATTCCATTGGAAAGCGTATGTAACTGATAGTCTTCGGTAGTGGGTAATGAGGTAACTTTGGGATTTCTCTGTTTGCGAATATTATTTCTCTTCATTCCTGATTAACACAAAATAGGCGCCAATAATTTTCGGCAGTGTCCACAAAATTACGGACTTTTGCCTGAAACACCTCACAGATAAATGAATTGCTCATCATAGGGTATGAAGTAATCGTTTAGGCTGAACGTGTTCTTTCTGAATTGGATAAAAAATGGCTTTAAATAAAATTCTTGTTATTCAGACGGCCTTCATAGGTGACGTGATACTGGCAACTGCGCTGCTGGAAAACCTTCATCAGCAGTTTCCGGAAGCAAGAATTGATATTCTTGTCCGAAAAGGGAACGAAGGACTTTTTGACAATCACCCTTTTCTGAATCAGGTATTGATATGGAAAAAAAAGGAAGGGAAGTATAAAAGTTTATGGAATATGCTGAAGCAAATCCGGACTGAGCAATACGGTTGGGTGATCAATATTCAGCGTTTCGGCTCCACGGGTTTTCTTACTGGTTTTTCCAAAGCGGATATTACTACGGGATTTGATAAAAATCCACTCTCATTTCTTTTCACAAACAAGATCCCGCACAACATCAGCGAAGGTGTGCATGAAGTGCAGCGTAATCATGAACTGATTAAAACTGAAGTAAAGACAGATATTGCCGGTAAGCCAAGACTATATCCTACCACTCAGGATTTTGAATACATCGGTCAGTTTGAGAAAAAGCCATATGTATGCATCGCGCCTGCCTCTGTCTGGTACACCAAGCAATATACTGTGGATGGCTGGGTTTCACTGATCAACAAGCTCGATCCTGAATTTCAAATTTATCTCCTCGGCGGACCATCGGATGCTTATCTTGCCAAAGAGATTACAGAAAAAGTGGTAAATCTTCAACGCATCGAAAGTCTGATCGGGAAGCTTTCATTTTTACAATCTGCTGCTTTAATGAAAGGCGCGGTCATGAACTTCGTAAACGATTCGGCACCAATGCACATTTGCTCTGCTGTGAATGCGCCCGTTACGGCTGTTTATTGCTCCACAATTCCTGGCTTTGGTTACGGACCTTTGTCTGACAATTCACATGTAGTGGAAGTAATTGAAAAGCTGTCCTGCAGGCCTTGCGGATTGCACGGGCACAAGCGTTGCCCGGAGGGGCATTTCAAATGCGCGAATGACATCAGCACCAGTCAGCTACTGGAAGTATTAAATTAAAAAACGCTGCATATTTCTATGCAGCACCTCTATTCATAGTAAAGATCTTTATGCTATTTCTCTCTGTATTGTTCAATGATACGGAACAATGCTTTTTGTTTTTCCAAATCAGGAAAGAAGTCAAACAACTGTACGTGCGCATCGTAATCCAGCGTAAGTGCCACTTCCAGATTAATCAGTGCTTCGCGGTAATCGCCTGAATGAATCTGATACACTGCCATGCGGTAATACAAATCTGCTTCCTCCGGCATTTCTTCAATAGCAGCCGTCAGCAGATCGCACGCTCTCGCATAATTGCCCTGATCAAACAATACATGCGACCATTTCAGCCATATATCAGGATTAGCAGGTTCAATTTCTGCAGATTTCTCAAAAGCTTCAAAAGCCGAAACTATATTTCCTATGCGGAATTCAGTTTCAGCCAGGGCCAGCCAGTAATCAGGATTCAATTCAGTGATCTGAATGGCTTTACGCAGAAAACCAGCCGCTTCGTACCAACGTCCCAGTTCATTAAAACATATGCCAAGCCCAAACCAGCCATCATCCCATTGACTATCCAGTTTTACCGTAATTCTGTAATACTTGATCGCGGTTTCAAACTCTTCAAGCCTTTCGTAGCACGTAGCCAGGCAGCAACACGTTTCAGGCTGTTCGCCTTCCAATTCTATCGCGCGTAAATACTGCCCTTTTGCATCCTCATATTTTTCAAGATTCATGTAGGCATTTCCCAAATGGAAAAATGCGGAAGCAAAATCATCCTTCACCAGCGTAGCATATTCATATGCACGTACTGCATCTTCATGACGCTCCAATTTACTGAACGCAATTCCAAGATTATACCAGGCGTGATGTGAAAACGGATCTCTGTCTACAAGTTCATTATAATAATCCAGATGACTTTCCAGCTGACCTACCAGATCCAGGCAGTGTGCCAGCTCATACAATGCACTTTCGTTATTGAGGTTTCGGCGCAGTGAAAGCTTGTAATTTTGAATGGCTTCTTCGTACTTCCCCCAGTTCTGATAGGTTTGTCCGATCTGAAAATAAATCTCATCCTTATCCTCTACCCTGTTCAGCAAACCTTCCAACACACCAATCGCCTCTTCAAATTCACCCATCATATTAAAGATACCTACTTGCATATAGCTGATTTCGATATCTCCCGGATGAAAAAGTGATGCGCGTTCCAGAACCTCTATTGCCAGATCGTGTTCGCCTCGATTGGCATGCAATTGCACCTTATTTAGTAGTAAATCAAGCGAGTAAGGAAAATCACTGAGCCCTCTTTCGCAAGCCTCATAAGCCTTTTCCCAATCCCCTTTTTCGATATAATGAGCCGTTATCTTTTCGTAAGTTTCCAGATCAAAAAAGGTCGGTTCATCATTTTTAATCATTCTTTCAAACCTGAGCAGGGTTTCCTTCATGTAGTCTTTTCTTTCCCCGAAATTTTTCTCCATCACACGAACAATTAAGTTAGAGGTTGGTGCTATTGAACCAACACAATATAGCTTTCTGCCTGACAACTCCATGTAATATATCATCCTGCAACATGATATCACGCAGTTGTCTTTCAACAAAGAACTAACATTGATAATGAAAGAAAGTTAAAAATAATTCCTTGTTTATCAAATCTTACCAAGTAAACTTTCGCTGACTCTCGCCACCGTTTTCTCAATCGGTTGAAAGCTAAATCCTAAGGCATTTTTTATTTTTTCGTTGTTGTACCGGATTCGTCGCGCTGCGGACTGAGCGGTCTCCCTGGTGATCAGAGGCTTGGTCCCCAACAACAATGTACGTACTGCTTCCACGCGCCAGATTACCCCGGCCAATCCCGGCCCGACACGAAATGACGGACGCTTTTTCTTCATTGAATCTGCCATCAGATTGAACAAATCCCGATAGGAAATACTCGCTCCATTCAGAAGAAAACGCTCACCCGAAATGGATGAAAACAGCAATTTTACAATTACTTCGGATACGTCCCGAACATCCACACAATTCGCAACGCCTTCTGTATAAAACGGTTTTTCTCTGAATACGTAACGGAACAGTTGTGTACTGCTCTTTTCCCAGTCGCCTTCACCCAAAATGATGGTAGGATTGACAATTACAGCATTGAGCCCCTCCGCTATCCCTCTCCACACTTCCAGCTCAGCCAGGTATTTTGATTTGGCATATTCAGAATTCTCGGGAGAGTCTTCCCATCGTTGCGTCTCATCCAGCACCAGCTCCTGTCCCTGACTTACTTTTTTTGAATCAGGCCGCCCGATGGCTGCAATACTGCTCACATGGCAAAGCTTACCTATTCCATGCTTCAGACATGCATTCACAACGTTGGCAGTTCCTTCCACATTGACTTTGTACATCGTCTTCCTGTCGCGCGGCACAAAAGATACTACCGCTGCAGTGTGTACCACATAGTCTATTCCCGCTAATGCCAGATCCAGCGAAGATACGTCAAGAATATCGCCTTCTATCCATTGTACACTATCAGCCACATCCGCAAGCAGGCTTCTGTCAGAATTCTCCCTCACAAGCGCGTAAACGGTATTGTTTCCGGCAATGAGTTCACGGGCAACTGTGCTTCCCACTAATCCGGTGGCTCCGGTAATCAAAATTTTCATGCGGACGACGATCAATTAATCCTCAAATGTCGGGATTAAAAAGTTACACCGGTAACAATTTGAAAGGTTCTTGTTTTGAAATTGTCGTAAGCGGGAGTATCGTACATCATACCTTTCGTTTCATATGTACCAAACCCCTCGTTGAGCCGCAGACTGACAGGAATAGCCACTTTCCAAAGATGTACAGACGCACCGACACTTACAATTAAGCCGGCCCGATCCTGAGTTGCGAGTGGCTGATAGTTGTTATTGCTCAGTAATTCTGAACACCCGGCAATACCGCAAAAGGAGCTTCTACTGTTATTTGTCAGAGAAGTTCTGAATTTAAAATTAGGACCGGCTTCAATAAATGGTCTCACAAGGCCGTGTCCAATGGTGTATCGAAGCAATATCGGTAGGTTAAAAGATTCAGTTTTCCAATAACTTTCTATACTCCAAAACCCAGACTCATCACGGTTCGAGAGATTTCGTTCTAACTGGTTATAATGCGGTTGCAACAAGACAGAAAAGCCTGTCATTCGACCTGAAAAATGGTATTGACCACTGAGCCCTGCTATAAATCCGGATGTTTTCTCCCATTGATCAGTATCAAATAGTTTTCCCTGCGGCTGCAATCCTGCTATCACCCCGATACTCCATTTTTTAGAATAATTGCTGTCCTGGGCAAATGCGACCAAACCAGTAAAAACAAAGATGATTGAGAGTAGTGTTCTGTTATTCATATACTTATAAAGTTAGATGTAGTTACAAAGACCCAAAATAGTCAGAATGGTTGGAAGCCGTCAGTCACCTTCCTCCAATTCGAATAGCTCATTTACCGTCTTCCCGAATTCCCGTGCTATCTTCATTCCTAAAGCCAGCGTCGGAGAATATTTCCCCGCTTCTATCGCATTGATCGTTTGCCTGGAAACTGCCAGCCTCTCCGCCAGATCTGCCTGTGTGATATTCAATATGGCCCGCTCTATTCTTATCCTGTTTTTCATACCAAACTCCTTTCCTTTTTTGCTTCAATTGCCGGACTTACATATAACAACCAGTAAAACCTTGCAACGAAAATGAAAAGCGGGGTAAACATATTATAGATCATCACCAGAAGAAACCAGGTATCATAAACAAAAATTATACATACCACCATTACGGTAAAGTTAACATAAATACCCCACTGCAATGATTCAAGTCTGATCAATGCGATTCTTTCATCTTCAATTTTTAATTTTGAAAAGCCAGTTATAAACAGGCCACAGATAATCCCTATTCCTAAAATTTCATCGGTGATATTCAGAACGACCGTCCCACCTTTGCCAGTTGAGAATATATTGTCTGAAAATTGCCAATCCGGAATATCGAAATAGCTGTAAGTATTTATCTGAGCAAGTGGAAAGTCTTCACCGCTTATCAACCAACAAATGCTGACCAGAACGGATGTTAAAGTAAGTACAATACCATAAGGACGCCAACTACCTGGCAAAAGGTACCTTGTTTTCATTGCTGTAAAGTTTGAAGTTAAATATGAATCAAATGTATAGTTTGTTTTAATTAATGTCAAATATACTTTACATAAAATCAAATATAAATTACTTTTAGTAAAACAGATCTTCCATTTAGTTTCCTACTGACGGTCTTGTCAGGTTTGATTCGACATGCCACACGCTCTTCTTATAAGGTTTACTGTTAAAGTTGCCTCCTTCTTCTTCATATCTCTAATCACGATTTTGCTAACTTTGCTCTATTATTAAATACAGAATAAAGTAAATGGCCATTACAGACCCCAAAAGATATACCGTTACCGCTGCATTGATTTACGCCAATGGACCCATTCACATTGGTCACCTTGCAGGTTGTTATGTACCCGCTGACATTTATGTGCGTTACCTTCGCTCGAAAGGAAAAGACGTGGCGTTCATCAGCGGAACAGATGAACATGGTGTACCTATTACCATACGTGCGAAGAAGGAAGGACTTACACCTCAGCAGGTTGTGGATAAGTATTATGCTCAGATTGACGATTCGTTCAAGCAGCTGGGTATTTCTTTTGATGTATACTCCCGCACCAGTAAGCAGATTCACCACGAGACTTCTCAGGAAATTTTCAAGGATCTGTACGATAAAGGTGTGTTTATTGAAGAAACAACAGAGCAGTATTACGATGAAACGGCGCAGCAATTTCTGGCCGACCGCTACATCGTAGGAACTTGCCCGGTTTGTGCCAATACCAATGCGTATGGAGACCAGTGTGAGCGTTGCGGTTCATCGCTAAGCCCTACGGAACTTATTGAGCCGCATTCGATGCTTTCGGGCTCCAAGCCGGTCATGAAACCTACAACCAACTGGTTTTTACCTCTTGATAAACTTCAGCCGCAAGTTGAAGACTTTGTAAACAGCCATCCCGAATGGAAAACCAATGTACTGGGTCAATGCCAGTCCTGGCTGAAAGAAGGCTTGAAACCTCGTGCAATGACACGCGACCTGGACTGGGGAATTCCGGTGCCTGTTCCCGGAACAGACGGAAAAGTGCTTTACGTATGGTTTGAGGCTCCTATCGGATATATCTCTGCAACGAAGGATTGGCTGATACAGAAAAACGGAACAGACGAGGGGTGGAAAAAATGGTGGGAGAAAAGTGACGACAGCAATGACCAAACCAAACTGGTGCATTTCATTGGAAAAGATAACATCGTTTTCCACTGCATCATTTTCCCGGCTACGATTATCGCTGAGGGGAATCTGGTATTGCCGGATAATGTACCTGCAAACGAATTTATGAATCTGGAAGGGGATAAAATCTCTACTTCACGTAACTGGGCTGTGTGGCTGCACGAATACCTGGAAGAACTTCCCGGCAAACAGGATGTACTCCGTTACGTATTGACAGCAAGCGCTCCCGAAACCAAGGATAGTGAGTTTACCTGGAAAGATTTCCAAACCCGTAACAACAGCGAGCTCGTAGGTATTTATGGTAACTTTATCAACCGTGCTATTGTACTTACCCAAAAATTCTGCGACAGTAAAGTACCTGCACAAGGTGAACTGACAGAGGCAGACCAGGCAACGCTGGCAGAATTGGCCGCATTCCCGAACAGAATAGGTGAAGCTATTGAGAACTACCGTTTCCGTGAGGCTTTAAGCCTGATCATGGACCTTGCCCGTCTCGGAAATAAATACCTGGCAGACACACAGCCATGGCATGTGATCAAAACAGATCCTGCACGCGTGAATACGATCATGAATATTGCTCTGCAGATTTCTGCATCTCTTAGCGTTGTATCTGAGCCGATTATACCCTTTACTGCCGAAAAAATCCGTAAACAGCTTGGTATTGAAAATGCGAACTGGGAAAATGCAGGAAAAGCCGACTTACTGAAAGAGGGGCAACCAGTCAGTGAAGCCGGACTCTTGTTTGAGAAGATCGAAGACCATGTGATTGAAAAGCAGGTTCAGAAACTTCTGGATGCAAAACGTACTAATGAACTGGAAGGAAAAGTAGTAAGTCCGGTGAAGGCTGAAATACAGTATGATGATTTTGCAAAAATGGATATTCGTGTAGCTACGATAACAGAGGCTGAAAGTGTCCCTAAAAGCAAAAAATTATTGAAGCTGAAAGTGGACATCGGAAGCGAACAGCGCATTGTACTGAGCGGTATATCTGAACACTTCAAACCGGAAGAAATTATCGGCAAAAAAGTACTTTATCTGGCTAATCTTGCTCCACGCAAGATGATGGGTATGGAAAGCCACGGAATGATCCTGATGGCTGAAGATCGCGACGGAAGTCTGGCTTTCGTTCAACCCGGAAAAGAAGTATGGAATGGAGGAACGGTGAATTAACCGTTATACGGATAAATCAAAGACCTGTTTCTTTCCGAAGCAGGTCTTTTTTTGATACTATTGAAATTCGCTTTCTACCTTTTTAAACAAGCTATTCAGTTTATCTGCCAGATTCTGGCACTCGTTCAGAGACAGGCTGTCAATTGAATTCAGAGCTGCGTTGGAGATCACATTACCTTCCTCATCAACGCGAGCGCCCTTTTGCTTTGTCAAAGACAATATCCCTTCCCATTCGGGTATGAGAGAATCTGAGAAATAACGTGGTTCGATGATGTTGAAGTAAGCTGACTGCGCTTTGAGTTTTTCTTTGAGTTTTTCTGAGGAGGTGGATTGCTTTAATTCTTCTACTAACTTGGAGAGTTCAATATATGCGAATATGTTCGACTTTTTCATAATTGTTGAGCTGGAGGTATAAGCTTGCTTTTGCTCCACTAAATTACAAATTGAAAAGCCATTTTTCAGCAAATTTTAAAGCTTTGCAATATTTTAACACAAAGTATTGGAAGGGTATAATTTATTATAATAAAAATAGCATAACAACCACCTGAAATCGCCCTTTACAATACCTGAGGGCACAAAAAAACCTGCAATTTTAAGTTTTGCAGGCTCCTTTTTCGGGGTTGATTACCACCGGTCTATGTCTACTTTTCTTCGGTAGTCACCCTGTTCATCTCCGTAGGGCAAATGCAGCACAAGATGTCTGTAACTATCGTCATATCTGGCTGAGATGTTTTCAACACTAACACCTTCCGGTATTACAAATGTGTTGATAAACCGAACAGTCCTCCACTGCTCGTCTGCGGGCAGCGATTTCTGAGAAAATATAGGTAGTAAATGAAATAATTTCAGGCTGGTAGAATTCTTTTTACCTCTGACAACTTCAAGCTGAAGATCATCCACTTCGATGCCAGGAATTTTGACAACAACCTCAAAACCATCCGACCCTCTTTCGAGCTGAATGGCTGGCTCACTCATTCCACCGTTTACTGTATTGATAAAATCTATGTTCATCAACATCTCCTGCGGTATTTTTAGTTTGCTTTCCATGACCATCGTATGTTTAGGTTAACAATTTTACCCTATAAACGATAAACAATGTGCCATAGATTTATTCTGATCAAATTTATTCACATATCAGCACCACCAAACAACAACCAAATAACTTATAATCAATACATTAAACACTAAACAAAGCACTTCTCAGGCTATCGATATAAAAAATCGCAACCTCTGACAAATGGGCAGTCCCATCCCATGCACAATGCCAATTTGTCTACAATGATGGTAAACACCTCAACGGTCGTTATGTCCCAAACCTCGGTCTGGAGCTATAATATCCCTCACTTTTTGTTTCAATTCCTTCGGTTCAGGAAAATGACCTTCTCTCTTTCTGTCCCAAATCAGAACACCGTCCAAATGAATCGTATAGCGTCCTGCTACCTCAGAAGGTACAAGAGTCACACCGTGCAGGTCATCACTAAATGTAGATAACAATTCCTGCGCCATCCAGGCTGACCGTAATAACCAGTTACATTTAGGGCAATATTCAATCGTGATTGCAGGCTTCATATATCAAAACAATTTTACTCAGAAACAGGAGTTTATTTTCCCCGGTTTATTTCACGGGAATCATCAGGAAAGATACTATATGAGAGCGACTTCATATCACTTAAATCAATTCACACCATGACTACCACTTAATAAGCAAAGTGTCACCCTGAATAAAATAAGCACTGAAATAAAAATCAAATATTTGATTATCAACAAGTTAATTTAATTTGCCGTTAAATCAATTTGTAGTTATATCCTTGGGTTTAAGATATCTTCCTTCTAATTTTAACCTGTTGTTAAATATTTCACTACCCATTTAATCTGCAATAACATTATGACTCAAGGGAAAGCCGTATTCACAGGTGACGAAGGAGAAATTATCCTTGCCGCCGATGCAAAAACAATTAAAGATGGCCATAAAGGGCGCAGAAAAGAAATTGAAGAAGGAGGCAAAGACAATTATGTGGAAGCTGAATTTTTTGGCTTAAATACTTTCAATAAACTTATTGCAAACTTTAAAGATGAATGCGTCGGATTCCGCGTTTACCATGGTAGCCGCCATGAAGATCACGCCGGTGAAGGTGTAAAGATCACCAAAGAAGGCTCGGCAAAACGAACCTCACGGGTGGTTATAGTTCCTGTCGATAAATACGGAAACGACTTGAGATCGCCGAGAGGTCTTAAAGATGATTCAGGATCAGCTGTGGCCAATGGTCCTCTATGCCCGAACAAATGCGCACCTCCAACGAACGACTAGTTACGGTTTTAGAGAAACCCTGGCTTGACTTTTACTAAAGGAACCAACAAACTAAATGATTGACAAATACTTATACTACTTCAACTACGATATACTTGCCGGGACTTCAGTGGTAATAACATTATTACCACTGATTTTAATCATCTACCGAAAGGCATACATTGACCCATCCTTCCGGTTGCTTTTATTTTTTCTGATTTCGAAGTTAATCATTGATCTTGCCATGTTTCATTTGGCAGCCACGAGAGCGAATAACCTGGCATTATTCAATGCAACAATCGTGATCCGGTATGTTTTGTTGAGTGGGATGTTTTACTCTAAGTTCGAACGCGAGGCGATACGTCGTTTTATACTACCGGTTTCAGTAATTTTCAGTATTTTCACACTCTGGGATATCTGGCAATGCAACGAAAATCTAAGCAACTTGCATCTTCACCGACTGGTACAATATTCGGCTACGGCAGAGTCAATCCTGATGATTTTATTAGTTCTTCTGTACTTTTATGAATTAATCAGATCTCTGAAAATACCTAACCTGCTGACTTTTCCATTTTTTTGGGTTTGTGCAGGCTTATTACTTTATTACTCGAGTATGGTGTTCGTAGCTCCGGCCCTGCACTATGCTGCTCAATGGGACTCTATCATGAAAATTGGATTACTGGATCGCATACCTTACATTTTCGACATAGTGAGTGTACTGCTGTTTAGCATGGGAATTTTAGTATTTTCAGCACGTCATTATGCAAGAAACTGAACAAATGATATGGACCTTATTCGTAGGGACATTTGCCATGCTCATGATGGCCTTCTTTGTTATATCATTTGTCCTCTATTATCAGAAACGCCGCTTTGCCGAAGAAAAAAAGCTAAATGAGATAGAGAAAAATTACAGCAGGCTCCTGCTTGATACCGCGCTCAATTCCGAAGAAACAGAACGCAGAAGAATCGCTCAGGATCTTCATGATGACATCGGGACCATGCTTTCTCTGACAAAACTGAGTCTCAACCAACTTTCCAAGGTGATCGGTGAGAATAGTGAGAAAGAGGAACAGATTATGAAGAAAACGCAATCTCTCGTGGAAGAAACCATTCTTCATGTGAGGCGTATCACACGCGATCTCGTCCCCACAACGCTGGAAAGGTTCGGGCTGGCGGAGGCTATAGATGAATTTATTCATAAACTGGAGCAGGTAAATACCCTCTCAATAACACTCAATGCCGGTACCGAAGAACTTCCCCGCCAGGGACAAAAAATAGAGCTGACTATTTATCGTATTATGCAGGAACTGGTCAACAATGCTATTAAGCATGCAAATTGTTCCGAAATTGACATAAGCCTGGAAATGAATGACAAGTTTATAGGTCTACGTGTCACGGATAATGGAATCGGATTTGATCCGGAAGCTATCAAAGATGGACATTTGGCTGGTTTAGGACTGTTGGGAATCGAAAGCCGGCTTGCTATCGTAAATGGTACCGTACAGTACAGTAAAAATGGAAACGGCGGTTCGTGCGCGTTAGCTCTGGTGCCGATTATAAGCGAGATCCCGGAAAATAAACCCGGACCGCTGCATCCCTTTCGTCGTGAAAAAGTGATTATCTAAACCAACCAAGCCAATGTTAAAATTAGCTATCGCCGACGACCACGAACTTTTCCGGAAGGGATTTATATCCATGCTTAGTGGTATACCCGACTTTGAGTTCATGCTGGAGGCAGCCAACGGACAGGAGCTTCTGGACAAAATGGCTGCTAACACTCCCGATATCGTTTTCATGGATCTCCAAATGCCTGTTATGGACGGAATCCAGGCTACAGAAGCTACTTTTGAACGCTATCCAAATGTCAAGATCATTGTGGTATCTATGTACAATGAAGATCGGTTTGTGATCCATATGCTTGAAAAAGGCGTACAGGGCTACCTGCTGAAAGACACCAGTCCCGATGAAGTTGAAAAAGCCATACGACGTGTAGCTGATGAGGGTTTTTATTACAACGACTTTGTATCAAAGGCAATGCATCGAAAAATGGTAAACCGTCAACCCAATAAACATCCCTTTTTTCCGAATGCTGCCAATGTAGCATTATCCGCACGGGAAAAAGAAGTGTTGCAACTGATTTGTGATGGCTTGTCCACAACCGAGATCAGCGAGAAGCTTTTTATCAGTGTGCGCACCGTAGAAGGACACCGCCTGCGTGTACTTGAGAAAACGGGCACCAAAACCACCGCTGCAGCTGTTGCCTTCGCTTATAAAAATCAGCTACTCTCGGTCTGAAGTAAGTTCAGTTTCTGCTGACTGGAATTTGCACTGATTTTATGGTATCTTTCATGCCATATCATCCTGCACAAATATCATGAAAGTACTCATCGTTTGTACCAACCACGATACCTATCCTTCAAAATCCGGTAAAACCGGCTCATGGCTGAGTGAACTGACGCATTTTTATGATGTCATGATTAGACGTCGGGTTCTTATTGATATCGTGAGCCCACAGGGAGGACACATCCCGATTGACGAACGTAGCCTGGACCTGAAAGATGAAGTGAATCAGCAATATTGGGACGATGAGACATTTCAGCAAAAAATCACGAACTCTCTTGCCCCTGAACAGGTTCATGCAGAAGATTACCGACTTATCTATTTTTCGGGAGGCCACGGAGCTATGTGGGATCTCACGTCCAATCCGGCATTAGAAAAAATGGCCCGCACCATTTATGAGAATAATGGCATTGTAAGCGCTGTTAGTTATGGAGTTTGTGGTTTGTTAAATATCAAATTGTCTGATGGATCGTTACTGATCAATGACAAATACCTCACAGGTCTTTCCAATGTGGAAGAAACGCTCCAGGCTTTTGTGAGTGAAGTACCTTTTTCCCTGGAAGACAAACTAAAAGAAAACGGAGCGCACTACACCAAATCGATGATCCCTTTTATGGAATTTATAGAGCTGGACGAACGCCTCATTACTGGACAGAATCCTCACTCAGCACGAAAAATCGCTTCAAAAGCTTTGGAAGAATTATTTGAAAAGTAAAACGGGAGGTTCAACAGCTATCACTATCAAACCTCCCGTTCCCAATCAACTTTGTTGATTGTTTATTTCCTGATCTCTCCGAAAAGTTCTTTTAAAGTAGGAAGAATCACATCTTTTTCCGACACGATAGGATCCGCCACGCCCCAGTATATACCCAGTTCAGGATCATTCCAAAGTAGGCCTGATTCTGATTCTTTGTTATATACATTGGTACATTTGTAGCTAAAAACCGAATCTTCCAACGCCACAAAACCGTGTGCAAACCCTTCTGGTATATAAGCCATATTGTTGGTATCACTTCTCAATTCAAACACTTCGTGCTTGCCGAACGTAGGTGATTCCGGGCGGATATCCACAGCAATATCCAATACACGGCCCGATATAACTCTGACTAATTTACCTTGTGCAAACGGAGCATTTTGAAAATGCAGCCCGCGTACAACCCCTTTTACAGAGAATGACTGATTATCCTGAACGAAGTTGGTAGGTAAGCCAAGCTCTTTGAATACTCCCTCATTATAGGATTCAAAGAAAAAGCCACGATCATCTCTGAAAACGCGTGGTGTTAATTCTACTAAACCCTTGATGGATGTTTCTCTGATCTGCATAGGTGTTGTGAATTGCTGATTGTTATGATGTTAATTACTGATATCTGTCTGCAAATTTATGAATCTATTGTCATTGGTTGTAATTTCGGCGCAACATTTCGAAAATCATGACGTATAAGAATCTTTTTGATCATATTTCCTCGAAGAAATCTTACCTCTGTGTTGGTCTGGATACTGACATACGTAAAATCCCTTCACACCTTCTGAGCGAACCGGATCCGGTATTTGCATTCAACAAGCAGATTATTGATGCCACGGTAGACTATTGCGTTTCGTACAAGCCCAACATTGCTTTTTACGAGGCCATGGGTGGAAAAGGATGGGAAAGTCTTCAGAAAACGATGGAATATATTCCGGATTCTCATTTCACTATTGCGGATGCCAAACGCGGAGATATAGGTAATACCTCAGGTTTGTATGCAAGAACATTTTTCGATCCGTCGTCATCAGGCCTCAACTTCGATGCCGTTACAGTTGCTCCTTATATGGGAAGTGACTCCGTACTGCCGTTTCTTGAGTTTGAAAATAAATGGGTGATCCTGCTGGCTCTCACTTCCAATTCAGGCGGGGCGGATTTTCAGAGATTGGAAATAGACGGAAAACCTCTTTATGAACAAGTGCTTGCAAAATCTCAGGAATGGGCGGGTGCCGACCGTATGATGTACGTTGTAGGTGCTACTCAGGCCAGGGATATTGCTCATATCCGGACCATTATCCCGGATCATTTCTTACTTGTTCCCGGCGTAGGTGCGCAGGGAGGAAACCTCGAAGAAGTATCACGCTTTGGTATGAACAGTCATTGCGGATTACTGATCAACGCTTCCAGAAGTATTATCTACGCAAGCAACGGAACAGATTTCGCCCAAAAAGCACAAAATGAAGCAAAGAGTATTCAGCAGGAAATGGCTGTTTACCTCGACAAATATTGTGTGCAATAAAATATCTTTTAAAATTCTATAAGTGCATCCATGCAACTGTCTGACCAAAACCAGTACACCATACAAGGCATAGCTCCTGCCCAACTCGTTGAACAATTCGGAAGTCCATTATATGTTTATGACGGACAAACCATACGCCGTAAAGCTGCTGCCCTGCAGAAGGCTTTCTCTGGTGTAAATATGAAAATTAAATTTGCATGTAAATCCAATACCAACCTTGCCGTTCTTCGCCTGATGCGTGAAATCGGTGTGGAGCTGGATGTTGTTTCCCCGGGTGAGCTTGAAATGGGTAAGCTGGCAGGATACCAGGCAAATCAGATTACTTTTACCCCAAGCGGTGTCCCTTTTTATGAAGTAAAAGAAGCGGTAGAAGCGGGTGCGATCGTCAATGTCGACAGTTTACCCTTATTGGAATGGTTCGGACAAACATTCGGAAATACAAAACCCTGCCTGATCCGTATCAAACCTAATGTTGCGGCTGGGGGACATGCCAAAATTATGACGGCCCATGCTGATTCCAAGTTTGGCATTTCAGTGCTTCTACTGGATCAGATTCTGGAAATTGTTAAGAAATATGATATCAAAATCATCGGTTTGCATCAGCATACGGGTTCAGATATCAAAGACGCAGAGCCTTTCCTGAAAGTAGCCGATATACTTTTTGAAACTGCCAAACATTTCCCTGATCTTGAAATCGTGGATTTGGGCGGTGGCTTTAAGGTTTCCTATATGCCTGGCGATGCCATCACCGATATGGAATTACTCGGAAATAAAATCACTGCACGTTTCAAAAAATTCTGTTCTGAATATGGCCGTGAGTTGCAATTGTGGTTTGAGCCGGGCAAGTTCCTGGTGAGTGAATCGGGAAATCTGCTTGTGACAACTACCGTTGTGAAAGAAGATCCGGCACGCAACTTCGTGCATGTGGATTCAGGTTTGAATCACCTGATCCGCCCGATGATGTATGGTTCGTACCATCACATCCTGAATACTTCCAATCCAACCGGTGAAGAGAAACCTTATAACGTGGTAGGATATATTTGTGAGACAGATACGTTCGCCTCAGATCGTCACCTACCGGAAGTAAGACAGGGCGATATTCTTGCGTTTCTTAATGCAGGAGCCTACGGTTTTACAATGAGTTCGAATTACAACGCACGTTTCCGGCCAGCAGAAGTATTGGTAGACAACGGCGAAGCCCGTCTTGTTCGTCGCCGGGAGACCCTTGAAGATCTTTTACTAACGCAGCAGGGATTATAAAAAATTAGCCACGGATACACAGATTATCACAGATAAAAATTAGTGAACATTCGTGCATCCGTGGCTAAATACCTTCAAAAACTACTTCGCAGCCGTCAGACTTTTAATTAAATCTACTTCTGCCTGACGATACGGTGTTCCGTCTTTACGGAAGATATCGTGGAACCAGAGATCAGGCTCTTTGGTGTACGTTTTCTTCCAGCTGTCCCAAGGATAAATCGTCTGAGATTTACCGTCAACCAATCCCCAGTTAATCGCACCCACGTTGTATTTCTTAGCAATAGGAAGGAACCCTTCGAAGAAACTGCCGTTTCCACGTGACATATATTCTGTACAGATCAACGGACGATCGTACTGCTGCAATTGCTTGATACGCCTTTCGAAATCTTCAGGCTTGTCGTAGTTATGGAAACTCACCACGTCCGACTCTTCTATACTTGCTGTCTCAATAGGTTTTAAACTCTGAGGAGTAGCCCAGTCGCCAGCCCAAACCCCAGCCGTAAGTGGCTGCGACGGATTCGCTGCACGAGCCCAGGTAAACGCGTCTTTCATCAATGGCAATACGTAATCCACTTTGTCAGGAAGCTCTACTTTACCATACGAACTCGTATTCGGATTATCCGGCTCATTCCAGATATCCCATGCAAGTACACGGTCATCGTTAGCAAACTTCGCAACGGTACCATTTACATACCTTGCCAAACGTGGATATTGAGTACTATCTTTCAATGCTTCCAAACCGGGGCTTTGCACCCAACCTGAATTGTGAACGCCTGGCTTCGGATCGCGCTGTTTGCCCAGTTTAGGGAATGGATCCCAGCACGAATCGAACAATACCAGCATCGGTTTGATTTTGTGCTTATCTGCTATATCCAAAAATACATCCAGTCTTTTGAAGAAACCTGCCGAATCCTGCTCGTACAGCAAGTCGTGCAGATATACACGCATTGTATTCATACCAATGCCTGCTGCCCAACCCAACTCTCTGTTAATTGTTGCTGTATCAAAAGAGGCTTCCTGAAACATTTCAAGCTGGTTGATAGCAGTGCTTGGAAGGAAGTCGGCACCTACAAGCCATCCCTGCTTCCCGTACCATTCTTTGGCCTGCTCCTTTGTCCATATTTCACGACTGCTTGCAGTGGCTTCTTCTTTCTTTTCTTCTTTTTTCGCACAGTTCTGAAAGGTTAACCCAATCAGTAACGCGCCCATCGTTAGTTTTAATAATTTCATCGATTAAGGTTTAAAATAGTTAGTCTGATATTTCTCCTCTATAAGACACAGCCGTCTCAATTCTATCCAAAGATTGCTATTCGAGCCAAACGATTTGTGTAAAGGCGCCATTCGCTGCCACATCCCAAACTTCCAGTCTCAGCCATTTTCTGTTCTTCATACTTTTGGTAAAACTGAATGACTTCTGTCCGAAAGCCTGCGTATTGTTCAGGTTGATTACGTCATGAAAAACTTCATTTCCATCGCCCGAGATAATTTCTGCACGATTTAAAGGAAAAGTCCAGCTCGCATCCAGATGGATCGTAACATTCCCTGCTTTATCCACTTTTGTAGTTTCTCCTGATCCTACTCCATTTACTTTGAAAGATGGCAAAAGCACTTCTCCTGTCGAGACAAAGAATTTACCTTTTTCCATCACATCTAAAACCGGCTGCCATCCATCCTGAAAACGTGGAAGCTCATCCAGTTGCAGATAGTTAACATTCAGGTGACCATAAAGCTCGTAGTTTGGCTCAATACGGAACAGATCTGCTTCTGCAATCACATGCTTTTTCTGTCCCCAATTGGCCATATCGTCCATCAGATCAAGTACGCGTTTGCCCAATTTGGGTTGAGATAAGTCTGCCGGCATCGCTTTCCAGGCAGCACCCAGGAATCTGTCCGACTTGTAAAATGTTTCTTCTTTGTACTTGTCAGGATATCCGGTTGAACCTTTCGTACGTGCGTGTGCTGTCCATGCCAGACCTTTTTCGATTTCAAGCAGTTTGAGCATATCTTCCTTGTTTCCGATCCGGTATAGTTTTCCATATTCCGGATGGTTCTCTACAAACGGTTGGTCTTTCTCCCTGGACATGAGCCAGTACACCGGCTTAGGGAAAATATTCATCCAGTGTCCTCCAAAAAAATTATTGGGCTCCTCACCGGGCAGCAGAAGGAAATTCCCACCCGATAGCCGCTCGCATTCACTAAACATAGTTTTCAGTTCAGGCCATCTTTTAGCTTCCGGTCCGCGTGGACTACCCGGCCCGTGAAACTCTCCGAGATGAACTATGTTGACTCCCGTATTACGAAATGCTTTTACGAAACCAGGCATTTCCGCCATTGGTTTTCTAGTCAAAACATCATCTGAATGTTCCTGATGAAAATGGCTCGACATCGTGTAATAACCTGGCAACGGCGCATAGGTATCATTATGCGTAAATGCTTTCACTTTCTCCAACACCTTGCCGTCCTTTTCTCCGCTCAACAGACAAAAGAAGTTGTACCGCTGCTCTGTACCCGGAGGTGCATTGAACCAGGGAACCCAGCGCCTGTCGCCGAGCAAATCGTGCCGGATACCAATTCCGAATCCGGTAATAAGTGTGCGGTAATTTTCTCCATACCAAACATGTTCCAGGTTGTAGCAATTGTCGAGAGGATAGAAATACTGGTGTGGAGCCGGAAATAGCGCCAGGCTACCCTGTTCACCTTCTCCTATAATGGTGCGGTATTTTACGGCCATCATTTCAACCGTATCCGTTTTTACAGCATTTGTACTCCTGATAAAATTCTCAGTATCCGACCAGAAAATTTTTTTCCATGGTACATCCTTTCCTACCATTGCCGCATCATAAATAACAGCCAGTGAATCTACTTTGGTATTCATCACTGCAGCTACATTCATCAGGGGACTTCCATTATACAGCGTGACATGATAGGCTCCGGAAAAAGGCCCCGCCGTAGCACCTGAAACTATAATTTCTGTTTGAGCGCCTGATGTGATCACCTTTACACCAGATTTCACTAATTTCACGGGATAACTTGTGTATTTCTGATAGGCTGTTTTATCGAAGAAGATATTCCATCCATTTTGAGATACGAGATCGCGCTTACCTATTGTGAGAATAACCGCCGGATCCAGCTGTTTTGCAATGGTTTTATATTTCCCCTCCATGCCGATCTGTAGTGCCTGAAACAGGGATTCTGCTTCACGGAGATCCAATATGATTCTCCCGGTTTCTGAGTTTCCGGCAGGCCATTCAATATTCAGTGCATTTCCTTTTTGTGAAACCTGTACACCCGACTTTTTGTCAAAGCCTTTGGTGTCAACGGGGATTTGCGCCATGCTGTCGTATACCCCGAAGAATAAAACCAAAAAGATTAGAATTCGCATAGATGGTGTGGTTGTGGTTCGCCCCCATGCGGCTCACCAGATAAAACATTTTACCTGAGTTTTGTAGCAGAATGTACTATTGCCCAAAGGCCTGCTTGTAAAAAGCAAGTCCTTCACTTGCGAGTTCGTCGGCACTGTTAGCTAGTGGTCGCCATATACATGCTGCTCTTGCGAGTTCTTTAGAAGGCTGACCAAATGTTTCGATCACCACCGCTCCCTTGTAGCCGATTTCCTTCAAAGCTTTGCTGATTCCCTCCCATTCCAAATGTCCGGTGCCCGGAGTACCACGGTCACTTTCATTGCCCTGCACGTGGCAAAGCAAATCTTTCCCGATCTTACGTATCGAAGCAGGAATGTCTTTTTCTTCAATATTGGAATGGAAGGTATCCAGCACAATTTTGAGGTTCGGGCTTGCCACTTCATGTACGATAGAAAGTGCCTGATTAACTGTATTCACCATATCCGTTTCAAATCTGTTGAGTGGCTCCAAACCTACTACAACGCCATGATCAGCAGCGATTTCCCCTATCTCTATCAAGGTGTTTACACACCATTCTCTCTCCTGTTTTTTCTGCTCTTCCGAAACGAGACGTGTTTTACCTACTGCCGAGTAAACCGGTCCGCCAAAAATAGGACTGCCTACGTCCTGAGCAATTTTGATACAGTCAATGATGTATTGTTTTCCCAATTCCCTGTAAGCTGGCTCCGTACTAGAAATATCTCTTTCTGTACCAAATGCGCCACTTATTGTAATTTTTAAGTCGAGGTCGCGGGCAATATCCTTAATCAGTTTCCAGTCGATAATGCTGGTGTCTTCAACGGCTATTTCGATAATGTCGTAGGCCATGTTTTTTACCTTGGTCAATAAATCGACATTAGCACTTGAAAACGGGGATACCCAAATGAATGTGCTTGCTCCAAATAACATTTTTGATGTTTTTAAATTCGGAATATTGCCACGGGCAATGCCCGTGGCAGAGATATATGAGTCTTTCAGGCTGATAGCT
This sequence comes from Dyadobacter luteus, assembly GCF_003383615.1. Taxonomy (GTDB): domain Bacteria; phylum Bacteroidota; class Bacteroidia; order Cytophagales; family Spirosomataceae; genus Dyadobacter; species Dyadobacter luteus. The sequence continues at coordinate 126,828 of NZ_QNUL01000008.1, forward strand.
AACAGATAAGATTACGCTTCAAAGCTTGGTATCTGTACACGAATACCGCCGTTCATAGCCGACTCGTGCGCGCAGATACCTGCGCATGTATAATTCGCGGCAAGAGCCGCATCCACAGCTGAATCTCTTCCTTCTATAATAGCAGCGACAAATTCCTGTACAAGGTGTGGGTGAGAACCTCCATGCCCTGCTCCCTGAAGGAAGGAAACGTGATTCGGGTCATCAATTTTTTCTCTTCTTGTAAAATGTTTGATCGGTTCAATCAGCAAATCATCTGTATCTGGAATAGAAATGCGTTTTGCATTTTCACCTCCATCAAAAATCACGTGATCTTCATCCTGAAGCTGTTCCCATTCGAACGACATTTTGGTTCCGTACACATCATAACTCTCACGATACTGACGTACCACATCAAACAAAGAACGTGTTGCTTCTGCCACTACGTTTGAGTCTTTCAAAGTGAATGTAGCGGTTTCAACTGCAAACGGAGATCCGTAACGGCTTGCCAGATCTTCCGAAAGACGTCCGGAACCATGGCAAACTACAGTTTCTGCAATCGTATTGTTAATTTTCAAAAGAGGAGAAATGGCGTGCGTTCCGTTCAACATTGGCGGATATCCTTTCCAGTACTCATCCCATCCGTCCATGCTCATATCCTGAATGTGAGAACCACGCACAAACTGAATATCACCCAATTGTCCGGTCTTAGCCAGATCAAGTCCATACAAAAACTCGCGTGTGTATAGTGCGGTTTCCATCATCATATATACTTTGTTCGCTCTGCGTTTTGCATCAACGATAGCGATACAATCTTCCTTGGTCATCGCCATTGGAATGGTACAGGCTGTATGTTTACCAGCATTAAGAGAAGCCAGGGTCATTTGAGCGTGTTGAGGAACAGGCGTTACAATGTGAATCGCATCCACATCATCTCTTTTTGGAACATCATCAAAATTCTCAAATACCAGATTCGGGTCCAGATTGAATTTCGCAGTCAGCTCATCACGGGTTTGTTTGTTGCGGGTACAAATACCCACTGCTTTGATATTCGGATGGCTTTGATAAATAGAGATGAATTCTTTCCCGAAACCCATACCTACGATAACGACTGTAATTTGCTTCTGACTCATGTTTTTTGTTTTTATTGGATAATAATATTTTTATCAATTTCGAATCCCGAACATGTTCCGCGGGCGATGCCCACGGCTCAGGGATTGCGCCCTTTCAGGGCTATTGGGATTTTGACTTCGACGGCGGAGCCGATCTTAACCGCAACGGCGGCCCGGTCTTAACCGCAGCGGCGGCCCGGTCTTAATTCTTAATTCTTAATTCTTAATTTACTTCCCAGCTGCCCATTTCACGGCATTTCTCAGCAGTGTTTTGTAAGGTTGAATGGTGTGCGATTCTGCATCATGCCCCAGCGCAATACCTACAATGCGTGCTTTTGGATATTTCACGATCGTAACACTTGGGAATACATCGTCTGATTCTTTTGCTTTTGCTGTCGCCAATACCTCAACCGGAGAGCCTGACGCATCCGTTTTGAGATAATACAACTCATCTTTCAAATTGAAAGTAGCCGGAACACCCTTCATAACAGGATGTTTTTTATTGGTTACCGTTACATCAAAAGGACCGTATTTATTATGTCCTTTTGAGCCGCCACCCACCAGTTTCTGGTTGTATTCAGGCCAGTCTTTCCAGTTGTACCAAAGCGCAGGATGTGCTAAAACAAGCCCTTTACCTGCATCAGCAAAGGCGAAAATAGCCTTACGCGTAGCCTCATCTTTGATGGGCTGATTATTAGCCAGATAAAGCACATCAATATTAGGCAAGTGCGACAGGATCGTGGAAGGATCGCTTGTATACTCAACGGTAGCAAACCCGCCTTCCTGTAATGTTGCTACATCTTCCTGTTTGTACCATCTGTCGAAATCGTGAGACTCACCTCCTCCGACGAGCAATACCCGTATCGCTTTCTTTTGTCCCGGACCGTCCGCTCTGGTTTCAGCAGCAACCGCTAACAGCGTCAAAAACAGACAAGCTTTTAAAATCAATCTGATCATTTAAAATAGAAGTTAAAGTAGTTAAGAATTTAAAAGAGTTAAGGGTCAGGTTTAGTCTATTTTGTTACACGCAATATTCCGTTCATACCTCTCCAGTGCCCCGGGAAGGTGCATACAAATGGATAGTCTCCCGGTGTTGAAGGAATTGTTATTTCCAAAGTAGCCGTTTCGCCTGTACTGACAAGTTTGGTCGAAAACAGAACCTCAGGGATCTTAGGAACGTACTGCTTTTCAGCTGCCTTCGGATCCGATAACATATCATCTGCTGCCTTACCTACCTTCTGCAATGAACCTGGTTTGATTATCAACAAATTGTGCTGCATACCATCAGGGTTTTCAAGATTGATTACCACCTTTTGGCCAGCTTTCACCTGAATCAGTTTTTTGTCATACTGCAATAACTCCGGCACCACCTGCAGATCAATCACCAACGCATTGCTGTTCGATGAACTTACAGGTTTAGTGGCATTTGCAGCAGCTGTTGAAGCACCTTTACTGTTCGGACGGCTCAATTCCAGAGATGCTTTCTGGAAGTTTCCTTCGAAACCGAAACGTCCTTCGTAGGTACCAATCTTATCATCACCTTCCACGTCTTCACCCGTTCTGAATGAATTGGACAGAGGCGTTGTAAATAACATATGCGCTTTTCCTTCTGCGGCAAGCTTACCATCAATGTAAATGGTGATTTTACCACCGGCTGCGAGATTGGCCACTACATCAAATTTCTCAGGAAGAGGTGTAGAAGTTGCAGCCTGGCTCACCATACCATGTTGTTTCACAGCCATGATCACTTTACCATCCTGGATATACAAACCATAACCTCCATCCTTTCCACCCTGTCCGGCGATGAATCCTTTTAAAGCGCGATCACGTGATTTAGTCACACTTGCTTTAATGGTGATTTCTTTTCCTGAAACATCAGGAGGGAACTGCATTGTATTTCTTCTTCCCAGTGCATACACTTCTTTATTCAGTGCTGCCACAATTTCCTCGCTGAATTTGGATTTCAAAGATTGTTTTTCGGCAGCTGCCAAAAAGCCCTTTTCATGCGTAACTGCTGCTGCGAACAACGCTTTTGAAAGCCATGCATCCTTGGCATTTTGCTCATCCAAAGATGCCTGATATACCGCTTCACCAATTTTTTCAGAGGCTGGCAGTTCAACCAGCGCTACGAAAGCAGCAAGACGTGTATTCAGGTCAGCATCTTTCATCAGCTTTTGAATACCTCCAAAACTCTGTTCCGTTTTAGGCAATACGGAAGCCGCTGCTTTTCTCACACCAGCTGCGGGATGGGTCAATGCTTTGTCTACAACTTGTAACGCTTCAGCATTCGAACCATCCAGTGCACCCAATCCATGTAAAGTCCACAAAGCATGTACAGCCGGACTGTTCAGACCGATTTCATCCACTTTCTGATCGCCGATGATTTTGTATAGTTCAGGTAAAACAGACAGTTTCTTAGATTCAACCAGCAAGCGTTGCGCAGTCATTCTCCAGAACATGTTATCGTTTTGAAGAGCGGTAATCAGTCCGGGCAAATCATCTTTTGACAGCTTCATAGCCGGAGCTTTCTTACCATTTTTATACACAATTCTGTATACACGGCCGTGGTCCAAATCCCTCATTGGGCTGCTGAACGCATTACCCGGACCATGTGGCTGATCTTTAAATGGCAAAATAAATTCAGAAGGAGACTGAGCAGGTACGAATACGTTATGCTGAATGATGAAGTTATACCAATCTGCAACCCATACAGCACCATCCGGTCCTACCTCGGCATGCACCGGACCAAACCATTCATCAGAACTAGCCATAAAATTCCATCCGTCTTTTTCCTTATATCCCGCTCCGTCGCGTTCGATGATTGCTTTATGAATCAAACGAATAGTAGGTTCTGTTACGAAAGCTGTCCTGTTCCAATATTCTTTCGGGTAGTTACGTGCGGTATAAAAATGATGTCCCGCTGCCGAGGTAAATCCACCTACCACATCCACCTGACGTAGATTAGGCGTCATGGAGTGTGCATCATAATGGCCGTCAATCTTGTGTACCGCCTGAATAGAAGGCTGATCCGGATCACCAACAGAACGTTGCAGATATTTGGCAGGCATAGAATAGTACGCGCTGTGCGTGTTGTTGGCAGTAGAAAGGAATACGTTGTTGTCTTCCGTCATACCTAATCCCCAGGTATTGTTGCTGCTGCTTCCCAGGTAGGCGAATTCTTTTCCGTCGGGCTTAAAATGATATACACCCTGTCCAAAGTTGTAAGGTTTACCCTCAATAGTACCTCTAAAGCCTGAATAGCCATTCACTCCCCAGATCTTATTATCAAATCCATATTGAAGATTTGATGGTCCCGCATGCGTATCGTTTTTCCCCCAGCCCGTCATGATCACTTCACGTACGTCAGCCACATCGTCTCCATTTGTATCCTTCATGAAAACAAAGTCCGGAGCCATAGACACGATAATTCCACCATTGGAAAATACCATACTGGTAGGAATATTCAATTTATCGGCAAACACAGTGAACTTGTCTGCTTTGCCATCGCCATCCGTATCTTCACAAATCTTGATTCTGTCGTTAGCCGCACCATCCGTTTCTTTAAATGTGTTAGGATAATCTACCGATTCCACTACCCAAAGTCTCCCTCTTTCGTCCCATGCCATCGCAATCGGATTGGTAATATCCGGTTCCGCCGCGAAAAGCTGAATATCAAAATCATTAGCAACTTGTGTCAGTTTGTTGGATTCTGCCGGACTCAATGCTTCCTGCATTTTCTGAACAACATGACGTTTGGTATACTGAGAAATGGTATCAGAATCATAAATATCAACATCAGGCAAATTGAGGGCTTTGATCTGATCCTGCACTTTATCGCCCATCGCCCATAGTACGCCATTTCTTACCAAATCAAGAAAACCTTTGTTAGTCCAGGTTTTGTCCTCGTGGCCATAAGCAGTATAAAATACCCGTCCTTTTCCCTGATTTCTTACCCAGGTGTAGGGCTCGTGGTGATCGCCTTCCACACGTTCGCCTAATACAATTTTATCAGGGTTCAGATTTTTATGAACATAGGTTTCATCCCATGTTTTGAAGTTGGTAATACCTTTCATTACAGGATGATCCGCTTTCAGAATCACATTTTCAAATGTATCTTCCTTGTGTGAAGCAAACTGCCCGCCGATTGTTTTGATATACCAGTCAGAATTTTTAAAACACCCTGCAGCCGAATGCAGAGGTATTAACCCTTTTCCTCCTTCCACAAATGCCTTCATCGCACTCTCCTGTGAAGCAGACAGTGTATCATGATTTGCATAAATGACCAGTACGTCATATTTGCTCAGATTTTCTGTGTTGATGTCTTTCAGATCGGTGGTATAGGTCATATTAATACCACTTTTAAAAAGCTTTATCGCGAGCCAGGGTGCATATTTCCCGGAATCGTGATGTTTACTATTATGACCCAGAAACAGGACTTCGGCTCTTCGCCCCTCCTGTTTGGAATTTCCGGTTTTTCCACCCGAATTACTCATCTGGTTGTGGGCACAGCCTAATGCGAGTAATCCTAAAAATAATACGGCGACGTACTTCCTCATTAAAACAGTCATTTAAATCAATTATATAGCTCTAAAAAATTCGATATTCTCGCTAAGCTGTTTTGAATCAGCTATCGCCTCACAAAGGCGATAGCTGTATACCCAATCTTAAAAGAAGCAGTCGCCCATTAAGATACTTGTTGCCAGAAGCAATAACTTCTTATTCGTAGGCATTGATGCCCACCGGGTTATCTTCCTGATATTCTAAAAATTAATTCGTTGTACCGGAGAAAAAATCATATCCTCAACTCCGGCAAGCTTAAGACCAACCCTGGCAAAAATGTAATTCTGCGTTGGCGATATAGCCGGGATTCCCACAGTCATTGTGATGCCCGTCATGCTTGTAATCTGAGCAGCGGTAAGCTGTGCACTCGCAATATTGTAGTCTCCTGCCGACACAAACTGCGTCTTGTTGATATACAAATTCGCACGCTCAATATTCTTCGCATTGACATCGGTAACTACTTTTTCCAGATTGAAAGTGCCGGTAACTTTGTTATCAGCTGCTGTAAATACTGCGTTACGGATCATATAGTAAGGCGTTATTTCCACATCAAGTGACTGACTGCCTGCCATCTTCACGGCGATTGAATCCTGGCTGCCATTTGCCGTTCTTTTCCATAGAAACGGACCCTGATTGGCTGGAACAGTCAGTTTATAATCACCATCAAAAAGAAGGGCCGAAAATTTACCATCCTGATCAAACGTGCTGTTTATCGCTCCTACCTTTCCAAATCCGAACTGAAAAAACTGAAACGGAACCTGATTCACTTCTACATTAATCGGCTCGCCTTTGTAAACCAGCCTTCCGCTGAACATCGATTGTGGCGGAGCGTAATTATCCTTTTTACATGATATGAATGATGCCGTCAGTAAAACAGCCATCATGATATATGATATCTTCATTTTCATAATATCTACTCTTAAAATGGTTAATCCTGATTAGGCTGTCTTACTATTTTTGGATTCCGGCTCCGGATATCATCGTTAATAAAGCTGTAGTAATTACCCAGTCTGAATCGGTTAGAACCGGTAACAAGATTGGATATAGCCACTTTATAAATCCATTTGTTGTGATTCGGCTGTCCCGGATTATAGATCTTGTATGGAAGCAATGAATAAGGCTGTGTGCTCTTCTTATTAGCCTTACCTATATTGGCCAACAATTCTGCTTCGGTCAAACGCTCTCCATCCCAAACCACATGTGCCAACCGCCAGCGTTTCATATCATTAAGCAAATGACCTTCAAATGCCAGCTCAACGCGACGCTCATGTACGATTCTGTCAAAAGTGATATCGGCGGCTTTCAATGGAGTAACAAGCCCGGCACGCGCTCTCACCTGGTTCATATATCCTGCCGCTTCTGCTACATTGCCTGTTTCAAAAGCTGCTTCAGCTGCATTCAGCAATACTTCGGCGTAGCGATAACGGATGTAGGGAAGTTCGCTTTGCGTACCTCTTGATCCTGATCCAATCGCCGGATCCAGATACTTGCGGATGTAAAAACCAGTCTGGGCTGTATGTTCTTTACCCACAATAGGTCCGTCGAAACCTACTACCTGAGCCGTAGTACCATCCGGCAAAGGGCGTTGCGAGCCACGGTCATCGCCCGACAAAATGTTTCCGTTTGGTAACTGATAGCCAGCCCATATATCCACAGGCCTCAGCTTAAAAGAACTTCCCGGCAAAATTACCGTACCTCCGAGTCTTGCATCTCTACCGGCAAACGCATCTATTTGTTTATCATAGTAAATCGGGTTACCCGAAGCATCTTTTACAGGAATCGGAGCAAAGGTGTTATCTATTTTTTCAAAAGCCTGCACCAGATTCAGAGAAGGATTAATACGCCCGCCTTCTTCTTCCTCAGCACCAAACCGTGGCTGATTGGCAATGGTAAAGTTGTGTACCTTCACAGTCTTCAACTGGAAATCCTCCACCCATATACTTTCAGGATTATTTCCCTTATCATAGAATATGCTGGCGAAATTTTCCTGCAGATCGTTCGGCTTTTTATTGTACAATGAATAAGCCCCGGCACTACCACTGATGATTTCCTTCGCCGCCGTGAGCGCTTTTGCATAATAACCGGCAGCCATGCTGGCAGGAATTCCTACTTCGTTACCAGGCAATGTAACCTGAGGTGTATTTGAACTACCATATTTGGCAATAGATGCTGCGTACAGGGCAGCTCTTGCTTCCATAGCCAGTGCAGCCGCTTTGGTAGCACGTCCTTTTTGGTTGGCATCTGTCGGCAAAAGACTCTTGATAGCTTCTGCTTCGCTGATCACAAAGTCATATACCTCATGTTCTTTTGCACGGGGAAACTGAAGGTATTCAGCACTTCCACTGTAATCGTAAACCAGCGTTTTCAGAATAAGCGGAACACCGCCCATTCTTTTTACCAGCTCGAAATAGTAGTTCGCTCTTAGAAATCTGGCTTCGGCAAGAAATCTGGTTTTGTCAGCCTCTGAAAGAACTGTTGCTTTTTCAGCTCTTTCCATGAAAAGATTAATGTCACGGATATAAGCGTAATCCCAGCTGTTCCATGAATCATAATTCCAGGATGTTCTTCTCAGAATAGCAACCTGATCTGCACCGTTGTCCGATACGAAGCTCTCACTGAAATCGGCCATGGTCATCCAGCTCTTTACCGTAGCAATATCAACCTGACGGTTGTATAAATTGGCAAGGATAGAAAATACCTGCGGACTACTTGAAAATACCTCGTCGGTAGTGAGGTCACTCAGAGGTTCTTTGTTTAAAAATTTATCGTCGTTACATCCTGCTGCACCAGCCAAAACCAGCAGCATGGTAAGTTGAAGTATCTTTTTCATTCTTATGAAAGTTAGAAGCCGTAACATTAAAATGAAAGGTTAGCCCCGATGTTGAAAATTTTACTCTGCGGATACTGACGTCCCCGACCATCTGACACTTCCGGATCAATGTTATACTTGCGCATATTGTCTATCGAGAACAGGTTATATGCGTTGACATAGAAGCGGGCTTTCTGCAACTTCACTTTGCTGATCAGTTCCTTAGGCAGCGAATATCCCAGTTCGATCGTACGTGCGCGGAAATAGGTTACATCATGCGCCCAGAAAGTAGACGGTCTGCTCGTATTACTATGGTTTCCGTCATTGAAGCGGAGCGCCGGATATTTACCCGGAATCCATGCACTGTTTTTGTCATAGATGTCTGCGCGATGCCAGCGATCTTCAAAAATCGTATTCAGGTTTCCGTCGTAGGCAAAAGGAACACGGTTAGGCTCGGTCATGAACACGGTATAACCTGTTGCGCCTGAAAAATCAGCGTTGAAATCAAAGCTTTTGTAATTGATTCCAAGTGTGAAGCCCATGTTTACATTAGGCAGGTCGTTGGCATATCCGATAGGACGACGATCATAATCGGTAATTTTACCATCACCATCTACGTCTTTATAGATAAGATCTCCCGGTAAAAGTGTACGGTTACCCTGGCCATCAATGTTGACAGGATAATTATTAATCTCTTCCTGGCTCTGGAATTGTCCGATATGTTCAAAACCCCAGACATATCCCTGATAACGATTTATGCCTGAACTGAAATACTGATCCACCGAGTTGAAAAACTGAGGATTGTACTGTTGCAGGTTTTTGCCACGGGATAAAGAAAGGTTACCGGACACGTTGTATTTCACTTCGCCTTTTTGTCCGGAATAACCTAATGCAAAATCGTATCCAAAGCGTAAATCACTGTTAAGATTTTCCAAAGGAAGTGTGTAACCAATCTCTTGTGGCAACAATACGTCGGTACGTGCAGCAGGAAGACCGGTACGTTTGCGACGGAAATATTCAAGAGACCCTGTCAACTGACCATTAAACAAACTAAAATCTGCACCAATATTGGTCATGTGGCTTCTCAGCCAGCTCAATCCCGTAATGGGTACACCTTTATCTCTTGAACCTAAAACCGGTTTCCCATCCAGAATAACTGTTCCTTCACGATATCGGTATCCTTCCAGGTAAGCAAATTCAGCTACAATAGGTTGATTCGCATCGTTTGGATTTCTGTCGTCCCCAAGTACACCATATGATCCGCGGAATTTAAGATCTGTAAGAATAGAGTTGGAAGGCATTATTTTCTTCATGAAGCTTTCCTCTGTAATTCTCCATCCTACCGATCCTCCAGGGAAATAACCTACTCTTTTATCCGGAGCAAACAAATAGGAAGCATCACGACGACCTGATAATTCAAGGAAATAGCGGTTGCCATAGCTATAGTTGATACGGGCAAAATACCCGGCTCTTGCACGATTGATTTCGGAATCATCATATCTGTCAGACGTTTCGAAATACATCAGACGCTGTACATTGGCACTGGGAACCGAGTGTATCCAGTTACGAAGGCTGTTTTCTGTAAGTCTTTCAGTACCAAGAATTACAGCAATGGTATTTTGTCCAAAGTTCTTCTCGTAGTTGAGCCTTGCCTGAGCAGTGGTTTTAATTTCCTTTACCTGCTCACGCTCTCTCCATGGATTGATACTACCACCTGTTCTTGCATAGGTTTCATTTTCAGGATTGTAGGTAAACGTATCGTACGTATATTCATGGTTATTAAGCAGTTTATCAGCCATGTAGTAGGAATAAATTCCATAGACCGAAAGTCCGGGAATGGCTGCAACCTGATATTCTGCATCAAAATTGATCTGAATCTGACGCCAGTCGCTTCTGAACTTCCCGGCATAATTCTTATTCAGATAACCCCAGTTTGTTTCGTTATGTTTGATATCATTCAGATAATCAGGATTATCGTTAGCGTAGGGTCTTTCCAGAGGTGTGTTTCTGATAGTTGAAAACAACGCCACTTCGTAGTCGTCACCACCCGGTACACCCGGATTTGAATTGGTTTCTATACGACCGTTGATACTGCTTCCGATCTTCAGACCATTGGCAATACGTGCAGTAATATTGGATTGAACGTTGGTTCTTTGAAACTGATATTCTCTTCCCAATACAGAATTCTGGAACAAATGTGTACCTGAAACATAATACGTTATCTTATCCGAACCACCCGTAAAGTTGAGGTTATAGGTGTTCATTGGTGCATTCCTTTTAATTACGAAATCGCGCCAGTTGAAACTCCGGTAGTTATATTCTGTTCCGGCTTTATAGCGATCCAGCTCCGACTGAGTGATAGCTGTAGAGCCATTCCGGTTGATCTCAGCTTCCGCACGATAACTCATATACGCATGAGAATCATTCAGCCCTTCGAAGTATCTTGTCCAACTTTGAAAACCAAAATTGACATCTGCGTTAATCGTATTTCTGGCGTTCAGTTTTCCTTTCTTGGTAGATACAACCACAACTCCGTTTGCAGCTCTTACTCCATAAATCGCAGCAGCAGCATCCTTCAATACAGTAATACTTTCAATATCATTCGATGCGATCTGGTTGAATTGCCCCAGATCCTGTTGTACACCATCAATTACGAATAAGGGTCTACCCAGGTTACGTATATTAATGTTGGCTGTACCACCCGGACGGCCGTCTGCCATTCTAAACGATACACCCGGAATCTTTCCGGCCAAAGCAGAACTTACTGTAGAACCAGCTCTCACACGACCGAGGTCATCGCTGGTAATAGCTGCTACGGAACCTGTAATGCTGGTTTTCTTCTGCGTACCATAACCTACAACGATCACGTCATTCAGCTGTGCAGCTTCTTCTTTAAGGATCACATCCAATGTGCTGCGTGTGCCGGCAGGAATTTCCTGTGACACGTATCCGATATAGGAGAATATCAATATAGCATTCTCATTTTCAACATCAATACTATAACGCCCCCCAGCATCGGTAGAGGTTCCTTTTGTAGTTCCTTTGATTACTACGTTCACACCTGGCAGATTGACCCCGGTTGAATCTTTAACGATTCCGCTAACGTTTCTCAAAGAAGTGCCTTGTCCTGCTTTCACCTCAGGTTCAGCCTTAACAGGCTCCTGGTTGGTGCTGCTTTCGGGCTTGATCACGATCAGGTCCTCGGAAGCTTTGTAATTCAGTTGCAATGGCGTCAGTAATTCATCCAGCACGCGTGCGAGAGTGCCATTCTGAACTTTAATAGTTGCTTTACGATCGGATTGAATCAGCTTGGAACTGTAGACAAACTTAATATTAGTCTGTTTTTCAAGCTGATGCAAAATTTTCTTAATGTCCTGATTTTCGACATTAAGCGTCACCTTCTGACTAAGAGCGGACTGACCTCTCCCATCATGTGCCAGCGACACGCCCAGGAACAGGCACGCCAGAAAGCATTGAATGACTGTTATACGCATGAGTGTAAAGAGTAAGTCATCAATTCGTCGAACTTTTTTCATATTTTTGAACGGATTTGTTGGTTAAGGAGATTATTCAACGAAATCTTTCCCTGCATCCACTGAGAAGCGGATGAGCAGTAACGTCAATTACTTTGGGAAACCGTGGGATCGGTCATGCTGCAACATGGCTGATCCTTTTTTGTTTTGTGCGAGTGTGAGGTAATGGATTTATTTCATAGGCTAAAACGGTTTAGTGTTAATAAAATTAAGGGTTCAGGTATAGTCAAATTATTTACAGCCTTTGCCGGATATAATTACATGATCATCCCGGATCTCATACTGCGCGTCCAGAGCAATACAAATTGCTGTTAACTTCTCGGTGAAAGATTGCCCTACCAGTGTGGCATTGAGCGGACAATTGCTGATAAGCGATTCTTTATAAACAATCTTTATGTTATAGGCACTCTCCAACGCTTTGAAAACCTCAGAGGCGGGTGTTTCATCAAATATGAATAACTGATCAGCGATATCCGTAGTAACATTTACAACCCTGGGGGTATCCTGAAGTTTAATCGTTTTACCGTTTACTTTTGAAAACGCTATTTTTTCATCCCGATTCAGAATAGTACCTGTCAACTCCGGTTTGGAAAATGCTTCCTTTTCCTTTTCCGAAGCATTCAGACTCAATGGAAAAACAGAAACCTGACCAGTTTTAACTTCCACCTTTATTTCAGAGCCATTTTCAGGAGCATCAATTAAAAAGCTGGTTCCCAAAACTTTGGTCGCAAGACCGTCAGTATAAACAATAAATGGTCTTTTTTTATCTTTTACAATTTCAAAAAATGCCTTTCCTCTCAAACTCACCTCCCTTTTGGCAGTAGTACTTTTTACGAAAAAGCTCAATTTCCCGGCGGGTTCCAAAACCACAGAACTACCATCTTCGAGCAGTATCGTCATAGGCTTATCAGAATCATTCACTTTCTCGATCACATCACTAATGGTTCCGACTTCTACATTTGCATTCACGATAGCTACCTGCGATGGTTTGTGCTGATACCAATACACAGCTACACCAAAGCCCGCTATCAAAACTACAGATGCAGCGATTCGTGCCCATTGCCAGGAATTGATAGTCTTCTCCTCCGCCACTGAAACCTCTTCTTCTGCATCATCAGCCATATGGCTTTCTACCACACTCCACATTTTCCGGCTTTGTTCCGTAGTTGGCTTATGCTTCCCGGTATCTTCAGCAACCAGATTCACATAACCCCTCGCATCTTCTACTACACTCCGTTTTTCAGGATTATTCTTCAGAAATTCCTGCCACCGTGCTTCACTCGCTTCATCAGGATGTCTCACCCAGGCAATAAAGTCGTCGTTCCGAATTAATTCCGTGAGCGAATATTGATCGTACTTCATGCGAGTGATAAACTGGTTTTAAGGCTTTCAAATAGAAAGAGCCTCACTTTTGCAAAATGACCCCTCCAAAATGAAATTATTTTTAAATAAAATTCTAAAAAATAAATAACAGGCAGAAAATCAGGGAAGAAAGCAGCAAACTCTGGCGGTGTTCCCGCATCGAAGTGAGTGCCTTGTAAATAAAGTTGCGGACAGATTTTTCACTGACTCCCATAATCTGGGAAATCTCGTCAATACTGAAATCATCAAAATAGCGCAGCGTAAGCGCTTCTACCTGCCGCTCCGGCAAGCCAGCGAGCAAATCCTGAATTTGCTTTGATCGGATTTCCGAAGATTCTGAAGCAATCAGCATCGTTTCTGTATTAGAGAAACTTGATGGCTCGTTGTTTTCATCCAATACGCTGATTTCCTCAGTTAGCGGAAATTTCCCCAACGCAACCGTAATTCTCCGGCGAAGCGCTCTGTAGAGATAGAATTTGATGGAAGTAATATCTTCGGTGAGATTGTGCCTCAATCTCCAGATATCTATGAAAACATCCTGAACAGCATCTTCAACAATTCCTGAGTTGCTGCAAAGTTTGAAGCCATAATTGTAGAGTGTAGAATGATAGGCGTCAAACATCATTGTAAACGCTGACTCGTCACCGCGGCGTATCCCAGCCCACAGTTCCTGATCGGTCCCGAAATTTCTCAACGTTTCAAAATTGGCCACGCAATGATGCTTTTAGCTAACAGGGCATAAAGCTAAAAATATATTCTTTAAATGCTATTTAATAAATTTAATAAAAACGAAAAACCGGTTTGACGTTTAGCTAAGGGCCTCACATCAAACCGGTATGGATCGAAACGAATTTCTGAACGATTATAACTTTAATTCCCAGCCATCACGATAATCACGCTTCACGTACTGGTTCGCCAGATCGTAGTTGGTTACTTTCATATTCTTTGCATCCCACAGGAGTTTTTTCCTACCATTGTACTTGTCAGCCGTTTTCAAAGCTTCCGGCGCATCACGCAACATCCAGCTTCGTAGCGCAAGGTTGCCGATCAAAATACTTTCGGTAAACGGCGCTGCATATTCGAAAGGCGAGCTGGTCTGTCCTTTTCCATAACCGGCAATGCATGCATCCACCCAGTTCAGATAGTGGTCTTCATTAGGCACTCTTTTGATCGTCTCGGGTATATTGAGTGTTTCATTTTTCTTTAGTGGCAAAAGGCGTGGATTCGCACCGTAACAATCTGCCATTAGTTTTCCTTTATCTCCGATAAACAAGACACCACCATCCGGATTTCCGAATGCTTCTCCCGGAAGCAATTCCTCCGGGCGCTCCGGCAATATTCCTCCATCATACCAGCTCACTTTGATATTGCCTTTCCCGTCATTCCGTGGATAATCAAGATGTATAGTAGAAGAGAAGGGTGTCCAGTCAGGATTATGATCCTTTTCACGTAACGTGAATGTCCAGGTTCCGGCAACACTGCACTCTACCGATACGGGGTAGAGAATCGGTAAAATACGGTAAACAGGATCCATGATATGACAGGCCATATCGCCCAAAGCACCGGTTCCATAAGGCCACCAGCCACGCCAATTCCAGGGAAGATATGCCTGATTGTAACCTACCTTAGGAGCTGGTCCAAGCCAGAGGTCGAAATCCAGTTCAGCTGGAATCGGATCTATATTGTCTGAAGGAATTGCCTGCGGCCATACAGGGCGGTTGGTCCAGCACAATACCTTATTCACCTGACCAATAACTCCTGAATCATAGATTTCCTTCATCCGGCGTACACCATTACCCGATCCTCCCTGATTTCCCATTTGGGTAATCACCTTGTATTTTTTGGCAGCCTGTCCCAGGATTCGGGCCTCATATATGTCGTGCGTCAGCGGCTTTTGGGTGTAAACATGTTTTCCCAATTGCATGGCTGCCAAAGTGGCTACAGCATGGGTATTGTCAGGGGTTGAGATAGAAACGGCATCAATGCTTTTATTTTCTTTGGAAAGCATTTCCCTGAAATCCTTGTAGTACTTCGCATTTGGGAAGTTGGTTCTTGAAGTTACCGCCTGCCGATCGTCCACATCACAAAGTGCGACAATATTCACATTCGGACTTTTTGCAAAACTGGACAAGTCGCTTCTTCCTTTTCCTCCTACCCCTATTCCGGCAATATTCAGTTTGTCGCTGGGGGGAATAAATCCTTTTCCCAGAACGTGGCGGGGAACAATAAAAAATGAGGAAGCTGCCAATGAAGATGCCTTGATAAAACTGCGACGCGACTGGCCATCATGCTGATTCGTTGAATCTTTCATAGAAAAATTTAAAAAGGTAAGGGAAGGAATAATGGTCTAAGTATCAATACGGAGATGATACATTTTCAGGCTATTGGACAGCCACAAAACAAAGAAGCGCAAAATCCGGAGATTCTACGCTTCTTTACTTTTATGTATCTGTTATGTTTTACAGGGAACCCAGCACGCTGATCAATTCTTCAATTTGAGCCGTGCTTGTTGCGGGAAAATTAGCGATTCTCAGCTGTGACCCCTTAAATTGACCATAACCACTTCCTATTACCAATCCTTTTTCCTTCACTGCTTTAATAATATCGGCCGAAGGGGCCTCTGTATTGGTCACAATCACGGTTTGTGATCGTTGCGTTTTTTCTTTTACAAACAATGAAAATCCGCTCTGCTTTTCGAAAAACTTGTAAAGCAAAGCCGCTTTTTGTTCTGTTTCTTTTCTGATTGCGGCAACACCTATTTTGTTCAGATCCTCCGCTACTTTCCCTAACAGATAAATCCCCATCACATTAGGAGTAGCCGGCGTTTCGTTGTTCTGCGCGTTTTTCCATAATGTAGGCAAATCATTGTGCGCTCCGATGGAATATTGCTGACGAATAGATTCAGCCTTCTGCAAACATTTTTCATTCACGATCCACACGCCTAATCCTGCGGGCAAACCAAAAGCCTTCTGAACAGAAAAGAAAGCAGTATCGATTAAAGAATAATCCAGATCCGGATAAGGCGCAGATGATACCATATCCACAGCTATAAATTTATCAGGATTTTTCTGCTTCAGCTTATGGATCTCGTTTACGTGCATCTGTACACCGGAACTTGTCTCGTTATGCGTGGTGCAAATCAACTCCGCATACTCAGGCACAATTACCTCAGATGCTACGAATCCTTCTCCCATCGGCTTTTCCTGCTTGTGGGCGTACTTGTTCAATGCATTGGAGTAATCATAAAACTTTTTGGAGAAAGAACCATTCACCAAATGGAAGCTCTCCAACTCCACACAACTGAATAAAATGCGCTCCCAGGCTTCCGAAGCAGATCCCAGAAAAAGTATAGCGTGGGTATCGGGTACATTCAGCAAAGTTCTTACCTGATCAACGGTGAACTTGTGCAAATCCCTGTACTGCTGACTTCTGTGAGAGATAGAGCCAAGCTGATTGGCAATAAATGTCTGCACATGTTTCTCAAAAGTAGGATAAAGCTGGGCCGGGCCGGGGGTAAAAAAAGTAAGCATTAAAACAGAAGTTATAGTAGTTAAGTAGTTATTGAAGTTAGCCTTTCGATTAAAATCAGGTCCAATCAGTTACCTGATACTTTTGCTGCATAGCTGTTAAGTAATCGGCTGACCTCTTCGAGCAATAACTTATTTTCCTGGTAATCATTGTCTGACAAATAATTCAGATCCTTGCTTAGACGCAAATAATAGGGACACTCCTCAAGTGACCATTGTGCTATATTGTAGAACCGTGCCTTATCGGCACGGCCCAATCTTTTATAGCCTTCTGCAATATTCGCAGGAATTGAAACTCCTGCCCTTCTGAATTGAGAAGTAAGATTATATATTTCGGAGTTAGGGAATATAGTAGTCATTCGATATATGGCTAACACGAAAGAATGTGCCTTTTGCCAAACGATCAGATCTTCAAAAGATTGACTCTTTTCCATTTCTTTTATGAGTATGATGAAGTGATACTTCAAATCTATCACAATCGAATCAAAAAAACAGACTTTCCAAGAAGTCCCTCCTCTAACTTCTTAACTTCCCCTAACTTCTTTATCTACTTCCTTAATACAACATCCTCGACCGGATCGTACCTTCTACCTCTTTCACTTCCTGAATAAATTCCTCTGTATAACCTTTCGCGATATCTACGATTACATAACCGATATGCTCATTGGTTTTGAGGTATTGACCTGTGATGTTGATATTATTTTTTGCAAAAATCTGGTTCAGCTTTGCAAGCACACCTGGCACGTTGGCATGGATGTGCAGCAACCGGTGAGAATCTTTCAGTTTCGGCAACTGTACCTCAGGGAAGTTTACGCTTCCGTAAGAGCTACCGTTATTCATGAATTCCAACAGTTTTGAAGGAACAAAATGGCCGATATTTTCCTGAGCTTCCTCTGTGCTACCTCCAATATGCGGAGTCAGGATTACATTTGGCAATCCACGTAATTCACTTTCAAAGGATTCGGCATTCGTTTTAGGTTCGTAAGGGAACACGTCCACACTAGCACCTGCCACTTTACCGCTCTTCACTGCTTCTGCCAATGCGGCAATATCTACAACATGTCCGCGAGACAGGTTCATAAATATCACTCCGTCCTTCATCAGGTCAAACTCTCTTTTTCCGATCAGGTTTTTGTTTTCCTTACGGCCATCGACGTGCATACTGATTACATCCGAAATAGCCAGAAGTTCTTCCAGCGTATTCAGTTTTCGGGCATTCCCCAGAGAAAGTTTTTCAATTCCATCATAGAAATAAACCTCCATACCCAACGCTTCAGCCACAACTGACAATTGTGTACCGATACTTCCGTATCCCACCATACCCAATTTTTTACCACGTACCTCGAAACTTCCGTTCGCTGATTTATCCCAGATACCTTCGTGCATCTGGTTACTTTTGGTAACGATGTTACGGATCAGCAGGATCATCTCACCCACTGCCAGTTCAACTACAGAACGTGTATTACTATAAGGTGCATTGAAAACTGCAATACCTCTCTGAGCTGCTTCCTCTAGGTCGATTTGGTTGGTACCAATACAGAATGCACCGATCGCCATCAGACGATTCGCATTTTCAAGAACCCGTTTGGTAATATTGGTTTTTGAACGAATACCAATGATTGATACGTCCTTAATACGCTCGCACAATTCGTCTTCATCCAGAGCTCCCTTCACAAACTCCACGTTGAAACCTTGCTCCTCAAATGCACGAAGCGCTACAGGATGCACGTTTTCCAACAAAAGAACTTTGATTCTGCTTTTTGGATAAGACTGGCTTCTGCTTAATTTATTATCATAAAGAAAATCATCAAAAGATGTAGCAATGTGATCTGCAACGGCTACAACCTTAGGACGCTCTACGTTTTCTGTAAATGCATAGAAGCGACTAGCCAGCCCAGATTCTTTCAATTGATAATCCGTATAGCCATCACCAATTGCAAATACTTCACCTTCCAGTTTCAGACTTTCAAGAAGTTTTATCTTACCACCATCGGTTGACAAAACATTGGTTTCATCTATTCCAATGATATTACCTTCCTCATCAAACCGGAACTCATTGGCATACACATGGTCAGCACGAATACCGAGTTCAGTAGCGATGGGTACGATAAACTCTTTAAAACCACTTGATACAATAAATATGTTGTCGGTATTCTCCGTTAGAAAATGTTGGTTTCTTTTGAATGAATCCGAAACCCTGGTTCTCAGGAATATAATCAGGTCTTCTATGTGGGAGCGGTTTGCTTTCAGCAGATCAATACGCTGACGAAGTCCTTCGGCAAACGACATCTCTCCGTTCATGCCTTTGTTTGTAAGATCAACTATTTCCTGAACGATTTTTTCACGTTCCGGATGCCCTGCAAGCGCAATGGCAGCTAATTCGTCCAGACCTTCAACTTTGGTGAAAGTGCTGTCAAAATCAATAATAATGTACGGGCTGTTAAGTGTTAATGTGGGCATGAAGCGGCAGATAACTTATTAATTACCAATTTAAAAGTATACAAATCAAAAATACTCAATCCGATAGCTTGCTGATAAAGAGACAAAATTACGAATCTGTTTACTATGTCGCTAACAAAATATCCGGTGCAAGCGTTTAATTATCGGCTGATATATCTTTATTTACAAAAATTCATTTTTTTGTATAAAATCCAGTGCTCTTTTCTCCGACCAGTATATATCATCACGTAGTCCGTACTGGCGGAAGCCACAATGTCCCCCCTGGCTACTTAGTTCAAGATGAACATTTTCCAATGAACTGATCAGCTCAACGGGCAAACTGGATCCCGGCACAATGGGATCGTTGTCGGCATTTACGATTAAAGTCGGAATCTGAATGTGTTCAACAAAAAACATTGAACTGCACATTTCGTAATAATGCGATGCATTGTCAAATCCATGTAAAGGTGCTGTATAAACGTCGTCAAAATCATAAAGCGTTTTCACCAGGTGATCCTTCGCCAGACTTATCTGGTCCGGAAATAAACGTGACTTTGCATTGACCTTGGGACGTAGCGTATTGAGAAAACGATGCATGTAAATACGGTTCTCTCTTTTAATAATGGAAAGACTGCATTGCTTCAGATCCATAGGTACACTGAAAACAACCGCCTTACGAATCAGATTACTCCGTTGCCTACCCTTTTCTCCCAGATATTTGAGTGTAAGATTACCACCAAGACTAAAGCCAATAAAATATATCTCTTTGTAACCCCGGCTTATGGCTTGTGTAACAACGATATCCAGGTCATCGGTAGCTCCGCTATGATAAAAAACAGGTGTCTTGTTCATTTCACCACTGCAACTGCGAAAGTTCCAGGCCAGACAATCATATCCCTGGCTGTTCAGCAGCCTCACCATTCCTATTATGTACTGCTTGGTGCTATTTCCTTCAAGACCGTGGGAGAGAATAACGATTTTACGCGAAGGATTGTGGTTAGCCGGCGACCAATCCAGATCAAGAAAATCCTGATCCGGCGTAATAATACGCTCCCTCTGGTATTTCACACCCGTTGTTTTCCTGAAAAGTGCAGGAAAAATCGTCTGTATGTGCCCGTTGGGCAACCAGAATGGAGAAATAAAATCAGTTTCTTTTAAAACCGGCATTTTTTCAAAATAGAAATAATCGAAGTAAAGCTAATCATTTTCTTACATTCGGGAAATATAAATTAAGAACAGAAAAACGATACAAAGAGTTAAAAGAAGCACAATTAAATTGTAAAATACTAAGAATCGAACATATCTCAAAAAACAAAACATATGTAACTATTCTTAAAAGTCTGGTTTTGAAGGCCTAACTAAATAGATTAATTCTAAACCTTTTTACTTATTTATCTTGTATATCTCTATTTTCTATCTACATTTGAGCTTTAAAAAATATAAGATCAATACTAATGGCAGAAGGCACAGTAAAGTTTTTCAATGATTCCAAAGGATTTGGTTTCATCCAACCGTCAAGCGGTGAAAAAGACATTTTCGTACACGTTTCAGGTCTTCAGGACGATATCCGTGAAAACGACAAAGTGTCTTATGACGTAGAAAATGGCAAAAAAGGTCTAAACGCAGTTAACGTTCGCGTTATCTAAGTTTAAGTCATAACAGCATTTTTGAAAGCATCCTGCCGAAGTAGGGTGCTTTTTTTGTTGTTCAAATTTCACTCTTATCCGATTGTTTTACCGCTTAGCTATAATCCTGTTTCATAATTGCTATCTTGATGCTTATTTGAGTACATCAAAAACCTTCAAGCAATCGGATTATGCAAAACTTTACACTCGCAGGATTTGGCAACAGAGTCGTAGCTCAAATTATCGATACACTTATTGTTGGAGTCGCCATGTCAGTCCTTATAGTACCCCTGTTCGGATTAGGCGGATTAGCAGGCACATTTGATAATGACTTTGCAGCTTTGCTAGGTGGACTCGCAATACTACCACTACTTTTGATTGGCTTTTTGGGGCCAATCGTTTATGAAGTCTTCATGCTGAGTTCTCCACGCCGTGCCACTATTGGTAAGAGCCTTATGAAAATACAGGTTCGTGATGAATATGGCAACGGACTTACTCTTGGAGCTGCGATTGGTCGCACCCTTATTAAATACCTGACGCTGAATTTTTGCTTTTTGTTATGGTTATGGCCGCTTTTCAACAAAGAGGAACAAGCATTGCATGACCTTATCGTCCGCGATTTTGTAGTGAGAGATTAATCAGTGATGATACCCCAGGATCATTTGATAAGAAGATTAATTATTTCGGTCACGGTACTTGCTACCGTGACCTGGTATTATATGTTTGATCCGGCGGAACATTCCTCGGCCCCTCCCTGCCTGTTGCACAAAGCTACAGGCTGGCTTTGCTGGGGATGTGGAGGGCAGCGCGCATTTCACCAACTCCTTCACGGCCATTTTCATTCTGCGTTTCAACTGAATGCACTGGTGTATCCGGTTACTTGTATTCTGATTTACATCACCGTCTCAGAATTAATAAAGAACACACCCACCTATTCATTTTTCCGGAATAAAATGGTTGCTGTTTCAGCGCTTCTGATCCTGATTGGGTTCACTCTTTTGAGGAATATCTGAATCAGATTACCTTGCTACTTCGATTTTATACTTCTTCCCTTTCATTTTTTCCGTAGCAATCAGATCCAGCATTTTGCGGACTTTGGTTTTATTCACTGCAGCAAAAGAAATAGTATCTTTCACCTCAATCAATCCCAAATCCTGCTTTTCCAGCTTTCCTTTTTGTAAAAGAAAACCTACGATATCCATTTTATTAAGCTTATTCTTCTTTCCTCCGCTGATATAAATCGTTGTCCATAAAGGAGCTTCAGGTGCGGTATATTGGGAAGGTAGAGCCATAACTTTTGGGGTTATGCTGATGTAATCAGGAACTGCTTCTTCCGGATTCAGCAAAATATAAGCTGTACCTTCTGTCTGCATACGTGCAGTACGACCGTTTCTGTGACGGAATTCATCAGCCCTCATCGGACATTCAAAATGGATCACGTGTCTCACTTCCGGGATATCCAGTCCACGGGCTGCAAGGTCAGTTGCAGCTATGTAGCGCACAGAACCATTTCTGAACCTGATTAATGTCCGTTCACGATCTTCCTGCTCCAGTTTTCCATGGAAAAACGCGCACTCCAGCCCCTCTTCTTTCAATATCTCGCTTATCCGTTCCACTGTATCGCGCTGATTACAGAAAATCATAGCGGATTCACTGCCTATAGCACCAAGAAGCCGAACCAGACTATTCATCTTGTTACTGTCCGGACTGATTACCTGAACAACAGTAAGTCCGCTGGCTTCATTTTTATTGAAAATAAAATCAAGCTCAACCGGGTTTTTAAACTTAACAAATGAAGGAATTTTAGGACCTGCCGTGGCCGACACAAGAACCTTTTTACTAACCCAGCGTACATTCTGGATAATTTCCGTCATCTCTTCCTGAAAACCCATTTCAAGAGATTTATCAAACTCGTCCAGTACAAGTGTGCGCACACGACTGTAAGAGAAAGATTTCCGATGCATGTGGTCCAGAAGACGGCCGGGCGTCCCTATCAACAGCGCAGGCGGCTCCACCAGACTTCTTATTTCGGTTTGCATATCATGCCCGCCGTAGCAGCAGGTAACTTTGAAACCTGTCGCCATTTTTCTCCATACCTGTTCAATCTGAAGCGCCAGCTCCCTCGTTGGCACAATCACCAGGCACTGCACCTGATCATTTTCCCTCTCCATTAATGCGACAAGAGGCAACAAAAAAGCCAGGGTTTTTCCTGAGCCTGTGGGTGATAAAAGAAGCACCTCATCACTTTCTGTAATTGCTTCGCGGGCAGCAACCTGCATTTCGTTCAAGGTTTCAATACCCAAACCTGCAAGTATATTTTCTATTTTTCCTAAATCCGACATGATGCAAAGGTAGTGCTTCGGTCAGGCAAATTGCGAAGAAAGTTCTTATTGTTTAATAACTCCGGTAAACTGCTTGGGTTCATTGTACAAAGTAAGTCCAAGTAGTTTCCAGTTATGAGTACCTGACACCAGATAGTGGATTTTCCCTTCGTTTTCGTAAAAAGTTACATTGGTAGTTTCCCATTGATGCCCACCCATAAGTCCACTTTGAATAATTTCACCTTCTGCACGATCAAGCGTGTCTTTGGGATATGCATAACTGAGCACGATTTCGTGAGAAATCCCGCTTTCCAGAGGTTGCCAGCCAATCGTTCTGTCTCCTCCATTATATCTGGGTGCCTCTTTGTTTATAAGACGCTCCTTCGTGAAGGATAAACATCCAAGTATAAATACGATCAGAGCGGGTATTCCCATGCTTTCTTTGACCAGTTTAAATACGCTGAAACAGATAAATATGAACCAGATCAGCAACCCAAAATTCAGAAGAGTCAAGAGTAAATACAGCATATCGTTGATTTTAGGTAAAAAATAAAGCAGTCCTGCGTGGACTGCTTTGTCAGGATTTACCAAGTTAATACTACCGTTTTTCAATTACCATATAACGGCAGACATTTTGAAGAATTAATATAAATCTTCTGTACGCTCCAGCATCAAAATAGATGATTGAGGTACAATCACATATTTCTCTCCGTCGTACTCAAGATCAATGGCATTTCTCTGAAGATAAATAGCTACATCACCTTCCATCGATTGTAAAGGCATATACTTCACCTTTTCCTCTGTTTCTTTCCAGGGTTCATCTTCTGTTGCTGCCGGTATGGGATAACCCGGTCCCACCTTGATCACATATCCACTTTGCACCTGTTCCTTTTCGGTTACTGTTGGCGGCAGATATAATCCACTATTGGTTCTGTCCGACGGACTTTTTGGTTTTATCAAAACACGATCTCCAACGATAATCAGTTTCTTCAATCGGTTGTCAGCTGTCACTTCGTACATGGTTGTTATTAACTAAATATATTATAAAGCAGGATACCGGAATGTACGCAACATTCCTCCCTATCCGATAACAAATATCAGAGCAAAATGTTTTGGTAAATTCTTAAAACTGGAAATAGATGAATTGATTTTCTGTGACCACACCCAGAAAATAGGTAAGAAAAAGAACGATTCCGAAAAGCAGATAAAACATTCCGGTATTCCGGGTCGGAATCTTTTCGACAAAATGCTCTTTGACAAGTAAAAAAACCACCAGAAATACACAAAACCACATTTCCACACTATTGAAAGGCGTATGAAGCTTTTCGCTCCAGGATAAGGTCATAATTTTATGGAGAATTGTAAAGGACCTACTGACCGGCGATAAGTGATTTCTGAAAAATACCCAGGCAATGGTAACCAGTATAAAAGTGATAACAGTTCCTGCAATTCTCGTGAAAGTATTTTTCGGTATTTCGATACCAGCCTTTTTCATCCATTTATCCCGAATGGAAGCACTCACCTGATACGTACCATGCAATGCACCCCATATCACATAATTCCAGCTTGCACCATGCCATAATCCACTTACGAGGAAAACGATAAACTGGTTGCGGTATTTGGCCAACTCACCTTTACGGTTTCCACCCAACGGAATATATAGGTAATCTTTAAACCAGGTGGAAAGAGATATATGCCAGCGTCCCCAGAATTCCGATACAGAAGCGGCCTCATAGGGAGAACGGAAATTATCCATTAATGTAAAACCCATTACCCTGGCTGCCCCAATGGCAATATCGGAATAGCCACTAAAATCGCAGTATATCTGAAACGCAAAAAATACCGTCGCGACGAGCAGTGAAAGTCCATTTTGTTCCGACGGATTATCATAGACGAAGTTCACCACTTCGGCCAGGCGATCGGCAATGACAATTTTCTTGAACAGACCAAAAGCCATTTGCATTAATCCCGATTTGACCAGTTCGAAATCATACTTAAAGTAGGAATGAAACTGATGCAACATGTTTTGAGGACGCTCAATAGGCCCTGCCACAAGCTGTGGATAGAACATCACGTACAATGCATAAATACCAAAATGACGCTCCGGAATCTGATTACCACGGTATACTTCAATGGTATAACTCATGGCCTGAAATGTATGGAAAGAAAGACCAATCGGCAAAATCACCTCACCACCTCCGTTCACCATCCATTGTGCGATAGAAGCAGGAAGTAATCGTTCCAGTGGAGGAATAATAGATCTGATATCCACCATATTGAGAAGATCATTCACCGAATTTCTTCCAAAATCGTAGTATTTAAAGAAAGCAAGAATACCGATGTTGGATATCAGACTCAGTATCAGCAAAAGTGTCTTCTGTTTTTTATCATGTGTCTGAGCGATCCAGATACCGGCATAGTAATCAATGACAATCGTCCCGAAAAGAATCAGGATGAATACCGGCTTAAAGACCATGTAAAAGTAGCAGCTGGTTGCCAGTAAAAGCATCCAACGCCCCCGCCACGACAGACTGAAATAGGCCAGTGTGACTACAATAAAAAACAGTATAAATTGAATAGAATTAAACAGCATCAGTTAATGTACTCGCAGTTTACAATTTCCTCTTTTACGATAAACAACGGGCGACCTTTGGATTGGAAAAAGATCCTCAGCACGTACTCGCCTATAATTCCCAGAGCGAGAAGCTGAACTCCACTAAATAGGATAATCACGAAAAGCAGTGAGGTAAATCCTTCTATTACATGTGCAAAAAACATTTTTTTGATCACAACGATAAAGAAATAGGCCAATGCGATTAGTATCGATACCATTCCTGTACGCGACATAAATTTGATCGGAAATTCGCTGAAATTAAAAATCCCGTTATAAGCCAGCTTAAATAGTTGCGCAAAGGAATATTTAGATTCTCCGGCAGCCCGGGCGTCACGTTCGTATTCAAATCCAACCTGCTTAAATCCGATCCAGGAACGCATTCCTCTGAGATACCGGCTCTCTTCAGGCATTTTATTCAGTACATCTACCACACGGCGGCTAACAAGTGCAAAATCACCACTATCAAGTGGGATTTCGACATAAGAAATAGAGCGGAGTATTCTGTAAAAGAGGTAATAACCGGTCTTTTTGATCCAGCCCTCTTTTCTTTTTTTCCTCACTGCATACACCACATCATTACCTTCCTTATACAGCTTATAGAATTCAGGTAGTAATTCAGGCGGATCCTGAAGATCTCCATCAATTACAAATATTGCTTCAGTTCCTCTTGCCTTACTAAGTCCTGCAGTTAAAGCAAGCTGATGACCATGATTACGGGATAACAACACCCCATGGTAACGCTGATCCACCAATGCAAGCTGACGAATCTTCATGGCGGTATCGTCTTTGCTTCCATCGTCTACAAGAACAACCTCGATTGACAGATCACTGGAATCCATCAGCGCACTGATACGCTCTACAAGTAGTGGAAATGTTTCAGATTCGTTATATAGTGGCGCAACAATTGATATTTGAGGACTTTTCAAAATTCTTTCTTTGTGTGATGATTCAATGAGGCAAAAATACACCTTTAAGACTATTATCGGAGAATTCCTTATTTAAGGGATAGTTACCTTTCCCAGAAACTGTCCGACAGGAGCATCGTTCATACTACGCACAACACCTAATTCATACTCTCCTTTCTCCAGCGTAGAAAACGGAATTTCAACGATCGAGCCTTTGTCAAGCTGCCGGAATAAGTTGCGTCCGTCATATCTGTTCTGTGCCAATTTGAAGAGATAAATCTTCGCATTCTGTTTCAGATAAGCATACTGGCCACCTTTCCTTTTCAGCGTATATTCAGAAGTTTCATCCTCCACTACAATCGCATTATTTTCAACCCGGTACCGAACATCATTTTCTTTCAGCTTCTCACCATTCTGGCTATTGATTTCGTTTACCAGCCAATCGGCCTCCTGCGGAAAAGAATAAATACCATCAGATGTCATTCTTTTCATCAGATTATCAACATAAACTGCGGTTTTAGAAAATGCAATATGACCTAAGCCAAAAGCATTGTGTTCTTGATTGTAGGCATTAACCATCAGATACTTGCTACGTTCTGCAATTACCGGCAGATAAGTGGCCAGAGAAATGGCCCATATTCCCACACTTGCTATTAATCCAAAACGAAATATCTTTTTGCCAGTTGCAGCTTTTACAGACAGGAGTATAGATAAGTAAGTAACGATCAAAAACAGAGCCGGATACATTTTGTAATTGCTCACGATCATGACAAAAAAACCAAATCGCGGTCTCAGAAAGCCGATGATCAGCGCGTTGGCTAACAAAAACAGAAGTATACCAATGAGAAATTCCTGAAGCGACTTTTCTCCCGGAATAGTTTCATCAGCTACTTTCAGCAACCCTTTTTTCCTGAATGAAATACCGAAAGTCTTTGTCAGCCATGGACGAATATTTGCAAAACCCCATATAGCAATCCAAACCGAAGCTGCCACTCCCAGCAAAACCGGCAACACAGACCTTGTAACAATCTCCTTTTCCGGAAAGAAGTCGACCAGCCCACCCAGAAAAGCGAAAAAGCCGAAAACAGACAACTCAGGATGTGCCAGGAAGAAGTCAACACTGGATTCATTCCCTTGCGGCGACATGCCAATGAAATAGAAAGTAACTGCAACTACGGCTGTAAACAGCCAGATTCCCAGGTTTCTGTAAGACGACTGTAGTATAAGAATGCCGGCTCCAGCTGCCCAAACAAAAATCCCGTTGCTCATACTATAGTTGGCCAGCAAAGCAGCTA
Organism: Dyadobacter luteus; assembly: GCF_003383615.1. Taxonomy (GTDB): domain Bacteria; phylum Bacteroidota; class Bacteroidia; order Cytophagales; family Spirosomataceae; genus Dyadobacter; species Dyadobacter luteus. The sequence continues at coordinate 154,927 of NZ_QNUL01000008.1, forward strand.
CAACCGCAAACCAGAATTTATTTCTGGATAGCATCAACATAGACAGTGCCATAAAGAACACAACTGCCTGGTGCTGCATACTACAAATCGCCCAAAGGAAAACAAGATGATACTGTATCTGAAATAAAAGGAAAGCAACTGGTATAAAATAATAAGGACTCAGGTTACTTTTCTTAAAGGCAGACCAGAATAAACCAAAGGTACCAAGCGTAAAGCAAACGCCGGAAAACAGTACAAAATAGATACTGAGTTTACCGGTCAGTTTGTAATAAAACAGCGTGACCAGCTTACCGATCACCATACGGTGTTCATTATTTGGTTGAAAAAGATAGCCAAGCGCTTCTGAAAACGACTTAGCATCAATCCAGCTTCTCAGAAAGTCGGGAAAAGGATCAAAATCATCAAACCAGGGGACATCTACAGCATAATAATATACAACAGCTATCCAGATCAGAACAGGTACAAGTACACCCAGTCTTAATAAGTTTCTATTCAACAACATTTGCTTTTACGATAACTGCCTTCTTGCCAAAATAACCAGCCAGGCATTTGTTCCACCAATGATCTTTTTCTGTCTTGATATCATCATCATAGAAAATAGACAATGGCTTCGATTTTATTGCAGGTAAATAGACAATATCCTCCTTTGAAGCACGGAGTAGCTCATAGCGACTATTCATCTCTTTGTCGAATGCCGCTGCTTTCCCTTTCAATAAATCGGTGTAAACCAGACGTACATTGCTGCTGGAATAGAAAGCAAGGAACGATGATACTGCTAACAGAACATAAAGAATTCCGTATCTGTAGAATGAAAAATCCGAACGTCCGGTACGCCCTTTTTGGAAATAATGGAAAAGAACACCGATGATGTAGAACCAGCCAATCAGGAAAAAGAAATAAACGCAGTTGATCACGCGTGGCGTTGGCTCTATCCCTACTCCATAGTACGAGGGAAAAAGCTGAGCAGCCAGAACGCCCACATAAAGTAAAACCGCATACCAAACCGGTACTGCAAAGTAATTGCGAGCTCCTGTGGACAATCGCGATAGTACAACAAGCCATGCCAACGAAAACAAAAGCAGTGGTGTACGCAAGATCCAGTCAAGGCTCAGCAGACCTAACTTTTTGAAAGAACTCACAAAAGAGAATACTACATCTCCCCCTAATGGGTTCCCACCGATACGGGCCTGATTTCCGGCAGAACTGAAATACAGATAACAAGAAATTACTGTTACGGCCAACATCGCTACCATGAACGCATCCACTTTTCTATGGAATAACAGCCGGTATCCCCACCATGCACCTATGAGCAAAACCATAATCAACAGGTTTGTCTCGCTGCTTCCTATTACTGCAAATATCAGAAATGCAGAGCCCGAGGCTGCAACAATACGTGCAGAGGGATTATCCTGGCGGTAATAACGAAGAACCAGTACTACCCAAAGCAGGGTAAAAATATTGGGGATGGTATAAGTAACGAAGGCGGCCATCCAGTAAAATGCTTCTGAAATACTGGACATTTTCAACAGATAGAGAAAGAATACAATTCCTGCAAAACCCAAATGCGCCAGCCGTGACAAGGTTGGAGTGAGATGTCTGAAAAGACTGTACAGCGCAAACACTACGCCGAGTAACAATACAACCGGCAATATCTTAAACCCCGCTACAGAATGGAAAAGAAGTGGATTGGAATGGTTCAGGAAAATACCGAAGTAACGTCCCGTCCAGCCGGAATAATAGTAATTCATTGCTTCCAGCCATCCGTACTTGAATACTGTGTCGATATAGCAGTAATCATCAGCAGGAGAAGGGTGGTTGTAATAAGACAAAATAATCAGCGGAAGCAAAACACTGATCATAATCAGGATATTAATCCAGTTTCCAAAAACCCGGTACTTTCTATAAAACTTATTCATTTACAATTTTTTCGATGATGTAACGAGGCCGACCTTTAACCTCTTCATAAATCTTTCCGATGTATTCCCCGATCAGCCCCAGAGCCATCATATTGGATCCACTGAAAAAAGTAAGTGGCAGCATGGTGGAAGTCCAGCCCGGAACAGTGAAACCTACAAGATAGGAGAACAATATATAAACCACTATAAGCATGGCCATTACGAAGTTAAAAACTCCGAAATATAACACCAGCCGCATGGGAAATGTAGAAAAGGAAGTAATGCCATTCCAGGCGAAAAGGAGCATTTTATTCAGCGGATATTTTGTTTCACCAGCCTGGCGCTCTAACCGGCTGTAGACAACCTTATCGCTTCTGAAGCCAATAAGAGGAACAATTCCTCTCAGAAACATATTAATTTCCTTGAAATTCCCCAGCTCCTGAAGCACCCGACGATCCATGAGTCGAAAGTCGGCATGGTTAAAAACCACAGGTACTCCCATCTTTTGCATCAATACGTAGAATCCTTCTGCTGTAGAACGCTTAAACCAGCTGTCACTGCTCCGGTCTCCGCGAACACCATAAACGACCATCGCACCTTCACGGTGTTTTTCAATCATTCCGGTTATCGCCTGAATATCGTCCTGCAAATCTGCATCAATAGTAATAAAGCAATCGAAAGCATCAACCTGGTTTTCGAGCCCGGCCATAATTGCACTCTGATGTCCGAAATTACGCGAAAGTTTTACACCAATCACCTGATCGTCAGCGGCACCGAGCTCTTCAATAATCTCCCATGTCCTGTCTCTGCTGCCATCATTGACAAAACAAAGCTTGCTGTCATCAGCGATTAATCCACGGGCCTTAATTTCATCATAATAACGTTTTAGTGTAGTGTATGTCAAATGCAAGATAGCTTCCTCATTATAACATGGTATTACCAGGAGTAGGCGTGCTGGCTTCATTCAATCGTAATTTTAGTTAGCAGACAAAAGTAGTGTAATTATTTGATTTCAATTTTCGGACCCATTGAAAGGTCTGTAAGCTATCTCGGCAAGGTTTTGTACAAAATCAAACCGATAAACGAGAAAACAATATTCGGTAGCCAGACTGCAAATAATGTATTGATAGTACCTGCTTCTGCAACACCTTTTGACAAAAGGAAAAAGAGTATGTAGATAAACGCCAGCATGAAACCCAGCGCGATTTGCCAGCCTACTCCTTTTCTGCTTTTCCGGGCAGACACAATTACACCGATTGCAGTAAGAATCAAGATGGCGAATGGCTGCGTAAATCTGGTATATTTTTCGATCATATACACCTCCAGCCCGTCAGCACCACGACTTTTCAGCAAATCAATATAGGCATTGAGCTCGGGTAGCGTAAAGGTTTCGAAAAGGTTGTAGTCACTTTCAAAATCACGCGGAAACAGATTAATAGTTGTATCAATCTCTACACCGGTTTTAATTTTTTCGCTCAGGCTGTCTAGTGTCCTGATCTGATAGTTCTGTAGTGTCCATTTGCCCTTTTTGGGTTGCCACACAATTTTATCAGCCGAAAATTTCTGTACAAGTTTATTATCCTTGACAGTCTCCATTGTGAATTTATTTCCTGTCTTGGAAGCGGTATTGTAGCTTTCCAGATAAGCATATACATCCGGAGCAATGGTGATATGTACGTTTCTTCCGCTGAAATAGAACTCATTCTTGACATAGGTTTTTTCAAAGGTATTACGCACCTTGTTGGCCAATGGCAAAATCCAGCCTACCTGCAAAAACGTTACAACACCCAATACCGACGCACCAATCATATAGGGCAGCAACATACGCCCGAAGCTGATCCCGCTGCTCAGCATAGCAATAACTTCGGTCCTCGCTGCGATTCTGGATGTAAAGAAGACGGTCGCAATAAACACCATCAGCGGACTGATGTAGTTAATCCAATAAGGAATCAGATTGAGATAGTAATCTATGATAATCGCATTCAGAGGCGCCTTTTTTTCAAGGAAGTTGTCTACTTTCTCTGTATAATCGATCATACAGATGATAAGCACGATGACGAAGGCTACGAAAACGTAGGTTATCAGGAAATTTTTGATCAGATAACGATCGAGTATTTTTAATCTCATGGCTGGTTAAGTCTCATCGGCGCTGAACTAGTAAATTTTTAGACACCTCAAGACTAATGAACAACGTTTGACTGCCGTTGATCCGTACAGAAGCGGACTTATCATATTCGTTAATTTCTGTTATTTCCAGTACGCTGCCCAAAGTAATGCCGGAACGGTCCAGATGCTGAAGAAAAGAGGGGGCGTGATCTAATACACCCATCATCAATACTTTTTCACCTATCCCCACGTCTGTAAGAATTAAATAGTCAGGATCCGTCAGATTGCCCTTTGCATCCGGTATCGGATCTCCGTGCGGATCAAAACGAGGATGTCCTAAAAAAGCATCAAGTCTTTCCACAAGTTCGTTGGAAGGTACATGTTCCAGTTCTTCTGCTATATCATGAACCTCATCCCAGCCAAATCCCAGTTTTTCTACCAAAAAAACTTCCCAAAGCCTGTGTTTGCGGATCACACTGATCGCTACTTTTTCGCCAGCTTCTGTAAGTGTTACACCCTGGTATTTTTTATAATGAATCAATCCTTTGTCTGCCAGCTTGCGCAACATATCTGTTACCGAAGCCGCACGTGTAGAAGTACTCTCAGCCAGCGCATTGGTACTCACTTCTACCCCGTCTCTGCCCGAAAGAGCATGGATGATTTTTAAATAATTTTCCTCTGTGAAAGAATTCTGCATATTTATCAGCTTTCAGCCTCCGGCCATTCGCCATAAACTAAAAGATAATCTGTTGATAAAACTATCTGGTATTAAAGAGATGTCTTCGCAACTTCTCTCTTTTATTTAATCTAATAGGCAAAAGTACAATTTTCAAATCATCTTAAAAAAATTTAGACTAACCTAAAAAATATTTCAATTATATCTTATATTTGTTTTCAATAACCCTTATCGGGGTACACGGAACGAATATAGGAGAATTACAAAGTGAAAGAATCCCCTAAAAACCATATACAACAACCTGAGCTGCTGGCCTCACTTTCGGAGGTTCATTCATCAATATCAGTCCCGGAAGGAGCCGGCTTCTGGAAAAAAATGATGGCGTTTACCGGACCTGGTTTACTGGTAGCGGTAGGCTATATTGATCCGGGTAACTGGGCCACCGACATAGAAGGAGGATCCAGATTTGGCTATACGCTGTTGTCCGTTATCCTGATTTCCAATCTGTTTGCCATGCTTTTGCAACATTTATCGCTCAAACTGGGCATAGCAGCAGGCCGGGATCTGGCGCAGGCATGTCGGGATTATTATTCCCGTCCGGTATCATTCGTATTGTGGATACTATCCGAGATCGCCATTGCTGCCACAGATTTGGCTGAAGTGATCGGTTCCGCAATCGCATTGAATCTGCTTTTCGGATTACCCCTGCCTGTTGGTGTTGTGTTTACTGCCCTGGACGTTCTGCTGGTTTTATATTTCCAACAAAAAGGTTTCCGTATCATTGAGAGCATCGTGGCCGGCCTGATGGGAATTATTCTGCTTTGTTTCGCCTACGAAATGATTGTTTCCCAGCCTTCCGTGGCTGGTATGCTGGATGGACTAATACCAAAAGCCGAGATTGTAACCAATCCGGGCATGCTTTACATTGCTATAGGTATTTTGGGAGCCACTGTGATGCCGCATAATCTTTATCTCCATTCCAGCATTGTTCAGACAAGAGCATTTAACAAAGACGAAGCAGGCAAGAAATCAGCCATTAAGTTTGCCACCATCGATTCTACCGTCTCACTTGGACTTGCGTTTTTTATTAATGGTTCTATACTGATTCTTGCTGCCAGTGCTTTTCATAAAAACGGGCATTTTACAGTAGCAGATATTACAGATGCCTATCACTTACTGGATCCGATATTGGGTGTAAGTCTTGCCGGTGTATTTTTTGCACTCGCGCTTCTGGCATCCGGACAGAGCTCCACGCTTACCGGTACACTGGCCGGACAAATCGTCATGGAAGGATTTCTGAACATACGTTTAAAGGCATGGGTACGCAGACTTATCACCCGTGGAATCGCGATTGTTCCTGCATTGATAGTCGCATCAATATATGGAGAAAAAGGTACAGCAGAATTACTCGTGCTTAGCCAGGTAATCCTTTCCCTGCAATTGAGTTTCGCCGTTGTCCCTCTTGTATTTTTCACTTCCAACAAGAAGATTATGGGTAAGTTTGCCAACTCTCGTATACTCACCATAATCAGCTGGATTATAACGCTTGTGATCATTGGATTGAACATTTTCCTTCTTTACAAAACCTTTTTTTGAGTATTAATCGAGCCTTGAATATTAATTTTTTGCGGGGCTGATAATAGTTTGCTTACGGTTTCCTACCTTTCGCCGTTTTTGTAAAAAATGTAGATGGAATCGAAGCATAATATTGATAAAATTTCCGCCGCTGGCGTGCTTGTCGCATTCGGTATTATTTATGGCGACATAGGAACATCGCCGTTGTATGCCATGCAGGCGATTTTATTAAACGAAGTCATTACAGAGGAACTGATTTATGGTTCCATATCCTGCGTTTTCTGGACGCTCTCTCTTTTAACCACCATCAAATACGTAATCCTGATCCTGCGCGCAGACAATCGCGGAGAGGGTGGGATTTTCGCGTTGTATGCCTTGGTTAGAAAACACGCCAAATGGCTCACTGTACCGGCTGTCATTGGTGGTAGTACCCTTCTTGCAGATGGTATCATTACGCCTCCCATTTCGGTTTCATCGGCTGTGGAAGGTTTGCAGCTCATTTATCCGGATATCCAGACCATCCCGATTGTTATCTCTATTCTCACTGTCATTTTTGTAATACAGGCCTTTGGCACCAAAGTTGTAGGGCGTGCTTTTGGCCCTATCATGGTTACATGGTTCATGATGCTGGGCGTATTAGGATTCTTTCAGGTGATCAAACATCCTGAAATCCTCAGAGCCTTCAATCCGATGTATGGCATACGCCTGCTTACACAGCATCCCGGCGGTTTCTGGATGCTTGGAGCCGTATTCCTTTGTACAACAGGTGCCGAAGCACTCTACTCAGATTTAGGTCACTGCGGACGGGAAAATATACGAATCAGCTGGGTATTTGTTAAAATATGCCTTTTGCTTAACTATTTCGGACAAGGTGCATGGTTGATTTCGGAGCTGGGAAATACGCTGGAAGGCCGCAAACCTTTTTACGAAATTATGCCGGAATGGTGGTTGCTGCCAGGTGTAGTGATTGCGACAATGGCTGCAGTAATTGCGAGTCAGGCTGTAATTACCGGCTCGTTCACATTAATATCCGAAGCAATCCGGCTTAACTTCTGGCCTAAGGTTCGCCTTAATTACCCAAGTGATCAGAAAGGACAGCTTTATGTACCAAGTATCAACTGGTTGTTGTGGCTGGGTTGTACGGGTGTGGTATTGTATTTCGAAAAATCGTCAAATATGGAGGCGGCCTATGGTCTGGCAATTACACTTACCATGATCATGACCACAATCCTATTCTCCTATTACCTGTATCTGAAAAGGGTAAATCTATACATCGTGATAGCATTTATGCTTTTCTACCTGTGTATAGAAATAAGTTTCCTTGGAGCAAACCTGCTTAAATTCACACATGGTGGCTGGTTCACAATTTTGGTAGGAGCGATTGTCGCAGGATTAATGACAGTATGGCTTCGCGCTTTCTATATCAAACTAAGACTTACCGAATACACCAAAATTGACAAGTTCCTGCCAGCCTTGCATGAGCTGAGCCGTGATATCAGTATTCCGAAATATGCTACGCACCTGGTTTTTATGACCAATGCTTCCCGCGCTACGGAAATCGAAACAAAGGTCATTTATTCTATTTTTCAAAAGCGGCCTAAACGGGCTGACATCTATTGGTTCCTGCATGTGGACACCACGGATGATCCGTATACAATGGAATACAAAGTGATGGCAGATGACGATGATGATGACAATGTAATCAAAATCAACTTCCGCTTAGGTTTTAGAGTCGAACAGCGTATTAACCTGTTTTTCAGGAAAGTGGTTGAAGATATGGTATTAAACAAAGAGGTTGATATTACCAGTCGTTACGAATCCCTGAACCGTCAGAACATTACCGGTGATTTCCGGTTCGTTGTATTGGAACGCTTCCTGTCATTTGAAAATGACCTTCCGTTCTTCGAGCAGATGGTAATGAAAACATACTTCTTTGTGAAAGATTTCACTACCGCGGAAGACAAATGGTTCGGGCTCGACAGCAGCTCTGTGAAGATCGAAAAAGTACCGTTGATCATCCGACCAGTTGAAAACATCAAACTCAGAAGAGTTTATAACTAACAGAAAAACCCTGATTGCCGGCGGCGATCAGGGTTTTTCATTATTTCTTTATTTCCAATAATAACTACTTCAAATAAACTCCCTCCTTTGCTGAATCACTCAATATCACCTGCACGTGTTCGCTGATGGTTGTACTTAATGCATAACCGACATAATCCGCGTGAACAGGGAAAAGGTGATGGCTTCTGTCTACAACTACGGCTACCTGCACTTTTTTCATCCTTACCTTTAGAAAAGGTTCAAGTGCAAAAGCGAGGGTTCTCCCCGTATTCAAAACATCATCTGCAACCACTACCACTTTTCCTTCTACTTCAGTATCTCTATCGAAATGAATAAGACTTTGATGGTGAATATTCTTGTCAAAACGTAATTCAATCAGTTGAACATCCAGCGGTGAAATAGCGCTTAGTTCGGCCGTAAGCCTTTGTGCAAACGCATAACCTTCACCTGCAATACCTGCGATGATAATGCTCTTTTCTTCGAAATTCTGTTCATAAATTTCAAAGGCAATACGACGAATCTTCTGGTTTGTCTGATGAGAACTGAGTATCTGGCGCCTGGACTCTGTACTGATTTCGGTCATGTCAACTACTGGTATATAAAAATGTACTCGTAAAAGTAACAATCATCTTTTAACTATTTCAAAGCATTCTCTACAAATTTCCGAACCCATCCGGCAAATATCAGCTCATCAGAGCGCAGAGCCAGAGTGGCAATTCCCTCTCGTACTTTTTCAGCTCCTATACGCTCTACACGCAGTTCCATCAGTGCCTGGTTATATTCGCGGGGAAATTCCGGATGTGCCTGAACTCCTAACATTCTGTTTCCTACAGAGAACATGGCATTCGGACAATTGTCTGCGCTCGCTAAAAGTTGGCTATCAGGCGGAAGTTTTAAAACCTGATCCTGACACATCATCAGCAAATTCAACTCAGATTGTGCAGGTTGCATCCACAACTCCTGCTGCAACAGTTTCAGAGTATGTATTCCTACACACCAGCCTCCGGCATATTTTTCCACTTTCCCTCCCAATGCTTCTCCAAGTAACTGATGCCCAAAGCAAACACCTACGAATACACTTTGAGAGTGAAATATTTTTTGTACAAAATCCTTCAGTTTTTCAATCCATGGTTCCTTGTCATACACCGAACTTTTGGAACCCGTACAAATATACACATCGCATTCATCAGCCGATTCCGGAAAATGCCCGTTACATACATCGTAGAAACTAAAATCCCAGTCAGGAGCAACCTGCAAAAATAACGCTGGAAACATCTGACCGTAATCACCGGCAATATGCACCAACTCTTCCCGTACATGATCACATTCCAGAAGACCGACTTTCATAATTTAGCCGTGAGTTATGAGCTGAAAGCAATTAGCTGTTTAAATGAGATTTGTTTGAGTAATATCAAAAAGTTTTAAAACATCGTAAAAAATTTAGCCTTTGGAAATTTACAGCAACCATTGAATAACAGCTTAACGCCAACAGCTATCAGCTGTCAGCTATCTTCAAATGAAATGACTTAGGCCGCGTCAACGCTTCATATCCAACTACAGACAACGTACATCCTCTTCCTGAATTCTTGACGCCTGTCCAGGCCAAAGCGGGATCCAGATAGTCGCAGCGATTCATGAACCACGTGCCGGTTTGTACCTGTTCACCAATTTCCACCGCTTTCTCTACATCCTTTGTCCAAATAGATGCAGTAAGTCCGTAGGCGCTGTCGTTCATCAGGCTTATTGCTTCCTCATCGTTTTTTACGGACATAATTCCGACTACAGGCCCAAAAGTCTCCTCTGTCATAACACGCATAGAGTGACTAACATCTACCAATACTTGCGGTGCAAGGTAAGGTGTCCCTGGTTTATTGGCAGGAAACAAATCCGGATCAATGAGTGCCTTAGCACCTTGTGCAACTGCTTCGTCAATCTGTTTTTGAGCAAACTCCGCAGCCGAGGCTTTGACCATGGGTCCCAATGTTGTTTCCGAGTTAAGCGGATCACCCAACGTGTAGGTTTTCGTCAATGCTACGAATCCGTGAATAAACTTATCATAAATAGCTTCATGTACATATATCCGTTCGATTCCGCAGCAGGATTGCCCCGAATTGAAGAACGCTCCATCCACCAGATTCTCCACTGCATTGGCAATATCGGCATCTGCCCTCACATACGCAGGATCCTTTCCTCCTAACTCCAGCCCGGCAACAATAAACCGCTTGTTTACAGCAGTCTGAACAGCTTGGCCACCTTCTACCGAACCAGTAAAAGCGACATAATCGATACGCTCATCACCAATCACTTCGGCAACCTGATCGTGACTTAAATGCAAGTACTGGAAAACGCCCTCCGGCAAACCGGCATATTCAAATGCTGCTGCATAACGTTCTGCACACAATGGAGTTTGTTGAGCATGTTTCAGAATTACAGCATTACCAGACAAAATCGCCGGAATAACCGTATTGACTGAAGTCAGATAGGGATAATTCCATGGCGCTATCACGAAAACAACGCCTACGGGATCACGTCTGATAAAACGTGTAAAACCTTCCAGTTCTGCAACCTGCACATCAGCCAAAGCTTGCTCTGCTACGGAAATCATATAACGTGCTCGCTCCTGAAACCCCTTGCGAATTTCATTGGCTGTATACCTGACAGGCCGCCCCATCTGATGCGTCAGCTCCAAGCCGATTTCGTCAGCATGATCGAGAAAGTAGGTAATGAATTTTTCACAAATTGCTTTGCGCTCATCCAAAGTGGTTTTCTTCCACTCCTTTTGAGCAACAGTTGCTTTTGCAAGTACGGTTACGATCTGCGGTTCTGTGGCCAGTTCACGTTCAACATAAACCGAACCATCAATAGGACTTATTGTTTTTTGAGTAGGCATTTGGAGCTATAGGCTTGGGGGATTAGGGCAAAGGGCTTGGGGCAAAGGGGAGAGGGTTAAGACCCTATGCCCTATGCCCCATGCTCTCATACCGGTGTTACATATGCAGAAGTAATACCGCCGTCTACCAGAAAATCAGTACCGGTTACAAAAGACGCCTCATCGGATGCCAGGAACAATGCAGCGTACGCCATTTCCTTGGCTTCTCCGAATCTCCCCATGGGTATATGAACCAAACGGCGTTGTTTTTTCTCCTCTGTATCCAGGAATTTCATTAGTAACTCCGTACGCAAAGGACCGGGACATAGTGCATTGACACGTATATTTTCACGTGCGTGAATAATGGCCAATTCTCTAGTAAGCGCTAGTACGGCACCTTTACTGGCAGTGTAAGCAACCTGCGGCGTGGCTGCCCCTAAAATAGCTACGAACGACGCCGTATTGATAATAGAGCCGCCACCAGCACGTTTCAAGGCTGGTATACCATATTTACATCCTAAGAAAACACCCTTAGCATTGATGTTCATCGTCAGATCCCAAACTGCTTCTTCTGTAGTAACAGCATTGTCATCATCGCTATGCATGATACCTGCATTATTGAAAATGACATTCAGCTTTCCGAATTTCTCTTCCGTAAAAGCAACAGCCGCCTCGCAATCAGACGCTTTGGATACATCGGAATGAATAAAAAATGCTTCACCTCCTGCCGCATTGATCTCGTCGGCAGTAGCCTGGCCGCCTTCGTCGTTCACATCCGTGACTACAATTTTCGCTCCCTCCTTTGCAAAAAGCAAGGCGGTTTCCCGGCCAATTCCTCCACTACCGCCGGTAATAAGTGCAACTTTGTCTTTTAGGCGCATTTTTTGTTGGTGTTAATATGTATGGGTGTTTGTATTTATTACACAGAGAACCACGGAGATTATATCAGAGATACACAGAGTTTTTATTTTTTAGAGTATGGAAAACTCTGTGGCTCTCATTTTTCCTCAGTGGACCTCTGTGCAACCTAAAAACCTATATCTGCTCAAAATATCTCTTCCTCTCCCAATCCGTCACCGATTTATCATAAGCCTTTTGCTCAATCCGGAAAAAATGGCTGTAATGCTTTACCACATCTTCTCCGAATGTTTCTTTTGCAAAAGCACTATTCTCAAATAATGACGTTGCCTCCGCCAGCGAATACGGCACGCGCGGTAAATGAGCGGCTGCATAAATATCTCCGATGAAACATTCAGGCGGTTCAATTTTATTCTTAATACCATCCAATCCCGATGCCAACGATGCAGCAAAAGCAAGATAGGGGTTACAATCCGCACCAGGAATCCTGCATTCGATTCGCAAACTTTCTCCTTTACCTACCACTCTGAAACCCGCCGTCCGGTTATCATAACTCCAGGCTAATCGTGTTGGTGCCCAGGAGCCATCTACATAACGTTTATAGGAGTTAATGGTCGGAGCATAAAAAGGCATCACGTCAGGTACATGCTTAATCCAACCTCCCAGAAACCATTTAAAAATAGCTGAACCTTTAACCGGCCCTATTTGCTCATCTCCTACAAAAGCATTTTTCCCATCTTTCCACAAACTCAGGTGTAAATGACTGCTTGAACCCGCCTGGTCTGTCGCAAACTTGGCCATAAAAGTTATGGAAAGCCCCATAGAATCTGCAATCTCTTTCAGGCATTGTTTATACACAACATGATGATCAGCCATGGCCAACACTTCCGAGTACCGTATATTCACTTCGTGCTGCCCCAGCCCCCATTCACCTTTGGAAGTCTCAACCGGAATACCTGACTTCTTTAAATGCCTGCGCACAGCAGCAGTATATTTTTCAGTGCGTGTTCCCTGTAATATGTGGTAGTCTTCCAGATAATATCCAGCAGGTTTCAGGTTCTGGTAATTTTGTTCAAAAGCCTGCCGGTAACTGTTTTCTAAAAGATAATATTCAAGTTCTGAAGCTGCTTTACAAATCAGTCCATCAGCTGAAAGTGCTTCAAGTTGTTTTCTCAGCACAGATCTCGGTGCAATATTTTCAGGCTGATGTGATTTGTCGTTATGGAGATCGCAAAGTACAATGGCGGTTTTGTCCAGCCAGGAGGCCAATCTTAATGTCAACAAATCCGGAACCATATGAAAATCACCATAACCCAATTCCCAGTTGGCATAATCGTATCCTGGCACCGGCTCCATGGCAATGTCAGTTGTCAACAAATAATCACATCCATGCGTACCTGAGTTGCACACATCATCGAGGAAAAATTCGGCATCAACCCTTTTTCCAAGAAGCCGGCCATAATGATCGGTAAAAGCAACGATGACTGTCTCCAGCTGATCATCCTGTATTAACTGTCTTAGTCCTTCCAGTGTAAGCATAGTAAGTTTATTTACCGGGATATGTTCAATATATCATCTCAACTTCTCAACACGTGCACTCATAGGAAATTTCAAAATCACCTTCTTACCTGATGCCTTTTCCAGAACGGGCGTCAGGATTTTAGTAGCATTTTCTTCCGTTTGCTTTAGAATCCCCATATCAAGCGCCGACTTCTGAATCTGTTTTTCTGCTTGCTTGTAGGCATCCTGAACCAATTTTGCCTCTTCCATAAAGGCATATTCAGTATTGTAAACTTTCGATTTTTCGTGATCTATTTTAAACACACACAGCTCCGGCTCGGGCATGTGCACCACCAGCGTTTCCTGTTCGGAAGTAATATCAGCAATATTGATCTTCGTCAAATCCACACAACCAATCGCTTCTCCCTGAACAATCAGAACCGCTTTTGCATTCGGAAGCCACATCTTCACAATTTCCTGCTCCACTACATCCTTGAAATTGTACTTCACCAGCTCCAGTTTGCCCATCGCAGTGATTTCCTGCAGCACAATTGTATGAACAGTTTCAGTCTGATCTTTACCCGAAAATAAGCTCTTCAGACCATCACCGTGCATTACTGAATTCCAGATGGCGCGCGCTCCGATTAACAATACTACAATTACGGCTAAACGTACCAACCACGACAATATCCTCATGACTATTTTGATCTATTTGACTAACTGACTCTCTTTCTGCTGCCTGGCGATGCGCTGCGCAATAATGCTGGCTGCAATAAGCTGTAGTGCATGATATAGCATAATTGGCAATAACATAATACCAGCCTGAGCTCCTGAAAACAGCACTTTTGACATTACAGCTCCTTGAATCAGTGATTTTTTGGAGCCGCAAAATACTGCAGTTACCTCATCTTCTTTATTGAAACCCAGCATCCTGCAAAAGAAAGTCAGCAAAAAGTATACAGCGAAGAACATCGCGAGCATTCCCATTCCCAAAAATAAAATATCTTTCATTTCAAACTCACTGAACAGATGTTCGCCAAACGACTCACAGAATGAGGTGTAAACAATCAATAATATAGATGACTGATCGAAATAGCGGATATATGTCTTATTTTTTTCAGCCCAGGCTCCCCATTTTCTGTTGAGTAAAATCCCAAGAGCTACAGGCAGTAGAACCTGCAGCGACAATTTGCCGACCACCGACATGATATCATAGTTACCCGCTCCAGTATCAAGCACTACTCCCATCCACAAAGGTGTAATAAAAACGCCCATCAGACTTGATATACTCGCATTGAAAATGGCAGCCGGGATATTTCCACCTGCAATAGAAACCATTACTACCGAAGACGAAACAGTGGAAGGCAGGGTTGTCAGAAAAAATATGGCCAGCCACATCAACTGGTGATCTTCACCGTGAAAAAACGGACGGCATGCCAGTGCCAAAAGTGGAAAAAGTACAAAAGTGGACAAATGTACCATGGCATGTAACTTCCAGTTGGCCAAACCGGCCTTTAGTTTCTCAGGACTCAACCTCAGACCGTAAAAAAAGAAAATCAGTGAAACTGCATATGTGGAAATTTTAATCAAGGGCACCGGACTTTCGCTCATGCCTGGCTCGGGCCAGATATACGCAAGACCAATCATACTGATCAGCATTAACATGAAACCGTCCAATCCTGCCTTCTTCGCTATATCAAATACTTTACTCATTCAATTTATGATTTCTGTAAAATTAGGTCATCACAAACAAGCAGACGACCGATGTCAGTTAAAAGTATATTAAATAAAATGACTATTCAAGGAATTGACAAATATTGCTTCAAACCGCTAAATCGCTATATTTTATAGATTACTTTCCACGTTATTGTTTTTCTTTGTCCGACATTCTCACTTCTGTTCTCTAAATCTTAAAATGAAGTATTTCAAAAAACAATTATTACTCAGCGCTTTTTTTATGATCTCCCTGGCGCCTTCTCAGGCACAGTGGAAGCTAGTCTGGTCAGATGAATTCAATAAGGATGGAAAACCTGACCCCAAAAACTGGAAAGCAGAACATGGATTTGTCAGAAACCATGAACAGCAATGGTATCAGGGTGAAAATGCTTATTGCAAGGATGGTAAACTCATTATTGAAGCCAAACGGGAGGCTATAAAAAATCCAAAATATAAGACAGGTAGTACCAACTGGAAAGAAAACCGGGAATTCTCTGAGTATACTTCTGCCAGTATTATCACAGAAGGTAAACAAAGCTGGCAATATGGCCGGTTCGAAATGAAAGCCAAAATTGATACGCGCCCCGGAATGTGGCCGGCATTCTGGACATTGGGTAACGAAGGCGAATGGCCTGAGAATGGGGAAATTGATATTATGGAATACTATCGCGGCGACCTGTTGGCCAATACAGTACACGGATCTATGCAAAAATGGAAAGGAAACTGGCACACCACCAAAAAGCCAATATCAGAATTTAACGATCCAAAATGGTCAGAAAAATTTCATATATGGCGCATGTATTGGGATGAGAAAAGCATCAAGCTATATGTAGATGATATTTTACTGAGTGATGTGGATCTTGAAAAAACCTACAACGACAAAGAGCCTAAGAAGAACCCTTTCCGCCAGCCTCATTATATGCTTTTAGGAATGGCGATTGGCGGGGATAATGGTGGAGATCCGTCTAACACCGAATTTCCTGCCAAGTACGAGATTGATTACGTAAGGGTATATCAGAAAAAATAGCTCGTTCATAAGTAATGAAGCCGGAAGCAATCAACTTGCCTCCGGCTTCATTTTTATCTTTTCACTGCCAATTCTGGTTTGAGTGTTTTTTAGGTTTTTCTTGGCAGGCTTCTTCTTTTTATTTCTTCCCCACCAGATCATAAACCCTGTAACCGGCAAACTTGCGCAAACAAGACTTGCCAGAAATGCCAGAATTTTCCCCGGCAATCCTAAAATAGCACCGACGTGAATATCATAATTCATACGTCTCAGTTTTCCTGAAAAATCTGCCTCACTGTATTTCCCTGAATAAGGACCGTTTGCTTTAATTGGTTTCAGGGTATGCTGATCGAAATAGGTATAGTCTACATTGTAGTAAGTTCCTGACCGGAAATTCACATAAGAGAAAATGGATTCTGACTTAAGATGTGGTATTGATATATTAATCCCCTCATTATTAGGATACTGCTTCACGAGTTTAAGCCAGGCCTTATCTACAGACTCTACCGGCTCCGACACCAGATGCGTTACTGTTGTATCTGAAGTTGGATTGTAATAGACATCTGACCCGTCGCCACCCGTCGCGGTGTAAACCGATTGAGAAAACCACTGAAAGCCCCAAACCAAACCTGTAAGTGCAAGTATCAATCCTATGGACATCACATAAAACCCAAAGACATTATGTATATCATAATTTTTACGTCTCCACGCAGCATCCCATTTTACAGTAAAACGTTGTTTAGCAGCAGATTTATTCTTTGGCCACCAAAGTATTAATCCTGAAATCAGCATGACCACAAAAATCAGGGTCGAAGAAGCCACAACAGTTTGCCCGATTTCAGCTGGTAACCATAAGTAATAATGCCCATGAAGAATCCAGTGAAAAAAATCTTCATCTTCATTCCATATCTTTTTGACCTCAGCTGTGTAAGGATTTACATACACAACATAGTAGTACTCGGGATCAGCATTGTAGAAACCGACTTCAGCATTTCTGCCTGTGACTCCGTACAGCACCCCGTTGGCCTTTTTTCCTTCCATCACTTTCTCGGCACTGCTTTTCAACACGGAAGGAGGCAAAAGCCTGGCATTCTGAGGCACCTCAGTATATCTATGCGGTTCGGTAAAGCTTTTTATTTCCTGTTCAAAAGCCAGGATACAGCCGGTGATGGATACCATGAATACCACGATTCCGGAAACGAGCCCCAGGTATAAATGGAGCTTTCCTGCTAACTTCTTAAATGTCATGGATGAATGATTACAGTTCTGGTAGTGATATGAATACAAAACTAACTATACTAATTCTAAATAGCAAAATGTAGCTTATTTCCCTTAACAAGCATAGTGCTGAAGGTTTTTTTGGAATACTATTGGCTTCGACCTTATTATAACAATGAAGGGCACTAAGTCTTTACCCAAAAAAATCCGTAATTTTGCACTCCCAAAACTGGAAAAAGAAATCATTGTAACAGTAACATGGCTGAAAGCTACGAGCTGACAGCTAAAAGCTATATGAAATACAACGAGTTTAAAAACCTGAGCTACCCACAGATTGCAGACGATGTACTGAAATTCTGGAAAGAGAATAAAATCTTTGAAGCTTCTGTGGAAACACGTGAAGGATCACCTTCTTTTACATTCTTTGAAGGACCTCCTTCTGCCAACGGAACACCTGGTATTCACCACGTAATGGCCAGATCAATCAAGGATATTTTTTGCCGTTATAAAACATTGCAAGGCTTCCAGGTAAAACGTAAAGGTGGCTGGGATACACATGGTCTGCCTGTGGAATTGCAGGTTGAGAAAGAACTGGGTATTACCAAAGATGATATCGGCAAAACCATTTCTATTGCAGATTATAATGAGAGATGCCGCCAGACGGTCATGAAGTTTACAGACCAGTGGAACGACCTGACTGAAAAGATGGGCTACTGGGTAGACCTTGATGATCCTTATATCACCTACAAAAGTGATTATATCGAAAGTCTCTGGAGCTTGCTTAAAAAGCTTTACGACAAAGGTTTACTCTATAAGGGTTACACGATTCAGCCTTACTCTCCTGCAGCCGGAACTGGTTTGTCGAGCCATGAGCTTAACATGCCGGGTACCTATAAGGATGTAAAGGACACTACGATTGTAGCCATGTTCAAGGTGAAAAATCAGGAAGCATATCCCGTATTTGCCAATACAGCAGGATTGGATATCCGGATTCTTGCCTGGACGACTACGCCATGGACATTGCCTGCGAACTCTGCACTGACAGTTGGGGCGAATATTAATTATGTATTGGTTAAAACCTTTAATCCATACACCTATACACCGGTTCACGTTGTATTGGCCAAGGACCTGGTAGGGAAATTTTTCTCTGAGAAATTCCAGGATGGCGATTTTGATGGCTTCGCCGACAGCGATAAAAAACATCTTCCATGGTCCGTTGTTGCAGAATTTAAAGGAAAAGATATTGAAGGGGTTGAGTATGAACAACTCATGCCTTATATACAGCCGGATCTGCCTGCTTTCCGTGTAATAGTTGGAGATTTTGTAACAACTGAAGATGGTACAGGTGTAGTACATACCTCTCCTACTTTTGGGGCGGATGACTTTCGTGTAGCGCAGGCCAATGGCATCCCGGCTATTATGGTGAAAGACGAGAACGGAAAAGATGTTCCTATTGTAGACCGTCAGGGTAAATTTGTAAAGGAGATTACGGATTATGCCGGACGCTATGTAAAACCTGAATATTACTCTCAGGCAGAACAGAACGATCCTGAATTCCGTGCTACTGACGTTCTGATTGCTATCAAACTTAAAGAGGAAGGAAAGGCATTTAAAGTCGAGAAATACGAACACCCTTATCCACACTGCTGGAGAACAGACAAACCGGTTCTATACTATCCGCTTGACAGCTGGTTTATCAAAACAACTGCCGTGAAGGATAAATTGGTAGAACTAAATAAAACGATCACCTGGAAACCTGAAAGTACAGGTACGGGTCGTTTTGGAAACTGGCTGGAAAACCTGGTAGACTGGAACCTCTCACGATCACGTTATTGGGGCACTCCGTTACCTATCTGGCGTAGTGAATATGGCGAGGAAAGATGTATCGGTTCTATCGAAGAACTGAAAGATTTACTCGAAGAAGCAATAATTTCGGGTCATTTGACAAGGGAACAGGCTGCACACAATTCGGAATACCTGTTGAAATTACAACATGGCGATTTCGACCTGCACCGTCCTTATGTGGATACCATTGTATTGATTTCACCATCGGGACATGTGATGCACCGCGAGCCGGATCTGATCGACGTTTGGTTTGATTCTGGCGCGATGCCTTATGCCCAGTGGCATTATCCATTTGAAAATCAAGAAATATTTAACGAAAGCTATCCTGCCGATTTTATTTCCGAAGGAGTAGATCAAACGCGCGGCTGGTTCTTTACCCTGCACGCGATTGCAGGTATGCTTTTCGATTCTGTAGCGTTCAAGAATGTAGTTTCAACAGGATTGGTTCTTGACAAAAACGGGAACAAAATGTCGAAACGCCTCGGCAACGCAGTAGATCCGTTTGAAACACTTGGAAAATATGGACCTGATGCAACACGCTGGTACATGATCACCAATGCTGAGCCCTGGGATAACCTGAAATTCAACATTGATGGTATCCAGGAAGTACAACGTAAGTTCTTCGGAACATTGGTTAATACGTATAACTTCTTTGCCCTTTATGCGAATCTGGATGGTTATAACTTCCATGAGGCAACATCGGTACCAGTTTCTGAAAGACCTGAACTGGATCGCTGGATCTTGTCCAAACTGAATACTCTGATTAAAGAAGTAGGCGAACAACTGGATGATTACAACCCTACGAAAGCGGGTCGTCTGATTCAGGACTTTGTTACGGATCAATTATCCAACTGGTATATTCGTCTGAACCGTCGCCGTTTCTGGAACCCATCAAGCGACCAGGGCACTGGACTGACAGATGACAAAAAAGCGGCTTATGAAACCTTACAGCACTGTCTTGTAACAGTTTCTCAATTGATGTCTCCAATCGCTCCTTTCTTTGGAGAATGGCTGTATAAGAGTCTTACAGACGGAATCAGGGATGAAGCGAAGCAGGCAAATTCCCTATTGAGATTCGATTCGGTTCACCTGACACACTGGCCTTTGGTAGAATACAATACCATTGACCTGGATCTGGAAGAATCTATGGAAATGGCGCAGTCGATCAGTTCGCTGGTTCACTCAATCCGTAAGAAACATAAACTAAAAGTTCGTCAACCTCTTTCTAAAATACTAATCCCGGCGCTGACAGAGAAAACAAGCCGTCAGATCAGTCAGGTTGCTGCTATTATCTTATCGGAAGTAAACGTAAAAGATGTAGATGCCATTAACGACAGCGAAGGTTTCTTCCATAAAAAAGCGAAGCCAAACTTCAAGGTTCTGGGTAAGAAATTCGGGAAAGATATGCAGGCTGTAGCAGAGAAAATTAAGCTATGGGGAAATACAGAAATTGCACAACTTGAAAAAGAGGGACAGTATCTGATTACAGATCTGCAACCGGTCGCAGCTATCCTTCCGGAAGAAGTGGAGATTTACACAGAAGACGTTCCGGGATGGCTTGTAGCAAGTGAAAACGGCTTAACCGTTGCACTGGATATTACCGTTACAGAAACGTTGAGATTGGAAGGTATTGCCCGCGACTTTGTAAATCGTGTGCAGAATCTGCGTAAAGACAGCGGATTTGAAGTAACTGATAAAATCAAAATCACGCTTCAGAACAATGACGAATTATTAGCGAGCGCAGTTACAGCCAATAAAGACTACATCTGTCAGGAGGTTCAGGCATTGGATCTTGATCTCGTAGGAGACCTGAACGGCGAAGCCAGTGAGATTGAAATGGATGAGTTTAAATTGAAAATGAAGATTGAAGTGGTGGCGTAAGATAGATTACACAGAGAGCCACAGAGGTTATAGGAGGTTCACCGAGATTAATTTCTCTGTGGACCTCTTTTTTGTCGGATATTAGCCAATATCGTTGTGACTACTACTGCTTTGGTAGTCTCAAAAGAAATAAAGGCAACTGGTCTAATGAATTACGAGCCGTACGAATTTATACTTAATGAAGAAAATACTCACTTCAAATTCCAAAGTGTAGGTAAACGAGGCGTTTTTGATAAAGCAATTGCATTCACCCTAATTGGAGATAATATTTACAACCTTGCCTTGCTTGATTTTGATCCAATAGCACAGAATTATACAGATCAGAACGTCACAGATAATGGAGACATGCCCGAGGTGCTGGCAACGGTAATGGCCATAATTCAGGATTATTTAAACCAACATCCTGAACGTAAAGTGTATCTGGTCGGTAATAGCCGTTCGCGAACAAGGCTTTATCAAATAGCGATTAGCAAGGTAATTGATCAAATGAGTGATATTGCTGTATTGGGTTATTATAATTCAGGATGGATTCAATTTGAACCTAATATGCTCTTCGAGAGTTTTTTAATTATAAAAATTATTTTAGATTAGTACAAAATTACCATCCTGCAACATGAGGACAGTGGAAAGAAAAATCGCAGAAAAATCAGCTCCTTCCGTCAAGAAGACATTAGATAACTCTCTCCCTGATTTATCTCAACATCCGGTTGTTGTAAAGAAAGTCACCGCAGCAAAGGAATTCCTAAAAAAGCACCCTATTCCTGAACACCTGCTCAGAAAATAAAACTGTATTGTTTTGACCTTTTGAAAGCCTGAACAATATGCTACTACAAAACGCTACAGCATTAATTACGGGAGGTGCTTCCGGACTCGGAGAAGCCACTGCCAGGCTGTTCCTTTCTGAAGGAGCGCGCATTGTTGTTTTGGATGTTAATGAAGCCGCGGGTAAAACTTTGGAAGATGAGTTTCCTAACAGACTTAAATTCATCAAAGCCAATGTATCCGATGAAGTAGATATAAAACTTGCAATCAATAAGGCGCTGGAAACATTTGGCTCCATCAATATTGTCGTAAATTGTGCTGGTGTCGCACCCGTAGGTAAAACGATTGGTAAGGTTGATGGTGTCTACGGTCCTCATTCACTGGAAGCATTTGAGAAAACCATTAAAGTAAACCTTGTCGGCACATTTAACGTCATCAGGCTGGCAGCCTTTGCAATGGAGCAAAACCAACCTAATAGCGAAGGAGAGCGCGGTGTGATTATCAATACGGCTTCCGTGGCTGCATACGATGGTCAGATTGGGCAGGTTGCCTACGCAGCTAGCAAAGGTGGTATTGTAAGTATGACATTGCCTATCGCTCGTGATCTTTCCAAATCGGGAATCAGAGTAATGACTATTGCTCCCGGCTTATTCGAAACGCCTCTTATGCTGGGCTTACCGGAAGAAGCACGTATATCTCTGGGAGAACAGGTTCCCTTCCCTGCACGGCTTGGGAAACCGCATGAATATGCACTTCTTGCCAAATCAATCGTCGAAAATCCGATGTTGAATGGTGAGGTTATTCGTTTGGATGGAGCTATAAGAATGGGACCAAGATAACATAACGATGAACCTGACAGAAAATCAACGGCTTAAAGTGCCTATTTTACAATGGCTGCTACTGGTATTTTTATCGGCTGGCTTAGTCAGTTCTTCATTTCAATATCAGTCGGTAAGGCCATTTGCCTGTATTGAAAATACATTATACCAGAAATCGCCAGCTACTAATAGTGCTGCGGTTGCCATTTACAGGCAGCGTTTTCCCCGGGCGTTCATTTTCCAAAACTTAAATATTCAGTTAAAGTCCTTACAATTCTTATCCGGAAAGCTGCAACTACTCCACGAACTCAATTTGAGCCGTAATCCTGCTTTCCTGACCTTAATCCTACGTTTCGCTTTTCCCTCCATTTTGCCCAGATGCTCCACTGTGTCTTTCGGGCCAGACTTCATTTTTCGCCCATAACCACTTACTACGGTTTTAATAAGTAACAGTTCCAGCATGTATTGCTGAACTGAGGATACCTATATCATCATGACTCAAAATGAAAACAACTTTCATCTCTTTGATTGGAAAGTGGTTGAGAAGGTTAGTTATGGCATTTATGTTGGGATTTTCTAATGTGTTGAATCAAGAAACCAGAATGATTGACGACACCTTTTTCCTCACGGAACAAACTTCCGAGGATAAAGACAAGCAGTAAAATCGGGTTCCTAGATCACATGAATACCCATGTCACGATAAACCTTACAATCATCACTATCGCCCGTCTGGTCAGTGACAATTGTTGTCAGCTGATCGGTCGGGCATACATAAAAACCTTCTGCTGTCCCCAGCTTCTCTACAGTCGACAATGCAATAATCTCCTTTGATACATCAACCATGGCCTTTTTTACTTCACTTTCTTCGTAATCAGGACCTGTGACACCCAATTCCGGATGAATACTGCATATACCCATCAAACAAATATCTGCCCTGAATTTTGCAAAAAAATGCATGGTATCGCTTCCAACCGTTACGAATGACTTTTTCATCAAACGTCCTCCGGCAAACAAAACCTCCACCTTTTCGTGCTCCTCCAGGATACTGGCAATAGGGAAACTATTGGTAACCACTGTGAGTCTGATATCTTTCGGTAATGATTGCGCTATCAGAAGTGGTGATGTACCTCCGTCAAAAATGACTACCTGATCATCCTTCAAAAAACCTAAGGCCTTGTTTGCAATAATTTGCTTCTTTTCATTTCCGTAACCTATTCTGTCTTTGAAATGATGCGGTCCGGGAGAATGAGGAATAGCACCTCCTCTGACAGATTTCAACAAACCTTGTTCTGCCAACTCTTTAATATCTCTTCTTACCGTATCTTCCGAAACTTGCAAAATATTGCTAAGTCCTGCAAGCTGCACCTTTTGATCAGTATTCAACTGATTAAGAATAACTTGAAAACGTTCCTCCTTTAGCATATAATTAATAATTAGACTGCAATTTAAGAAAATATAGTAAAACAATTTGCAATATATTGCAATATTTGATCTATTTTTAAAGCAAAATATCGCAAACACAAATTGACAGACATGAAAAAGACTATTGCCATTGACATGGACAACGTCATTGTAGATATCGAAACCAACTGGATAAACATCTATGAACAAGAATTTGGCGTAAAGATTGACCGGAATGAAATGCTGGGAAAACCTGAAGATATGGCATTTCCTGATCCTGTTGCTGCCAGAAATTTATTGTACAAACCGGGTTTTTTCCGTTATGCACCCATCATGCCGGGCGCTGTTGAAGCATTGACTGAACTAAATAAAAATTTCGAAATTTATATCGTTTCTGCCGCGATGGAGTTTCCTAACTCACTTGCCGAAAAATACGACTGGCTGGCAGAACACTTTCCATTTATATCATGGAGAAATATTATTTTCTGCGGAGATAAAAGTGTAGTTGTAACCGACTTTCTGATTGATGATCATCTCAAAAATCTGGATTTCTGTAAAGGGACACCTATTTTATTTACAGCCGCGCATAATGTTAACATAACCAAGCACCACAGGGTAAACAACTGGGTGGAAGCACTTCAGTTTCTCCGGGAGCATGTGTAAAGATCACGATTAGGTAATAATTGGTGGGTAATCCCGATTTAGTGATACTTAATAAATGATTTCTTTTACAGTTTGTTTGAACATTCGCTATATTTCGCCGTTTACCTATGGACACATTTTGATCACAAGTAAACAAAGCTCACTTTAATAGAATCTGTTTAGCTTTTACCTACTCACCGTCTAATTCATGAAAACCAAATTACTCTATCTGCTATTCATTGCAGCTCCTTGTTTCGTATCGAAAACTCAGGCTCAAACCTTTACAGCCAAAGCCGGTTTAAATCTTGCCAATGTAAAAGAAAATGGCGGCGGCCTGAACCTTGACTATGATATGAAGCCAGGCCTTCATTTGGGTTTGGCTGCTGAGTTACCGATTAATAACTGGCTAGCCATTGAACCTGCATTACTTTTCAATCAAAAGGGAGCCAAATTCAATAATAATTTATTTGGGACCAAAGTTGACGCCAGCATTAAGATGGATTATCTTGATATTCCGGTTAACCTGAAAGTTTCTCAAAAGATGGAAAACGATATGAGAATATTTGCAACGGCAGGACCCTACCTGGGTATTGGGCTGGCAGGTAAGGTAAAAGCAAATGCGGGGGGCCAAACAGTTGATGAAAAAATAACATGGGGCTCAGATGAAGATAGTATGTACAAACGCCTCGAAGCAGGAGCGACATTTGGCGCTGGTGTTGAAATCAATATGATTCAATTAGGGATTTCTTATGACCTGGGGCTTTCGAATACCTCAGCAGTTACAGATGATGGTTATTCGTCCAAAAACCGGATTCTGAGATTTTCAGTAGGTTACCGATTTGGCAAAAACTAAAAAGAAAAGGAGCTTGATCAAAAATCGGGCTCCCTCTTAGCAAATCACTCTCTAAATCTTTTATCAGGATTTCTCCTTCACACGCTCCTTCAATTGCATTAACTCATCCCGCAAACGCGCCGCTTCAAGGAAGTCAAGATCTTTGGCAGCTGATTCCATTTTACGTTGTGTCTCGGCAATCAATTTCTGAAGATCATTTTTACCCATATATTGAACTACCGGATCCGCCGCTATACGGATTTCAGTTGGTTCTACATATACCTTTCTAGGCTTGGAATCCGCTACAGAAGTTTGTTCCATAATTGCTTCCTTCGACTTCAGAATTGTTTTGGGCGTAATTCCGTGGGCTCTGTTATATTCTAATTGAATACTCCTCCTACGGCTTGTTTCATCAATGGCCTGCTCCATTGATCCGGTCATCACATCGGCATACATAATTACCTTCCCACGGTCATTACGGGCGGCACGTCCGATTGTCTGGATCATAGAGCGCACATCCCGAAGGAATCCTTCTTTATCCGCATCCATAATAGCCACCAGCGAAACTTCGGGCAAATCCAACCCCTCTCTTAACAGGTTCACACCCACCAGTACATCGAATACACCCAACCGTAGCTCCCGTAAAATTTCCACGCGGTCCAGTGCCTTCACTTCTGAATGTATATACCGGCATTTGATACCAACTCTATCCAGATATTTGCTCAGCTCCTCCGCCATACGTTTGGTAAGCGTAGTAATAAGGACCCTGTCACCCATTTCGATTCTCTTAGTTACCTCATCGAGCAGATCATCAATCTGATTCAGACTTGGGCGTACTTCAATTTCCGGATCGAGCAAACCAGTTGGCCGGATGATCTGCTCTACCACCACACCTTCCGATTTTCTCAGTTCATAATCAGATGGTGTCGCACTTACAAATATGGTTTGGGGCGTCATATCTTCAAACTCCTGGAAAGTAAGCGGTCTGTTATCCATCGCAGATGGCAGCCTGAAGCCATATTCCACCAGTGACTCCTTACGAGATCTGTCCCCACCCCACATCGCGCGTATTTGCGGCATGGTTACATGGCTTTCATCAACAACCATCAGAAAATCTTCCGGGAAATAATCCAGTAAACAGAATGGTCTTTGCCCGGGCAAACGACGATCGAAATACCGCGAATAGTTTTCAATACCTGAGCAATAACCGAGCTCACGCATCATCTCCATATCAAACTCCGTACGCTCCTTCACCCTTTCTGCTTCAGCCAATCGGCCTTCCGCGGTGAAATATTTAACCTGCTGTACCAAATCATCCTGAATCTCCTTGATAGACTGATTAAGTACATCCCGGCCCGTCACAAACAGATTAGCCGGAAAAATGGCGATAGCTTTATCATTGGAAATCTTCTTTCCGCTATCAGGTTCAATACGCTGAATTTCTTCAATTTCATCGCCGAAAAAGATGACCCTGTAAGCAAAGTCAGCATAGCCGGGATAGATATCTACCGTATCGCCCTTCACACGGAAAGTACCACGACTAAACTCAACTTCAGTACGGCTATACAAAATCTCCACCAGTCTGAACAGGAATTGATTCCTGCTCACGATATCTCCCAACTTCACACTCACAATACTCTTTTTGTACTCATTGGGATTGCCTGCTCCATATATACAGGATACCGAGGCCACCACCAGCACATCACGTCTTCCGCTCATCAGAGAAGAAACCGTATGTAACCTGAGTTTATCGATTTCCTGATTGATCATCAGGTCCTTTTCTATATAGGTATTTGTAGTCGAAATGAATGCTTCGGGTTGGTAATAATCATAGTAGCTAATGAAATATTCCACCGCATTATTAGGAAAAAACTGCTTGAATTCTCCATATAGCTGCGCAGCCAATGTCTTGTTATGACTCAAAACCAGCGTGGGCCGGTTAATTTCCGCAACTACATTCGCTACCGTAAATGTTTTCCCGGAACCAGTAACCCCAAGCAAAGTCTGGGCAGGCTCACCGGCATTAATTCCATTTAAAAGTTGTCTTATCGCTTCCGGCTGGTCACCGGTAGGTTTGTAATCAGAAGTCAGTTCAAAATTCATAACCTGATAATAAATGTAAATAGCTGTTAGCCAATACTTATTAGCGATTAGCTGAGGAATCAATTGACATCATATGGAGCAAAATCAAATTTCCCAATAGGTGCTTACTCTAAACAACGCTGATTAAATATAGAATAGTTTCTTGTACTGACGGGCTGTAAATACGCCGTGTACAAAAACAATACCCCGACTTTTCCGCCGGGGTATTTCAAAATAAATAATTCTATACGTAAGATTGCACTAGACCAAATGCTGTGCCTTCTCTACAGCTTGCTTCTCTTTCCAATGCTGCCAACCTAAACCAAAAATTTTGGTCATGCTTTTATCTACAAACGTATGTCGAACGATGTTCATACCACCGCGAACAGCAGTAAATACTGAGTTATTAGCACGTAGAGCCAAACTAAATCCTCCGTCTACATAGCGGATATAATGCCACCACAGAGACGGGATAAAGATAGTTTCCCCGTGCATGAGTGTAGTTTCATATCCTGTAAGCCCTTTCAGAGCCGGGAATTTTTCATAGTCCGGATCAATCGGATTCACCTTGCTCATTACAGTGTATGGATGGTGATAAAGCCTCGCGCTATCTTCGGGTGCGAACAGTATTACCTGCTTGCGCGTATGGAACTGTGTCAAGAACACATTCGAGCAATCCATATCATAGTGCAGGTTTGTGATTGCACCCTGTCCTCCGAAAAATACAAATTTGTAAGACTTCAAAAACCCATCCATAATGGTCGGGAAGATAATATCCTTCTCCAATGAAGGTGCTTTTTTGAATATATCGAAGAGGAACAAACGAAGATCTGTAGGTCCTGCTTCAATGGCTGAAAGATAATCTCCAAACTTCATCGTTTTCGCGGTCTGGAAATACTTATCAGCGTCATGCACGTGATTATCTACCAAGGGCACTTCTATTTGTCCATGATTTTCCCTGAGCCAGTCGAATGTCCATTTTTCCATGGCCGGCCAATCCTTCATCAGATCAGTAAATACTACCGGACGACTTGGTTTTAAATAGTTTTCGATGAATTCTTCACGGGTAAGTCCGCTACGCTTTTCTATGGGCACTAATTTCATGACAGAAACAGAATTAATGATAAACTACTGAATAAAAGGATTAATTAAAATACAGTATGTCTGGTGATAACCTGGAATAGAACTAAATGAGCGGGATGCGCTGCGAACAATAACAGTTAAAGACTGCACATAAGTTCTGAAATCCTACCCATTCTGATATCCGATCCAAATTTATTAAAGAGTATTGAGAAACAACATTATTTTCATACTTAATATAAAAATATCCCCTCTAAGTTTATAGAGTTTATATTTTATAAATATCCCAAGAAGGGCCACTATCGTCGTTAAAGATGATTATGCTCATGGGATATGAAATTTGGGCAGTGAATTAAGAAAAGCACAACAAATTTGTAAATTGACCTCCAAATCAAAAACATGGATACCGGAAAGCAGGATATTGAAGACATTCTTGATGTACAGAACATCCAGATTAAAAAATTGCATGACATCGTACTTCAGTCCATAAAAGACCAGGATTTACTTCTAAGTAATCTTCTACATCCTCCTACCGAAAAATCAACGGTCGGGCAAAGAATTTCGGATCAGGTGGCGAAGTTTGGCGGCAGCTGGACCTTCATCATCACGTTCTCCATTCTGCTCATTGGCTGGATCGCCTACAATTCCATGGTACCGGCATCTGCTCAGTTTGATCCCTTTCCCTTCATACTAATGAATCTTGTTCTGTCGTCAGTCGCGGCTTTACAGGCTCCGATCATTATGATGAGCCAGAACAGGCAGGAAGAAAAAGACCGTATTAATGCCGAAAACGATTATATGGTCAATCTGAAGGCTGAACTTGAAGTTCGCAGCCTGCACCAGAAAGTGGATTTACTCTTGGAGGAGCAAATCAAAACGTTATTTGAAATTCAGGCCAAACAAGTAGAAATGCTAAAAAAGCTGGATCAGAAGATCGACCTGGTCCTTAAAAACGGCGAAAACAGTAACAATAGATGAAAATCAACTACGATAATAAAGTATTCAATCCTGTTTCCAATTCAGAGAACGGAGAAGTAGACCTCAGTATGCAGTTCGTTTACAAACAAACTGGCAATATCGTCACTTCAACCTATTCCGGCGGGCGCATTGTATCAGGACAGCTGATCGCCCTTGTCAATGAGGATGGTGGACTGGACATGCGTTATCATCAGATCAATACCAAAGGAGAAATGATGACTGGAATATGTATATCCACACCTGAGCTGTTACCTAATGGGAAAATACGGCTTTATGAAAAGTGGCGATGGACAAGCGGCGATTTATCGGAAGGAGAATCTGTTCTGGAGGAACAATAATTTAAAGTCCGTGCATTATTATTCAGAAATCTGATCTTGATATGAAGCATCTTCCTTTTATACTGATCCTCTGGACCGTTTTTTCAAATATCACCAATGCCCAAACAAGTCGGGTTGTTTCGGGCTCAACTAATTTCAGTGTAAAGTTTGTCCTGGGCACCTGCGATGGTACTTTTGATGCACCAAAGGGAACTGCTGTGTTTGATGAAAATAATCCTGGAAAATCGTCATTCAACCTCACTATTGATGCTTCATCCTTTCAAACCGGAAATAAAACCCGTGATAAGGACATGAAGAGTGAAAAGTATTTTCATGTCGCCAAATTTCCTGAAATCCGATTCAAATCTTCAAAAATTGAAAAATCCGGCAATAATTACCGTGCTTCCGGAACACTTATAATCCGCGATGTAAGTAAAAATGTTACACTCCCCTTCGATGCCAAAAAGAACAAAGACGGTGGTTACACCCTCAGCAGCCAATTTGAAGTAAACCGGCTGGATTATCAGATCGGTGAAAAGGACTGGAAATTGAAGGATATTGTTACGGTACAAATCGTTGCAGAGATCCATTAGTACATTTCATTCTATCTTCCTTTAAGAGCAGAAAACCGTTTTTTCAGGTGATTTTCAAGACCGGGAAAATTATTCCGTACACTTTACTTTGTAATTAGTCTAAATACTATTTTATTTGCAATTCTATAATTGGTCTAAATTGACATAATTAACAATGAAACTTATTTACTCGACCATTTGCATCCTCTTCCTCTTGGTCGCTCATCACACCACATCAGCACAACGGGGACAAGTCTCAGGCAGGATTATCTCATCCGATAATCAACCGATACCCGACGCATCAATTGTCATCAAAAACACCAGTTACGGCGCACTTTCTGACTCAGATGGAAACTTCAAACTGAGTTTACCAACAGGAAATTATACCATTGGAGTCAGCCAAATGGGTTTTCAGGAGAAGACACAGCAAATTCAGATCTCCACAGGATCAACTACTTCATTAAATGACATTACACTAACTGAACTTCCATTATTTCTCTCCGATGCTGTCGTTACAGGCCAGTTTGAAAAGCAGTCCCTTCGTAATTCAGTCTATCAGGTACGAAGTATCGATGGTGAACGTATAAAGCTTAGAGGTGCCACCACTATTCAGTCCGTTCTGAATACAGAGCTAGGCATTCGCTTTTCCAATGATCCTATTTTAGGCACAACAGACATACAATTAATGGGTATGTCCGGTCAGAATGTGAAGATATTATTGGATGGTGTTCCCATGGTAGACCGTGGCGGAACCAGGGAAAGTCTTGGGCAAATTGATGTCAATATTATTGAACGCATTGAGATTGTAGAAGGTCCGATGTCAGTAATATACGGGACTGATGCGCTGGCAGGTGTAATTAACATTATTACAAAAAAGGGAGGCGGACAGGATAACCTGAGCGTTTCTGCAAGAGTACTGGAGGAAACTGTGGGTACTGAATACAATGCTTTCAATAATGATGGAACTCACCAGGCGAATGTGGGAATTGCCTGGCAAAAAAGCGGATTTCGCGCGTCTGGTAATGTAACGAGAAACAACTTTGGCGGGTGGCAGGGAGATCTCACCGGTCGTGCCAAAATGTGGCTTCCCAAAGAACAGATGTTGTTTAACGGTATGTTGGGATACAGTGGAAAAAACTGGAATGCCTGGTATCAATTTAACGGAACAGATGAGACTATCAAGTTACTGGGAAACGCAACTTCCATTAACCAGGCAGGAGATAAAGATTACATCACCAAACGCTGGTTTCATCAGGCACAAGGCGAATACAGAGCCAGCGACAAACTTGATTTTTCAGGCGCACTGTCTTATACGGATTATAGCCGCAGAACTTTAAGTACCAATATTGACCTCAATACAGGTAGAAGAACACTCTCGCTAGACCCGGCTGGCCAGGACAAATCTATCTTTACCACTACATTTTTTCGTGGAATGGCGAAGTACAAAGTATCTTCAAACGTCATTCTATTGCCCGGCATAGAGATCACAAATAACAGCAGCAGCGGTCAGCGTATCAAAGGAGAACCTACGATTAATGAATATGCGTTTTTTGTTTCTTCTGAGCTGAAGTTACCTGTGGGAATCAAATTGAGCCCCGGTGTAAGATTCCTAAAGAACTCCATTTACGATGCACCTCCGATAATTCCTTCGCTTAATGCCAAGGTTAGCCTGAGTAAGTCTTTCGACCTGAGATTGGGCTATGCAAGAGGTTTCAGATCCCCTGCTCTTCGCGAACTTTACTTCGACTTCCACGATGCATCACATTCGATCAATGGAAATGAGAATCTTAAGGCAGAATATTCCAACAGCTTTAATTCTTTCCTTGTATGGAATGCTCCACAGAAAAACAACATCCATTTCACTTCAACACTTGGGGCTTTTTACAATGTTTTTCATGACCGTATAGACACTGCACTGGATCCCGACAATCCGACACAAACTACCTATCTGAACATCAGTTTATTTAAAACTACAGGCTTTAGCCTGGATAATAAGTTTTCGAGAAAACATCTGCAGGCATCTCTTGGGGCCAACTATATAGGTTCCTACAACGAAATTCTGGACAATGCCGAAGGATTAGGCGATTTACCTCAGTTTATCTGGTCTCCGGAAGTGAATGCCAATCTGGTTTACCTGTTTTCTAAAATCAATACAAGCATCAGTTTCTTTTACAAATACACAGGAAAGAGACCGAGATACATGCTCACCACTACAGATCCTGTAACGGCTACCTTAGGTCAAATCAATAGCTACCATCTAGCAGATCTGACTATCACTAAGAATTTCCGCAAGTACATAAGCCTTACAGCGGGCGCAAAGAATCTTTTCAATTTAACATCTATAAACAGTAACATCCTTTCTTCCGGTCACGACGCAACCGGCCCCGGATTTAGTGGCCGCTCCTATTTCCTTGGCCTGAACTTCCGTTGGTCCAAAAACTAATTAACGCCTATTTTAAACAAACAACTATGAAGAAGTTAATCAAGCCTCTATTGGTCTTCGCATTCCTGGGAATTTTTAATGCATGTAAAGATGACGAACCACCACTACCAGACAATCTCGCTGCATTTGAAACAACCGCCCAGGGTTTTGAGGGAGAACAAACAGAAGTAAAAATCGTATTGAGTCGTGCAGCAGAAAGTGCAACAGCAATTTCTGTGAATCTTACACCGACCAATCTGACTTACGGTACTGAATTTACAACAGAACCTGCAGCAACAAGCAACGCTTTCACAGTAACGGTACCAGCAGGTTCGGCTACCGCATCTTTTAAGGTTCTAAAAAAAGCAGGTGTACTTCTGGATGGTGACGAAGCCATTCAGTTCAAAATTGCCACAGTGGCGACTCCAGTACTTATCGGAGCTAACACTGAAACTAAACTAAGCTTTAAAGCAATCATTTCAGAAGGAACAAGCATTCAGTTGAATGGTCTGATTGACAAAGAATCAGGTGCAAGCGCAGGTAACTCCGTGTTTCTTGATCTTAGCGCAAACACACAAACTCCCGTTGCCCGTGACAGCTGGGATCTTGGATTTTTAAGTGGAACTGATTTCCGCGTAATCATCAACAATACCAATGTTGCATCTGCTATAGAAGTGAATAAAACTGATATTAACACAGTTACTGCAGCCGATCTTGACGTTACCAGACTTGGTTTAGGTCAGGGAGTTGGTACCTTCTCTTTGTTCGATGATGTAACAGGCGACCTCACTAAAACTGTGATTAAAGCAGTTTCAGCTACAGATGCTGATAATAAGGTATATGTCATTAACCGTACCGGCGGTACAGGTGCTGTACTTCCGAACGATCAGCTATACAAAGTTCGCGTTATTCGTAAAGGAACGGGGTATACTTTACAATATGCTAAGTTGACTGAGACTACACACAAAACATTAGATATCACAAAAGATGCAGCTTATAACTTCCAGTTCGCTTCTCTTGTGACTGAAAAAGTAGTAAACGTTGAACCACAAAAAGCGCGTTGGGATATTGTATGGGGTTACAGCATCTATTTCACAGGAACTATCCCTTACGCATTCTCTGACCTTGTATTCCTGAACACGCAGGCTGCAATAGAGGCTGCTGAAGTATTAACTACCACAGCAACTTATGATGCATTTGCAGAAGCAAACCTTACTGGTATCACTTTCAGCAAAGACCGTGATGTAATTGGTTCTAAGTGGAGAGCAACAACTGGTACAGTTGGTGTTAAAACAGATCGTTTCTACCTGATCAAAGATTCGTCAGGAAATATTTATAAACTGAGATTTGTAAACTTCCATGCAAGTGATGGTGGAGAAAGAGGAAGACCAAAGCTGGAGTACAAATTGGTTAAAAAAGGAGCTTAACCCTTACCTTAATATAATTCACTCAGAGAGGAGCGTTATGCTTCTCTCTGCTCATTTTAATTTCAATCGAAACTAATGATACAGATATTACTTGGCTCTATGCTTTCATTGGCAATGCCTATGGAGGGAGCTAAATCTGCGAAACAAATCAGCATTCAAACCGCTGCCATTTCCAAATCGGAGATTGTTGTGGTTAAGGACCTGAACGCAAATACAAAACCTTATGTCTATTTCAGTCTCGCTACTGGTAAAGATGCTGCAGCTGAAGATGCAAAAACAACTAAATGGGATCTCGCTTTTAGTAAAACAACCATTGTTGTTAATGGTGGTACAAGTGGTCCGGGACAGGGCGGGGCGATTGTTCTTGAAAAATCTTTTGATCAGGTAACTGAAGCTCCCAAAGAGGGCTATAAAACAGACGGAGAGAGCGGAAATGCTATTCCAGGCGGCAGCGGAAATTCATGGTATAAATATGATATGAGTGTTCATGCTATCCTCCCTATTGTTGGCAGAACAATCGTAGTTAAAACAGCAGAAGGGAAATTTGCCAAAGTAGAAATCATCAGCTATTACAAAGGTGCTCCGGAAGAGGTCCCAACTGAAGAATCCAGCTATTTCACATTCCGTTACAGTCTGGCTGACGAAAACGGTAAGTTCTGAACCAAATCACCACGAAACCAGCTTTAAAAAACTGGTTATCGTGGGTGAAAATACTTTCACTTTTCAAGCAGCTGCTTCAAATTGCTAAGTCCCTGCCCAAAGTCTTTTCCTACTGACTCTTCAATATTCATCAGCGGCATCAGCGCATTCATGGGATACGGTATCTCACCTGTAAATCCCCACTTGACCCTCGTTTTATTTCCTGCTATACTTTCTGTAGAAATATAAGCCGCATTGGTAGCCTCCATAGGTTCGAGAAATCTTAATTCAGTTTCGATGCGGGCTCCTTCGACTATTCTGGTAATCTCCTGTTCTCCTTTCCCAACTTCATCATTACCTTCCCATCGGTGCGTAAAGCCAACGGTGCGGTCGGTTCCTGAATAAGTATGTTTCATATTCGGATCCAGCTTCGCCCATACGCTCCAGTTGTTCTGATTTTCGAGAGACTCTACATATTCATATACTTCAGAATTAGGAGCATTGATTACAATTTCTTTCTCCACAGCACACGTTTTGGGCATCACCAAACCCGCAATCAGAAAAACACCGATCAGAGCAAGAATAACGTAAAGTATCTTTTTCATAGTGAATCCGGTTTTATGTAGATAAGTAAATTTATATTTGACTTCATCAATATCTTCGATCAGCGCTGTATTCAACATACCTGCCTTTTCCAGGACACGTATAGATGCAGCATTTTCAACATTCACAAAAGCAATCACTCTTCTTATACCCAGCCCTTCATACGCAAACCGAATCAAACCCTTTGTGACTTCTGTGGCAATACCTTTGCCCCAGTATTCTTCCCTGATCCTGTAACCGATCTCAATTTCCCGGGCAATCTGATCCAGCTTTGCCGCCCCGATCACCTCTCCGTTTTCCCGGTCTTTTATAAAGTATCTGCCTAAAATTTCGTCAGCTTCATTGTCTTCCAGGATGCACCGGAACATCTCATCTGACTCCCTTCTCGAAAGTGCATAACCGGTAACAAACTTCATTACATTCTGATTACAGCTGATACTATGATAAAGGGCCTGATCTCCATCGACCATTTTTACCAAAACAAACCGCTTTGTGTGTAAAAGATTCGAGCTCATGCTAACCAAGTTACAAGCAGTTTTAGAAAAATGAAAACTAATCACCAATTTTTCCAATATGGTACATTTGTAAGTCCGGACATAAAGAAAGGGCAAGCCAAACAGCCTGCCCTTTACATGACACTTTTACTTCAACGCTACTTTATAAAATGTAAAAACGTGATGGCGCCATAGCGGTAGGCATATCGTGTTTTTCACGCATCATTTGTTTCAAATCTCTTTCAATGTTTCTTGAAATAGAAAGTACAGGTGTATCAGTCGGTTTGTTTTCGAACGGATCCTGAAGATGAATTGCCATCTTCTCAATCAGAAAGAAACAAGCGGTAATTACAACCAGAACAGGTACCATCAGAAAACCAAACAATTCCACAAGACCAAATGGCAGCAACAGAATAAAGAAATGCAGTGCCAGGTGGATGTACAAACTATAGGTAGAAGGAAATACAGTATTTTTAATCCTTTCGCATTTACCCATATGGTCGCACAAACGTGTAAGCGTACTGTCAATTTCGACTTGCTGATATGGATTAACCCAGCCTTGTTTCAACGCATTGTTCAGATCCCTGGCATGTAATTGAAGCAGGCCAATGTGTTTGTTATCGAACTCATCTACGAACTCGGCCTCCTCCGCCGAAACATACTTGCGAACCAGCGGCATCGGATCATTTTTCCGAAGTCCTTTCCCCAATGCATAACACCATGCAATTTGCCTTTTGATCATCCTGTGCTTAAACGGCGTGATCGCATCCTCGTCGTAAGGGTCATTCATCAACGAAAGTACCTGCCTTGCCAGGGTACGGGAGTCGTTAACAATGGCTCCCCACACTATACGTGCTTCCCACCAGCGATCATAAGCCTGGTTGCTACGAAAGGCCAGTAGCAGAGATATAATTGTTCCTAAGACCGTATGGATGGTCATGGGAATAGATATACTGGTGATATGAAAGTTTTGATAGATGATCTCAATAGCAATACCATAAATTGCTACAAACAGCACTTCATATTTGATTTTCCCAAATATGTAACCGATCGGAATATTCTTTTTTAACAACATAGTGTAAATTCTTTAAGTGTAATCCGAAACAGCATAGCCTGCCACGATAGATTATTATCCGGCATCCGACATCACTGTTTCCCTCATCGCATCTGTATTAATCAGATACATGCCGCATTTTTTGATAACCGGCATAGCGTCAATACTACTTTTGCTCAGCTTGGGCACACCATAGCTCTCGGAGTAAGCGATCATTTCAGCATCATTATAATCAAGGAAGTTCTTGAAACCTGCCAGTTTGCTTCCGTAGAAAAACTCCGTCTTTACGCTCACCAGATGTGGATATACGCTTTTCAGAATATGAACCTGTTTGTTAAACTCTTCAGATACGAATTCGTATTCTTTCTTTCTGTAATTTGAGAAAAGCAAATCCTGAATATCGTCTGCTACATGGAACAGATGGGTAAAAACAAATCTTATATCTGTTTTGTCATTTCTTAGGATTGTCTCTGCTACCTGAATGGACTCATTACTAAAATCACTCGGAATTACTATCGTCTTCATAATCCTACTGTTTTGATTAACAATGCATTTGCATCAATAAATTGACAATACAATGTTACAACCGGGACATTAGCACCAGCTAAAAGAAGAATTATAATACGATAAGTAAATTATTAGAACGAGATAAGAAAATTAAAATAAAGTAAGAAAATCAGCGTATCACCGGCAGATAGGTGATAAAATGGGTCCCCACCCCCACTGTACTATTCACCGAAATACTGCCCTGATGCATTTTTATAATATTATTTGTGAGTGGGAGTCCGATTCCATGCCCTTTGTAGCGATTTGTATTGGAAGCACGGAAGAAAGGAACAAATATCTGAGCTATTTCCCGGTTCGGAATTCCGATACCCTGATCGATTACCTCCACTACTACATGAGGCCCCTGGTTTCTGATGATTACCGATACAGGTTTATTGTCTGAATACTTACAACTATTAAGTACAATATTAGTGAATGCAGCCTTTAGGAGTGCCTCATTTCCGTTTACCTCCAGCATACTTTCATCGTCCGGTA
This sequence comes from Dyadobacter luteus, assembly GCF_003383615.1. Lineage (GTDB taxonomy): Bacteria > Bacteroidota > Bacteroidia > Cytophagales > Spirosomataceae > Dyadobacter > Dyadobacter luteus. The sequence goes on from NZ_QNUL01000008.1 coordinate 193,297, forward strand.
AGTCGTCAAAGTTGATCGTCACGTCATTGGCAGGCATGATCTGATCAATACTGCCTTTCACCGAAAATATAAGTTCATCAATCCGGAGCTTTTCCCATTGTTCACGTTTTCCGTCGAATCCGGTTTGTGCCAGATTTAACATGCTGTTGGTCAGATGTTCCAGCTTTTCAACCTCTTTAAAAATAACCTGAAAAGATTCGCGGGCTTCGGGCGATAACTGAGGCAACGACAGGCCTATTTGTGCCTCTCCGCTAATGATGGTGAGGGGCGTGCGGAATTCATGACTTGCATTACTGACAAAATTATTCTGCATTTCAAATGTGATCTCCAGACGATCCAGCATGTCGTTGAACGTTTTAGACAAATCACCCATTTCATCCTTCGTTTCATCGACAGTTAACCGCTGATTGAGATTATGCGCATTAATGCCTTTCACATTTCTGATGATTCTTCTGATAGGCTCGAAAACCTGATTGGAAAACAATTTCCCAAAAGTAAACACGAAGATCATAGCTATAAAAAATCCAGTAACCAGCAGATTCTGAAGATTTTCTAACTCCTCCAAACCATACAAATCAACAGCCTTTGATATAATGATGATGTTTTTACCTTCAAGTGTAATATTCAGTCCGACGTAAGAAGTATCACTATCGAAGTAACGTGCGGGCTCCTTTCTTACAATCTGATCATAAAACGAAGGAGATACAGGAAGACTCGACTTAAGCGAGTTCACTTTATCTATATCCCCTGTACGAATAATCGTATGATGCTCATAAGGAAGATCTCCAAGGTGTTTCTCCTTAATGTCATAGTAGATAGAGGTCTGAGACTTATTCTCGTGAAGAGAGGCGTGCCCTACAATGTCGGCACGCACCTCCAGCCGATGAAAAAAACTATTCTCAACACCTTTTCTGGAAAATGTATATACAAATACACTCAGCGCAATGATGATTCCCGCCGTCAGAAAGGTAAATATCAGCGCTATCCTATTTTGGATCTTCATAGGTCTGCCGCATTACATAGCCCATCCCAAAGACCGTATGAATCAGTTTCACAGCATGTTTCTTATCAATTTTTTTTCTGAGATAATTGATATATACGTCTACCACATTAGTACCCAGATTGAAGTTAATATCCCAGACATTTTCCAGAATTTCCATTCTGTTGAGCACCTTATTCTGGTTTTGCAACAGAAACTCTAACAACCTGAATTCTGTGGCAGTTAGCTCTATCGGCTGCCCGGCTCTGGTAACGGTTTTAGTAATGGTATCCATAATCAGGTCAGCAATGCGCAGCCCTGTAACAGTCTTCTCTTTTTCAGTCTCTTTTCCACGTCTTGTCAGCGTGCGGATACGTGCCTCAAGTTCGGCGAGCTTAAAAGGCTTGGTCATATAATCATCGGCTCCGGCATCAAGACCGGAAACGATATTCTCTGTAGTTCCGAGCGCAGTAAGCATCAGGATAGGAGTGCTGATATTCGCACTTCGTACCTTACGGCAAACCTCCATTCCGTTGATTAACGGAACCATCAGATCCAGGATTATAATGTCAAAATCATGCTGCAGACACATCTGCAAACCCGACTGACCATCCATTGCCACCGTAATTTCATTTCCTGGCGAAAGGCTTCTCTGTATTAGAGAAATCACACTTGGCTCGTCCTCTATTATTAATAACTTCATTGGTGCAATAAGGGTAGTTGGCATCACTTGTATAGGTCTCAATAACCTGCGTTTACATTAAAAAATTTCTTCAATCTTAAAAAATCCTGATTCGAATGTTCTTAAGAATTACGTACTCCTGATCAACAGATCCTGTTTAAATAACTCAAAAACCTTTAAAAATCAAAATTAAGTAGAAATCAGAGGTGCAAAATCAGGCCCAAAACCCAAGATTTTACACCGTTTTTTCAAATTTTTGAGCTTAAAATCTATACAAAACCTTCCCACTTAACAATTGTTAACTTTCTTAAAAATTTGCAATCTTCATTTGAATTATTATATTTGACATATAGCAGGCATTTATCAAATTTCCGCCCCCATAATTCCAATCATTCTTGAATTCATTATAAAAGTATGAATTTTTTAATGTACTGATACCCATCAGCATCATGACAAAAAGAACTTTTGTATTGTTTTTATTCCTGGTTCATACCTTGGTCTTTTCGCTGTTTTCAGGACAGTCAAGGGCATCGTACAAGCCAGATATTTTCACAACCAGGTTCATTGCCTATATTCCGGCGAACCAGGAGGTATTGGAAGATTTCGAGATTTGTGAGGAAGAAGAACTGATAGATGCACCTATTATTCAGGCAGATGAATGCGAATGGAGGGAAAATCTTACAGATCTGCTCCGACACAGGCATTCCTCTTACAGGTTCTCCCTTTTTGAATCTGCACCCTCTGCTTTCATAGATTTTCTTCCCAATCTTAAAGGGCTTTCAAAAGCTCATAAGCCATTATTTTCTGTATATCTGAGCAAAAATATTCTGCCGGATTATTACAGCTTCCTTCATCGTCTCTGCCCATTCTAAGGCCAACTTCACTTTTCTGATCTGAATGTTACATGTATTCTAATGAATATATTGTAACCGCTTGTATACATGACACTTATTCATGCTGGCATTCGTTTTTTAACGTGCTGATACATAACGGGTCTGCTCTCCCCTATTCGATTTTACACAGAAGACATTAATCATATTACTAACTCATCATGAAAAGATTCATTTGGCCAGTATTCGTGTTAGCCAGCGCATTCGTAACAGGTTGTGCTACTCAAAGCAAGGATACATCAGAAAGCAGCGACAGCATCAGGACGATTCCTGTAACTGAGCTTAAAACGCAGAGTACGAAGCTTCACAGAGAATATGTGGGTGATATCCACGCAGTGAAAAACGTAGAAATCTACGCCCGCGTAAAAGGGTACCTTGAAGAGGTATATGTTGACGAAGGCAAAGAAGTAAGAAAAGGACAGGTTCTCTTCAGAATCAACAATGAAGAATACGAAGCTAACCTTGCAAAGGCAAAAGCAACGCTACAAAGTGCTGTGGCTGAAGCCAAAGGCGCTGAACTGGAATTGAAGCGAGTGAAATTACTCGTTGAAAAAAATGTAATTTCTAAAACTGAAGTGGAGGTTGCAGAAGCTAAACTTGCCGCTGTTAACGCCAAAATTGAAGAAGCAAGATCTGAGAAGGCAAATGCTGCACTTCAATTGGCTCAAACACAAATCCGCGCTCCATTCGACGGCATTATCGACCGTATCCCGTCGAAGACAGGAAGTTTGATTAACGAAGGAACGTTGTTAACAACATTGTCAGATACCAAGCATGTATTCGCTTATTTCAATGTATCTGAAAATGAATATCTTGAATACGTAAAGGCAAGAGGAAAATCGGAAAGTCAGCAGTCGCTCGTAGAGCTGGAATTGGCTGATGGATCCTATTTCAAACACAAAGGAACCATCGAAACCATGGAGGGTGCGTTTGATGAAGGAACCGGATCTATTGCATTCCGTGCGCGTTTTTCCAATCCTGACAAACTGCTGAAACATGGGTCAACAGGTACGGTACGTCTTACCAATGCGGTGGATAACGCGATCCTGATTCCGCAAAAAGCGGCATTTGAGATACAGGATAAAAACTTTGTATACGTAGTACAGCAAGACAATAAAATCAAAACCCGCGTATTTACTCCGCAGTCGCGCTTAGGGGATTATTATGTAGTGAAATCAGGATTGGAACCTGGCGAAAAGATTGTTTATGAAGGATTGCAGGGATTAAAAGATGGTGCAACCATCAATCCTAAAACAATCTCGCTTGACAGTCTTAAAACTCCGGCAAGCAAAGTAGAACTATCTGCCCGCTAAGCCCTTTTCGTTCCACCTGAATAAACAATCATGTTCCAACAATTTATAGAACGACCGGTGTTGTCACTGGTCATCTCAATCTTTATAACTCTGCTCGGACTATTGGCATTTTTGGATTTGCCAGTGTCACAGTTCCCCGATATTGTTCCGCCTTCTGTAGTTGTAACTGCCACATACACAGGAGCTAACTCCGAAGTTTGTGTGGATGCCGTGGCCGTTCCTCTTGAACGTGCAATTAATGGTGTACCTGGTATGACATACATGACCAGCGTATCCGGTAATGATGGTGTAACAACCATTACCATTTCATTTAATGTCGGTATTGATCCTGATCTCGCTGCAGTAAACGTGCAGAACAGGGTACAAACGGTGATTGATGAGCTACCCGAAGAGGTAATTAAAGCCGGGGTAACCACAGAAAAAGAAGTAAATAGTATGTTGATGTATCTGGACATAATGAGTTCAGATTCAACAGTTGGCGAAGATTTCGTATATAACTTCGCTGACATTAATATCCTTAAAGAATTAAAAAGGATTGATGGAGTAGGACGCGCCCAGATCATGGGTAGTAAAGATTACTCCATGCGTGTGTGGTTAAAGCCCGACCGTATGAATGGCTATAGCGTATCCGCCGATGAGGTGGTGCAGGCCATTCGCGACCAGAACGTAGTAGCGGCTCCGGGAAAAACCGGGGTGAGCTCAGGAAGAGAAAAGCAGGCTCTGCAATATGTATTGAAATATACAGGAAAACTCTTCCAGCCTGAACAGTATGAAAACATCGTTATCCGTTCCAATGCGGACGGTTCCATGCTTAAACTGAAAGACGTTGCCGATATTGAATTCGGTACACTGGAGTACGATATGGCATCCAAATCGAACGGAAAGCCATCTGCTTCGATCATGATCAAACAGCGTCCTGGTTCTAATGCGCAGGAAGTTATTGCAAACATCAAAGCAAAGGTAGAGGAGCTGAAAGGGACTACATTTCCTCCGGGAATGGATTACTTCGTTTCTTATGACGTTTCCCGCTTCCTTGATGCCTCCATTCATGAAGTTGTGCGTACACTGATAGAGGCATTTATCCTCGTAATTATCATCGTATATCTGTTCCTTCAGGATTTCCGTTCTACTGTGATTCCGGCACTGGCTGTACCGGTTGCACTTGTAGGTACCTTCGCATTTATGCAGTTGTTCGGATTTTCGATCAACCTGCTTACCTTGTTTGCACTTGTACTTGCGATTGGTATCGTGGTGGATAACGCGATTGTCGTCGTCGAGGCCGTCCATGCTAAGATGGCCGAAAAACATCTGGATGCGCGGCAGGCCACCATTGAGTCTATGAAAGAGATGAGTGGTGCCATTATCGCGATCACACTGGTTATGTCGGCGGTATTCGTACCGGTAGCATTTATGTCTGGACCGGTCGGTATCTTCTATCGTCAGTTCTCTATCACACTCGCAATCTCCATCGTTATTTCTGGTATCAACGCACTTACGCTCACACCTGCCTTATGTGCGCTGATGTTGAAAAATACGCACGGACAACCTTCCAAAAACACACCTTTGGACAGATTTTTCCGAGGATTCAACAATGGGTATGATGGCATTTCGAACAAATACAGAAAACTACTTTCGCTGATTGTCAACCGCAGAATGATTACAATCGGTCTGCTTCTGGCATTCTGTATCGGAACCTATGGAATCAACGCTGTACTGCCTACAGGATTTATCCCTACGGAAGACCAGGGGGTTATCAATGTGAACGTTACGACTCCGGTGGCATCTACTGTGGAACGGACTGAAGCTGTATTGGATGAAATCCAAAAAGTAGCTCAATCACTTGAAGCTGTGGAATCAGTTTCTTCTCTTTCAGGATATAGTCTGATCACAGAATCTGCAGGTTCTTCATATGGTATGGCCATGATCAACCTGAAAGCATGGGACGAACGTGAAGCTTCGGTACAGGATATTATCGCCGAAATGGAAAAGAAAACCAAGCACATTACTGACGCTGATATTCAGTTTTTCCCACCACCAACTGTTCCTGGATTCGGTAATTCCAGTGGTTTTGAGCTAAGGGTTCAGGATAAAACAGGTAGTGATGATTTGCAAAAGACTGCCGATATCACTAATAAGTTTGTGAAAGATTTGATGGATAGTCCTGAAATAGCTACCGCTTTCAGTAGTTTCGACGCCAGTTTTCCGCAGTACATGATCCACGTCGATGCAGATATAGCTTCCAAAAAAGGAGTTTCTGTGGATGTCGCTATGAGCACGTTGCAGACACTTATTGGTAGTTTGTATGCCTCCAACTTTATCCGTTTTGGACAAATGTATAAGGTAATGGTTCAGGCTGATCCGGATTTCCGCAAAAGCCCGGAAGATATTCTTAAACTGTATGTGAAGAATAATCGTGGTGAAATGGTACCGTTCTCGACCTTTATCAGACTGGAACGTGTTTACGGCCCAGAGCTTCTGACAAGGTACAATATGTTTACTTCCGCGATGATCAACGGGGATGCTGCACCTGGATATAGTAGCGGAGATGCGATCAAAGCTGTCGAAAGAGTGGCGGCAACAAGTTTGCCAAGAGGATTTACCTATGAATGGTCAGGTATGACGCGGGAAGAAATCCTTTCCGGTGACCAGGCTATTTACATTTTTGCAATATGTCTGATCTTCGTATATCTGCTGCTGGCGGCTCAATACGAAAGCTTCTTGCTTCCGCTTCCTGTAATTTTGTCCCTTCCTACAGGTGTGTTCGGAGCATTCCTGGCACTGAAACTGATGGGGCTGCAAAACAACATTTATGCGCAGGTTTCACTTGTCATGCTCATCGGTTTGCTTGGTAAAAATGCGATTCTGATTGTTGAATATGCAATACTTCGCCAGAAAGAAGGTCGTACCGTTGTGGATGCCGTATTGGAAGGAGCTACGGAAAGGTTACGCCCAATCCTGATGACTTCTTTTGCATTCGTGGCGGGACTTATCCCATTGGTAGTAGCATCAGGAGCAGGTGCAATCGGTAACCGGTCTATCGGTACCGCAGCAGCGGGAGGTATGCTTATCGGGACATTGTTCGGAGTTATCGTAATTCCCGGACTGTACGTTCTGTTTGCGAGTATGGTAAGAGGCAGCAAGCCTCCCAAACCTACCGTAGCAACTCAGGAAGAGGTATTGCATTAAGCCCCGGTTCAGCCTTCTGCATTTCCAGAAGGCTGAACAATATTTTACATCAGAAAAAGACATTAATGAGAACATACAAAATATATCCGGTCCTGATTGCCTCAGCACTGGTAGTAAGCAGTTGCAAACTCTCCAGGCCTGTTCCGCAGACTCCTGTTCAAACTCCTGAAACTTTTATAGGACACAAGGACTCAACCGGAATCGGTGATATTCCATGGAAAACCTTTTTTACGGACCAAAATCTGGTTGCCGTTATTGACACGGCCATTCAGAACAATCTGGATTTGAAGATGGCAGTTCAGAGAATCGAAATGGCGCAGTCCAATGTCTTGTTTGCAAAAGGAGCATTACTTCCTGTTGTAGATGTAGAAATATCAGGTGGCGGCAGAAAATTCGGAGACTACACCATGGACGGTGTGGGTAACTATGATACCAATTTCTCTCCAAATCTGGATGACAACCGTAAGCTTCCTGCCCCCTTCCTACCCGATTATTTTGCCGGACTGAGGAGTTCATGGGAAGTAGATATATGGGGAAAACTAAAAACCCAGCGTAAGGCTGCTTTCACAAGATTCCTTGCATCTGAAAAGGCGAGACAAGCCATCACTACAAGTCTCGTAGCGAATGTGGCGAGTTTATATTTTGAGCTGATAAATCTGGATACTGAACTTAATATTATCAAAAAGAACATCAACCTTCAGAAAACAGCTGTAGAAACAATTGGTGTTCAAAAGGAAGCAGGTCGCGCCAACGAGTTAGCTGTTCGTCAGTTTAAGGCTCAGTTGCTCAATACACAAAGTCTGGAGATTGATGTGAACCAGCGTATCATCGCAGCAGAAAATCAATTGAATCTGTTGTTGGGTCGTTTTCCACAAAAGATCACGCGCAGCACTGTTGTTCAGCAATCTTTTCCACAGCAAGTACAGGCAGGTATTCCTACCCAAATGCTTCGTAACCGCCCTGATGTGAAACAGGCGGAACTTGAAATGCTGGCAAATTATGAAGATCAACACGCAGCCCGACTGGCATTTATGCCATCTCTGAACATCACGGCCATGCTGGGTTTTAATGCTTTTAAAAGTAGCCTGATCTTCAATCCGGGATCCATCGCATACAATGCTTTGGGTGGGTTAACAGCTCCGTTGCTTAACAGAAAAGCGCTCAAAGCAGGACAAAAAAGAGCGGAAGCAGCAAGCCTGGAATCGCTTTACAATTACAACAAATCCATACTGACCGGTTTTCAGGAAGTAAGTACAAGTCTGAACCGCATCGAGAATTCGAGGAAAATCACGGAGTTCAAGCGCGAAGAAGTTGCCGTATTACAACAGGCCGTAACTACCTCACGTGATTTATTCGTGACAGGCTACGCTACCTATCTGGAAATCATCACGGCTCAGAAAAGTGTATTGGAGGCAGAATTAACACTCGCGAATGTACAAACGGATCAATACCTCGCATTGATCGAACTGTATCGTTCAGTGGGTGGAGGCTGGAAATGATCCTTGAAAATATGACAACAAAAAACCGGATAGGCTGAGCCCATCCGGTTTTTTGTTGATCAAGCAACTGGCAATTACTTCTTCTTAGTCCCTGCCAAACTTGGCTCTTTCGATATCTGAATAAGATCCACCAGCATTCTACCGGTTTCGTTAAGATAAATATCCTTTTTCTTTTTCACTTCTTTCGGAGCTTCTACAGCCTTTCCATCCACTTCTTCCTCTTCTTCATCCGGCTCGCCCAATTGTTTCATTGCGGCACGTTTTTTCTCTGCTTCTTCACGCTCTACTTTTCGTTTCGTTTCCTGCAGAGAAACAATTTTATTTTCACGTGCTTTTTTGAAATCATCGAGTGTTTTCACCAGCGTTTTCAGTTCCTCATCTGATTTCAAACGACTGTTGTATTTATCTTTCAATTGAGAAATAATCTTCTCATTTACATTGTTTGTCGTCTCATATCTGGATGATGGAATTTGATCCCATGGCAGTGCACTTGGTTGTGAACCTTCACCATATTCATTTACCTTGAATGCAGATGGCAATTCCAGATCAGGCATTACACCTTTCAACTGCGTGCTGCTTCCATTAATACGGTAGAACTTGGCAACGGTAAGTTTGGCTTCGCCTAATGGCTCAGGGTATTTAGTATCGTATTGATTTAAGTTAATCAAGGTCTGTACCGTTCCTTTACCGTAAGTTTGCTCCCCTACGATGATACCACGTTTGTAATCCTGAATAGCGGCAGCAAAAATTTCTGATGCCGAAGCACTGAAACGGTTCACCATCACTGCAAGCGGACCATTGTAAGCGATTGATGGATCATTATCAGACTGCACATCAATTTCTCCCTGGCTTTCTTTCACCTGAACCACAGGCCCTCTGTTGATAAACAAACCTGTTAGCGAAATCGCTTCAGTCAAAGAACCACCTCCGTTGTTACGCAAGTCAATGACGATACCGTCCACATTTTCACCTTGTAATTCAGTGATCAGTTTTTGCACATCGCGTGTAGTACTCGAAAACTCTTTCTCTCTCTGTTGCGCACCTTCAAAGTCACGGTAGAAAAGCGGAATATCAATTACACCCACTTTATAATCCTTCTTACCGGAAGTGATGGAAACGATTTCTTTTTTGGCGCGTTGCTCTTCAATTTTAATCTTCTCACGTACCAAACGATATTCTTTAGGAGGTGTACCAGGCAAGGCATCAGCCGATATGATCTGCAGACGAACCACAGTTCCTTTTGGTCCTTTGATCAGCTTCACGGCATCATCCACAAACCATCCCACGATGTCTACGATTTTACCCTCGTCTCCCTGTGCTACTCCTGTGATTTTATCTTCTTTCCTAAGTTGTTTGCCTTTGAAAGCAGGACCACCAGGAATAACCTCTTTTATCTTAATATAGTTATCTTCTTCCTGAAGCAATGCTCCGATACCTTCCAGCGACTGGCTCATATCCTGTTTGAAGCGATCTGCCGCAGTAGGCGCCAGATAGGACGTATGCGGATCCAAAGCCTCGGCATACGAATTCATAAACATCTGAAACACCTGTTCAGTACGGATTCTCGCCAACGCCCGATCCCTGTTTTTATAACGGTCACGAAGGGTTGTGGTAATAGAAGAGTCTGCCTTTCCTGAAAGTTTCAGATCCAGCGCCTCACTTTTGAGATATTTGCGCCATGTATCGTTAAGTTCGTCAGCACTTTTGGCCCAGGGTGCTTTTTCGCGATCCGTATTAATGGATTCGTCGGCTGTAAAGTCAAAAGGTTTCTCTTCTTTCAGCAATGCCTGAATATATTCACTCCTTTCCTTATAGCGTTTTCTGAAAACGTTATACATATCGAATGGTACATCAAGCTCTTTTCTGATAAGAAAATCATCAAATGAAAGTTTGTACTTCTCAAAATCCGCGATGTCAGAAGCCAGGTAATACAGACGGCCATGATCTATACCATCTATAAACTTATCAAACATTACTGCCGACAGCGAATCATTCAGTTTCGTCTTTCTGTAGTGGTAATTAGATAAGATACGGGTAGTAAGTTCTTCCGCCTTGAACTGCGAAGCAACCGGCTTTATGTCGCCCTGTGATAATGTATCCACAAGCGTCAGTGAGCCTTTCTCCCTGCTGGGACCGCTCTGCCAACCTAGCAAAACAACCGGAATAAGAGTTATTAAGTACTTTTTCATTGTTGAATGTTCTATTTAACAATATCCAATAATTCAACTTCAAATACCAACGCTGAATACGGTGGTATCTGACCTCCCGCCCCACGCTCTCCATAAGCAAGGTCGTAAGGAATAAACAATTTCCATTTAGAACCAACAGGCATCAGCTGCAAAGCCTCTGTCCACCCTTTGATCACACCGTTTACCGGAAACTCAATCGGTTCACCACGATCTACAGAGCTGTCAAAAACTGTTCCATTGATCAGGGTACCATGGTAATGTGTTTTTACTTTATCAGTAGAAGTCGGCTTAGCACCCTCTCCTGCTTTGATAATTTCATATTGTAAACCGCTCTCTGTGGTAACTACACCTGCTTTCTTCTTATTTTCTTCCAAAAACTTCTCTCCTTCAACGCGTACTACTGCTCCTTTCTCTTCCATTTCCTTTTGTTTTACAGATGCTATCTTTTCGAAATAAGTTTGCAAAAATGCATTGGCAGCTTCCGGGCTCAAAGCCGTTTTCTCCCCGTTCAATGCAGCACTGATTGTTTTAGTCAAAACTGCTGTATTCAGGTTACCTATGCCCTGAGATGCTACTGAGTTGGAGAAGCTCACACCAATGGCTGCTGACAAAGAATCCATCTGAGTTTTTAGAACAACTGGCGCAGGCGCTGGCTTGGCTGCAGGTTTTGCTGTGGTTACAGCGGTCTTCTTCACGGGAGCCGCAGGTTTAACAGGTTGTTTGGATGTTTGGGCAAAGGAAGGTGTAGCTGCTACGAAACCACAAACAACACCTGTCAAAATCATTTTTTCTAATTTGTACATTCTGCTAAAAAAAGATAGTCGGAAGTTTAAGTTTTATTCTGTAATTACTCTAAACGAACTCAATTACAACAAAAACACAATTAGTACCTAAAAAAGTTTTAAAAACGTTTATTTAGGCTGATAAACGGCAATTTGAATTGTCCTGATAAGCCCAATCTCCCAAACTTGGAAAAATCTAATTTCGGATGATAGTTTTTTCGGAAAAACATTCTTTATATACCAAAATAAAAACCTACCTTTGCGGCTGATTTCAAAATCTTACTACTATACTCTAAATAAGTCAATTATACTATGGTATCTGTTAGACCAGATGAAGTTTCAGCCATTCTACGTGAGCAACTTGCAGGCGCTAAATCTGAAGCGGAACTCGAAGAAGTAGGAACCGTCCTTCAGGTTGGTGATGGCGTTGCCCGCATTTACGGTCTTTCGCAGGTTCAGGCAGGTGAGCTGCTTGCTTTCGAAAACGGCCTTAAAGCACTCGCACTTAACCTTGAAGAAGACAATGTCGGTGCCGTATTGCTTGGTGATTACAGCGAAATTAAAGAGGGCGCTACAGTAAAGCGTACTAAAGAAATCGCTTCTGTTAAAGTTGGTGATGGCATTATCGGTCGTGTTGTAAACACGCTGGCAGAACCAATTGATGGTAATGGCCCGATTCAGGGACAAACTTACGAAATGCCACTAGAGCGTAAAGCTCCGGGGGTAATTTTCCGTCAGCCTGTAACTGAGCCTCTTCAGACAGGTATCAAATCAATCGATGCCATGATTCCTATCGGACGTGGACAACGCGAATTGATCATCGGTGACCGTCAGACTGGTAAAACAGCTGTTGCTATCGATACCATTATCAATCAGAAAGAATATTTTGATAAAGGAGAGCCTGTATTCTGTATTTATGTAGCCTGCGGTCAGAAAGCTTCTACTATCAAAGGTATTGAAGCTACACTACGTCGCTATGGCGCTATGGATTACACGGTGATCGTTGCCGCTGGAGCTTCTGATCCTTCTCCAATGCAATTCTACGCACCATTTACAGGAGCTGCTATCGGTGAGTTCTTCCGTGATACAGGTCGTCCTGCTTTGGTTGTTTATGATGACCTTTCAAAACAAGCTGTTTCTTACCGTGAGGTTTCCCTTCTTCTTCGTCGTCCTCCGGGCCGTGAAGCTTATCCGGGAGACGTATTCTATCTTCACAGCCGCCTTTTGGAGCGTGCAGCGAAGGTAATCGCGGATGACAGCATTGCTAAAAATATGAACGATCTTCCTCCATCATTGAAGGATATCGTAAAAGGAGGTGGTTCTTTGACTGCCCTTCCAATTATCGAAACACAAGCTGGTGACGTTTCTGCTTATATCCCTACTAACGTAATTTCGATTACTGACGGACAGATATTCCTTGAATCTAACCTATTCAACTCTGGTATCCGTCCTGCAATTAACGTAGGTATCTCGGTATCACGTGTGGGTGGTAACGCACAGATCAAATCCATGAAGAAAGTTTCAGGTACGCTGAAACTTGATCAGGCACAGTTCCGTGAACTAGAAGCTTTTGCTAAGTTTGGTTCTGACCTTGATGCTGCTACGAAACTTGCCATCGACCGTGGACGCCGTAACCAGGAAATCCTTAAGCAACCTCAGTATGCTCCTGTTCCTGTTGAGCAGCAAGTAGCAACTGTATATGCTTCTACAAAAGGTCTTTTGGACAGAGTACCTGTTGAGCGCGTGAAAGAATTCGAAAAAGAATTCCTTACTGTTCTTTCTGTTCAGCATAAAGATGCTTTGGCCGCTTTGCGCGCAGGTAAACTGGATAACAGCGTTACTGACGTAATCGATAGCGTAGCAAAAGAAATATCAGCTAAATACTAAGCTAATCATCACTCATTATAACTGCCGCAGGCAATTTGCAGGCAGCAGTTATAACCGCAACGGCGAACCGTTTTTAATTTCCCAAGAATGGCAAGTTTAAAAGAAGTACGTAACCGGATTGTATCGGTTAACTCTACCCAGCAAATTACAAAGGCCATGAAAATGGTGGCCGCAGCCAAGTTGCGCCGGGCACAGGAGAATATTCTCCAGATGCGCCCTTACGCTCAAAAGCTGGGAGAAATGCTATCCACCGTATCGGCAGGATCAGAAAGCTCTGTGGATAGCCCGCTGAAAGTTGTTCGTTCGATCGAAAAAGTATTGATCGTAGTTGTAACATCTGACCGTGGATTGTGCGGAGCATTCAATACCAATGTAGTTAAGGCAACAGTGCAATTGATCGAAGACAAATATGCTGCTCAGGCTGCAAAAGGAGATGTCGAGATCTTTGCAATAGGTAAAAAAGGTGCAGAATCATTTAGCCGCAGAGGCTTTAAGGTAAACTCTACCTATACAGATTTATTTACAAGACTTAGTTTTGTTGCCGTTAAAGAAGCTGCGGAGATCATCATGACCGCCTTCTCTGAAGGTCGCTACGATGCTGTAGATCTTGTCTATAACGAATTCAAAAATGTAGCTACTCAGATCATTCATACTGACAGATATCTTCCTATTGTCTCGGAGCAACCAACCTCAAAAGTGAAAAAAGCTGAGGTGAATTACATCTTCGAACCGACAGAAGAAGAAATTCTTGCTGAATTGATCCCGAAGTCTCTGAAAATTCAGTTGTACAGAGCTGTTCTTGAATCAAATGCTTCAGAACAAGGTGCACGTATGACTGCAATGGACAAGGCTACTGAAAATGCACAGGAACTTTTAAAAGAGCTGAAACTGGTTTACAACCGTACACGCCAGGCTGCAATTACTACCGAGATTTTGGAAATCGTAGGTGGTGCAGAAGCTTTAAAAGCATCATAAAGAGAAATATAGTTATCGAACTGGAAACGAGCGGATCAATTGATCCGCTCGTTTTTTATTATCTTTAAATACTAGTGATGCGTTAACTTTTAAAAAATTCTTATAACACGTTGTAAATAAATTAATTATGAACGTTCTTTGATTTT
>NZ_QNUL01000009.1 GCF_003383615.1 Dyadobacter luteus
AGACCGGCTAAGCTGTAGATTCCCAGCCGCATGTCAGCAGGACTCCGGTACAAAAAGTACCGGCAGCTGTGAGATAACGCTAGCATATTAAAGGATGAGCTTCTTAATAAAAGAAGCGTCAAGAGATCCGAACAGCTCTATACGCGATCCAGATGGAAAAGTAATGGCCGCTAGCACTTGTTGATTTTGCTCAATTAAATCTCGTTTTTGAACCGGTATCTGGCTGAACCCGCGGGTTGGTTCGACAGGAGCGACATTCTTGCGGCGAAATTTTTTAACCCAGTAATTGAATTTATGGTAGCCAATACCATTCCGATTGCAAAAAGCCTGTTTGCTTATGCCTTGCGTTTGCCATTGATCGTACAGCTCACGCATTTTTTTCGTCTCAGTTTTCATGAAACAAGATTACGGACTATAAGGATCTGTTAAAATATGGTTTTATCGGACGCATACATGGTATTTAAAGAAGGATACTCAATGGTTGGATGGCTACTGATACCAAGAAATCTTTCGATTACAATCGAAGGAATTGCAGCAAAATATGGTGATTTTCCTTTCTCAAATCCTTTCTATTCTTCCAATTGCTCAGTTATTATTCCAACAACACGACCGTCAGAACCGATAATGGGGCCACCACTATTTCCCGGGTTCGTTTTGGCTGAAAATAGGAATAATGTTCTTCCCCAATAATCTTCTAAGTCGGAATTTACCTCACCCAAATGATAAACAGGATGAGCATTTGAAGCGCAGGACACCGGTGGATATCCAATAGTTAAAATTTCGTCAAGTATACTAATTCCTGCCAATGTTCTGAAAGGAGTGGCGTCCGGTATAGTTTCGAGTTTCAGAAGGGCTAAGTCGAGGTCTTTATCCGTCTTTTCAATCTCGTAATTCAAAACTTTATCGTTATCTGTATAAACAACAACTCTGTCTGCACCTTCAAGTACGTGGTAATTAGTTACTATTTTAGGTGACTGATCGATCATGATTAAGAACCCATTTCCAATACTTTGTTCATCATCTTTAAAATTCACTATTTTAAAAACACTCGCAGTATAAGTCTTCGATATATATTGAAAACCGAACAAGCGATTGAAAAGTAGTTGTTCGTCGGTATACAGTAAAGCGAGGTATATGTTGTTCACCGTATACAAGAAACTCTTGTGATGAGAAGGAAGATAATAATACTTGAGTACGTCTATATCTACAAATGCCTTAAGAGTTTCATCAACTGCATGGGAATCTAGGCCACCGACCAGTCGATTACTATTTGCCTCGGAAAAATGCCAATGCTCAAAATTCCTTCTGGTCAAATAACCCATGTTGATGAAAACCTTATGATTTTGTTCAAGTTGTCCGATGGGATCTTCTAAGATAGTCTCTTTCAGCAACTCAGAACTCGCTACATTATTTATGTAAAAAGTAAAAAAATCAAACATCTCCTTAATTAAAGGCTTATGTGCTTTCAGATAAAAGTTTGTCGGCATTCTCATTTCTACCTCATTTAAATTCACTCATATTTACCAATAAAATTCCAAACCTTCATAATTACCATAGTTATCTAACATTTTAGCTCGCCAGAGCAGCTTTGCTGATCAGGAAGCCATTCACAATGCCACGCTCGTCGGCACGAGCATAACGTTTTAATTCTGAAGCGCTTTCCCTACCCATCATCGTAAGAATTGATTTCTCCGGGAGTACTAATTCATTGAGGCAGTAATCGCAGAAGCTGCTGCGGCCATGTTTCACCGAAAGTCCATTATAAACTCTGAAAAATGGCTCAACGTGCATATTAAAATCTGCAACACAAATTTTCAACCAATCGTTGATGGTTGAGTTTGCCATAGTTGGGAGCTTCGACCACCCGCCATACTTATCCACTATCTCTTTTACTTCGGGAAACTCGTGGACCGGTACCTTTGCATCGATTTCATTTTTTTGACGTGGCTTCATCACCCACTGTTTGCCATCAATACCGGTTGTTACATAATCCTTGGGTTTTTTGATAACCTGCATGAGATCCCGGTAATGGAAGCCGGTGCGTGCGTAAAGAACAAACAGGTCTGCTACCTGTTGTGCTGAAGAATTTTGAAACTTGTGGCTTTTCCAAATTGACAGCTGAACAGAGTCGAGATATACAGGCTTCGCAATTTTCTCACGACCTATTTTGTAATCTTCCAGCGGATCAAAATCAATCAGCTTCTTCGATTTAGCAAACTCTGTAATGCGTTTTACCTCTCTCATATTTCTTAGATAGTAGCCCTCCTTAAAATTTTGAGATTTACACCATTGCCGGTAATTATTCATGACGGCTGTGTCGAATTCTTCGATTAGAATGTTCTGCAGTCTCTGTTCAAGCAAGAAGGAGACTATACTTTGCTTCACAGTTTTCAACCGATCCTTCGTGGATTTTGCGATAGAAGAGTCCTTATAATACTCCTTTTCGAACAAATCAAATGCTGTCAAGTATGTAACAGACTCGGGGCGTTGGTGCAGTCGTTTGATCCGATCAGCACTGATTCCCTGATTTTTCCGAAGTAACTCATTATAAATAGCCAGAAGCCTGGTTTGAGCTAGAGCAACCTGTTCATTCTTGAAATTCGCATAAGGATCTTTTCCGTTGATGCGTTGAGCTTGGTCGATCCAATGGCCTGAAAAAACCTTAATGCCGGTGCTGCCAAGATCAGCGCGCTCACCATTCACAGTGATGCGAAGATACAAAGTACAGCTTCCATGCTTTTTTTGAGCGGCCGTTGAATGCCTCCAAAAAAGGATTTCCATTCTGTTAGATTTAATTTTCATTCGTACTAGTGGGTAAAAACCACAAGGACGAACGTGATCCTGAAGTTACCGAAGGAAAGAAATGCATTTAAGTAAGACTACGCGAACATACACGTAAAATTACGTGGTGCCACCTGGGCAAAAAAGGTGCCACCGAATGTGCCATCAAAGCGTAACTATGGTGAGCAATAGGTATAAAGCAAAAAAAGCCACCCGCATTAGGAGGCTTTTTAGACTATTTTAAGCTTTCTGGCGGTCTGGACGGGACTCGAACCCGCGACCCCATGCGTGACAGGCATGTATTCTAACCAACTGAACTACCAAACCAGATTTCGTTGCCGATCGTTATCGTTTAACGTGGTGCAAACTTAGAGCATTTTTCTTTATTGTCAAACAAAAGATTTCTAAAAATTTCACATTTTTTTAACATGTGCTGAGTATCAATCAGATTGAGCCGAAAATATTTTTCATTTTGTCGAAAAAACTTACTTCATCGCTTTATTTACGCATTTTAAGAAACGCTTCGGCATATCTTTTCCCTATTTCTCGTTCAGATTTTGTATCAAAATGGGTCGCATCGCCGATATCTGTCAGTCCCGCCGCTATTGCCAAAGATGTGTTTTTTGTACTGGTAGCATATTCGGTTACTATCTGATTAATCAATGCTGCAGTCGGATTTTTAACGACATAAAAATCTCCAAGCGTACCCACTACCAACGGGGTGCGCTTCACTTTCAGCTCCTTGCGAAGCATTGAGAAAAATGCCGTCAGCTTCTCCTTGTACACAGCTGCCTTCGCAGAGTCGCTATCTGACTCGCCCTGATGCCACAGAATTCCTTTAATGCTTCCATTCTGAACAGCCTGCGCCACTCTGCTTTTCATTGCGTCATAGGCATAAATACCCGTCTGCTCATGCTTCCTGCCAGCCACCCAATCATCGATTCCACTTCCGCCTACTGCACACGGGATGAGACCTATTGGACGGTTAGGATGCGCTGCAAGCACAGCTTGTGCAAAAGAAAGCCCTGGCCCCACTCCTACCACTGCGGGTTTATCATAGTGCAAGGGATCCTGAGCTATCACCCATTCTCCACGGGAATCAATCACCCATATTTTGTCACTCTTCGGCTCGGACTGTCCATCCGGCTTTCCCCGCCCTGCCATGTTCGATTGTCCGATCAGCAGATAGAGGTCCATATCTTTCGGTACACGTTGTGCATCAGCAAACGTCGCAATTAACAATCCCACCAGGGAAGCAATGATCATCTTCATCATCTTCATATTGTAAATTTCACAAATCACTGATTAACAATTTAATAGCAAATAAACACACTCTCTACAGCTCATCAATCCCACTCATAACATTCCTTTTAAAGCTCCTGACTGCTACACTTTACTCCTCTTATGTATAGACCAAATTCCACAGTTGGTCTATTTATTTCTTCAATTTCATGCCTGCGCGTCATCAAATAAGCTGGTATGATATTGTATATGGCTTTACAGAACGGGTAATTTTCACGCCATCACGTGCTTCATCAACCTGGTTTAAATTCATTAAATTAAACTTTACTAAAATGAAAAAATTAGCAATTACGATCATGTTTGCCGCCATCAGCTCGTTCGCGATGGCACAGTCATTCAGCTTCGGACCTAAAGCAGGTCTCAACATCAGTAACTACACAGGCGGTAATATTGAATCGGATGCAAGAGTTGGATATCACCTTGGGGGTTTGCTTAACTTCGGTATTGGCAATCACTTCGCAATACAGCCTGAGGTGCTTTTCTCTACGGTTGGGGCTAAAGTAGACAGAGCAGGCAATAAGGATAATTTTAAGGTGAGCTACGTTACAGTACCTGTGATGTTGAAACTTAAAACAACCGGTGGTTTTTACATTGAACTTGGTCCGCAGGTGGGATTCCGGACTTCAACAAATATCCCTAATCAAACCATCGAAAACTTCGCAAATAACCTTGACCTCGCAGCAGCCGGAGGTATTGGATATCAGTCAAACATCGGACTCGGTATTGGTGTAAGATATATTGCCGGTCTGAGCAAAGTGGGTAATTTCTCAGGAAATAACATCGATCCGGACTTTAAGAACAGCGTTATTCAGGCCAGTATTTTCTGGGCAATTCCTGCTGTCAACAAATAATCAGATATAACTCTGTTAGTGTAAAAGGGGACACCTGGCTTATCGGCCTGATGTCCCCTTTCGTTGTATTGTTGATTACCAAAATCGGTTCAATGACAATGCTTACCTCTTCAGTTTAAGCGCATTCATCATTTTATCGAAAATGGCGGTGTTCTCATAAAACCCTGAGAAAGCCTCTGCTCCTGGTCCGAAGGCAAGTACCGGTATCATCACTCCCGTGTGACCACCAGTAGTATACGCACCTTTCACTTCACCCGTTTCAGTACTTCCGCCATTGATTGAGAAGCCGCCTGTTTCATGATCCGCTGTGATAATAACCAATGTTTCTCCATCCTTTGCAGCAAAATCGAATACTTCACCGATCACCTTATCAAAATCCTTCATTTCTTCCACGATGTAATCCGTATCGTTGGCATGACCGCCCCAATCAATTTGTGAGCCTTCAACCACCAGGAAGAAACCTTTTTTATTCTGCTTTAAAATCTCCAGAGCAGTTTTAGACGATTTTGACAATTCATCCCCTCTTCCTTTTGAGAAACGTGGTTGTTCTTTGTCAGCCAGAAAACCCGCCAGTTTACCGGACTTTACTTTTTCTACTTCGGCAATGCTGTTGGCAATCTGATAACCACGTACTTTAAGACTGTCAATCAGATTGGCTCCATCCTTACGCTGGTTGAAATCTGCGCGGCCGCCGCCGATAAACACATCAACATCAGTAGCCAGAAAGTCACGGGCGATCTCCTGAGTCATAGCACGCTTTGGCTGATGGCCAATAAAAGCCCCTGGCGTAGCATGCGTAATCGAACAGGTCGCTACCAATCCTGTAGCAAGACCTTTATCTTCTGCTATTTCAAGAATTGTACGATGTGGCTTATCGTCTGCATCCACACCTATAGCACCATTTTTTGCTTTCTTACCAATCGAAAACGCGGTAGCTCCGGCAGCCGAATCTGTGATAAAACTATCTGCTGACTGGTTTTTATGAAACCCGATAAAATGGGCTCTTTCCAGATTAAGTGTATTTTTATTGGCCACCATACCGGCATAAATCTGCGATACACCCATACCGTCGCCCACCATAAAAATCACATTTTTAGGCTGCTTTTGTTTGCCTTTACCTGGCGATTGCGCGAAGACGGAGAGTCCTGCGGCAATCAGAGAAACTGATAGAATTAACTTTTTCATTAAAAATAAAATTGTATACTACCCTGTTAAGGATATATGCTGAACTATTGATGGTTCTGAAAGCGATTTGACAGATTCCGGACCCCATTTATTTATACCGCAAAACTAGGTAAGCCTATTTTACCGTATTGTTAATTTCCGGGTGGGTATATTAAGACAGAATTAACGAAAGTAAATTCCCAACAATTGGCAATTATGCAGATTAATAAATTGTTAAAGCGATGTTCTGCAATGATCTCTTCGGTATCTTTGCAGAACGCCGCAAACGAAGAGTAAAATGAAGCTTGAAAAAACATTTCTCCTGCCTACCGGGAGAACAGTAAAAATCATCGCAGAACCAACTGCAAAGAACGAGATTCCGTTCAATAAGGAAGACTTTGACATATTGATTAAAGAGCCAAAGGAAGAAGAATTTCATCCTCCAATCGGGGAAACCCACCCCAAATACTGGAAGTTGAAGAAGCTGAATCCACGGGAAGTAAAGCTGATCGAGATCAAATACAGTGGTCTGTCTGAAAAGCAAATCAGAAATACGCTCAAAGAGTTCGAAAAAATACGTGCATCAGTAAACTGATATGCACCTTCCAAAACGAAAAATTAGCGGCCCGATTGACAATCTCAATCGGGCCGCTAGTTTTATATCCATCCCACACCTGTGGATGAAGCCGGTATTACTCTTTGATGTAAAGCAAATACCGCTGCTGTAAAGCCTGCTCCCTTGTTTTGTGATTCAGAAACTTGGCCTTAAGCATGGTAATATGAAAATGGGGCTGGGTCATAACCTCTGCCTGCACACCCGCCTTTATCAGACTGTCCCCCATGACCTCAGTCGTGTATACAAGACATGGCCCCTGAGAAATAAAGGCAGACAACTGCGCTTCCTCTTTTAAGACCCGGACTTCATCCGGAGCATAAAATTCGAATGAGGGAGAAAATGTCTTGTAAGTCGCCATGGGCAGGTCCCTTTTATCACCCGGAATAGCCTCGACCAGCTCTGATCCTGACTGATATTGGAATAGAAATGGGTAAAAGAATATGAACAGAAAAACATACAGCACTCCTGCCGTTGCGTAACCTATATAAAGCACTTTTTGTAACGGATCATGCGCTTTTATCAAAAATCCGCCAACAAGCAGCACACTCGTTATGGCAACGGCTAGTAAACCATTAGGCAAATTGACCAGATAAATCAAGCCTAAAACAGCTGCGGCAAGTAAAACGAATACCACTTTCTGACTGATCACAAGTGCCTTCAATTTACCTGCTGTAGCAAGTTGATAAAAGAAATAAGCAGTGATAATAGAGAAGTAAGGAAATACCATCACAATGTAATGAGGCAGCTGAAAACTGGACAGCGAGAACATTACAAACGTTATCAGCGTACTACCATAAATGACCCATCGAAGCGGATTTTTATCCTTATCAAACCGGACAAGATAAGCCACTCCTCCTACGAGTCCGATTGACCACGGCAAAAATGCCCACAGAGAGGTATGTATGAAAAATGTAAGATCGCCTTTCCCCTTGATAGGTCCGGTGTTGAAGAAACGCCCGAACTGACTGTCCCAAAAGAAGAACTTCAAGCCTGAGACATTCGTCTCTCCGAAAACAATCTTTTCAGGATGCAGGTCAAACTGTGCATACAAGGAATACAGTTCAGGAAGAATGAAAATGAATGACAGGATCAGCAGCAACCACCAGCGTACACCGGCAAATTGTTTCCACTGACTCGTAAACGCCCAGTAAAGTACCCATCCTCCTGCAATAGTGATCAGCACAAAAATCCCCTT
Organism: Dyadobacter luteus; assembly: GCF_003383615.1. Classification (GTDB taxonomy): domain Bacteria; phylum Bacteroidota; class Bacteroidia; order Cytophagales; family Spirosomataceae; genus Dyadobacter; species Dyadobacter luteus. Next base: position 7,910 of record NZ_QNUL01000009.1, read on the forward strand.
GGTCATCATGGCACAGGCTGCAAACAATGCGGCAAGTACCAGATGTCTGTTTGCCCCACCCTGATACAACTTAATCATATGCCAGATCGCTCCTGCGATACACGCGCTCAAAAACGGTTCAGCCCGTACGTCAAAATTAGCCAGAACACTGTGTAACGCCACGGTATATACCAGCGTTGCGATCCGGGCAACGGACTTATTATAAAGATCACGTGCTGTGAGATAAGTATAATAAATACTGACAAGCCAGAATAGAAATGCAGGGAGTTTATAGGCAAATGAGTTGATTCCAAAGATCTTAAAGCTCAAAGCTGCCAACCAGAACGGAAAGTGAGGTTTATCCAGCCAGTCAGCTCCATGAGCATACAAATCCAGCCAGTTGTTATGTATCGCTATACGCTTTGCAATAGTTGCGTAAAGAGCACCGTCGGGTTCAATAATAGGCAACCACAAGCCCGGCACATTCAATAGAATCCCGATCAGCAACAGCCAGGGAAAATAACGTTGCAGTAAAACGTCTGTTTTGTTCATACTTTGAATTTCATTTCAACGTCAACAGGTTACAATAATCCATCGCGCAACTCGTGCCCGACGAGTCCGGTTGACGAATCAAAGATACCCAGCTAAGCTCACACTGATGAATTACATATAAAAGATTTTTGTAGCAGCAACAGTAAAATCCCGTGATGCAATGAATTATGTAAATTTAAAAATAAGTTAATCCGGTCGTCTGCCAATTCTCCTCTTTTTAAACTTGCTTTGCAGAATTGACCGAACTGGCACTATATTGTAAAAAGAATCAGTGAATGCCTTGCGCTCTGAGCTGCTCTGCCAAATTACCATGAATCAGGAACTTACCAGTCACATAGATACAGAAACGCTGCAATCCCTTCAAGAGGGAGATTGGGGGAGTTTCGAACGTATTTATGACGACTACTGGTCGAAACTCTATCTTTCAGCCTACAGCATTTTACGCGACAAACAGGCTTGTGAGGATATTGTACAGGATGTTCTGGTTCAGCTATGGCTAAAAAGAGGTACTGCTCAAATTGATTCCTTACAGGCTTATCTGCACTCTGCAGTCCGTTATCAGGTTTTCAAGGTAGTAAAATCAGGAAAGACAACTCTTTCGCTTCCAGATGAAATCGTGCTTACCTCCGAACGAACAGAGGCGGAAGATCTTCTGGCTGCACAAGATCTGAATCAATTACTGGACAAGCACATCGCCCGGCTCCCGGAAAAATGCAGGGAGGTGTTCATATTGAGCAGAAAGAATAATATGTCGATTGCTGAGATTGCAGATATGCTGCATATCTCCACAAAGACTGTCGAAAATCACATCACCAATGCACTCGGCAGATTGAGAATCAGCATGGGAGAATTCCTATTCTGGATTGCTGTTACACTTCCTTCTATCTGGGATTAACCGATCCCTGAAATAAATTTTAAAATTTTCATATCCGGCTTAGGTGTAGTGTGTCCGTTTTGGCACATACAGGTAGAACTATGAAAAAAGAAGAATTTTTAGCCCTTACTGATAAATACCTCGCCGGTACGCTAACCGGACAGGAAGAACTCCGGTTTCTGGAGGCATGTGAAATTTTACAAAACAGAACAAGTGAATGGGATCCTGCTACAATGGACGAGAAGCTGGCTGTTAAAAAACGGATTTTTGATCGGATCGTTGAAGAGGTTCATAACGCCGAGGTCGACAATGTACGCCCGCTGAATAGTAAACCGCGGTTTTGGCGATATATGACAGCAGCTTCTGTTCTACTGCTTTGTGCCTTTGCCTTTTACACCTTCCGGACAAGCCTGCAAAGCCGGTTTTTCCCTGTACAAATGATCACCATCACATCTCAGAAAGGCAAACTGCTCAAAAAACAATTGCCGGACGGGTCCGCTGTTTGGCTGAATTCTGAAAGTACCCTCTGCTTCCCCGAAGAATTTCCTGATTCGGCCCGTTACATCACGCTCACCGGCGAGGCCTACTTTGAAGTGGTACACAATCCGAAGCAACCCTTTGTTATTCATACCCAAAATCTGGATACAAGGGTTTTGGGAACTCACTTTCTGGTAAAAGCTTATCCTTCTGATGCCCAAAGCAAAGTGACTCTCCTGAGTGGGCGTGTTGCCGTGTCGGGTGCCAATGTCAAAGGTTCTGCAGTACTCGCCCCGTTACAGGAGCTTACTGCTGATAATGCATCAGGACAATTTAAAATCAAGATCAAGATAGATAGCACCAGTTCCATGGCCTGGGCGAGCGGCAAGCTGTCATTCAGAAAGAACCCGCTATCCGAAGTAATTAGTGATCTGGAAAGAAGATTCAATACAAAAATCATTGCTGAAGCCCACTTAACAGACTGTCTGATTTACGCAGACGTACTTCCGGGAGATACACTGGAATCTGTGCTGGATCAGCTCGCTATCTCTTTGGAAGGAAAAATAATCAAAGACAAGAACAACCAATACCTCATTACCGGAAAGGGATGTCAGTAAAAATATCAACTATCAAAAAGATCTGAGCTCATGACCTAGACATCACCAACTGACAAAACACGAATCAATTTGCCCTACTAAAGGCAAATAAAATTACCCGACTATAAAGGACATCACTAACGGATGTCCGGTTACCTTAATCATTCCTAAATATGAAGACAATTATTTACCGGGGAACATTATTTGATACTGTCTGTAAGATCATGAAATACAGCACTATCCTATCCTTTCTGATCGGCTTCTGCAGCACGGTCGGTCTGGCAGAACACACCTATAGTCAGGTTCTGGAAAAACCGATTACACTATCTACCGGCACAATGCCCTTACCGGCTGTACTGGACGAAATTTCCAGAGTATCTGACACCAGATTTGTACTGGCCAGCCAGAAAGAATCCGCTAAAAAGGCAAGAGTAAATGTAAAAAACGAAAAGCTGGGCAAGGTACTCGACAAACTACTCGCTCCCTATGAAATGACCTACACCGCTTCAGGGTCGATTATTATTCTCAAACACGCTCCTGCTAAACCAATAATTGTTCCGGTTCCCAAAAAGGAAACTACAGAAGAAATGCCGGAAGAACCTGAAATCAATATCTTCTCCGGCAAGGTGGTAGACAAAAGTGGCCAACCTCTCCCCGGCGCTTCAGTGGTCGTTAAAGGTACAGACAGAGGAACAGTTTCAGATGTGGACGGAAGTTTTTCGATAAACGTGGATAACGGAGAGGTGCTCGTGATATCATTCATTGGATTTTTGAAAAAAGAAATCACGTACCGCGGCGAATCTGCACTAAATATTCAGCTTCTTGAAGACGTTGCCGGACTCGAAGAACTTGTCGTTATAGGTTATGGCACACAGAAAAAGATCAATGTAACGGGAGCTGTAAGTGCTATAGAGGCCAAAGACCTAGATAGCCGGCCTGTCAGAAACCTCAGCACGGGTTTGCAGGGATTAATGGCCGGTGTCACGGTGGTGAACTCTACTGCTTTGCCGGGGCAAAATGGAAGCTCTATCCGGATTCGCGGTGTAGGAACCCTGGGTGATGCCAATCCACTTGTGGTAGTGGATGGAATTCCCGGAGGAGATCTCAATATCCTCAATCCGTCCGATATAGAAAGCATTTCGGTTCTCAAAGACGCTGCCTCTTCCTCTATCTATGGTGTCCGGGGTGCAAACGGGGTTATTCTGGTCACGACCAAAAAAGGTAAAGAGGATTCCGCTCCCAACATATCCTATAATGGTTATATCGGGATGCAAACGCCTACAGCCCTGCCTAAGTTCGTAGGCTCTCCCGAATACATGCAGCTCTTGAATGAGTCGCAGGTGAATGTGGGCCGCAACCCGACCTATACGGATACAGATATCGAAATTGCCAGAAACGGATCAGATCCTAACTACTTTGCCAATACCAACTGGATTGACGAGATATACAAAAAGAGCGCTCCTCAACAAAATCATAACTTGAGCATCAACGGTGGAGCCAAAAACCTCAACTATTATGTCTCGTACGGTTATCTGAAAGAAGGTGGTATGATCACAGGAGATAATTACAATGCACAGCGCCACAACGTCAGACTCAGATTGAACACCACCCTGATCGACAGGCTGCATCTGGACGCGAATTTAGGTTACATCGACAGAGGCTTTTCCGGCTCTGCTGAAAGCATAGATGGAGATTCCGGTCCACTTTATGCCTCTCATCAGATACTCCCTCTGGTACCTGTGCGGTTCACCACCGGAGGCTGGGGTTATATTGGCGGGCAACGCAACCCGGTGGCTGTTACTACTGATGGAGGAACGAACAGGTTCAATTCGCAGGAATTCACTGGAAACCTGAGCGCTACTTTGGATTTGTTTGACGGATTAAAACTGCGCGGGCAATATGGTCTGATTCGCTCTAATTCGTACAGATCCATTTTCAGCAAAACCATCAACTATTACAGTCCAACCGACGGATCCTTGATCTACCAGACGAACCCGCAAAACAAGATTGATGTGCGAGACTACACCAATCTGTACCAAACCATGCTGGGCTTTTTGGAATACGATAAAATTTTCTCTGCCAAACATGCGGTAAAGGGATTGTTAGCCGTGTCTCAGGAAGAAAATGTCTCTAACTACTTTTTTGCTACGCGTACCAACCTGGCTTCCCAGGATGTGGAATCAATTAACCTGGGAACGGAAAATCAGCTAAACGGTGGAAGTGCTTCTCAGAATGCACTACGTTCCTTCTTTGGAAGGTTCAATTATGGATTCGATGAAAAGTACCTGGCTGAATTTAACTTCCGTTATGACGGTTCGTCGCGATTTGCCCCTGACCGCCGCTGGAACTGGTTTACCTCGGGCTCGCTGGGCTGGGTTTTCTCTGAAGAGAAATTCTTTGACCGGCTAAGAAATGTAATTGAGTCCGGAAAGGTGCGGTTATCCTATGGTACACAGGGTAATGATAAAGTTCGCGTAGGTGGTACAAGCGATATATTGGATTTCGGTTATCTGCCCACACTCGGACCTGTAAACAACACCTTTCCTATTGGCAATGCTTTAACGATAGGCTATCGCCAGGCTAATATTCCTAACCCGTTTCTGACCTGGGAGTCTGTTGTCAAGCAAAATGCCGGGATTGATCTGGCCATGATAAAAGGACGTCTGGGATTCACCTTTGATTACTATGTTCAGAATACCAACAATATTTTGCTGAATGTCCCTCTTCCGGATGTATTAGGCGTAGGTACAACCTACCCTCCACAAAATGCCGGAAAGGTTGAAAACAGAGGGTGGGAATTGCAGGTATCCTGGAAAGACCAGATCAATGATTTTCGGTACGGGGCTAATTTTAACCTTTCAGATGTAAGAAACAAGGTGACCAGCCTGGGTGGAGTACCTCCTACCTATGGAGATCGTGTGAGGATTGTAGGCCAACCGATAGATGCTTTTTACGGACTTGTGGCAGACAGAATAGCGCAGGTTGAAGATTTCGACTACGACGCGGGAACCCGAAAATATACACCTAAGTTCCCAGCATATACGGGTGACCCGGTTGCTCCCGGTGATATCGTCTACAAGGATCTGAATGGAGATGGCCGTATTACCCTCGACGACGACCGTCAGGTGATTGGAAATGCTATTCCACGTTACAATTACGGTTTCCGCGGAGAATTGGGATGGAAAGGGGTTGATTTCAGTTTCTTTCTGCAAGGGGTTGGCAAAGCGGATGGTTACATACAAGGAGCTGCCCGGCATGCGCTGATCAACGAAGGTTCACTGCCTCAGGAGATACACCGCGACCGCTGGACGCCGGAAAACACAGATGCAAGTTACCCGAGACTTACCTACCAGCAGGCTTACAACCAGCGTTTGTCGACCTTCTGGCTCGAAAATGCGGCCTATCTGAGATTGAAAAATTTCCAGCTTGGTTACACCATTCCTGAAAAGTTCACAAAGAAAGCCCGCGTAAGTCGTTTGCGTATTTATGTTTCAGCAGATAACCTACTTACCAAAACGAAATTCTTTTACGGTTATGATCCTGAATCACCGGTAACCAGTGGCGGATTCTATCCTCAGGTTAAAACATTTGTCGGAGGTATCAGCGTAAATTTTAAATAAGCCATCATCATGAAAAAGAAATTCATATATCTTTTTTCCCTGCTTGCGGTACTTTCCACGAGTTGTAATGAAGATTATCTCAACAGATTACCCCTTGACCAGATCGCCGATGAAACTTTCTGGAATACCGAAGAGCAACTGATCCTGGCTGCCAATGGCTGTTATGGAAATATTAAAGCGAAAAACACAGTGGATATGGAAAACATGGGCGACAATACGCTCTGGCCTTCCACAACCGACTTCCAGCAGATCGGAAGTGGCAATTTTAACATTGATCTGGGTATGTTCACTACGGAATGGCGCAGCATGTATACCGCTATACGACAGTGCAATACCTTTCTTGAAAATTATCAGAAAGCAGTTGTGCCTGTGGAAGCTCGAAAGGAAATTCTGGCGGCTGAAGTCAGAGTGATCAGAGCATACATGTACAGCTATCTGACATTGTTTTGGGGAGATGTACCGCTGATTACAAAACCGTTGAACATTGACGAACTGTATGACCCCAGAACTCCGGCAGCGCAAGTACAAGATTTCATCCTTTCCGAGTTGGATGCAGCTGCGGCGGTATTGCCCAAGGAGATCGCGACAGGAAAAGATCTGGGGCGCCTTCGTAAAGGAGCAGCTTTAGGATTGAAAGCCAGACTCGCTTTATATTTCGGGAAATATGCTGTGGCAGAAAAGGCGGCCAAAGATTTAATGGACCTGAATGTATATCAGCTTTTCAGTAACGGTAACAAAGCAACCAGTTACAATAGTCTTTTTACTTACAGTGGTAAATTATCCCGGGGTAATAACAAAGAGACAATTATTGCCAGAACGCATCTGGAAGATCTGAATATGCATAACCTGAGCCGTGAAATCCAGGTACCGGATCAGAATGCGAGATGGAACCCCACTAAATCTCTTGTTGATACCTATTTATGCTCTGACGGTCTTCCCATTGACAAATCCCCTCTTTACAAAGAGAGCAGTTATCAGGATGTATTTAGCAATCGTGATCCACGGATGACTCAGACTGTGCTAGCACCCAACAGCCGATGGGGCGGCCGGTTTGACGGTAATCCGGAAAACACCAATCCTGATGTTTTCACCGCTCCCAAGTTTCGGTCCGACCGCAGGGGTTCAGTGACCATCACCGGTTACTACTTTACAAAATACGTTGAGCCGTCTACCGTAGCGCAGGTGAGCCGTGATGCAAATGATATCCATATACTGCGTTATGCCGAAGTCCTGCTGACTTATGCAGAAGCTAAAATGGAACAGGGAACGCTCACACAGGCAGATCTGGACATTTCCATTAATCTGCTCCGCGACCGCGTGGGTATGAAAAAGATGGTTTTAACCGAACTGTCAGCTGCAGGAATGAATGTACGCGACGAGATTCGCAGGGAACGCCGTGTAGAGCTTGCTTTGGAAGGTCAGCGTTACTTTGACATCAAAAGATGGAAACAAGGCGCTTTACTGGCAGCTGACGTTACTGGTATGAAAAAAGAGTGGGCCAAAGTTCCTGCTGACGTAGCCAATCTGAGGACAGATGCGCAAGGCTATATACTGGCTTTCAGCGGCAGAACCTTTGCAGATAAACATTACCTTTGGCCAGTGCCATTAGTACAAATTGAACGTAATCCGGCGCTGGGGCAAAACCCGGGCTGGGAATAAATCTTAAACACCCGATCGATGTCAATTCGAAACCTTTTCTTCATGTATTTTCTGATCCCGGTTTCTGTCGCTTTGGCAGCAGAGCCGGATTCAGCAGCGATTTCAGTTTTGGCTAAAGACAAGCCCAATCTGAAAGTGATGACCTACAATATTCATCATTGTAATCCGCCTTCGGAGGCCACCAAAATTGATATTGAAGCAATCGCTTCTGTTATTAACAGAGAAAAACCTGATTTTGTCGCCTTACAGGAAGTGGATGTGAATACGGAACGTTCGGGCAAAGGAAACCATCAGGCCAAACTCCTGGCCGAGCTGACGAGAATGAATTACTTTTTTGCGAAAGCGATTGATCACCAGGGCGGCGACTATGGCGTGGCTATCCTTTCACGATTTCCGATCCTTGATTCAGTGCAGTATGAGCTACCTGTTGATAAGACAATTGGCGGAGAGCCCAGAACAATTGCGGCTATTACTGCTGAAATCGCTCGTGGTAAAAAAGTAACCTTTGCCTGTACGCACCTGGATCTCAAGGAGCAGAACCGCAAAACTCAGGCTGAACTGATCGTGAAATATTTTGGAAATACATCATTACCAATAATTATCGGAGGCGACTTCAATGCAAAGCCGGACAGTCCTGCAATGGCTTATCTGGATCAGACTTTTACCAGAAGTTGCCTACAAGATTGCGCTCCTACCATTCCTGTAGAAAAGCCTAACCGCACGATTGATTTTATCATGTTCAGGCCGGCTCAAATGGTGAAAGCAATTTCAACCAGAGTCATTGATGAAAAGTATGCCTCCGACCATCTGCCTGTTGTTGTGGAGCTTAGTATCAAATAGTGCATTTGTTTATATTTCACAGAGGAGGTTCATGACGAATCTCCTCTTTTTTATGCATTTTACCGTATACCTTTGCCGGCTTGTGATCGTTTTTTAATTCGTTATGAAAAGAATTTTAGTGCCTTGTAATTTTTCTTCCTACGCTGAAAAAGCATTTCGATTTGCATTGCAGCTGGCAGAGAAAAGCGAAGGGCGTCTATTTGTTTGCACCATTATCAGTGAGCCGGATGCCCTTCCGACTAAGAGTTCCATGAGCGAAGAGATTGCGCGCGAAAAATTTGCAGATTTCATCATGAGGATCAATCCCGGAGACGTACCGGTGGAACATCATATACACGCAGGCAAAATTACTGTAGCTGTATCAGAGCTGGTCGAAGCCCTTGCGATTGATCTCGTAGTGATGGGAACTCAGGGCTCACGTGGCTGGCAGGAAGCATTTATGGGATCCAACATTGGTAAAGTGGTGCGTACATGCCCTATTCCTGTGGTTGCAGTTAAAAATGATACGACGCTTTCCAGGATAAAGAACATTGTATTCCCTTGCGGTATGAAGCCTGAGGAAGAGCAACTACTCAGTAAGGTTAAAATGTTACAGGAGTTTTTTGACGCGCGACTACATCTTTTGTATGTCAATACACATCCGCGCCGTGATAATCAGCAAAGTATGCAGCATTTACAAAAGCTTGCTTCCCAATACCAGCTGCATCATTTCAATATACATGTTGTACACAGCGCTATCGAAAAAGATGGCATTCTACAATTCGCACGGGAAATGAATGCGGACCTGATCGCTATGGGCACCCATGGTAACCGCAATCCGGGCAATATGTATGTCAGCAGTATAGCCGCCGATATCGTCAATTATGCTCCGACTATGACCTGGACGTGCGCTACCGAAAGACGGGAATAGAATTACGGACTGACAGGATAAATCCGGCCTAAAACTTCCTTGTTCGGGAATTTGATGGTAACTTAGCCGACATGGCAAGTGAGATCAATACATCCACGACTGAAAAATCCTTTACACTGCGCAAAGTTGCGACAGGCTGGAACAGTACTGTCTTCTGCGTTATGCCGGCTACCATCTTCTGTACCAGGCTTTATTACGTTTCCAATTTCAAGGACTTCAATACGCTGGCCCCGGACCTAATCTGATTTTCAGGATTCGGGGAACATCGCAGCCTGCATCACTTTCTGACAAATAACGTATCAGTATGGCTAAGACCATAGCTGCTGGCTCATACGCGTTCGTTGTCAGCTCAATTGTTTAATCCGTCTTTGTATCAGGCTGTTTGCTTGCTTTTTGAGCATGCTCAACAATTTTTATTCTTTTTACATTCATGTGCAGCAGCACAACAGAAATACTATGAGTTTATCTAAAACACCTGTAATCATCTCGGAAGGAGATTATAAGTTACTCAAACAATTTGCAGAACAATTTCCGGCTCACGGACAGGATAAAGAAATGACGCTATCGTATGAGCTCAACCGGGCTGTTATCGTAGAAAATGATGAGTTACCGGAAGGCTGCGTAAGACTGAATTCAACAGTGAAGGTACGTGAACTCACGGCCAATCAGGATATGGAATTTTCAATAGTGATGCCTTCATTGGCCGATATGAATCAACGGAAAATCTCTGTACTGACACCCATGGGAGCGGCGCTGATCGGGCTTTGCAAAGGAGAAAAAGTAAAATGGCAAATGCCATCCGGACTAAGGCATTTTGAGATACTGGAGGTGATCTGATCCGGATTTAAAAGTCATTATTAGGTATAACAAGCCGATTAATCATCGTAAAACACTGAAATTAAAGTCTAATTGCCGTAAGCATATAACAGCATATGCTTACGGCATTTTTCTTAAATGGATACAACATAATTAAATGGGAACCGGGTAGTAACCGTTTGAAACTTTCATTCGACAAATTCCAAACTAGTTGTATACATTTTACTTATTTTTGGATAAAATAGATCGCCTCTACATGAAAAACTTCTTCCTGCTGTTGCTGATGTTACTCGGCTTACAAGTTAAACTATTTGCTCAGGCACCTTCAATAACAATCACTTACCCGGAACCCGTTTGTCTGAATTCCGTTCAGAAGGTTCAGGTTGCTATCGCAGGCAGCTTCAACTCAAACAACAAGTTCACGGTTCAGGTCAGAATTTCTGACAATACACCAGTATTATCAGAAATTCCAGCGGAACTCATCGAAGGCAAAATTCATGTCATGTATTCCGATTCGAGCTTATCCGTTCCCCCATATATCCAGATCAGAATCCTATCCACTTCACCAAAGGTGGAAAGCAACTGGTACAATACGAAGATTCATACAAAAGGGATTGTTCAGTTATCAACCTTTCAACCAGATTCTATCAACGCCGGAGAAGACCTTCTGCTGAAGTTCAGGACATTCAGTTCCAGCTCCGCACAGATTGTACTAAACGACGGTTCATCATACGGTCTTGATTCATTTCTATCTGGTTATGTTGACCATATGCGGCGAAAAGCAACAAATGTCTCTACCCCTTTTACGATTGCCAGAGCCGAGAATATTTGTGGTGTGATGAAGTCAGGAGGAGAAGCGAAGGCGTACATTAATCCTACCTCCTTAAAAGTGATATCCGTACATCCGGAAACTACCTGCGAAGGAAGCGAAATAAAAGTTAGTTATTCAACCTTCGGCCAGGCTCTGCCCACTTCAGCAAAGTATAAATTAAGAATTACCGTTTACACTGGCGACAGCAAAACTGTAGAGGTACCGGCAGTATTGAAAGATAACTTACTTACCGCCACTTTTCCAACGTCTTTCAATGTATCATCCAGAGGCGAATACAAGCTAAGAATTATAGCAGATAACCCTGCTATTGTGGGGTTGGAGAGTGACTATTCTTTCTATGTTCATCCCAAGGCCGGAGCGTCTGTTAATACAACCAGCAAAACAATAAACATCGGTGAGAAAGTACAGGTAGGTGTATCCTTTTCAGGTATACCTCCTTTCTCCGCAACTCTTCAGGACGGAACTGAGATTGCAGCTAACTTCAATTATCAGACTGAAGTCAGACCTGCCAAAACCACATCTTACAGCGTAAAAAGTTTTAGCTCGGGCTGTGGAATGACACCTGTTACAGCTCCGTCTTCAGCAATGCTGGTGACTGTCCGACCCGGAATTTATATGGATCCCACCGAAGAAACCAAAAACCTGTGTGAAGGAACATTGGTGAAAGTGAAAGTGCTTTCGAATGTGGACTTTAATGCAAATGCGACATTTAAAGTGAATGCACTTGTCGGCAATACCACTGCCTATTCTTTCCCCGCCACTAAAGTTGGTGATTATCTGGAGTTTCGCATTCCGGCACTTCCGGAAAATATTGACCGTACTTTGAGCTATGACAAGGTGAACGGACTGAGTATTTCGACAACAAACCCGGAATACACCTCTGAAAGATCCGACGGATACGTACTGCGAAGTAAACCTGGTGCTACAGTATTGCCTCACTCAGAATTGATATATAAAACTCCTTCCCTTGCAATGTTCGGCTATACATTACACGGCAAAGGACCTTTTACCATTGTAGACGAATTTGACAAAACGCACTACATAGAAGGCGCGGAAGCATGGTATCCTGAGTTTTATGTAGAGAAAACCTCGGACTTTAAACTTAAATCAATAAGCAATGCCTGTTCCCGAAATGAAACGCTACCTACAATTCGCCTATCACTTGATACAACAGGATCTGCCACCGGAATACATCTTAAGCCACTAAACTCATCAGTTTGTGCTCAGGACAGTGTCGAAATCACATTTCTGACAACAGGTAAGTTCCAGCACGATAATACATTCAGAATTGAGGGCTATACCAATTGCTGTAATTTTCAGACTTTTGCTACAGTTAATAAGCCTGGCACTTACAAAATTAAGATACCGGCAAGTCAGGCCGGCACGGCGTCTCTTAGAATAGCTTCGTCCAATCCCGCTATGTTGAGCAAAACGATTCAGACTGAACTGCATTCGACTTTAGAGAATTTCAGCATACGTCCATTCGGAACACCATCCGAACCCGCAGAACTGCTTGGTAGTGGACAGTTTCCCCTTACCGTAACTAATGAGCGTAACGACAGGCTATATTCCTTTACTTATTCAGATGGGGTCACAGAAAAAACGCTGGACTTTCCCCGATATGACAGAACAGTATATCTGCCCAATCCGCCAGCAGGAAGTACCACAGCCTTCACTATTAAATCGGCGACAAACAAGTGCGGCACATTTCCCGTCAACATCACAACCTACCTGCGCACTGTACCCTATCGTATCACAGTGGGCGGTATATCTCCAAGGGACCTGGATGCATGTCAAAACGGTCATCTTAGTATTCCTTTTGTTACAACCGGAGGTGATGCTGCGAAAGCCAGCTTTTCATTACAAATTGCGAAGGACAAGAGCACGGAATTTACAGATTTGGCAAAGAATATTACCGCACGTCAGTTTGATGTAAAAATTCCTACGGATTTCGCTACGGGTCTATATCAAATAAGAGTCACATCGTCAGAAGGAGGGGTATCAAATCTTGTGAATCTCAGAATCGGGAGTTCTCCAAGTGCAGTTTTGACCACTACCGAAAAAGATCCGATTGTGCTGAATTCGGGGTCAGGTATAGCCTCCGCAACAACCTTTACCGGTACTCCTTACTGGACCGTGATCTATGAAAACGGTTATAAGCAGGTTACCAGCGAAAACCCTTATACAAGAATCCTATCAGCCCAGAATGCGAAAGAATTTTCCATTATATCGGTTTATAATAATTGTGGTTATGGACCTGTGTCGGGTAAAATTGCGGTAAAAGTGAATCCCGATCTGAACATTTATACTGACGCACAGGAGGTGTGTGAAGGCGAGAGCGTGGATGTGCGATATGACCTGCGCGGTGATGCAACGCTTACGAACGACTACATTCGTTTTCAATTAGAAGATACTCAAAGCGGCAAGGTGATCAATCTGGATTCAACAAGAATCAAATCCGGAAGCATTACCTTGAAATTGCCAGCGATCCTTACGGGGAATTTCTACGATTTCCGCGCCACAGTTCAGAGTTACAGTTTGACGGCTACCGCGAAATTGACTATTAAATCCAAAGTAGATGTAACACTTTCCGGAAATACCACCATAAATGCCGGTGATGCTACCCAAATTCAAATACAAAGCAATAAGCAGGCAAATGAACCTATCCAGTACAGATTATCGGATGGAACAGCAGGTACTTTTTACGGAGGTTCAGGCAATAGAGAAACCGATATTAGAGTAACACCATCTGTCACAACAATCTATTCTATTGTATCTGCCAATAACGGATGCGGAGAGGGAAAAAAATCGGGAGCGGCTATTGTAGAGGTTAATCCATCAGGCAGTAAAAGCGTAACAACAACGGGTTGGGATGCCTATGAAGGATCGGCATTTTGTTTGGGAGATGCTTTTTTGGTCACCTACACTCAAAAAGGCAGTTTTTCTTCCGGTAATACCATGACTGTTCAAATTTCGGACACAACCGGTAGGAATTTTAAATCAGTAACGACAATTGGTAATTCTTCTCCGTTGAGAGCAACAGTGCCTGCAGATTTATTTATTGGCAAAAAATACAGGATCAGGGTTGTAGCTTCCGACGCAGGCACAGCCAGTGGTGCTTATGAATTTCCACTCTCTGCAGGCCGGAAGGCAACAATCCGGTTTGCATCAGAATCAGTAATTTCGGATGCTTCCAATATTCAGAAAGCAGTAGTATTGCTAGACGGAACAGGACCATGGGACTACACTTATGGCAGTGATCTTCACAGTAATATGGAATATTCACGCACCCCCGTTGATACGATTTACTTCCCGCAAAATTCCACAGCTGAATATTATAAACTCTTCAGCGTATCGAATCAATGCGGCCCCGGGGTGATAGGAACTCCTAATACAATCAGGTTGTCGGTGATAACGGGTGAAGCTGGTTATACGCCATCTCAGATCTTGGTGGCCCCCAACCCGACACAAGATCAGCTGATTATAAAATTTCCGGATCCTACTATCCGGACAATCACATTGATAAATTCCACGGGCGTCGTTGTACTCCGGGAGGAAATAGCTGTCAAGGAAAAACAAATCAGTGTACATCACTTACCATCAGGAATTTATATTCTAAATATTGAAGGTAAAAACTTAAAATCTGTGCATAAAATTCTAAAACAGTAACAGCTACTCTACTTTTATTCACAGCTAACATAAGTACCTCTCCTTCATGAACTTTTATATAATGAAACTCACTATTCGTCTGCTTCTGCTACTGATTGTAATTCCGCTTGTTGCAAAAGCCCAAAACACAATCACTGTCGGGTATGCCTTTAAATCTGCCTGCCTGGGCAACGTACATAAAATACCTGTGACTCTTTCGGGAAACTTTGCGCCAGACAACAAGTTTACGATTCAGATAAGAGAGACAGCCACCTCGCCAATCCTGGCTACGCTGCCGGCAACTTTGCAGAGTGAGAACATGGAAGTTACCTTCCGGGATTCGACCCTGTCGCTTTATTCATCGGTAGAATTCAGAATTGTTGCTTCATCTCCCAGCACTGAAAGTACATGGAGCAACACTACGATTCATACCAAAGGACGCATACAGCTTAGCCCGGCAATATCAGATACGATTAACCTCGGTGAAGAGTTACCGATCAAATTCATTACCAGAAGCAGCACAGAGGTGGATGTTACGCTTAACGATGGCTCATCTTTTGAGCTCACATCTTACTCCCCCTCCGACTACATAAGTTTCCATCAAATTAAGGCACACACCAACGAACCGTTCTATATTAAAACGGCCACGAACGATTGTGGCGCAATGCTCACAAGCGGTCAAATTAAGCCTGTTGCCAATCCGATTTCTATTCAAACCACTTCGACAAACGCCGCGAGTATCTGTGAGGGGAGCCAGGTCAGTATCTCGTATTCACTCGTCGGGCGCGTACTACCGGAAAACGGGAAATACAGAGTCCGCTTCCGATCCGTTCCCAATCGGTTTCGGCCAGAGAATCCATTCGTAGCTGAAGCACCAGCTGAACTAAAAAATGGCAGGATCATAACACACTTTCCCGAAAACCTGAAATTGAACACTCAAACCAGTTTCCAGGTAATGATACTTGCAGACGATCAGCAAATAGTGGGCTCTCCCGGCACTTATATCGTGACTGTTTACCCTAAACCAGCAGTTGATTTCTATACACCTGATCCGATAATCAACGTGGGAGATGAAACCCGCGTTGGCGTCATCTTTAAAGGAGTGCCACCTTTCTCTGCAGAACTTAGCGATGGTTCTGTCATATCAGCATCGTATACAGGAGAGGTATATCTCAATAAACAACCTGACAAGACAACCGCCTATACTATCAAATCTTTCTCAACAGGGTGTGGTATTACAAACCTTGCTGCCCCTAAAGTGATGACGGTTCGGGTACTTGATGGCATCGCCATGATGCGGGAGCAAAATCTTCAGATATACTGTGCAGGAAGTACCTCCAAAATTCGGATCAAAGCCAGTGGAAGTTATGGACCTAACACTTCCTATACCGTCCACGCCTACTATGGCCCTTCTAAACAATATAATTTTCCTGCAAGCAGAAACGGAGAGTACCTTGAATTCGTGATTCCGGAATTACCTGCCGGTACAGATCCTTCCATGTCTTATGATGGTCTGAATGGCTTTTATGTTTCCAGCAATAATCCGTCCCATCGATCTTCCCAATATGGCAATTATCTGATTCAGAGCAAGCCATCTATGGTCCCGTCGGAATATAATAAATATGTGTACGATGAACCACAACTTGTTCCCTTATCATTTAATATTTACGGAAAATGGCCCTTCAAAATTGAAGATGAAAAAGGTAACATTACTACAGTTCAAAATGACTGGTGGAGGCCTGAAATTTATCTGGATAAAACGAAAGAGTTCAAGATAAAATCAATTAGTAATTCCTGTTTTAAGACAGAAAACATTCCCCCGACCCGTATCACACTCACCAGCGACTCAGCACCAGGGCTTTATCTGGAGCCCTTAACGCCGGTGGTATGCTATAGCGACAGTATTGAAGTTACTTTTTCCGCTCCTGGAAACTTCACTCAGGAAAATTTCTTTCATATACAGGTGGCTATCAACTGTTGTAATTTCACCACTTTGAAAACTGTTCGCTCGGGTGGTACCTACAAAGTAAAACTACCAGCCGGCATGGAGGAGTACCCCCATCCTGTTTCATTTAAAGTGGTTTCGGTCAACCCTTTTTTTACTAGCGAGACGCGCCAGATTAAGGTGAACACACCATTGAAAAAATTTACCGTCTCCAGGGAAGGCTCAGAAAAAGAGCCTGTTCTGATGCTGGAATCTTCCGACCCCATGTTGTATTTCGGTGCATCCGGAGGAAATGTTACCTCCATAACCTATTTAGAAGATCTCACTGAAAAATCCGCTCAGTTTGAGAACCCCGATAACCTGGGTTTTAAAATTACTCCACCGGTTGGCAAAACAACTAAGTATACATTACAATCAATTACTAACAGTTGCGGAACACAATATGGCTCTGTTTCCACCTACGTGAAGGTCGTTCCATTTAAGATCCAATTACCAGGTTTTGTTACATCCAGAGATATATTTTGTAGTGGAAGCCAAATCAGTATTCCATTCGGTATTGAAAATGGCACTCTTGGTTCATCATCATTTTCCTTACAGATTTCCAAAAAAGATGAGATCAATTATCAAACTATTGCTTCTGTGGAAAGCTCAGGCATATTCAACACAAAATTACCATCAGACCTATCCGCGGGTGACTATAAAATGAAGGTGATCTCTTCCAGTGGTGCAGAGTCTAATGTGGTTAACTTTTATGTTGTTGTATTGCCGGGAGCTACCATTTCCAGTCCTCTTCCTCAGCCAATTTCAACAGAAAATAATACCTCTGTTGATCTGAAGTTAGACTTTACAGGCTCCAGTCCATGGACTGCCGTTTTTGAAGACAATAGCAGCCAGACCACAAACCTGAATCCTGACATAAGAAAAGCTTTGGTGAAGACGGGGCGGAATTTTGAGTTAAAAACTGTTTACAATATGTGTGGTTACGGTCCTGTATCAGGGTCAGTGGCGGTTAAAGTCAACGCTGCACTCAATGTATCGACATATGAGCAAACTGCCTGCAAAGGGAACAATTTCGTTCTTAATTATGAACTGGTCGGTGACGTTGACCTTTCTGATGACTACATCCGCTTCGAGCTCTTTGATCCTGCAACTTCGAAAAGCATATTGTTGGATAGTACAAAAATCAGACAAGGTAAAATAGAACTGAAGATACCCGTAAATCTCACAGGCAGTCATTATCAGATCAACTGCACAGTCCGGAACACTAAGCTTTCAACCCTAATATATATAGCACTGACACGTCCTGTGGAAGTCACTCTGACGGGAAATACAACTATCAACAATGGTGAGCGAACCCAACTTGCTGTCAGGAGTAACAGCGCGATTGCGGAAACGGTTAGCTATGTACTTTCCAATGGTAGCACAGGCAGTTTTGTAGGAGGAGGATCTGGTTTTTCATATATTGAAGTAAGGCCCGCTGTGACAACAACCTATACACTTTCTTCTGTATCCAACAGCTGTGGAGCTGGCAAGGTATCGGGTGTTGTTACAGTGGAGGTTAATCCGGAGAGTACCAAAACAATCGTTGTTAATGGTTTTTCTTCTAATTCAATGGGGCTTTGTACAGGCGACTCCCTGTTTGTCCAATTTACTGCCAGGGGAGCATTTACAGCAAATAACGCCATGACAATACAGTTGTCTGATACAACCGGGAAAAATTTCAGATCCCTTGTGACAAACGGCACGCAGTCGCCTTTACGGGCTCTGATTCCAAGTGACTTGTCTGCAGGAAAGCATTACCGTCTGCGCATAGTGGCTTCAGATCCCGGAACTGCCAGCAGTGCATATGCATATCCTTTTGTAGTTTCTAACAAGTCATCTGCTCATTTCGCCTCCGAATCCGCGCTTTACAATGGAATTGATAACCCTCTCGTGATCGTTTTGCTTGAAGGTGGAGGTCCCTGGCGATACGGATTGTCATCAGGGAATAGCAGTATTATTCAAACCAGATATAGCTCAAATGCTGTTGATTCCGTTTATTTGACACAGGCATCACCAGGCCAAACCTATACACTTGTGAATGTTTACAATGATTGCGGAGCGGGTACGGTTAAAAGTCCGGCGAGTATTACGGTTTCTGTTTTAACAGCAGAGCCCTCACCGGTTCGTCCCATGGTTACTTTTGGCCCCAACCCATCCAGCGACAAGGTGATTCTTAAATTTGCGTCCGCTGCATCGCGCAAAATCAAGCTGTCAGATTTGAGAGGCATTACACTTCAGACAAAACAAGCAACAGGAAAAGATGAAGAAGTAGATTTAAGAGCTCTTTCGCCAGGCATCTATTTAATAAATATTGAAGAGAAAAATGCCAGTACTGTTTTAAAGGTTATCAAGCAATGATTCCCCGAAACAGAATAAGAACCCATAGGACATTTCGGTAATGCAGGGCATGTACTTCGTATCGGCTTTCTGCTGTTCCATCTTCCACCAACACTGAGGACAAAGCAGCGGAAGTTTCAACTGAACAAATCCTTTATCGCCCTCTGTGCAGCATGATATCCGCACATACCATGTACGCCGCCTCCGGGAGGAGTTGAAGAAGAACAGATATAAATGCCTTTTGCAGATGTCCGGTATGGCGACAGGCTTAACACAGGCCGGCTATAGAGCTGCCAGATATCCTGAATTCCGCCATTAATGTCTCCGCCTATATAGTTAGGATTATATTCCTGCATTTGCATCGCATTCATGGTATGACGATGCACAATGGTATCTTTAAAACCGGGTGCGAACCTTTCTATCTGGTTTTCAATCGCAGCGGTCTGGTTTTCTATAGACCCATTGGGAACATGACAGTAACCCCAGGCTGTATGCTTACCTTGCGGAGCACGGGTTGCATCAAATACGCTGGGCTGAGCCAGCAGAACGAAGGGCTTTTGCTGATGTTTCCCCTCTGAGGTCAGCTGTTCCGCTGCCGCGATTTCTTCAAACGTATTACCCAGATGCACAGTACCTGCCTTTCGGCAATCCGCGTTAGTAAATGGAATTGGTTCACTCAGCGCCCAGTCTACTTTAAATACACCCATTCCATAGCGGTACTTTTCAAGCCGGCTTCGGTAAGACGGACTGAGTTTATCACCTGCAATACTTATAAGCTGTTTCGGGGTAACATCCAGCAATACGGCTCTGGCAGACGGAAGCTCCTGCAAAGATTTCACAAAATGGCCCGTTTCGAGTTGTCCTCCAATGGATAGATAATAGGCTACGAGTGCATCGGCGATTGACTGAGATCCTCCCTTCGGAATAGGCCAGTTTCCTACATGCGCTGCCGCCATCAGCATCAAACCTATGGCAGAAGTACTGATGTTGGTCAAAGGCTGAATGCCATGCGCTGCCATACCAGCCCACATACCTCTGGCTTCTTTGGTTTTGAAGCGGCCAGCCAGCCAGCTTGACGAGGTAAGTGCTTTAAGCCCGAATGAAGCCAGTGCCAACGGGTGAGTCGGAAAAGGGAAGGGTCCTAAAAGATCAGGAAGCAGTTTGGGCAAATCCAGAACTGTCTGTTCCATTAACCGAAGATAAGTCTCTTTGTCAACACCCAGACCTTGCGCAGTCTCATAAATTGAATGTTGCAGTACCGCTGCTCCACCACCATCGAAAGGGTGCGCTGCAGCCAATGTGGGATTCACCATTTGAAGCCCGAAATCCTTCAATGGTAAATCCGTAAAAAACGGGGACATGGTCGCCATCGGATGTACCGCAGAACAGATATCATGCACAAAACCAGGCAGTGTTAGCTCCTGAGAGCGCATACCACCACCAATTTTTTCTTTGCCTTCTATCAGCAGCACTGAAAGGCCTTGCCTGCGTAATGTGATTGCCGCCGCCAGACCATTTGGACCTGAACCTATCACGATTGCATCATACTGCTGATTTGCCACGCTGAAAATATTAGGATTAACTAGAATCTTGTCTTCTTACAAATATGTACCGGGGATTGCTCTAAAACAACGCAAAATCAAGTGGAACGGAAAAGTACCTGCCCGTCGCTCTGCAAATACCAGGCCGTAACCGGATTGAAATGATAACCCATATTTCCTCCGCGTGCAGCCAACAGCTGTTTATAAAATGGCTGAACATAACCTGTCTCATCCACAGCTCTGCTCATAATCTCAGTTGGCCCGCCATTCCATTGCCATAAGTAGCGAAAGGCAGTGAGCGACTTATCCAGAACTGGTTCCTGCAAAGCTGCTAGATGCCACGATTTGCCGGCGTCCGTACTTACCTCTACCCTGCTGATTTTCCCTCTGCCGCTCCAGGCTATCCCTCGGATTTCGATCCAGCCCTTTTCTACTCTTGCCGGATAAGACGGATAGGTAATGATCGAGCGCGCATCCATCGTGAAACTGAATTGCCGGATTTTGGCCGGCCCTACCTGTTCTGTGTACTTGGAAGTTTCTTCCCGGGTCATAAACGGCTGATCAGAGATCTCTATGCGGCGTATCCACTTAATACTGGTATTTCCTTCCCATCCCGGCAGAAACAAACGTGCCGGATAACCCTGTTCCGGTCTGACGGCCTCGCCATTTTGCGCATAGGCTATAATGGCATCTTTCCAGCCCTTGCTCATAGGGACGCTGCGCGTCATCACAGCAGCATCGCCACCTTCAGCCAGAAACCATGTAGCTTTCTCGCTGACCCCGACTTCACGGAATAGGGTCGATAGCGCTACGCCGGTCCATTCGCTCTGGCTGGTAAGACCACAAATATCCTGAGGTGTAATTTTACCATCATTCGCGCCCCGATAGTTACCAGAACATTCCAGAAAAGCAAGCCGCGATACCGAAGGGAAACGTTTCAGATCTGCCAAAGTAAAAACCATAGGCCTTTCTACCATACCATGAATTACTAATTCAAATTTGGCAGGATCAATCGCGGGCACACCTCCGTGATGTCTTTCATAATGCAGGTCCGAGGGTGTCAGCGTACCATACAAATCCTGCAAGGGTGTCCGTGATGACGTAGGCGACGGCTTTTTTACAGGCTGCTCAAATGACGAACGTGTACCTACGGTTCCGGGTAGCACGCCCGGAATCTTTGTTGGGTCGTCCAGCTCCGCCACCGACACTCCCGCCTGAAACGCTTTTCCAGTCGCTGTTTGTACTAATACTACTGCAGCTGTAGCCGCACCACCTAATAGTTTTCTTCTGCTGATTCGTCCGCTTAACGGCTTATCTTTCCCGATATCCATTTCGATAAAAATTACTTAACTACCGGACCATCTTCCCTGTCGTCAGGCACAAAATACTTCTTTGCCGGCATCACTATTTTCGGAAGTGTACTGGCATTCAACTCAGTCTTTTCGCTGATCAGGCCATTGGCATGTAGCAAATAAGCCGTGAGACTGTACACCTCTTCATCAGTTAATGAGCCGGGCTGGTTAAATGGCATGGCTCTGCGCACATAATCAAATACGGTAGTTGCATAGGGCCAGTAATTGCCAATTGTTTTTACTCTTCTGTTTTTTGCAGAAGTGGTATCGCCCAGCACTAGCCTGTCATTAGGTCCCTCAGTACCGGATGCTCCGTGACAAGCACTGCATTTAACAGCATAAATTTGCTTGCCAATTACCGCATTGCCTTTACCGGCCGGAAGCCCTTTTCCGTCGGGACGGACATCTATATCAATGGCTGCAATCTTTTCAGCAGATACAGGTTTTCCAAACCCAAAACGTTCCGGATAGTGTAAGGTATCAGTCCGCCTTGTTTCAAATGACACAGTTCCGGGATCAGTATGAGGAACGGTAGCCAGAAATGTCGCTGACGCTGCTGCGAGCAGAAACGGCTTAATCGTATTTACCAGCATTCAAAGTACTTTTTGACAATAAATAAGGTCTTTCTACACGGTTCAAAACCACATAAAGAGAATCTTTCTTTTCGTTTATTCCTTTCAGAATCACCTGAGAACCATCTGTGGTTGTATAGCTTAATGTCAGCTTGTTACGTTTGTCTTTCCGCGCTTTGCCAGCGAATTCACGATCACGGCGGGTTGAAGCTCCTCTCGGGTCGATCATACGGTTCTCATCTCCTATATTCGCCCATGCCTCTTTGCTGATCCAGTTGTTATCTTGGTTTTTCTCTTTTGGACCACCTTCGCCTTTACGAACCGCTGTATCACGCTGTCCTGTTCCCTGGCTCTGTCCCTGAGGACCCGCTCCAATGCCATCGCGATACCCGCCACGGTTATATTTGTCACGCAGATAGAGCACATGTTGGATCGTATCAGCATAATAATGAAAAACGCGTTGGCCCCCACCGGTACCGGTAAGTTCAAAAGTCCGCTCCACATCGCGCATCGGAGAGCCTCCGCCATTGGAAAGATCAAGTGCTGTAGGTTTATTGACTTTAAATGTGAGCGTGGTCCAGTTTTCAAAAGTGGCCCATTGCCAGCGAAGCGTATCTGTAGGCGAATAAGCTATTTCCTGATTGTTGATCTTAAACTCTGCTACTTCGTAATTTCCCCGAAGCGACTTTACACCTGCGGTTGCCGGTTGTTTGTAAGGATCATATCTGAAGTTGATGTACTGAAGATAGAAAAGAAAGAATACAAACAAACCGATCACACCAGCCTTCAATCCATAACGCACGTAACGCTGCCAGGCTTTGGGAAAGGATGGATAGAATTTGTACGGAACAGTAAATTTTTCCAATACCAAAAGTTTGTACAAAGCAGGAATATCTTTCAGCAATAGAAATGCAGCCAGCAAAACAAAGTACGAACTGTACACATGTACACCGCCATCATAGGCAAAGTTTACATACACGATGTCGCCCAACGCGCCCAAAAGCAGAATAGCCCCTAATGTGGTAGTACCTCTGAAAAACAGCAAGATCCCTGCCGCCAGCTCCACTACACCGGCAAAAACCTGATACCAGGGAACGATCCCTATCGAAAGCCAGTAGATTTTCTGTAAAGTGAAATCTCCGAAATTGGTATTCAGCAAACCAAGAGATGGGTAAGGCATTTGAGTGGGCAATAATTTGGTAAAACCAAAACCGATGATACCGATCCCCGCACGGTATCTGACCACCACACGAAGCCAATAGTAAAGCAGGTTGTACTGTGCTACTTCAGGCTTTTTAAGCTTTGCAATGCCCGTCCACACCAGTCCGCCGGCAATAGAAACCAGAAATGTGATGATCCACGTAGCATAACCGTTAAGAGGACTTCCAAAAATGGTTCTCCCGAACCAGTCCAGGCCGCTTCCAAAGCGCGCCACATCGTACAGATCGCGGTAATGCAGATGCGCCCAATAAAGTTCAAAGAGATTTTTATACCACTCCGGACTATTCGGAAGCGACATGCTGATGAAAAACAAAAAAGCTATACGAAAAGCTATTTTTTCAAACTCAGACCATACGCGCCCGTTTGCTACAGAATGGCTATTATCAGATGCGATCTGTCCGGGTGGTGTTTCCAGAACACCCGCTCCTTGATTGATGTTGATAGTTGACATATTATTGAAAATGATATCGTGACTATTAAAGCTTGAATTCTCCTCTGCGTCCTACCTTTTTAACTTCTTCGAACAGATATTTTTTCTGCACTTTGTCCAAAACCACATGAATTGAATCACGTTTTGCATTAACGCCAGACAGAAGAATGGTCGAGGAATCGGGGCGGCTGAGGTTCAAAATCAGTTGATCAGAAGGAGCAACCTTATTGGTAAGCGTCAACTTCCGGCCAGCTTGATCAAATGTGTAGGAATAATAGTGTCGGCCACCTGCCCCTGCCTGCTCAAAATTACGTTTCTCGTCTTCAGCGTGAATCTGTTCCTCCAACGCCTGATCTATTTTTTCAGGAGCACCGGAACGTACACTGATGGTTGCCCATTTTTCGAATACCACATCTTTCCATCTTACCGAATCCAGCGGCGAGTAGGGCAACTGCTGACCGTTTATAGAAAATTCTCTTACATTATATAGACCAGCTGTATTTTCAATCCCTGGTTTTTGCGGATAATGGTAAGGACTCTGGCGGTAACCTGCGTAAGTCTTCACTCCGTAGAGGAAAACAAAAATGAATATAAAGCCTGCTTTCAAAACAAGTCGGCCATATTTCTGCCATTCGGTGGTGAATATGGGATTAAAACGGTTAGGGAGTGTTGGCTGTTCCAGAGAAAGCACGCTGTAGAGTCTTTTGGCATCGAAAGCAAAAAGAAACAAAGCCAGCACGATCAGATAAAAACTATAAACATACTCGCCACCTTCGTAAGCCAGATTGGAAATAAAAACATTGCCTGTAAACGGAATGATAATCAGCGTAGCAATAGTTGTCGTTCTTCTGTGAAGCAAAAGCAAGCCGCCCAGAATTTCCACCGCGCCCAGAAAAGACTGGTAGTCGGGCACCACACCAAGGCTAAGTGCAAACAGTTTCCATGCCGACAAATCTCCGTATGCCGTATTAAGATTACTGATAGACGGAAAAGGTGACTGCAACGGAAAAAACTTGATAAATCCGTAAGCGATCAGCCCGACAGCCAGCCGGTAGCGAACAATCACTCTTAGCCAATAATAAAGCTTGTTGTATTCCTGACTTTCTTTGTCGCGGGTTCCCCAAAAGATACCACCTGCGACTGCAATTACCAGCACGACCAACCAGTTGGCAAAAGTATCAGACCCGTCGAAAAAGCGTGGAGAATACCTGGCCAAACGGAAAATATCCCCGTAACCGGGGTTCAGCCAGTTAATCTTAAACAAGTCTCTGTAGTATTTCCAGTCCAAGGGAACAGACTGAATAACAAAATAGATAAAAGCTATTCTAAAAGACGCTTTTTCAAGCGCCGTCCAGGAGCCGGCCTCTGCCAGTGTGGCAGAGCGGGTGTCCCGAACTTTCTGATCAATTGTAGTTGACATAGCTATATTGTTATGTGGTTCAGTAGCCAGGGTTTTGTTTCAAAGCTTTATCAGCCAGCAGCTGCTCAGCAGGAATCGGGAGCAAAAGCTTGTTGGGATCAGAAATGTTCAGAACAGCGGCAGCGCGCCCCGTTCTTACCAGATCGAACCATCGGTGAGGTTCCAAAGCAAACTCAATGCGGCGTTCATTTTCAATGGCCAATAGAATGGCATCTTTGCCTGATGGCGTTACACTGGCAATTCCCGAACGCTCGCGAACCGCGTTCAGATCGGATATGGCTCCGGTAGTGTTGCCCGTATTGGCACGTGCCTCAGCACGAATCAGATACAGCTCTGCAATGCGGATTACGAAAGTCGGGTCAGTGGCAGGGCTACGGTAATACAGATTCCCGTACCAGCGATTTTGATTGTCTTTTGCCACCAGCGCGCTTCTCGTTCCACCGATAGCCGGATTATTTACCAAAGCTACAAATGCGTCATTTGGTGCCCACTGGCGCGTCCCTCCGTTTTGTTGGGGCTGCCATTGTCCGCGGTGTGCATTGGTTTCGTTGATGCTATAAAAAATCTCAAATACAGATTCCTCCGTACCTCTGGCATCATTGGCAAAAAACGCATTGTAAGGCTTCACAAGTTTATAACCCGCATCGGCAATTACTTTATCTGCAAACTCCGCTGCTTTTACATAATTGTTCTGATAGAGATAGTACCTTGCTTTCAGCGCCCACACTGTTTTTCTCGTTGCTCTGAAGCGGTCTGTAGTAGAAGGAAGTAATGTTTCAGCCTGCTCCAAATCGGCAATCACCTGCGCGTACACTTCAGCCTGGCTTGCCCGCGCTATACCGCGGTTGTCCTGGGGAGAGAGTGTAGGTTTGGTAATAATCGGAACTCCACCCCATATACGTGCAAGATCAAAATAGGCAAGAGAACGCAGAAAATAGGCTTCGCCGATAATCTGATTTTTCAGAGCATCTGTCAGCAGCGGATCAGATACTGTAGGAACCTTGTCGATAACGTGGTTGATCCGGTTCAATGTCGTGTAAATACCACTCCAGACACTGGCGATCGTAGAGTTCTCAGCATTGACACTGTGATTAATAAACTCCTGCACCTGAGATTGGGAGCCTGTCCACTGGATATTATCTCCAGACAAATACCCGATCGACTGCAAATTAACGCTGTAATAACTTCTGAAGGAGTCATAAGCTCCGCGTATGGCGGTTTCAGAGGAAACTTTGTCGACAATGGTCTGCTGGTCAGAGATAGATGCTCTTGGTTCCACCTCCAGAAAATTCCCGCAGGATGCCAGAGAAAATGTCAGGGCTGTGGCTAGAAAATATTTGAATGCTTTCATGCAAAATTCGATTACAAAGTGATGTTTATACCAACCTGAACACTGCGTGGCTGAGGCGGCGTACCCAAGTCTATTCCTTGCTCATTCTGTCCGCTGCTTGAACTAGATTCGGGATCGAGCCCAGTGTACTTGGTGAGTGTGAAAAGATTAGCTCCTGTTACATACAATCGTAGCGCAGTGATTTTTCTTACCGGCACCGTATAGCCTATCGTCAGCGAGCGAAGTCTTAAAAATGAGCCATCTTCCAGCCAACGGCTACCACCGTCGCGGTAGTTATTTACATTCACTCCATCGGGACGGGGCACATCAGTGATATCGCCCGGCTGCTGCCAGCGGTCGTTATTACTTGCAAAAATAATCCTTGCTGCATCTCTTGCTCCACCTCCTTCGCCGAAGAACTTGTTGTGGTTATATACTTTATTGCCATATGAAAAAGCAAGGAAAGCATTCACATCGAAACCTTTGTAGGTGAAATTGTTGGTCAATCCTCCGAAGAACTTAGGCCAGATACTACCCACAATCTGACGGTCAGCAATCGTGATTCTGCCATCGCCATTTACATCTTCATAGACTGTATTTCCGGTTTGAGGATCTACATATAATTGTTTGTATACCCAGAATGAATAAAGCGGATTACCCTGCTGCTGAAGAATCAGGCTGCGGCTTCCATATTCAAGCGGGTTTTCCAGACGCTCAATCTTGTTTTTGTTTTGAGAGATATTAAAGCTGGTATTCCAGGTAAAATCTTTTCCCTGAAAATTGACCGAATGAATCGCCAGCTCAAAACCTTTATTGCTGATCTCGGCAGCATTGCTTCGGTAGGTGGCAAACCCGGTTGTTCCCGGCAAAGCCAATGAAAGCAGACCGTTGCTTGTATTTTTGCTGTAAACGTTAAACTCCAGACCAAGCCGCTCATTGAAGAACGATATGTCGGTTCCAATGTTAAACTGGTTGGTTCTCTCCCATTTCAGATTGGGGTTCCCAAGCTGCTGAGGCGCGATACCTGCACCACCCTGGTAAGATGAACCGCCACTCCAAAGACCGAGTGCTGCAAAGCTCCCCAATCCGTTTTGGTTACCGGTAACACCGTAGCTTGCCCTGATCTTAAGGTCGCTCAAAAAGCTGACGTCTTTCAGGAAATTCTCCTGCTTTACGCGCCATGCACCTCCAACCGAAGGAAAGTAACCCCAGCGATTGTCAGCCCCGAAGCTCGAAGAACCATCTGCACGGATACTGAAATCAATCAGATAACGTCCGGCATAATTGTAGTCAATTCTTGAAAAGAACGAAGACAAATTATTCTTTGACCAGGATGAAGATCCGGTTGTGGTAGCTGCCGAAGAAACCAGTGTGAACGCGTTATTGGCAAACCCCCTGCCGGTAGAAGAGGTACCGGTGATAATATTACTTTGAATCGTATTACCGATCAGAACACCCAGGGTATGCCTTGTGCCGAATTTCTTGCGATAAGAAAGTGTCTGTTCGTTGATCCATGTTGTAGCCTGTGTATTGGCTGCTGTCGCCAGACCATTCGGACTACCTGATATCAGGAATGTATTCCAGTACTCATTTTCATCATAGTTATTAAAGTCCAACGACCAGCTTGATCTCAGCTTCAGGTTTGGAAGCAGATCCGCTTCAGCGTACAAATTCCCGATATACCTCAAACTTACTGCTTTCACATCATAATGCTGAAGCAGCAGATCCACGTTATCAAAACCCGCACGCCCTACAAGCTCGCCGTTTTCATTGTATGGAGATAAATAGGTAGGAGTGTGCAATGCTGCCTGCAAAAGTCCACCTGCTGGTCCGTCTCCGGCTCTGGCCTGGTTTCTGAAAGTTCTCGAAAAAGTATTGCTGATACCAACCTGCACTTTATCAGATATTTTCTGATCCAGATTGAATTTCAAACTGGCACGGTTGAAATCTATAGGCCTTAGAATCGACTCCTGGCCGCTGTAGCCTGCACCAAGGTAATATTTGGTTGTAGCTGTTCCGCCTGCTACAGAAAGATCATAGTTTTTCAAACTGGCTGTTCTGAAAACCTGATTTAGCCTATCGTAGGTTTGCTGCTCCGAAGGTAAGCCGCGCCCGCCTTCAGAGACCGGACGAAATGGCCGGTTTGCTTCAGTTCTGTTCAATGATGGCGTGTCCTTACCTGTGTTAATCCACCATTCATTCACCAGCTGCGCATGTTCAGGTCCTGTTGTCAGTTCCCACAATTTCGCAGCTTTCGCTATCCCGTGTGATACGTTCAGGTTCACTCTCGCCTTCTGATTGAACTTACCTCTTTTAGTCGTAATCAGAATAACACCATTGGCTCCACGGGATCCGTACAATGCCGTTGCTTCGGCATCTTTCAGTATTTCAAGACTTTCGATGTCTGCAGGATTGATATCTGCAATCGGGGAAGTTGCCTTACCTCCGGTACCGACCGTTTGCAAGCTGTTGCTATTGATAAACACGCCATCAACCACATACAATGGATCATTATCTGCATTGATAGATGTCGCCCCACGCACCCTGACGGTGACCGTCTCCCCGGGTACACCTGTGTTGGATGTAATCTGCACGCCGGGCACTTTTCCCTGTAGCTGGGCATCGAAACTACCAACCGGAATGCTTTTAACATCAGTCGGATCCACCTTCGCAATAGAGCCGATCAGATTTTTTCTTTCCTGCGTTCCATATCCTACAACCACTACTTCGCTAAGCTGATGCTGATCCGCTGATAGTTTAATATCCAGAGTAGATTGAATACCTACTTTCACCTCCCGGGTTACATAGCCAACATAAGAAACGACCAGCACTGCACCGGGCTGGTCTACATTAATTTCATAATTGCCTGATTCATTGGTGAGTGTACCGCGGGAAGTTCCCTTCACCACAATACTTACGCCCGGGATACCTTCTCCGGCATTGTCTGAAACTTTTCCTTTCACAGAAATTACCTCCGCAAATGCACTATTGGCTACTGTAAGAAAAAAAATAAATAGTGAGGTTAGAATAATCTTGACGGGGGTCAGTATCCGCACAACGGATATTGACTCCTTAGGAGTAAAATGCATACATTTGTCAGATTTAATTTTGGACGATTAGATCAACTTCCGCTCTGTCCTACCGATGTTCCAGATCGGTAACCGGCAGAGCGGTTTCTTTACTACGGGATTTTAAGTTGCCGGGACAGGACAAATCAGCAACAACAGCGAAGACAACAATTCATGGGGATAAGTAACTTCATCAGGGGTTCAGTTTTTATAACATTTTTAACTCTACTTAACTAATAGACAAAGTAAAGTTATTAAAATCAAAATGACAAATATCATTTTATAAAAAGCATAAAAAATGACTGACACAGCTGCCAGCCATTTTTATGTTTTCTTTCTTCTGTCATTGACCACCTTTCTCAGTACAACAGTGCATTACCTGATTTCATCTGTAACTTCATAGCCCTTCTTTCTCAGGTGCGCCATAATTTGCTGTCTGCTTGTGAGCTCGCTGCTATAGGTAAGCTCAACAGAATCTCTGTTGAATGTAATCCGCTTTGATTTGATCCCGTTCACTTTGGAAAGCTCACCTTTGAGTGCTGCCTGGTCAAATTCACCGGAAACCAGCAGGGTCATCTGTCTGTGTGTCTGAAACATTTTGAACTGCTGTTCTGCCAGTCGCTGATTTTCAGTTTTGAATGGTTCGGTATATCCAATCAGGAGCCCTGCCCCTACCACTGCGAGGCTCAACTTGCCCATCAGCAAACTCCTGCGGCTATGGTAAACCCGGATACCGGTGTAATGACTCAACAGACTTACCAGAATATACATTAAAAGCATCACCTGAAATGTCGTAATCAGTGGTTTGTACTGATTAAGGATCTGAAAACCGGAAGAAGAACCGATAGCTACCGAGAAAAGAGGAAGAACACAACATCCTATATGTAAAGAACTTATCAGAACGGAAAACGAAAAAGAATAAATGGTGCGGCCAAACATAAACTTAAACAGGATTGTTTATTTCAATCATTTTTTTATTATTTGCAACATTGTTGCATTTAAAGAAGTTCATTGTTTATGAAAACCATCGGAAAGATATTTATCCTGTTTTTTGTCATCGCCACCTTCGCCTGTTCATCACAACAAGACAAAAGTGATGTACTCTCGGAAGCCAACCGCGTTCATTTACTAGCCTCAGAAATCCATCATCGTCTGGAAAATCAATTGGATTCCGCTAAAACGGCCACGCATGATTCCTTCAGGATCAAAATGCTTGACAGTTTGAGCAACCTTGTGGAATTGTGGGAAGAATCCATGATCGAAGTTCCCGGATTTGAGCATGAACACGACCATAGTGGAGAACATCATCATCATAAACCGGCTCCTTCAATGACGGATGAATCCATGCTGGAATACCAGCAAAACGCGCATACCGCCATACGTGAACTGGAAAAATCATTCAATGACTTAAAGTTGTGACCGTTGTTATGCAATCAATTACACATCTGATCGGCTCAGTTATACTTGCTTACGGAATGCTGTCCGGCACTCCGCCTGTTGCTATTGACTGGAAAAGACTCACAGACGTCAAGTTCACGAGAAAGCTCAATTCTGAATTGAGTATGTATTTTCTTTATCCCACTTTCGGCCCGTCGGTACAGGCTTTAAAAGGCAAACAAATACAAATTCGCGGCTACATGATTCCTGTTGATGAAGAAAACAACATCTATGTAATCTCTGCCAAGCCCATGGCCATGTGCTTCTTCTGCGGAGGGGCCGGGCCTGAATCCATTATAGAATTGCAACTCAAAAACAGAAAACAAAGATTCAAGACTGATGATGTAAGAACGGTCACAGGACGGCTTGTTTTGAATCCTGCCGATGTGGAGCACCTGAACTATATTCTCACCGGTGCTGAGCTTGCTGACTAGCCCTGCTGCCGGACAACTTCACCAACACCCGCCCTGCAGCGGGTGTTTTTTATTCTTATGTTTACAAAAAACCTCAAAATGAAAGAGTACCTTTCTTCGATTTGAAAGTATAAAAGATTCAACAATTAAGTTTTAGCAGAATTATAGTTAGATTAGACCAACAATTTACTTCTCTAAAAATTACCACACATTAACTCACTAAAATTCCGGCGCCATGAAACATCATTACATTTCAGTAAAATTCCGCTTTTTAATCCCCCACCTGAAGCAAGACTTCAAATCGCAGGCAACGCGAATATTCTTTTTCCTGGCCCTTTTACGTTAACGCTACCGTAAATGCAACTTTCAAAATATCAGGCGCATAGAAATTGATTTCTATGTTGCAGGATGCTCATTTCCCAATTCTTTTAAATCAGTATTCACCTACCTTAAAATTCGATGACCATGAAGAAAAAAGTACCCTTACTCTTACTGTATTGTATGCTCCTTGGATGGGGAGCCTTCGCACAGATTACCGTTTCAGGAAAAGTCAGTGATGCCACCGGTGGTTCGTTACCTGGTGTGAGTATCGTAGTGAAAGGCACTACCACAGGCACTACCACCGATCAGGAAGGTAAATTTGAAATATCCAATGTCCCATCAACCAATTCTGTACTCGTTTTTTCATTTGTTGGTTATCTGAGCCAGGAAGTGACGGCAGGTAATAGAAAATCGCTTGCCATTACAATGGCTGTTGATGACAAACAGCTGAATGAAGTTGTCGTAATTGCCTATGGAACAGCCAAAAAGAAAGATCTTACGGGAGCTGTTTCCACACTGGACTCCAAAACAATCGCCGTTCAGGCCAATTCAACGGTCACAAGAGCATTGGAAGGAGTTGTACCGGGTGTGCAGGTCGCTTCTGTAGATGGCCAGCCCGGTTTAGACATGGGTATTCGTCTCAGAGGAGCGGGTTCCACCAGTCAGAACAGCTCAAATGCACTGATCGTAATTGATGGAGTCCCCGCAGAACATGCCAACGCGCTTTCTTCTATTAACCCGAAGGATATTGCCAGCATCAGCGTTTTGAAAGACGCTGCCTCTACGGCCGTATATGGATCAAGGGGAGCTAACGGTGTGGTTCTTGTCACTACCAAACGAGGAACAGCAGGAAAAACCAGGATCTCATTCGAAGGCCGCTGGGGTGTTAACTATGCTGGTGCACTTAAATATGATAAAATCACAGACGCGAAGGATATCTACGAGTATGCCTGGCAAGCCATTTACAACTCTGTCAGATACGGTGTGGCTGGGACAGCTTCCACGAACGGCACGAATACAACAAACCTGAAAAATCCGAATATGTCTCATGAAAGTGCAGCTGAGTTCGCCAGTGCGCATTTATTTGATTACACAGGATCAACAACTACTTTCCAAACCAACCTGCTTGGCAACTGGATGCTCTACGATGTACCGGGCGCCGTATATACACCAACGGGATCGGGAACACAGGCAAGCTCAACCATGTCGGGTGCTTATCTGGTGAACCCTGATGGAAAACTGAACCCCAATGCGAGAAAATTATTCGATGCAGGCAGTTATGACGACTATTTTCTGGAAAAGAAACTACGCCAGGAATATAACATTACTGCAAGTGGAGGCACGGAAAAAATCGACTACTTTACTTCACTGGGCTACCTGGAAGATCCTTCGTACATAAGAGGATCTAAATTTGGCAGATACAATGTCCGCTCCAACGTGAATGCACAGCTCTATGACTGGATCAAAGTCGGTGCCAACCTGGGCTACACCAACAGAACAACCCAATCTCCCGCCACACGCTTTGGTCGTAATCCGGGATCGGCGACAGCGAATGTATTCCGCTGGATCAATGGGCAAAGTCCGCTTATATCCCTGTTTGCCAGAGATCAGCAGGGGAATATTAAGAAGAACCCGGACGGCACTGACATGGTACACGTCAAATTGGGCGATACCTATTCGCCTGTAGGACAGACTAAAATCCCTACTTCCGAGGCCAATCTGATCAAACTACTTGATGACGATATTGACACACGGGCTTCGAATGACCTTAACCTGAAAGGATATGCAACTATCAGCTTCCTTAAAGATTTCAGCTTCACTGCCAATATCTCCTATGATCGTTTTTCCGAAACGCGTACACGCTACGGAAATAGTGGTACGGGTCCTTATGTGAAAGTCGGTGCATTTGGAAAAACCTACCAAAACGTTGCAGTGCTGGATGCACAGCAGCTACTGAACTGGAGCCACACTTACGGCAGGCACTCGCTCACAGCTATGGCTGGCCATGAGTACTATCAGTATGATCTTGACAATCTTAACTATAACTCTGCATACGGACTTATCGACGGATTTCCGGCTTACGCCAATTTTGCCGGCCGCTACACCGGCGGAACTTTCCCTAATCCCGGCGGGGACATTATTAAGACTGCCATGGAAAGTTACTTTGGTCGGCTAAGCTATATTTTTGATGAGAAATATTACCTGGAAGCATCGCTGAGACGAGACGGTTCGTCCAAATTCAAACACCGTGAAAACCGCTGGGGAACATTCTGGTCTGTCGGCGGAGGCTGGAGAGTAACTGCCGAGGAATTCATGAAGGGAACCAACTCCTGGCTTAATGATATGAAAATCCGGTCGAGTTACGGTATCATCGGCAACCAGAGTGGGATTGCCAACTATTCGGGTTATCAGTTGTGGAGTTACGGTGCGACCTACACATCAAGTACAGCGGGTAGCGGTATACCGGCATCAGTTACACTTACACAGGGTGCATTTGTCAACGACGGTTTGACCTGGGAGAACACCAAAACGCTGGATGCCGGAGTGGATTTTACACTCTTCAAACGTGTCCATGGTTCATTCGACTGGTACAATAAGCACACCGTCAATGCGGTCTATAACCAACCCATTGCCTATTCAATGGGACAGGGAAGCCTTATCAAAAACTCCGCAGGAATACGTAACCGGGGGATTGAAGTAGATGTCAATTTTGATGTAATTAAAACAAAAGACATCAACTGGACAGTGGGACTAAACGGGACGCATTACACCACCGTACTTACGAAGGTTCCACCGGGAGTTGGCTCAGCTGAACTAAACGGAAACTGGACTGCCGGTGTGGACGGATGGGCTGCAGGCGGTGGAGCTTCTACGGCTGAGATAGCGTACCTGCGCGGCGTTGGTAAAGATTACTACAACATGTACTTCTTTAAGTATGGAGGAGTAGATCCTAACAGCGGACTTCCCTTGTTCCACCACAGAGTTACCCAGGCTGACCATACAGCAGGGAAATTTACAGAAACTCAGATCGGGTCTGATATTAAAACAACCGATTACTCCCAGGCCAGCAGATACGAAATGGGAAGTGCCCTGCCGAAATGGATTGGAGGTTTTACCACATCCTTCCGTTACAAACAGTTTGATTTTTCAGCCATCCTGGCCTATCAGATCGGTGGTAAATTCCTTAGTGTGGAGTACGCCAACTCACTCTACCGGAACTCGAACATCGGAAGCGCATTGTCAGCTGAATTGGTAGGCAACACCTGGACTCCCGACAATCCCAATGCCAAATTCCCTATGGTTTTGTATCCAACAAGCTATTACACTGACGGTGCCACCATGGGAAGCTGGATGTACTCCGATCTGGCTCTTTTTAAGGCGTCTTATCTGAATGTAAAAAACCTGTCTATTGGCTATAATGTTCCTACTCGCCTTCTCGACAAGTTCAAAGCAAGCAATTTCAGGATATTTGCTTCAGCAGATAACATTGCCATGTTCAGCGGACACTCCGGTTTCGATCCACGCATGTCTCTTGTGGGTGGTCTGGAAGTAGGTGCTTATGCCTACCCCTACATGAGTACAGTATCTATGGGTGTAAACCTTTCATTCTAAAAACCTTAACCGACATCAAAATGAAAAAGTATATAATTATGCTTGCAGCCGCCCTCACACTGGGTTCCTGCGCGGACAAACTTGATATAACGCCGCCAAATAATATTACCGATGAACAGATTCAACAGCTACTGGCTTCGGGTAATGAAGAATCCATCAGGCTGGTGATGGGCAGTATGGCCAACAACATGCCGCTGATGTTCAATTATGCCGGAACAAGCGGTGTAGGTAATGCAGATATGTATTACAGCAATCAGGGTATGGACATGATGCGAAGCCTGCAAGGTAACGATATGGTTCTTGGTGACGTCTCCGGACTTTCTGCTTTGGTGGGAGCACCTGAATACGGCTTTGATAACTTCATTTCCGCTAATTCTAACAAAAATGTAGTTTATTGGAACTACGGGTGGACGTGTATTAATCAGGCTAATAAAATGCTTAATTTTCTTTCCGACCCTGTTGTAGGTATCAATAAATTCCTGATGGACTACAAAGCACGTGGGTTGGTTGTGAGGGCTTATGGGTATAACTACCTGATGGAAAATTACCAGAATGCTTATTTACAGGGTGGCAATGGTAAGCTAGGTGTCATGCTTTATGATATGTTCTCTCCTACCCAACCTGGTAAGCCTCGTTCTACAGCTGCGGAAACCTATGCTTTCATTAAAGCAGACCTGAACAATGCCATTCGCCTTTTTACCGAGGCAGGTATCGGTCACACAGCTGACCTGACAGATATCGACCTTGCAGTAGCCAATTTTCTGTTGGCAAAAGTTTCTATCTGGACGGGCGATTGGAATACAGCCATCACGGCCTGTAACACCATTTTGGATAAATACCCGACCCTGATGAGCGAAGCTCAATATGGAGGAAAGAATACCGGTACAGCCACCAACCCTGTATACTTACCGGAAACCAACGGATTTCTCAATAATGCATCTAATCCGGAAGTGATACTTGGCTTTCCAGTCGGGATTTCCAAGACATACCTCAATGCCTATACCAATCCTTTTGGTGAAGGAAATGGCGGAGTGCTGAGAAATTACAAACGAATAGACAACCGGCTTTACGAAAAAATTGCTGCCAATGATTATCGTAAAACATGTTTTATGGAAAAGGATTTTGGCGACTATACTTATCCAAGAAACAGCACCAAAGCTTTTATACCCGCCTACACCAATACAAAGTTCGCTGCCACACACGGACTTGGCAGTACCAACAAAGTGGAAGTAGGTACCGTAACATGTTACTACATGCGTACTTCGGAAGTATTATTGATGAAAGCAGAAGCGCAGGCACAGCTTAACAATGCCGAAGAGGCAAAGACAACGCTTAACAAATTGCTTGCTGCGAGAACAAAAACCGGCACCACTGCACTTACCTGTGACACATATCCGGCGATGGCAGGTTTGTCCGCTTTACAAATGGTATATCTGCAGACACGTATAGAATTATGGGGTGAAGGCGGCCGTGAGTTCTACAACAATAAGAGATGGAATATCCCTGTTGACCGCGCCAGCTCTTCAAACCACATCGCTAAAATGACTTATCCTGTCGCCAATATGACGCTTCAGATTCCTGAAGACGAATTACTATACAATCCGCTGGCTGTACAAAACTAGCTTGCCTGAGATTAACCAAAGGAGGTGATCGCCCTTGCGCGGTCACCTCCTTTTTGCTACCTGCCGGATCTGTGAAAAGTAATTTGAGAATGATACAAGTAGCATTACAAATATTAGAATCACGTTCGGATTCACACTATATTGAGCTAATTTGCAATTCTGTCACAGCAATCGAGGTTTCTGTACCACTCATTTTTACCACATCCGAAGCCGGCTTAACATTGTGAAAAAACAAAAACAATGATGAAACTAAACCGACTCGAATTCTGGATTGCAACTGCAGCAAGTGTGCTTGTCCTGTCTATCAACTTACCATCGGTGTATAGCGGATCAGATGATTTCTTTCTGCGCAGCGTACTACCTCCTATTTTAACCGTGTTGGGAATATACTTTGCGTTTCTGGTGATCAATAATGAAATCGTATTTCGCAATCTACCCGATAGTAACTGGAACAAAATGGGCTGGCAATCCACGGCGGTGATGATAATGTTACTGGCCGTGTTAACGACCGCAGATCAAATCTACAGGCCTGGCAAAAGTTTTGAACACAGCATTTTCGAGCAACTCTTTGTTACTTTTTGGATTGGAGTAACCTTTGCTTTTTATATCATTATCAAATACTATTTGATCCAACTGAAAATTTCGCAGCAGACCCGACAACGCAAATTTGTTATCGAGATGTTGTATGTTGCCGGAGTATGGCTGGTAGTATTACTCTTATTGATCGCAAATGATAACTCTCACTTTGGTCCGATTTGGATAACTGCCATACCTTTCGGTATTCTCATTTACTTTTTGAATCGATACTGGTTATTACCAGACTATCATGCAGATTCCTCTCAAACCGTTCTGTTTGGTTTGCGCCTGGCGGCTACAGTCGTGGTGTTATGGATCATCTTTTTTCTGATCCGTGAAGCCGTTACGCATGGAGTGTCTACCACATCCTACGTGATGTTGACAATCTTTGCATTTTTCTGCTCCATGTGCATAGCCGTGTATGCTCATCAGCAAAGTTTACAATCTCAGCAGGTACATTCTCTGAAAACCGAACTGGGCAGATCATCCGCAGACCTGCAACTTCTACGCTCTCAGATCAATCCACATTTCCTTTTCAATATCCTCAACACGCTTTATGGTACAGCGATACAAGAAAGTGCAGACAGGACCAGCGAAGGTATTCAACGGCTCGGTGATATGATGCGCTTTATGCTGCATGAAAATACTCTTGAATTTATTCCTGTTGTTCGTGAAATTGACTATCTGAAAGACTACATTCATTTGCAATCCCTTCGCATTGCGCATTCACCACAGATTGCTATTCAAGTCAATATCACGAACGATCCCTGTCACCACGTGATCGCCCCTATGCTACTTATTCCTTTTGTAGAAAACGCCTTCAAGCATGGCATCAGTCTGCAAAATCCCTCATGGATTACTATGACAATGCATTGTGAAGACAACCGTATTGATTTTGACGTGCATAACAGCATCCACGTGCGTCAGGAAAATGATACTGAAAAATTCCACGGAGGCATAGGACTGGAGAACGTAAAACAACGGCTCCAACTTTTGTATGCGCAAAAACACGAACTGATTATCCGGGAATCAAAAACAGAGTATTTCGTACACCTTACGGTATTTGTTTAAATGGACATGATCACAGCCATAGCTTTAGACGACGAACCTGTTGCACTTGATATTATCGATAATTTTGCGCGCAGAATATCTTTCATAGAACTCGCAAAAACATTTACCAATGCGCTGGAAGCGGACCGGTTTATAAAAGAAAATAGAATTGACCTTCTGTTTCTTGATATTAAAATGCCGGATATTTCAGGGATGGATTTCTATCAGCAACTTCCTTATCGTCCTTTGGTGATATTCACTACGGCTTATCAGCAGCATGCTGTGCAAAGCTACGAGCTGGATGCGCTCGACTACCTTCTTAAACCGTTTTCCTTTGAAAGGTTTGAGAAATCCTGTCGTAAAGCGAAGGAAATGCTGACATTGCAACAATCTGCTATTGAAGAAGATCAGGTACTGATTCTGAAGTCAGGTTACGAACAGATTCGCGTTGCTACCCGGGAGATTATTTACATAGAAAGTGCAGGAAACTACATGACTTTCACCCTGGTATCGGGTAAGGTTGTTACCCGGCTTACTGTTCAGCAAGCACTCGCTATGTTGCCCGAAGCTGACTTTGTGAGGGTTCATCGTTCTTTTATTGTTTCCAAAAGCCGGGTTACAGGTATACAAAAAGGGCAGCTCAGGCTCGACAAGCACCTGATCCCGGTTGGCAACATGTATGCAGAACAACTCAATTTACTGCTCCAACCGTAAAAAAACGGGCTGCCTGGATACGCTCAGACAGCCCTGAAATATAACTGATGCCAAATTTTAAAGTGCAGAACCTACCAGTTTCACAATGCTACCCAACTGTTTGGACGAAGCAGTCGCTGCCAGTTTTCCTGCAATACCACCTTTATCCAGACCGCTCACACTCTTGGTTGCATCACCAAGAAGGCTTGTAAGAGAACTTTGAGTGCTGCCTCCCAATATGGAAGACCCAGCTTTGATCAATCCCAGATTACTTGTAAGACTTGCAGCATTACCTAATAATCCAGACTCACCTTTGCCAAGTAAGCTACTGATACGGTTAGCACCGATCAACATCTTCACTGCGCTCACAGCTTTACCAAGTACTCCTGAAGACAATTTACCAGTGGATGCCAAAGGAATTAAAGATTTTAAATCTCCGGCTTTACCAAGCAATTTTGATTTAAGATCGCCACCAGAGGAATTTGCTTCTTTTTCCAATGCGCTGCTTCCAAGCTTCAAAGCGTCTGCAACACCGGCATTGTCGCCTTTTTGAGAAAGTGAAACCGCTTTATCAAGCAAACTTTCTACCGATAGTCCCTGAGCGTAAGATTGAGCAGAGAAGGCCAACAGGCTCAAAACTGCGATAAGAGAGAATACGTACTTTTTCATAACCCATGTTTAATTGTGATGTTCTAAAGACGCAATATTATCCAAAAGGATACACTTTTCAGCAGCATTTATTTTTCATTGCTAAACTACCTGGTGCACCAGCTGTTGAGTATACTGGTTTGCAGCGAGGTAAGATTTTTTTTCTCGGTTATATTGAAAGTTTTCTCTGTCCTGGTACCCAAAGTCACACTTATCTCCCGGATCTTGTCCTTATCAGTTATTTTGAGTTTCAGGGTTTCTCCTGCTCTTTTCTGAGCCAGAACTGGCAACACAAGATCTGTTGATGCTACAGCGTCATTTACCTGTGTAATCAGCCCACCTCTCCGTACACCTGCTTTCCAAGCTGGTGAATCATAATCTACGGAGACTATCTTCATCACTTGCCCTTCCTGTTTTCCTTTAATTCCCAGATAACCACCTGGTTGGGCCACATCCGCCAGATCAATAGCCAATCCTGCGTAAGCGAAATACTTTTCATAATCTAATTCCTTTGTTGAATAGATGTATGCAAACAAATCATCCATTTTCTTTCCGGCAGTCGTTTCAATCGCCGCTTTCAGTTCATCTTCCGTAAAACCCCGGTCTTGTTTTTTATAGTAAGTATAATAAAGCATCCTCATCACATCATCCAACGACTTCTTATTGCCGGTTTCATGCCTGATGCAAAAATCCAGCAATAGTCCCACCACAGGACCTTTAGCGTAATAGGAAATCGTTTTATTGAATTCATCCTCAGTTCTGCCGAACGGACCGTCAGACCAGGTTTCGGCACTCGCCTGAGCCAGCGATTGAAAAAGTCTGCCGGGTTGTGTTTCAAAAGACCGGATACTTGCTTTAAATGCATCCAGCACCTGGGTCCGGCTCATAAGTCCGGCCTTGTTGAGCACGATGTATTCGTAATAGACAGTAAGCCCCTCAGAAACCCATAATGAGTTGGTTTTACTTCCTTTGTCATAGTCGAACGGACCAAGTTCAACCGGACGTATTCGTTTGACATTATAGTGATGAAAATATTCATGCGTAATAAAACTCAGCATACGCAGCCTGCCTTCTTCGGTGGCCAGACTCTCACCTTCAAAACTGATCGTTGTGGAGTTTAAATGCTCAATCCCTCCTCTCCCGGGACCGATGGCCAGGAAAGTATAATGTTTATAAGGAATGTCACCAATCAGTTCCGAAGATTTTTCAACAATTTTTCTAATCTCCTGCATCAGTCTGACCTTATCAAAATCTCCCATTTTAAAGCCAATAAAGCGGTGAGGGATCCCTTTAACCTCGAATGCAGGCAGCTCCTCCAGATTACCGATCAGTATCGGGCTATCGTATAGCACATCGAAATCAGGAGCGGTAAAAACGTGCCCCCGCCCCGGTAATTTATCCAAACCCGTTGCCACATGAGCCCACGATTTCGGCGGAATCACAGTTACTTTGGCACTACGAGAGATTCCATGTTCGGGATATAGAAACAAACTTGTTGGCACGATGTAGCCATGCTCACTGTCCAGCAAACTGTTAGCAACAAACTGTTTGGTTGCTTTTACATCATATTCAATCGTCACTTCCCCAGCTTGTTGCTGCTCAATAGCCCAAACATTTCTGCCATTTTTCTTCGCAGCAAGCCCCTTTCCTAAAGCATCTTTTGCTGTGAAATCTGAAACTGCATCGGCATAATCCATCAACTGGTAGTATCCCGGCGACCACATGGGCATTTTCAAATTTTGTATACCTGGCTTTTCTGTATTCAGTTTCATGACGACATGAAAGGTCTGGTGTGCCGGATTTTCCATCGTAACTGTGAAGGATACTTCATCG
Organism: Dyadobacter luteus; assembly: GCF_003383615.1. Classification (GTDB taxonomy): domain Bacteria; phylum Bacteroidota; class Bacteroidia; order Cytophagales; family Spirosomataceae; genus Dyadobacter; species Dyadobacter luteus. Next base: position 50,176 of record NZ_QNUL01000009.1, read on the forward strand.
CTCGTCCGGCTGTATCCTGGTAGGGCGAACCTCAGTAGTAATGTAATCAGTAAGAATGCTCTGAGATAAAAAAACTTTCTTTGGAAAGGAAGGATAAGTGTCAGTTTCATCTGTTTTGATAGCTGGTAAATCTTTTCAAAAATAAAGATTCAGCATACAACTCATAAGGCCAATCCAGCTCTGAATATCATCTTGTTATAATTGGTAAAGACTTGGTTAAAATCACTTCTACTATTGAGAAAAAATAGCCTTTAACGTAAGAAGAAAGCCAAACTTGCTAGCTTTGTAAAGCACATTTCTTTAAGATAATCATTACTTGCCATGATAAAATTTGCCTATACGATCCTGTATGTACGAGACGTTGCCCGCTCAGTAGCTTTCTACGAAAACACCTTTGGTTTTGAGAGAAAATTCATTTCTCCTGATAATGACTATGCCGAACTTATTACAGGAGCTACCACACTTTCTTTCGCTTCACTGGATTTGGCCAAATCAAACCTACCAGAAGGCTTCACTGAAAGCGACCCGACCAAACCAGCACCAGCCATTGAAATCGGGTTTGTTACAGACGATGTGCAAAAGACGCTGAATGCTGCTTTACAAGCCGGAGCAACATTGGCAGCAGAGTCAAAAACGAAACCCTGGGGGCAGGTAGTGGCTTATGTCCGAGACCTTGATGGATTTTTGGTTGAGATTTGTACTGAAATGGCGTAGAAACCAGATCGTGTTGATCAGGATACCACAACCAGTTTATCATTCCCGATAATGCCGGTTTTATTTTCAAAACTGTCGGAGGAAATTGCGGTAAGTGTCAGTTTTAAAAAAACAGCGTATTCTTCTTTTGTTTCCCTGATATTCAGCTCATGTTCAGGATATAACAGCGCTAGCCTTTTGCCGACGTTAGCAAGTCCGAGCCCGCCATTATCAGATTTGCCCCTAACCGGTTTGCTGTTTTTCACAGACAGCTCCAGCTCTGTACCATTCAGTCTGATATCAATTGTCACCCAGGACTTTTTCGCGGTGGCCTCCACGCCATGCTTAAATGCATTCTCTACAAACGTGATCAAAATGAAGGGAGCGACGGCGACAGCCTGGTTTACTCCTTTGGGAAAGTGGGTCTCCAGCGTCAGCCTTTTTGACGTTCTTAACTGTTCCAAAGCCACGTAATTCCTGATAAAATCAAGCTCCTTCTCCAAAGGGACAAATGTTCCCGATGTCTCATACAGTGAATACCTCATCATCACCGACAACTGTTGTACAATCTGGGCGGCTCTTGGGTTGTCCTCTTCCGTCAGAGAATAAATACTGTTGAGTACATTAAAAAGGAAATGTGGATTCACCTGACTTTTCAGAAAATCAAGCTCCAGCCGCACGTACTTCTCTTGCAATTTTGCATTCCGGACCTGCCTTCGATAAATCTCTATCAGCAGCTTTATGGCCAGTGGATAAAATGCTCTTTCGATGATAAATAGCAAATGAAAAAAGGTGGTAGGATGAGCCAATGCATCCCAATAAGAATAATTTTCAAAATGAGTGATTGCGCCGGAATAATCATCCGGCAAACTGCCATATTGTTTGACAGCAAGCGACAGATAGTAGTAAAGCGTAAAAAGCAGAATATAAAATAGCACCAAACCGCCAGTGAGATACCAAGGTTTCCTGATATAATTGCGGAAAAGAAATACAAGAAAATAGTACTGGAATATTATGCAAATACTGTCTCTTAGCACAGGACTCGCATACAGGCGGAACGGATAGGCGAGCGCCGAGGATGGATAAAAGAACCATGGCAGATAAGCCGAGATTGTCAGTAGCAAGATGCCAGCCAGCAATATCAGATGGAAACCTGCACGGGTCCATCCCTTATATTTTTCCGGATCAGTAATCAGAACTGTTTTAATCATCTCCTCAATGCATTTGAATGCTGTCGAATCGTGCCAATGATTGCAAAACAAAGGGGTTTATCAATCTATACTTTCTTTTTTTCGACAAACATCTCCTTTTATCCGATAAAAATAAAGCTGCTGTTTCATCGGATAAAAGCCAGCTTTCATCGAATAAATGATTTGCCTGCAAACATGCCTTCTACCTTTGCTGACGAAACAATACCGTTATGCAGCAAGCCACTTTTTCAATGCACTTTTTACATCGTCACGGTAATTGGGGCCGATCACCAATTCCTGTCCTGTTGAAGTTACCAGCGTGTTGCCCTCCATCGAACGAATGTGTCGCAACTGCACAATACACGAGCGATGAATTCTCATAAACCGGTCTTCAGGAAGCGTTTCAGCAAGCTTTTTCATGGTTAATAGCGTCACAAGAAACCGGTCGGCAAGAAAGACTTTCACATAATCACCCAATGCTTCGGCAAAGACGATCTGATCAAAATGAACCTGTTCCAGTTTTTTATCGGTCTTAAAGTAAACAAAGTCAATAGCGCCACGCTCTTCGGTAAGACGAGAACGTACAGCAGAAGGTTGAACAGTTTCCACACTATTTCTTTCTCTAATCCTTCCTACTGCCTTCAGGAAACGATCGAAAGTAACCGGTTTCAAAAGATAATCAGTAACGCCCAGCTCAAAGCCATCTATCGCGTGTGCCGGATTGGCAGTAGTAATCACAACCGACGGATGAGGTACGGGATATACGTTCAGGAATTCAATACCAGTCATTTCAGGCATATTAATATCAAGGAACACAACATCCGGGCGCAGCAACGGAAGCCTGTCAAAAGCATCTACCGCATCATCGAAAGTGCCAACCAACTCCAGCGATGCCACACGCCGGATGTACTTTTCGAGCAGTTCCTGCGCCAGTGCTTCATCCTCTATAATCACACATCTCAGCGTGTCAGCCATCATCATTATGCTTAAAAAATAAACTGTATTGAAGATCAACTACGGTTAAGTAACAAACCAATTCCAAAAATCACAATCATTAACTTGTCATCATCCATGAAAATGAAAAATCACTTCGCTTTTACTCTTTTACTGGCTCTGTTTCATGTAAGTTTTTTGACTGCATGGTCGCAACCTGTGAATACCACTAATTGCAGCTGCTCGCAAGCACTGGAGCAAACCATAGACAAAGTTACCCGTATCTATGCGGGATTTGAAGACAAAGTCACCCCTCAGACGCTTCCCGCCTACGAGAAGCTGATCGCTGGCCTTAGAAAAAAAGCTGGTAAAGAGATTGATTCTAAAACATGTATTACGCTGTTGAAATCTTACACTTCATTTTTTAAAGATAGCCACGTGAACATTCACTGGATGGGCGGTGCACAGAACATCGTTACCACAATGGAGGCCAATAAAAGCCGGACAGACCTGGTTGCTTTCAAACCGCTTAACGAAAACTTTTTATACGCAAAACTGGCTGCTTTTGATCAGCGCGAAGTAAGCAAGCTCGATAGTATGCTTATTGCAAATAAAGATCTTTTGGCTAAAACACCATACATGATCATTGACCTACGCGGCAATGGCGGAGGCAATACAGCTACATCGGATGAAATGGCCCGGCTCATTTATACCAATCCCATGGTATATCCTGCGTGGGACTACCGCAGCAGTGATGAGCATATCAAACAAAAAGAGCGTGAACTGAAATTAACAAAGGATAAATCGGATCCTTATTATTTACGATCAGTTAAATTATTGAATGCGATGAAGGCAAATCCCGGAAAAATGGTGAAAGACTCAGGAGACCTTGTCCGCGAGATAGATGTAAATCTGGCCAGCTATCCCAGGCACATTGCATTTCTGATTGACAAAGGCTGCGGAAGTGCAACGGAGTTCTACATTTTTGAAGGAAAGCAGAGTACCAAAGTGACAGTATTTGGAGAGAATTCACATGGTGTGATGGACTACGGAAGCGATCAGGACTTCAGGATCTGCGACGGCATTTATAGTCTGGCGACTCCCTGGGGGCGGAATGGCTGGGTCAAAGATTTCCGCATTGATAATGTAGGTTTCAAGCCTGATGTAAGAATTCCGGCAACCGAAAATGACTGGATTGATTTTGTAAAACAATATTACGAGAAACGCGATAAACTCAAATGATAAAATGTATCTATTCATGATTTTGTGAGAACTAACAGCTGACTATTTCCCTCACCACTCAAATAGATTCACTGAATTCGGCAAGTACGCAAATATTTTACTGGTCTGTTTGACAACTATTTATAACACTAATGCGTCTACAGATTTATATTGCCGGTAATGCCGTTAATCCCTATTTTAAAACCGTAAATCTCATGTCTTATAAATTATACGAAAAATCACAATTAACCATAATTGCCCTAGCGTTGCCATTGACACTCGCAAATTGCACTTCCAATGATCCTGAAAGTCAGTTTTCCGAGGTGGTTACAGCGAAAATCATACAACCAACATGTGGCGGGACAGTTATGCAAGTGATTGACGGTGACGTGAAAGGTGAGGATTGGAAATCTTTTTTTAGTTCCTCTTTCCAAACTGACCCTTATGAAAATAGTGTGCTTGTTGGAAACGTACCGGTTGACCGGCAAATAACAGGAGATGTTCTGCAATTTTCTTATACCCCGGGACTTACTTTTGGTAACTTTTGTGAAATTGGAGGATTACCCAAGTCAACTATTTCAGTTATAAAAATCAAATAGTAGCGATAGGAGAACATATTTAGTTTCTTGTTATCTACATAACTAGATGCTCCAGCAATGGATTGAACTCTGCCATATTCAGCCTGAATCACAGAAGTTGAAAATTCACACTAATATCTCATTGTATTTGAAGTGATAAATAACTTAGGTAAACTACAAAGCCCGCTTCCAGCACTATGTGATGCCGAAACGATTGCGACTACAACTCATGTCTCGTAATCGTCGAGGCATACCCCGAGGCAAATCCTAAAACTCAATAAAGACTTCATTATCAATAAACTATCCTTACGAAACTCAAAATCTCCTTGCCCTTATTTTGTATCTGTACTAAGAATAAATCCAAATTTTGTCTCAAACTGCATAAATCTTCGGGTAATCTTTTAATCCCTTTTTAAGCTGTGTACTTTTGAAATTGGCTCAATATTGATAAATGTGATACAGCAAAAGAGACTTAGGAAAAGTGTGAGCCTTACGGTAACACAAAGCAAAAAACTGAACGAACTCAGTGCGTTTGACGGACTGGATCCGGTGGAGCACGTAAAGCGAGCTATTGACGAGTACTTGTCGAAGCAAAAGGTGGAATTCGTGCCCCCGAAGGCTAACGAAATTGTAGCAAAAATAAAAGAATCCGTACCGGCTGAAAATATGAAGGGTGCCGTTTGGGTGTCGGGAGAAGTGGACAGATATCAGTTCTCAGCATTAATCCTGAAAATTCCGGCGAAAATTGCGATTGAAAAAGGACGTATTTCCAAGCTTTCGATCTGGGACCCGGAAATGATGGAGAGCACCGGAAGCTTTATTGGCTCCTGCATCGTCAACTTTGATCGCGGCTGGGACATCAAGCCAAGTATTATCGCTGAACCTTTCTTCAACAGTGTGATGACTGTGCTCAAACAGCGCACCGACATGAAAACAAAAGAACGGGCTGTTAAATAACCCGTTCTCTCTCGATTTCCTATATATTCTTATCTCCCCGATTTCTTTCCAAGGTACTCCTCTATTTCTTTCAGCGAAAGTGCATTAAATGTCATATCACTGGTAAGTCCGCCTTTACGTGCAACTGCTACGCCATAATGCATATCCAGATAGCCTTCTCTTGCATGGGCATCCGGATTAATACTCAACATCACCCCTTTTTCAAGACAATACTCAATCCAGCGCCAGTCCAGATCCAGCCGCCAGGGCGAGGCATTAATCTCCATCACCACCTGATTCGCTGCACACGCATCAATCACGGCTTTATGATCAATCGGATATCCTTCCCGGGAAAGTAGCAAACGACCTGTAGGATGACCCAATATCGTTGTGTAAGGATTCTCAATTGCTTTAATCAGCCTTGCTGTAGCCTTCTCAATGGGCATACTCAGATTGCTGTGTACGGACGCGACAATGTAATCAAAGCTTGCCAGCACTTCCTGCGGATAGTCCAGAGAACCATCACCCAAAATATCAGATTCTATTCCTTTCAGGATTTTGAAAGGTTTATCAGGATTTTCCTCAGCGAAACGGGCATTGAGCACGGCAATCTCCTGATGCTGACGCATTACGTCTTCCACTTTCAGGCCTTGTGCATAGGTGGCCGTTTGGGAGTGGTCAGCTATTCCCAGATATTCAAAACCCAGTTCCCTGCAATACAATGCCATCTGTTCGAGCGTGTCCTGACCGTCTGAGTAAGTACTGTGATTATGCAGGATGCCTTTAAGATCATCCCATGTAACGAGTTGATCAGAAGTATGATTTTGCACCCAGGCAAACTCCCCTGCTCCTTCTCTCATTTCAGGCACTATAAACGGCAATTCGGCGCTCCGGTAAATGGCTTCTTCACTCTCAACAGCACCAAAATGAGCATGCTTCCAGATTGTACTTCCCGCAACGGTAGCATAGCCCAGGTGATCCTGTCCGGCAGATTCAATAAACAGTTCATTGACCATACGTTCAGGTTTAACCGCGACAATCTCGACCTGAACCGCTACATCCTGAACTTTCCCCTTCCACACAAATGGTGAAGAATTCTTTTCATCCTGAACCAACCAGTCTATATTTCTAAGCACGTCCTGCAATTGACCTGCAGATTCCGTTTTCACCAGAATCCTTACCAAGTTTACGATTTCAGACCTGCGTCTTATATCTCCCGCTATTTCTACCTGCTGAAAACTTTGCTGTAAAGCATTCGTGATCTTCTGCGCCACCAATTCTGCTTTATCCATTCTGAGTTTACCAGCCTGGTCTTTAATGAAAGCAAGGGAGTCGAGGATTTTCTGTTGCGTACTTCCTCCAAAACCCTTGACTTTGGATACTGTTCCGTTCAGGCATGCCAATTCCAGTTCATGCAGGTTATCAATACCGAGTTCTTTCCAGAGCACAGCAATTTTCTTTGGTCCAATCCCTTTAATATTGAACATCTCCATCACACCGGGAGGCGTGCTATTCAGCAGCTCATCCAATTCGGGAAAAGTCCCGGTCCGTACGATCTCAATAATCTTCCCGGCTGTGCTTTTTCCTACCCCTTGCAGTTTTGTGAGCTCATCCTGACTCATCAATTGCAACTCCCCATCTTTGTATTTGTCAAGATAAAAGGCTGCAACACCATAGGTTTTGACCCTATTGGGATCTGCGCCGTGGAGCTCCAGCAGTTTGGTGGTGAGTTCAAATATTTCTACGATTTCGGAATTGCTCATACGGAAGTAATAATAATGATACGCGAATTACGAGTTTTGAAGCCGAAACCGCAATAGCGAACAGTATTAATATGATCAGGTCTGCTTCTGATTCAAAATTCAAATGAATATAACATCATGGCAGGTATTCAGATAACCGATGTGATCTATCCCAACTACAGAAATGAATGGCGGAATTGGCTTCAGGAGCACTTCGATTCAGCCAGCGAAGTGTGGGTGGCTATTCCCAAAAAAGAAAAGACAATGGATTACAATGATATCATTGAAGAAGCATTGTGTTACAATTGGATTGACAGCACACTCAAAACCCTGGACGAAAACTACACTGCCCAGCGGATGAGTCCGCGCCGTAGCAAGGCCGGATTTTCGCAGCTAAACATCGAACGTATCAGACTCATACTCTCGCAAGGCCTGGTTCACCCCAGGTTCACACAAACATTAAAAGAGATAGCTGACGCACCGTTTGTATATGCACCTGATATATTAAAAGCGATTGAAAATAGTCCAGAAGCATGGCGGCATTTTCAATCATTTCCTGAGGCTTATAAACGATTGAAAGTTGCCTCCATAGAAACGGCCAGAAAAGATGGCGCGGTATTCGAAAAACGGCTCAATACGTTTATTTCTCAATGCGAACAAAACAAAATGGTAGCAGGTAGCGCGGGAATGAGTAAGTATTTCTGACCGGAAGCAAGGTTTGAAAACCACATCATTAGGAATAGCCCATACTCCCCTTTATTCAGTACAAGAAAAAACTGAATATTTAACAATACCCTATTCCATCCTTATGATTTCTGACCAACTGAAAGCCTGGCGCGATGAAGCCCATCAGCATTTAACCACCGAACTATTACCTTTTTGGGAGAACCGATGTGTGGACACAGTAAACGGCGGCTTCATTACACATTTCGATACGGATGGTAATGATTCCGGCGAAGACGAAAAATCTCTGATAGCCCAAACCCGCACTGTTTATACATTTTCGGCCGCGCATCGTGCCGGCTACGGTGAAGGTCGCTATGCTGAAATTGCCCGCCATGGTGTCGATTTTCTCATCACTAAAATGTGGGATGCAGAACATGAAGGTTTTTACTGGCTCATGGACCGCAAAGGCAATGTTAAAATTGACGAGAAAATTGTTTACGGTCATAGTTTTGCTATTTACAGTCTGGCTGAATATACCCTTGCAACGGGAGATGCCCGCGGATTGCACTATGCCGAAAAAGTTTTCGACCTGCTCCAAAAACATGGAGCCGACACATATTTTGGAGGCTACTTCGAAATGTTTCACAGGAACTGGGACTTGAAAGGAGCTGGATCAGCTGGTGGCGACCGCAAGACATTAGACGCACACATGCACCTGATGGAGGCATTCACTACCTTGTATGAAGCCAGCGGCAAACAGGTTCACCGGCGCAAATTGCTGGAAATAATCGAATTACTGGTGCACAAAATTATGCATCCTGTACATGGCACTGGTATTCCGCAATTCTGGGCAGATTGGTCGGTAGCTCCGCAAATCAAATTTGATATCATCTGGGGCTGGGACCGTTTTTCTGAAGATGGATTCAAAAGTTCGGCAGAAGACAACACCAGTTACGGACACAATGTGGAGTTTGCCTGGCTGCTGATGCACGCGCTGGATATAGCGGGAGTACCTTATTCTCAGTATGAAACACAACTTCTGAAATCGCTGGACCATGCCGTGCAATATGGTATTGACTGGGAGCACGGGGGAGTTTATGTGGAAGGGTCACACGATGGAACTGTTTACGATCGTGAAAAAGAATTCTGGCAGCAGGCAGAGGTGCTCATCGGTATGCTGGATGCCTATCGGGTATGTGGTAAAAGTGATTATCTGAACGCATATGAGAGCACACACAGATTTGTATTCGACAAAATGATTAAACATCAGGTAGGTGAATGGCTACCGCTGCTCACCAGGCAAGGTGAGCCTATATGGAAACACATGAGCCATTCCTGGAAAGTGAATTACCATTCGGTCAGATCGATGGTACAGGGAATCATCAGGTTGGATAAACTGATACAGATTGAATCCTGAACAGCCATTTACAAGAAATGATCAGGAATTATTTTAGACAAAATTGGGAAAAATATGCTCATATTTTCGTAAATAAATGTCTGTACTAATCATTCCAAACGCTCATGTAAACTAGATAAAGTACTGAAAAATAACATTTTGAGTCAATTTTAACCAGCTATAGAATTCCTAATGCAGTCATTGGAACAGTTTATTTATAGTTATTTGCAAAGACGCTTTATTAACAAGCTGAAACCAAATATTAAAAAACTAAAAACCAAATAATCATGAGTGCGTTCACACAACAAGTAAAAGGAAACTGGAATGAGTTGAAAGGAAAGTTTAAGCAGCAGTATGCTGACTTGACCGACGATGATCTGCTATATGAAGAGGGAAAGGAAGATGAGCTGCTTGGTAAACTTCAAAAGAAACTGGGCAAAACCAGGGAAGAAGTTGAGAGCGAAGTAGATCGCTGGACACGGTAGATTTCCATTCGCATTCCAATAATGAGCCTCCGGAACACAATGTTTCGGAGGCTTTTTTGTGCCCGATTTCAGTCTGTAAGGAAATAGTGTAATTATCCCCACAAAAAGGAATTTTAAGTGGTTCTTCTGGGTATCCTTGAGTAGCTTTGAACGATTGTCTGGAGGACCTCAAAAGGGCTCTGGCAAGCATGGCGAATACTTCACTTTTGTATCTTATGGACGATTTCATAGCTGCCCGCTCGCAGATGGCTCTTTCTCTGGGCTTTCACATTATATTTTCCTGCATTGGTATGGTGATGCCCTTTTTTATGGCCGTATCCCACTATTACTATCTGAGAACAAACGAGAACGTTTACAAAAATGTAACAAAAGCCTGGAGTAAAGGCGTAGCTATCTTCTTTGCTACAGGCGCAGTATCGGGCACCGTACTTTCTTTTGAGCTCGGGCTGCTATGGCCCGAGTTTATGAAACATGCCGGGCCCATTTTCGGAATGCCATTCTCCCTGGAAGGAACAGCATTTTTTATCGAAGCGATTGCTCTTGGCTTTTATCTGTATGGCTGGGACAGATTCAACAAATGGTTTCACTGGTTCACTGGTGTTATCGTTGGCGTCAGCGGACTCGCATCCGGTATTTTGGTGGTCGCAGCCAATGCGTGGATGAATAGTCCTGCCGGATTCGACTACGTAAACGGAGAATATATCAACATTGACCCTATCAAAGCCATGTTTAATGATGCATGGTTTTCTCAGGCGCTGCACATGACAATTGCGGCGTTTGTCGCTACTGGTTTTGCGGTAGCCGGCGTTCATGCACTGATGATCCTCAAAGGGAACAACGTGCTCTTTCATAGTAAATCATTTAAAATTGCAGCGCTCTTTGGCTGTACAGCCGCTTTAATACAACCATTAAGCGGCGACATATCTGCCAAGGATGTTGCAGAAAGGCAACCTGCCAAGCTCGCTGCAATGGAAGCACACTTTCATACTGAAAAGTCTGCTGCGCTGATTGTGGGTGGTATTCCTGACGAAGAAAAACAGGAAGTTAAATATGCTGTCAAACTACCGGGATTTCTGAGTTTTCTGGCGCATGGAGATTTTAGCTCCGAAGTTACGGGCCTGGACCGCATACCTAAAAAGGATCACCCGCCTGTCGCCATCACACACTACGCCTTCCAGATTATGGTAGGAACGGGTATGCTGATGATGCTTGTTGCGGCCATTTACTTTCTGGCATTATGGAAAAAAAGGGACTGGCTTTCACATCCTTTGCTTTTTAAACTCTTTGTAATTGCAACCCCACTTGGATTTATCGCCGTGGAAGCCGGATGGACCGTAACTGAGGTAGGCAGACAGCCCTGGATTATCAACGGCATCATGCGTACCGCCGACGCTGTAACGCCTATGCCTGGTATTGTCTATTCGTTTTATACTTTTTCCGCAGTGTATGCCTCACTGGCCGTTTTTGTTGCATTTATGCTTTACAGGCAGATTAAGATGGTGGGAAGGCTGTATAATGATTAGCTATCGGCTATCGAGAGATTACAGAATTTAAAAGACAGTTCCGGAACGGCGAATAACCACGTAGCCATTTCCGGGGTGTTTTCCAATTTAGAAAGTGCCAGGATGTGTGGACAATAGTCCGTCGTCTATGGTCAGCATTAACAACTAACCATTAAAAAAGGTGTTATACGTAGTCATTACCTACCTATGGGCTTCGATTTTGCTTTATCTTCTGTTGGGAGGAGCAGATTTCGGTGCTGGGATTATTGAGCTTTTTACCTCCAGAAAAAATAAAGGAGTAACCCGTAAAACGCTTTATTCTGCCATTGGACCTATCTGGGAAGCGAACCACATGTGGCTCATTATTGCCATCGTGATTCTCTTTGTAGGCTTTCCTGTTATCTACACTACCATGTCGGTGCACCTGCATATTCCGCTCACGGTAATGCTCCTGGGAATTATCGCGAGAGGAACTGCATTTACATTCAGACATTATGATGCCGTTGAGGACGACATGCAAAACCTGTACAATCCTATATTCGCCTGGTCCAGCTTCATCACTCCGTTGTTTTTAGGAATCATTGCCGGCAGTGCGGTTTCCGGACATATAGATACAAAGGCGACAAGCTTTCTTGACGCCTACATATTCTCATGGCTGCACTGGTTTGCTGTTGCGGTCGGCTTGTTTACGGCAGCTATCTGCGGATTTCTTGCTTCTGTATATCTGATCGGAGAAACAGATAACGATCATGACCGGCTCAGATTTGCGCATAAAGCCCAGTTCTTTAACATCGCTGCTGTTTTGTGCGGGATTCTGGTATTCGCAGCTGCTTTCGCGGAAAACATTCCCTTGCTCGACTGGGTATTCGGAAACTGGGTAGGCAGGATTGCAATCCTTTTTGCTACGCTCTCGCTGGTGTTGATGTGGTATTTGCTCTACCAGGGCAGGATTGGTCTGCTCAGACCGCTTGCCGGTTTTCAGGTGACGATGATTCTGATTACAACTACATACAGACACTTCCCAAATATTGTTCTTCTTAAAAACGGGGGATACCTCTCACTGCTCGAACATAGCGGACATGAAAAGACGGTGTACACACTGGGTATGGCTCTGCTGTTGGGTAGTATTTTAATCTTACCCGCCCTGTTCTATCTGATTTACAGTTTCCAGAAAAAAGGAGCTTCTCAGGCTCATTAATATTTAAGACTTAGGCCTGAAAGTCCTGCTGATCCAAACAGCAGGACCGCTCCTTTTATCAGGCAATAATATAAGCAAGTGACTGCGTATTTCAATGGATCAAAATAAACAGATATACTCCATTTCCTGTAACATATTAACCCGCTTTCATCTCTCACCTTTCTGCATTAAATCACCTGCTAACTATAGTTTCCAAAATATCTGAAGCCACCTGTACTTCTTTGAAAAGTTAAATAATTCATTGGTTAAAATGATTCCTAATAAATACAGAATATTTTAAGTACAATTTCAAAACTTAAAATACAATAGATTAGACATAACCGTTTACTCAAAATTTAATTTTTCAATTACATAAATACCCAAAATAAAACCTCACAAATATTACGCTCCTTTTACCAAAATTATCGCATCTTAAAACGATATTAACTGAAAGCCGCAAGTAGCCTGTAACAGAGCAAATTGTCATTTTTCTTTTTAGTTACTTTAACCAAAGTAAACATAAACCAGAAAGACTTATGAGAGCTAAATTACCATGGTTACTGTTGCTACTTCTCATGACAACGGTCGTGAAAGCACAGACGAGTTCAATTTCCGGTGTGGTTGTGGCGAAGGAAGATAACTTACCTATGCCGGGGGTAACAATACGTGTTTCAGGAACTTCGACGGGAACACAAACCGATGTGGACGGCAAGTTCAAAATCGACGTTTCGCAAGGTGCAAAACTGGTCGCTTCCTTTATAGGATACACAACCCAGGAAATTCCCGTCACATCCCAAACCAACTACAAGATTACGCTGGTGGCTGAAGCCAAAGCGCTACAAGAACTGGTTGTTGTAGGATATGGAGAGCAAAACCGCCGGACAGTGACAGGCGCTATTTCATCCGTATCCGCAGAGCAAATCAAAAATATCCCAAGTCCCAGTCCTGACCAACTTCTGCAAGGACGAAGCCCGGGCGTGCAGGTAAGTGCCGGTTCAGGTGAGCCTGGAAGTGCCATTATGGTACGCGTGCGAGGCGCTACTTCAATCAACGCAAGTTCAGAGCCTCTTTACGTAATCGATGGAGTACCTATCGTATCTCAAAACCTGGCCAGATCCACTTTCGGCCAACCCAGCAACCCGCTTGCCGACCTGAACCCATCTGATATTGAATCCATGGAGATTCTCAAAGATGCATCTGCAACAGCTATTTACGGTGCACGCGCCGCGAACGGGGTTATCCTGATTACAACGAAAAGAGGTAAAGCAGGGAAACCTACCATATCCATTTCCTCCTACGTCGGAACATCTAAGGCATGGAAAGACCCTAACGATCTGAGGGTAGATGGACCTACTTTTGAGAGACTACAAAATGAAGCATCGGCTAATAACTGGGTGGACACCTACGGGTCACTCACAGCGCTCAATCCTTCAGGTGCAGCTTACCGGGCACCTTATGCAAATCCGGATGGTGCGATCAATACGAACTGGATTGATCCGATCATGCAACGCGGTGCTCTGTACAACATAGACGCATCAGTGTCAGGAGGAAATGAGAAAATCAAGTATCTGGTTTCAGGGAACACTTTCAAACAAGAGGGTATTATGAAACCCACGCTATTTGACCGTAAAACATTTAGAACAAATCTTGACTTTAACGCCTCAGATGCGATCAAACTGGGGACGAGTATATTCTACTCGACCAGCAAACGTAACCGTATCCAGAATGGAAATAATATCAACTCAGCTTTAGCAAATGCCTTTTTCTACCCAAGTAACATTCCGATCTACAATGCAGACGGTACCTACAACCGTCCGGTTTGGGAAAGTCCGGTTGCGATTGTAAACGAAACGGATTATTTGATGAATACAGACCGTATCATCGGTAATGTATATGGTGACTGGAAAATAGCAAATGGGCTTGTCTTCAGAACAAACTGGAGCCTTGACAACAACTATATATCTGAAAATCAATATTCAAATACCAATCTGACCGCAGGTGCGGGTGTTGGCGGTACTGCAACCAACAGTGTTGTAAGAGACTTCAACTGGATAAACGAGAACGTCCTTACCTACCAAACCAGAATTGCCGGCAAACATAACCTGAACATTCTGATCGGTAATACACTCCAAAAAAATGTAAGCAATTCCACTTCAGCGACTGGTAGCGGATTTCCGAGTAACAGTTTCCGAACCATTGCTGCTGCAGCCGTAAAAAACAGCACTGCCGACGAAACTGCCTGGGGTATTTCCTCTTTCTTCGGGCGGGTGAATTATGATTTTGCCAAAAAATACCTGTTTACCGGTAACCTGCGCTACGACGGGTCTTCTCGTTTCGGAGCTAACAACCGCTGGGGTATGTTCCCGTCAGCATCTGTGGGGTGGGCTGTTTCCGAGGAAAATTTCATGAAGAATGTAAAAGCTATTTCAGAATTGAAAGTAAGAGCCAGTTATGGTGTAACAGGTAATCAGGGAGGTATCGGCAACTTTGCATCTCTGGGACTGTGGGGAGGCCAAAGAGGTGGTCTTCGTGGTGGAGGTGGTGTAACGCCGGGAGCTGGCGGCTCAGCGGCTTATGCGGATTACCCGGGCTTTAACCCGATCCAGCTGGCCAATCCGGACCTGAAATGGGAGACAACCGCACAGCTTGACTTTGGGGTGGACGTGGGATTATTCCACGACAAGCTTAACGTAACATTCGATTATTATAACAAACAAACCAAAGACATGCTTTTGGAGGTACCTGTGCCGCGTTCAACCGGCTACAGTACATTGCTTCAAAACTATGGAGAGATGGAGAACAAAGGATTTGAAATTGGAATTAATGCTTCCCCTGTTCAAACCGAAAAATTCTCATGGAACATTGCGTTTAACTTATCACGAAATAAGAACCTTGTTAAAAAACTGGCTGCACCCATCACACTTTTCTCCCGTGAATACGTGCGGATCGAAGAAGGCTATCCCTTGTTTTCCTTCTATGTTCATGAGCAGCTCGGTGTAGATGAGCAAACCGGCGACATCATCTGGAACACCGGAAATGACGAAGTTTTCAATGTAAACACTGACCGCTTCCTGACAGGACAAAATGCATGGCCGGATTTCCAGGGCGGACTCACTAATACTTTCAACTACAAAGGCTTTGACTTGATGGCATTCATTCAGTATAGCTATGGCAATGATGTATTCAACTACAACCGTTATTTCTTCGAGCATGGTGGAGAACGTACAACCGGATATAGCGCACAGCAGCTTGACCGCTGGCAGCAGCCGGGCGATAAAACAGACATTCCACGTCTTGCCCGTAAGAACTACGATACCAACTTCCGCCCCTCACGCCACATTGAAGATGCTTCGTACCTGCGACTGAAAAACATTTCACTTGGTTATGCAGTACCTAAGTCTCTGACATCAAAAATTGGAATCGGTAGTTTGAGAGTATATGTGTCAGGACAGAACGTGCTCACCTTCACCAAGTACACAGGACTCGACCCCGAAGTTTCTGTAAGTCCGTCTGAAACGATTCAGGGAATCGACCAGGGTGTAATGCCACAGCCACGTGTATGGATGGGGGGAATCAACTTAACTTTTTAATGAACAGGATCATGAAAAAATTCATCACAGCAGCAATCATACTTGGATCGGTTTCAGCATGTAATGTCCTGGACATCGAACCACTCTCGCAAATTAGTAGCAATCAGGCTTTCACAAGCCTGAATAATGCTGAAGGAGTCGTGAACGGAATGTACAACAACCTGCAAACTGTGTACATGTGGCGTGTACAGGTAATCAGTGATGTAGCCTCTGATATGTCACAGCAAATAGATACCTGGGATGCCTTGAATTCTGCAGACGAATTCAACTTCAGCGCAGACAATTCTGAAGTGGATGACCTTTACACTTCCTTGTATCGTTGTGTCGATATAGCCAATAGCGTTATTGGGAACGTTCCGGGCATGACCATCGCACAGGCCAACAAAGATGACCTGATGGGACAAGGGTATTTTGTGCGTGCTCTCTCCTACTTTGATCTTGCCCGTTTCTTTGGTGGCATACCCAATGTATACGGAACTGACGGTGTGGTACTGAAGCTGACTCCATCTGTAGGTATAACAGATGAAGATTTCGTACCCCGTAATACACTGCGCGAGACTTACGATCAGGTTGAAAGGGATTTATTGGAAGCCATTGCCAAATTGCCAGAGACAAGAAGCTCCAATGAACTCAGCAAAGCCAAGGCGACAAAACCTGCTGCCCGTGCGCTACTTGCCCGTTACTATCTCTACAACCGGCAATGGGATAAGGCAGAACAATATGCTACTGAAGCGATTGGAAACCTTCCTCTGAGCGTAGCATTTGAAACAGCTTTCAGAAGTAAAAATACAGCAGAGTCCCTGTTCGAGTTGCAATTCAACGCTACTGATGGCGCCGGACTAAGACAATGGTATTACCCATCTAACCTAAGCGGACGGGGTGGTACTGCGCTTCACGATGCCACTTACAGGGAAATGACTGCTGATCCTGCAGATGCCAGAGGGAAGCTGACTGCCCTGAATTCAATTACTAACACCTATTATACTACCAAATGGAACACTGCACAAAATGCTGATAACATCCAGATTTTAAGACGTGCCGAGCAATACCTGATCCGTGCCGAGGCAAGAGCCGAGCAAAATAATCTGAGCGGAGCACTTGCAGACCTGAACGTGGTAAGAGCAAGAGCGGGTGTTACAGCTTCAGCCGCCTCGGGAAAAGATGCACTGATTGATGCAATTATCAAAGAGCGCAAACTGGAGTTTGTAGGTGAAGGGCACCGTTGGTTTGATGTAATACGCCGCGGAAATGCGCTTACGGTATTTGCCAATGTGGTAAGATCAAAAGGAAGCTTACCTTCTTACTCGATTCGTATACCAGGCAAACAGGTGTTGCCAATTCCTTCGGCGGAAATGCGTACGAACACAAAACTGGTTCAAAATGAAGCTTACCGTTAGTACAAGTGTTTTGCATTTAATTATCCATAGAGTATGAGTATCAAATCGATTTCGCTTCTTTCGGGAGCACTTCTTTTCTCTTTCTCTGCTGTTCTTGCCCAGGAAAAACCAGGCAAGGACGCAGAAAAGATCAGTAACAAAGCGCCGGAAACACAATATCACCAGGCAGATAATAACCAGTGGGCCAAATACGATCCACCCAAGTCTGTTACCAAACATAGTGTGACGATCAATGGCAAAAACATTAGCTACACAGCAACAGTTGGATATACGATTCTGCACGATGAAAACGGAAAGGCATTGGGTAAGGTATTTTCGATTGCCTATACCAAAGATGGAGAGCCGGATGCAGCCAAAAGGCCCGTCACATTTGCTTACAACGGCGGACCCGGTTCGGCTTCTTTGTGGGTGCATATGGGAGCACTCGGACCCAGAAGAATACGTATGCAGGATAGTGGAGAAGCAGAGGAGCCTCCATACACGGTGGTAGACAATGAATACTCGTGGCTAGATAAGACAGATCTTGTATTTATTGACCCGATCGAAACCGGCTACAGCCGTCCGGCAGAAGGAATAGACAAGAAGATATTCACTGGATATGAGGAAGATATTCAAAGTGTGGGAGATTTCATACGTCTGTGGACGTCGCGTAATGGCCGATGGGGATCTCAAAAATTTCTGGCTGGAGAAAGCTACGGAACTACCCGGTCAGCGGGACTATCCGGCTACCTCAGTGATCGGTACGGTTATTATCTGAATGGAATCGTTCTGATCTCATCTATCCTGAATTTCCAGACTGCGCAGTTCAACATAGGAAACGATCTCCCTTATCCGCTATTTCTTCCGACTTATGCGGCCATCGCATGGTATCACAAGAAAATCGATCCTAAGTACAAAGACTTAAGAACCTTTTTGAAGGAAGTTGAAGAATTTTCACTGGGCGAATATAGTACGGCATTAATGAAAGGTGATAAGCTTACTGACGCTGAAGTCGAAAGTCTGGCCATCAAACTCGCCACCTATACGGGCCTTAGCAAACAGTACATCATCAACACCAATCTCCGTATTGTCATCTTCAGATTTGTGAAAGAACTCAGAAGAAACGAAGGATTGGTTGTAGGTCGGCTCGATGGCCGCTTCACAGGTCATGAATATGATAATGCAGGTGAGCGATTTGCCTCGGATCCATCCAACAACGAGATCACCGGTCCGTACGCAATGGCTATCAACAGCTATGTAAAAAAGGAGCTGAATTATGAGAACGATTTGCCGTACGAAGTTCTTTCCGGCTTCCGTGTTCGCCCCTGGAATTACAATAACGTACAAAACCAGTATCTAAACGTTGCAGAGACGTTACGGTCTGCGATGACAAAAAATCCATCCCTTAAGGTCACCGTCTTGAATGGATACTATGACCTGGCAACTCCTTATTTTGCAACCCAATATACTTTCGACCATATGTATTTGCCGAAAGAATTGCGCAAAAACATTACTATGAGCTTTTACGAAGCGGGTCACATGATGTACATTCACAAGCCATCGCTGGTCGATATGAAGAAAAACGTAGGCCAGTTCTACGACAGTTTCCTAAGCAAATAACCCAAATACTATTTCAAATTTTAACAAAAGCCGTATGAAAAAACTCTTAACTATTGGTCTGTTTTGCACGATGACGGCATTCGCCAGCTTCGGGCAGAACCGCACGATTAAGTTCGACACTGACGTGGTCACCAAAGATCAGGTAACCATCAAAGGACAAAAAGTTGCCTATTCGGCAACGGCCGGCAACCAGCCGGTATGGGACGAAAATGGCAAGGCTATAGCCAGCCTTTTCTATGTCTACTATGAAAGAACAGATGTACCTAACCGGGAAAACCGCCCCTTAGTGATCTCCTTCAATGGGGGACCCGGAGCAGCCTCCTGCTGGATGCACCTGGGCTACACCGGCCCAAAACGCCTTCTTATTGACGATGAAGGGTACCCTGTGCAACCTTATGGAATTCAGGACAATCCCAATTCTATTCTTGATGTGGCAGATATCGTCTATGTTGAGCCTGTTAACACAGGATTTTCAAGAGCCGCCAATGATTCTATCCCGAAATCTAAATTCTTTGGTGTAAATGCGGATATCAAATACCTGGCAGAGTGGATCAATAATTTTGTTACCAGAAAAAACAAATGGAGTGCTGCCAAGTACCTGATCGGAGAAAGCTACGGCACTACGCGCGTATCCGGTTTGGCTCTGGAATTGCAAAACTCACATTGGATGTACTTGAACGGAGTAGTACTGGTGTCGCCAACCTCTCTTGGCTTAGACCGGGGAGGTCAGGTGGCAGCAGCTAACCTGCTGCCTTACTTTGCAGCTACCGCCTGGCACCACAAAGTACTGGCTCCTGAGCTACAAAATAAAGACCTGACAGCGATGCTACCGGAAGTGGAGCAATTTACGATCAACGAACTACTCCCGGCGATCACAAAAGGAGGATTTCTGGAACCGGAAAAGAAAAAGGCGATTGCCGCTAAAATGTCCAAATACGCTGGTATATCAGAAAAGGTAATTCTGGAACATAACCTGATGGTTCCCGCTCCATTCTTTTGGAAAGAACTACTTCGTGACAAGGGCTATAACATTGGCCGTCTGGATTCAAGATATCTGGGGATAGATAAAGAAACAGCAGGAGAAAGACCTGATTATTCTGCCGAAAACACCTCATGGCAGCACAGCTTCACACCCGCCATCAACTATTACCTGCGCGAGGTGCTTGGATACAAGACAGATTTAAAATACTTCGTGGCTGGCCAAACCCGCCCCTGGGACAGAGAAGGAGCCAATACAGATATGACCGGCGAAAACCTGCGCCAGGCTGTTGCACAAAATCCTTACCTGCACGTACTTACACAATCCGGCTATTATGACGGAGCCTGTGATTATTTCAATGCGAAGTTTAACATGTGGCAAATGGATCCCGGTGGGAAATTCCAGAGCCGTTTTGACTGGAAGGGCTATAGAAGCGGACACATGATGTATTTGCGTACAGAAGACCTGGTTACCTCTAATGAGGACGTGAGAGAGTTCATTAAAAAAACTACTCCGAAACCAGATCAGCCGGCAAAATACAGTCGGTAGTGTCACATTCAGTCGCAATTGTAATTCACATTCAGTCTAAAAAATTATGAAGCAAATATTTATTATGGCGATGCTATCCATTGCCACTTTAAGCCCGCTGGCCGCTCAGAAACCAGTACCACCCGCACCAAAACCAGAAATTAAAGCAGCAGGTGAACCGAAACCAGTGAAGTTAATCCTGGATTCTACTACTACGCTTAACCATACAGTTACCATCAAAGGTGCTAAAATTCCTTACTCAGTTACCGTGGGTACTCAGCCTGTATGGGATGAGGCTGGAAAGGCGATAGCCGGCGTATTTTACACCTACTACGAAAGGTCTGACATAAAAGACAGAAAAACGCGGCCTTTGGTTATTTCTTTTAATGGTGGTCCTGGTACAGCTTCAGTATGGATGCACATGGCCTATACAGGACCTAAGCTTCTGAATGTTGACAGTGAAGGATATCCTTTAATGCCTTATTCGGTAAAAGAGAACCCAAACTCCATTCTTGACATTGCAGACATTATCTATATTGATCCGGTCAATACAGGATACTCGCGCATGGCAGGAAAGGATGTACCCAAATCCAAATTTTTCGGCGTTAATGCAGATATCAAGTATCTGGCCGACTGGCTGAATACATTTGTAAGCCGTAAGAACCGCTGGTTGTCTCCCAAGTATCTGATCGGCGAAAGCTATGGTACCAACCGTGTTTCCGGACTTGCCCTGGAATTGCAAAACGCCAACTGGATGTATCTGAATGGTGTTGTGCTGGTATCACCTACGAATCTTGGAATTGACCGCAAAGGACCTGTAGGATCTGCAAACATGCTTCCGTACTATGCAGCAACGGCATGGCATCACAAAGTTCTGGCCACCGACCTTCAGCAAAAAGATCTAGTACAGATGCTGCCCGAAGTAGAGCAATTCACAACAAATGAATTGATCCCTGCACTGGCTATGGGCGGAGCGCTGGATCCGGCAAAACGTAAGGCTATGGCCACCAAAATTGCTCGTTTTTCAGGCTTATCGGAAAAAGTGGTAATGGAGCACAATCTGATGATCCCACCACAATTTTTCTGGAAAGAGCTACTGAGAGACAAAGGATTCACAGTTGGCCGTCTGGATTCGCGTTATTTGGGTATTGACAAAGAGGACTCAGGTGACAGACCAGATTATGCTGCTGAATTGACTTCATGGCTGCACTCATTCACGCCCCCGATCAACTATTACTTCCGTGAAGTATTGGGCTACAAGACAGATCTGAAGTATTTCATGTTCGGCCCTGTTCATCCGTGGTCAAGATCAGGAGAAGATACCGATAAAACAGGAGAGAATCTGCGCCAGGCGATGGCTCAAAACCCTTATCTGCACTTGCTGGTTCAATCCGGGTATTACGATGGAGCATGTGATTATTTCAACGCTCAAAACAACATGTGGCAAATGGATCCATCCGGAAAACTTAAAGCAAGAATGGACTGGAAAGGCTATAGAAGCGGACACATGATGTATCTGCGCCAGGAAGACCTGGTATCGGCAAACAACGACCTTCGCGATTTTATTAAAAAGGCGACGCCAAAACCAGGTCAACCTGCCAAGTATTAATAAAACAATAAATGAGTTTGTAGCCAAAGAGCTGCAAACTCATTTTACTTTAATCCAATCTTATTATGCGCAACTTATACAAATGGACAGCCCTGGCGCTTGGACTTTTCCTGCATATCAATGCAGCGGGACAAGCCACAAAAAAAGCGCCTGAAATCAAAGAAGGAGATGGTCCCTACAACCAGCTCATTATACGCGGTGCGACACTTATCAATAGTACACTTTCACCTCCCATCGGCCCGGTAGATATCGTGGTGGAGAAAAACAGAATCGTAAGTATCACCACGGTGGGAAATACCACGCTACCCATTGATCCAAAGCGCAGGCCCGCTTTAAAGGCCGGAGGAAAAGAACTACAGGCTGAGGGCATGTACCTTTTACCTGGTTTCGTAGATACGCACGCGCACATCGGAGGTGGTTCAAAAGGGGCACATGCGGAGTATGTTTTCAAACTTTGGATGGCTCATGGGGTAACTACCATAGCAGAACCGGGTAGCATGAACGGTCTGGAATGGACTTTGGATCAGAAAGAGAAAAGTAGCAAAAATTTGATCACAGCGCCTCGCATCAAAGCTTACTCCCGCTTTGGTTTAGGAAGTAACGATCCCATTTCCACACCAGAACAAGCCCGTCAATGGGTTAGAAACAATGCAAAGGCAGGTTCAGACGGTATCAAATTCTTCGGCGCAGCTCCGGAAATTATGACTGCCGCTCTGGACGAGAACAAGAAACTGGGACTGCGCTCGATGATGCACCATTCACAGACCGATGTGGGCAGATGGAATGTAATGAACAGTGCCCGTGCAGGCCTGAACTCTATGGAACATTGGTACGGACTTCCTGAGGCACTTTTTACGGACAGAACCGTTCAGAATTATTCGCTGGATTACAATTACACCAATGAGCAGGATCGGTTTGGCGAAGCAGGCACACTCTGGAAACAGGCTGCCCCACCCTTCTCTGATCGTTGGAACAAAGTAATGAACGAACTTCTCTCCCTGGACTTTACATTGTCTCCCACCTTGAATATTTATGAGGCCAATCGGGACTTGATGCGTGCCAGAAGAGCTGAGTGGCATGAGGATTACACCATGCCTCAGGTTTGGAGCTTTTACGCGCCAAGCTGGAATTCACACGGCTCCTACTGGCATTCTTGGGGAACCGAGCAGGAAATTCAGTGGAAAGAAAATTACAGACTATGGATGGCATTTATCAATGAATACAAAAACCGCGGGGGTCGTGTAACAACCGGCACCGACGCAGGTTTTATTT
The DNA here is from genome assembly GCF_003383615.1 of Dyadobacter luteus. Classification (GTDB taxonomy): domain Bacteria; phylum Bacteroidota; class Bacteroidia; order Cytophagales; family Spirosomataceae; genus Dyadobacter; species Dyadobacter luteus. The sequence goes on from NZ_QNUL01000009.1 coordinate 73,669, forward strand.
ATGAGCTGTACGGCTTCGCATTTGTCAGAGAACTGGAACTGCTTCGCGAAGCTGGATTTCATCCGTTGGAAGTTATTAAATCTGCCACCTTGAACGGAGCTGAGTCATTAGGACTGGATAAAGAGCTGGGCAGTGTAGAAGTAGGAAAACTGGCAGATTTTGTTTTGGTTGAAGAAAATCCGCTTAAAAATCTGCAGGTGCTCTACGGTACCGGTGCCATTAAACTGACTAAGGAAAACAAGATCACAAGAGTTGGGGGTGTAAAGTATACCATCAAAGACGGCATTATTTATGATGCCAAGAAGCTTCTAGCCGATGTAAAAAGATTAGTCGAGGAGGATAAGGCAGCTGCAGGTTTTAAAATCACCCAACCTGGTGTGGAGCCAAAGAAATAGATAGCGAAAAATTAACGGTAATAGACATACGTAAAATTTGATATTCAACCCTTACACAAGAGTTGTAGTAAGTTTCAATATGAATAGCCAGGGATTGCATCCCTGACTATTCATATTGAAACCCGCCGGATTTCCGCTGGCATTGATATCTCCAATACCGACATCATTGCAAATGAATTCTACCTGATAATCAGACAGTAAGCGTAAAATACACTTTCCGGCTCAATTTTACCACCCGACAATCCCACAGGGATTGAATACCATTAGCCCCGGATGCAAATCCGGGGTTCGGGTAACAAATAAGATTTCCTAACACAACAACCCTGTAGTGGTTGAGCAAAAAGTATAAGGAGATCAGATTACTAAGCCGATTTATGTCTGAATTCCTTTTTATAATCACTCGGAGACATACCAGTAGTTTTCTTAAAAACCCTGTTGAAATTGATAGCACTATTAAAGCCGGTCTTATAGGCTATAGTCGAAATCCCATCATAGTCGCCACTAATGATCTTCTTACAAGCTTCATTAATCCTCACTTCGTTCAGGAAGTTATTATAGGTTTTTCTGGTATGCTGCTTGAAATACTTGCAAAACGCATGGGGAGTAATATGGGCAATAGAGGCAATTTTATTCAGCGTAATATTCTCTGCATAGTTTTCGAGTGTATATTGGAAAATGTCGTTCATTCTGTTTCCTTCTGATTCAGGAAACGGGTAATTTGAAAAACCTGTGGAAAGCGACTTCCAGCCTGTGACCTCTTTTGCGAAATACTGAAATACTTCTAATAATGAAAGTAATCTTTCCAAATTAGGCTTTCCTACCATTTTCTTGATCGCTTCCCCAACATGGGCGGTATGCTGTACGGGAAGCTGCAAACCTGTCGTACAGGAATCAACAAACTTCTTAATAGACCCCATTTCCGGCAGATTCATAAATGCCTGTGGAATGCGTTCCAGATCAAAAAAGATATGAATTGCATGCGCATTCTGTTTATCCAGATTATCAAAATAGGCAGGATCCGATTTAAAAATATGAGGCTGGTTCGCACCAATTACGTATACATCACCAGACTTAAAGGCCTGAGAATAATTACCCGCAATCAATGTTCCTTCGCCTCTGATGATGAGTGTAACCTGTAATTCCTTGTGCCGGTGAAGGAAATTATAAAAGTGAGGCAACAGATCCTCCTCTATAACGACAGCATCTTCTTTCGGGACAGGTGGAGTAAATTGTAATACTTTCATAACGGACTAGTTAAGGTTACAAATATTTATAGGAATTTATTCAACAGCATAAGGTAAAACAATCCGGTACATTCAGAATCAAAATATAAATATTCAGATAATTATATATTATAATCCAAAACTGAAATTACCCGTTAAAACACCTCAATCTCCTCAATCAGATCTGCACGTTAATTTTTTATCTTTTGTATGGCCTTCTCTACTCTTTACCAATATTATCATTTTATCCCGACAATGAAAACAGCCAGATTAATATTTGTTTAAGATTCGCCAATTATAATTAAAAATTATCCTGATCGGTAAACACTTCCACATACCGTAACCAAGTTTTTTTAAAGCGTCTGACTTACGCACTGTTTTTCAATGAAATACGATTTTTCAAAGTATGAGACAAAAATAATCCCGGCAGAAATTCCTGCCGGGATATTTAAACATCAAATCCCATAAGCTTATCTTGAATGGCTAACCGCAACAACTGTATGCGCGTCACCGTAATTGATCTTGTCCGTACTGAGGTTAATTTCTGTTTACTACAAACCGCGCCTCTTCATTTCGTTGGTCAAAAGAAACAGCTCTCTCCCGGTTTGTCCGGCAACTGAGCTATTTTCCTGTGCCCGCCTCAACAAATAAGGAATCACATCTTCTACCGAACCATAAGGCAGATACTTACTCACTTTAAAACCTGCCTTGGCAAGATTGAAAGTAATATTATCGCTCATTCCATATAGCTGAGAAAAAAATGTGATACTCCGGCGCGATTGATCCTGCTTCAATAAGTCCAGCGCCAGCATGTTACTGTCTTCGTTGTGCGTAGCTACTACTGTCGCAATCGATTCCGGTTGCGCGAGACAAAACTCTACTGCCCTGTTGAAATCCTGATCCGTTGCATTTTTATTTGGCTGAATCGGAGAAACGCTTCCTGTGGCCTGTGCCCTGGCTCTTTCTTTCTCCATATAGGCGCCACGCACAAGCTTCACCGCCAACGTGTAAGATCGCGCGGAAGCCAAAGCAGCACTTTGTTTCAGAAACAAGAGTTTGTCATGCCGGTAGAGCTGTATTGTATTGTATACGACCACGCGGTTTTTATTGAAACGCTCCATCGCCATCATCACAACTGCATCAATACTGTCCTGTATCCAGGATTCCTCTGCGTCGATGAGCACGCCCACACCCTTATTTCCAGCATGATCGCAGATTGCAAATGTTCTTTGAAGTACTCTCTCCCACTCTTGTCTTTCTGTTGAGGTCAGTAACGACAGGTCAACGAGCAAGCCGGTTTCATTGATCACTACACCTGGATTGACCTTTTCAAGTAATTCGAACCTGGCTAGTGCGGTAATTTTCAGGCTGATAAAAGGAATACTTTTTTGAGATGAGGCATAACCGATCGCCTTTATGAATTCTTCTCTTGCAAGATCAAAATTATCTTCCCCCTCCTTGGCTTCAGCACCATAATCGAGGATTACATCAACGTCGTATTCGTCCAGTTTTTTGATAGCAGGTGTGGCCGTTTCCAGGGTCTCCCCTCCTACAAACTGGCTGTAAAGCGTATTTTTCAGCAAACCCTTTACAGGCAGACGCCACTCAATAGCTTTCAGAATAAAGTCTGTTCCGATAGAAATCAGCCAGTTATACTTCATCATTTTAAATAACCAGTATGCCTTTCTGAGCTGTCCGTTCGTTTTGTACGCAAAGGCTTGTCTGGTATCATTGAATATTTTTTCCATCGCAATTTTCATATTTGCCTCAAAAGTAAACGACGAAATGCAGGAATAAATATTTTCGCAATTTCTGATTAGATATGGATAATTTGCGATTAAATCTAATCAGCCGGGGTGCTTTACCTTTGGACACCATATATGATTATTCCAATGCGTACTACAGGGAACATTATTATATGAAATCGGTTTATTATAAAGTACAAACTTAAAACGATCTGGCTATGACAAACGGATTTTTCACGGTGCCTGCATTACAAAACGAACCTGTTTTGGATTATGCACCGCAAAGTTCCGAAAGGTTCAAACTAAAAGAAGCTATAAAAGAGGCGAAAGCACATGTGGTGGATATTCCTATGTTTATAGGAAAAGAAGAGATCAGAACTGGTAAAAAAATGGAGATCAGACCGCCTCACGAGCACGGTCATATTCTGGGTTATTACCATGAAGGGGACGAAAGCCATGTTACCGCGGCAATTGATGCGGCACTCGCGGCCAAGCAGGCATGGGGAGATACGACCTGGGAAACAAGGGCTGCGATCTTCCTGAAAGCTGCGGAGCTCTTTGCCGGCCCTTATCGCTATAAAATCAACGCTGCTACGATGCTGGGGCAGTCTAAAAATGCATATCAGGCGGAAATTGATGCAGCTTGCGAGATGATCGACTTCCTGCGTTACAATGTAGCGTTCATGTCGGAGATCTACAAGCAACAACCTGTATCAGGTAAAGGAGTTTGGAACCGTACCGACTACCGCCCTCTTGAAGGATTTGTGTATGCGCTTACGCCTTTCAACTTCACTGCTATTTCCGGTAACCTGCCTGCATCCGCAGCTATGATGGGTAACGTGATTGTCTGGAAACCATCCGAGAATCAGGTGTATGCCGCAGCGGTGATTATGGAAGTGTTTCAGAAAGCCGGCTTACCGGATGGTGTGATCAACCTGATCAATGTAGACGGACCCAAAGCGGGAGAAATCATTTTTTCTCATCGTGAATTCGCCGGACTGCATTTTACGGGATCAACTGCTGTATTCCAGACAATCTGGAAAAACATCGGAAATAACATCAATAAATACAAAAGCTACCCGCGTATCGTAGGAGAAACAGGAGGAAAAGACTTCGTGGTAGCACACCCGTCGGCAAATCCGGAAGTTGTATCTACAGCACTTTTACGCGGCGCGTTTGAGTACCAGGGACAGAAATGCTCAGCTGCTTCCCGTGCTTACATCCACAAATCAATATGGCCGGCAGTTAAAGAAAAATTGCTTGCCGACCTGGCTACAGTGAAGGTAGGAACAGTTGAAGATTTCAGCAATTTCGTAAACGCTGTTATTTCAGAAAAAGCATTTGACCGTATTGCCACCTATATCGACAATGCTAAATCTTCTCCCGAGGCAGAAATTATAGCCGGTGGTACGTACGATAAGTCGAAAGGATATTTTATTGACCCTACCGTTATTGAAGTTTCGGATCCCCACTATGTGACCATGGAAGAGGAAATTTTCGGACCGGTACTATCAGTATATGTATACGATGACTTTGAGCAAATTCTGGATGTGATCGACAACACATCGATTTATGCGCTTACAGGAGCTGTGATTTCACAGGAACGTGAAGGCGTGGAACTCGCTTTGAAAAAGCTTCGTAACGCTGCGGGGAATTTTTATATCAACGACAAACCAACCGGTGCAGTTGTGGGTCAGCAGCCATTTGGCGGCGCACGTGGCTCGGGCACAAATGATAAATCGGGATCGATGCTCAACCTGTTGCGCTGGGTATCTCCACGAACAATTAAGGAGACTTTCGATTCACCGAGAGCTTATCAATACCCCTTTCTGAAAGAGGATTAAATTACTTTGGGCATGTATAGTGAACGGGATGCAGACTTTGTTTGTATCCCGTTTTTTGTTTGCAAGATTTCCAACCTTTTGATTTACAACAGCGTCCTGATCCTGACAACCATCTTCTACAATCCTATGCGTAATAATATTATACTGACACTGCTTGTATTTAGCATCTTAGCCTGCCGCACTCCAGATACAAAAGAACATGCCGCAGTGATCGGTCAAATTGACCACACCAAGTGTAATTACTGCGGCGGTCAATTCGTGTACGTTATCAACAACAACGACACCACAGAGTACAGGGCTCAGCTAACACCGCCTTTTAATCAGCTTGAACAAAAAGTGTTTATCCGATACAAGATAGATACCAGCGATGGCCTCAAAGAACTTGGAGGATTGATCATTATCAGTTCAATTCGAAATCGAAATGAATAGCCGTCCTCAGACAAATTCGGGGTTTACGCACTGCATCACATCTTGTCCCGACATGCTGTTACGATCAAAAGGGAAAGAATTGGTGTTTCTAAACTCAGTTCCATTCAGCTTGTTTTTACCCTGGTACATAAACGACAAGGTAGATTTGGGTTGACCGATGTTAAAAACGCGGGAGCCTTTTTCTGTATAATCCGAGGCAAGTTGTGTCAATAGCGCTGCGTCACTAAATTCCAGGCATTTTAGTGTAAAATAACGCCCCTCTCCATCCCAGTTCAGATAGAGTAAAAAACGACAGTCTGCCTTAATCTGAAAGTAAAAATTAAATCTTGGTTGATTATCAAAACGGCTCGAAAGCAACAATTCAGAAGACTCAGAATAATAATTTTTTAATTCGTCACGTAAATAGTCAATGACATCCATGCTTAGTAATAAATGATTGGTATCAGATGTGTTACTCTGACAAATATACCCCCCATCAATCAAATTTTCAACCCATGGGTTCGATAACGCATCATTTATCAGGCTTTTCTGATGTGTTTATCTGAAAGTCCAGGCGAGCATCCTGCTCACTTTTTGCCCCTGCGACATGCTGATCGTCTTCACATCTGAGACATCCAACGTTTTCAACTTCTTATAGGCTGCGGGTAAGGTTTCTTTTTTGGAAACCAATGATGTAAACCACCCACACTGGCCGCCGTATTCGGCACTCTCACCGATCATCTTTAAAATGAAAGATTGCTCGCCGCCAGGATAAGAAAGTTCAGCCTGCTGTCCTCCAAAATTAAGTGAAACACCTCCCGGCGTTTTTCCTCTTTTTAAATTATTCCATTTGCGTTGCGTACCTGCACTTGCTGCCGCCATAGAAGCATGAAACGGAGGATTGCACATTGTGAAATCAAATCGGTCATCGGGTTGGATAATACCATTAAAAATCTGCGAAGCCGAGGGTTGCAGCCTGCACTCAATCAGGGAAACCAGTTGCGTATTAGAAGCCACAATCTTTTCTGCATTCCGGAAAGCTTTCTGATCCGCCTCTGCGCCAACAAAAGACCACCCATAACTTTGGGTTCCAAGAATAGGATATACACAATTCGCTCCTGTTCCTATGTCCAGGCCCCTCACCTGCTGCCCCGTTGGCACTTGTCCGCCCACCGATAGCAGATCAGCGATATAGTGGATGTAATCGGCTCTGCCGGGAATAGGCGGACACAGGTAACCTGCCGGAATATCCCAATAGCTGATTTGATAAAAATGTCTTAAAATTGCCTTGTTCAGTGTCTTGACTGCTTCAGCGTCGGCAAAATTCACAGAATCGTTACCATATTCATTTTTGCCAACGAACTTTTCAAGCTCCTTACAACTACTGATCAATGCAGGAAAGTCGTATCTGAACCGGTGCGGGTTTCGCGGATGCAGATTGGTTTTTTCTTCTGCAACAGGTTTCTTCTCAGTAGTTTTTTTATGAGGTATTTTCTTCACTATCCGCCTAAATTATATCGTAACTCCGTCGCCATCCGTACTCAAAACCATACTCATATAATCAAAAAATGGTCGCATACTTTTGAAAGTACGATTTGCTTCTGTCAAAAAATCCTGTTGCATAACCTGTTGGTCAGAAAAATTCCTGATCAATAAAAACTGTTTATGTCTGAGCAGTTCAATCGCCGGATCATCAGCACTGAAACCTTTGGGAGTTGTTTTCAATTTTTCTCCCTGCAAAGTGCCAAACGTCTCTACGAAGTCCGCGGCATTCAAAATCGCTGTAATGGGATTGGGATCGAAACTGATATCTTCTCTGATCAGCTTCAAATCTTCAGCATTGGGTCCGTAAAATCCTCCCGCCAGAAAACAATTTCCCGGTTCTATATGAAAATAGTAGCCACCACGCAGCGCTCTGGTCGCCCTTGTGAAACTCCCGCTGAAGTTTATCTTGTAGGGAATTTTTTCCTTAGAAAAGCGGGTATCACGGTAAATTCGGTGTAGCACCTTTTTCCCCGAGGGCGTCTCTATCAGATCGTGCGACTGCATCAGTTCCAATAATGCATCTGCAAAATCAGTGAGTTTCTGTAGTTCCTCAAGGTATATTTCTTTATGTTCTCCAAACCACTCCCTGTTATTATTGTCTTTCAGCAGTTTCAAAAAATCGAGACCGGATGCTGAAATGCTTTTTTGATTTTTAGCCATGTACAAAGGTAAGAATTGCCTTGACTAATTTTTACAACCTCTTCTTGCACTCTGCCAACCTTGCCAAATGAGTAAAATCGCTCATCCTCTCCCAACCATTTCCCATCTAAATGTTACTTAATATATACTAACTCAAATCCGAAACTGCTATGAAACAATTTGCCCTATTTGTGATTTTTCTGACGCTTATCCTGGGATGTAAAAAAGATGATCCTGAAACTATTGTAACACCCATAGTCGGAAGATGGTTACTGAGTGAAAGAGAACAAACTGAAAATGGCGAAAAAACCTGGATAACGATCCCCGACTCTCTAGGAGGAGGCTTTACCTTTCGCGAAGATGGTGCCGTACTGTATGGCAATGGGTACACCATTTGTTGCCATCCTAAATTTTTATCTATAAATGGACAAAAGGTAAATGCTCCTGCCAGACAAAAACTTAATATGGATCCAATATGTACGTTTGCGAATTGTATATCTTCTGAGACATGGTATATCGAAGTTCAAGGTGATGAGCTCATTTTAACCTTTGAGGGGGGGGCAAGAACTAAATACGTAAGAGCTACAGGCGGGATTTAGATTTTGAACATCTTCCGATTATGGGACGTTTTGCTAAAGCAACCTACATCTGTTTCAACCAGAATTTCTATGAGTTGGATTTGATCTAGCAGATAATGCTGAGCAACTGTCGCACTTTATTTTTTGATCTTAGCCACCTGTATAGCTATGTACTCCGGAATATAATTGGGAGTACAATTCTTTCCGACGATTTCATCTTTGTAAAGACCTGTGTTCTCACCCAACGCGATGCATCTGGAACGGTACTCAGGCTGGAATATCCCGATTTGAGCAGCCGCGAAATTCATTGCCCACTGAACTTCCGGCTGTTCTTTTTCAATGGTGTCCTCAATGGAAGAAAGCAGTTTTTCACTGTTTGCAGGAGGTGTTTGCCCTACCCACCGCTGGCGCCCCTGATAATACCAAAAAATCCGCCGTTGAAGTTTGGAAGGACTATTCTGCCAGGATTCCATTAACGCGATCATTTTTTTGTCTTTAGAAAGCTGATTCGCCATCAGCCAGTCAATCAATTGGAGACTTTCTTCCTGCGGATGCTGCTGAATATCCTGGTCCAGACTGTCTATAACCTCCTGCGAAAGCAATTTCTTGTCCATAATCAGAATTGCTAGTTGACGAGCCAGATAGATACCCTTCGACCAAAGCTCCAAAGCCATCTCATGGTCTTTTTTGATATCGCCGGCTATTCTCCGAAGGTCGCCAAGCTTGGTGGTTGTGTCATTGATTTGGGATAAGATATCGCTCAGCTTTTTTGATAGGGACATAATAATCAGGTGTATAAATGCATTTTCATACTTTCTTCACTCACAATTCCTTTTTAATATCCTTTAGCCTTCTGGTCAATACAAAAATCGTAATGATATAAATAAGTACGATCACCAACGGAATGAATATAAATCTGCCTTCCGGAAACAGATACCAAAGTAGCAATACCGAAAAAGTCCGGACAACCGAGTGAAAGATGCCTACCCAATGGTCGATGATCCAGCTAAATGGAAGCCACATCAATCCGGTCAGTATGCCAACTGTTAAGGGTAGAGAAGTGTAGTTTTCCATAAAAAATGGAATAGCGATAGCGTATACCAGAACAGCCTGTGCTACAGTGTAAAAAAACAACTTATCAAAGGTATTTTTGGGTTTGTTCTTATCCAGAAAGTTTTCACCGGTAAGCTTCGAAATACCCATACCCAAGTAGACAATCGACCCTGTAGCGATAAAAAGTACCCATACGGTAATTATATCAGAAAAAAACAGACCTGAAATCAGAACAGCTGTCCAGGCTATCAGACCGGCTATGGGCGTGGCTAAAAATTTGCTTTGTTTGAACTCATCTCGTTGTTCTTCAAGAGTACGTATATCGTGCTGCATAAATCTTGAATAGGATTTCGTATGGTGCATTTCTTGTATGCCCATCAATTTAGAAAAATAGAACTTAAAAACTATACGTTTTCCGTAGTTCCCCCCAATTCTCCAATGTAAGCCAAGGCCTCTGATTTAATCAGAGGGAACAATTTTTGAAATCTTATTCTCAGAGGCGCATCAGTGTTCCGTCTTTCTAAATTACAAATGTTATGAAGTTCTTTCAAAAATTTAAAGACTTTGCTATCAAGGGCAATGTGCTTGATCTCGCTGTCGGTATAATTATTGGTGCGGCATTTACAACCGTCACACAGTCGCTGGTGAATGATGTGATTATGCCCCCGGTAGGGAAAATTATCGACAATGTTAACTTCTCTAACCTGTACATTCCGTTGGATGAGCAGACACGCGGTATTTCTTCTGTAGAGGAGGCGCGCAAAGCAGGAGCCGTTATTGCCTATGGAAATTTCCTTCAGAGCGTAATCAATTTCCTGATCATCTCAATGACGGTTTTTTTGCTTGTCAATCTTGTTCATTCAGTAAGGCAGAAGGAGGCTCAAAAACCTGCTGATCCACCTGCACCGACCAAAGAGGAAACGTTGTTGATGGAAATCAGAGATGCCCTCAGGGATCTTGCTCCTAAAAACGAAAATCCCTGAAACATAAATCGGGTAGATGAAATGATCACCTACCCGATTGTATTTTATTGATGTTCATGTTTTAGCGGTTTGTCCTTTTGAGACTTTTCGCTCTCAGGTTTGTCAACCACAACATCGTTATCATCGTGTAATCTGCTTATCGAATCACTATTCAGGTTGGACTGATTGCTAGGATACCCCCCTATTTTCTTTTGCTTCCCTTCATCCTGCCCCAGCGCTGATCTGCTTACCGTTCCGGAGCTATCGTTAGGTGTTGTCTCTGAATCCGAACCGCTCGCCTCTCCCGCATCCTTGCTGCAGGAAGCGAAAGTTACCATTGCCGCAACCGCCAGGATACCTGTATATCTTTGAATCGTCTTCATGGTTATTTCATTTTCTGGTGATCAAAATTTTATTGTTTAGTCCTTTTCCCCAGAAAAAACCATTCCTTCTAAGATTCAAATAACTCTTTCATCATATGGCATGAGCTATCTGCGATTCTTTTCCGGCACATTCTTAACTTGATTTTTGCTCTTAAAGCCCAATGCCCATAGGGTGTTGGGGGAAAGTTACTTTCTTCACCGATCCCGATTTGAGTGTATCCTCTTTCCTTTCGTGTAGCGCCTGTTCTGCTTTTTTGAATACCTTGCCACCAGATAAACTGTTTAAAAATTATATATAAACTGGTTAGCTCAACGTAAATTCTGTGTTCGTTCTAAATGACCTTATTGAGGAAAAACTGCAATAATATCGCTGCTTCATACTGAGAACATATTTCCTCAGACGTTCACTATCTTCTCAAGTTGATAACCTTTTGGAAATCAGGTTCAAAAAAACGGTATAAACCAAACGTCGACTACGACAATAAAAATGAGTATATACGTAAAAGTGAATTACTTACACATCGACTTCAAGTAAAATCCGGCACATTTTTTGTGGCTTAAATATGTACATCCAACCAACAGACGGCTGGAGTTTTCTACTTTTTCAGCTATGGAAAATCTGCCCGTTTTTGTCAAAGAAATTGTTCGTCTCTGGAATGTGAATCTTCGCAGGGAACAATTGTACAAGCAAGCGATGTCTTTGGATAATGCCGGATCATTGCGCCGGATATACAGCCACGGATACATCAGTTCCCTGTTGTTTAAAAAGGAGATTCAATGGGTTTATGATGGCGTCAAATGCTCGTTGGTGGATGGAGATATCAGTAAAAGAATACGTAAGGAAATCGTTCCAACCGTGTTCTCAAAAACCATTGATAAACTGTCTATCGCGCGTATCATGCGTGATCAGGAACAGAAGACAATCCGGGCTTACAGGACTCTTCAGTCAAAGATTTTACTTTCGGAGGATGATGACGCCATTTTTTCAGATCACCTGGAAAAACTCATTGAGCTTGATTCGCAGATCAATAAGGAGCTGGCCCGGAGTTATGAATACTTAAAGACAAAAATATAACGGTGGATTTAGTCCGTGCTGGTATGTTAGTATAGTAATAGCTAATCCAACTCAGAGTAACCGTCATCCCCCAGAATATCCCTTCCGTTAAACAGGCGAAAGTCAGTCACAATCTCATGCTTCTCCTGATCGTTTCTCGGATCCACGCTGATGATTATCCCACCTTCCTGCATATGACCGTCATAAGAAGTTATGTGCTGCTCGGCAACACCTGATTTTCTGATGGCATCTGTCTTCTCAGTCTTCATAAAATCCTGTGGTAGCAACTGCTGTAACTTTCGGGATATGGCGATTCCAAGTCCCGGAACTGAAATCATGGAGGTAATGGAAATGATCACGCCCGTGAAAGCACTGGCAGCCCGGCTGAGTGCATTTTCTTCATCGGCAGGCTGCAGGTCTTCTTCAGACGACCTGCTTAAGGTCTCGTCTGACATCAGTACTGAGATATCATCGGGCGTGTGTCCCCTCGAAATCAAGCTATGGTAAGCCTTGTCGGCATCTCTGCGCGAAAAGAAAACACCCGAGACTGTACCAATCGAGCGTGATGCAAATCCATGATTCTCCATAATTGTCTAATCGGTTTAAACTACAAAGTCACCAGATCCTGTTCCCAGAAATTTTCCTCCACTTCCTCACCTGTAGCATTTTTGAAGCGGCATCTTACTTCCCCGGATGGCTCCGAGCCGGATGTATCTGATACATAGGATACGACGGTCATACCCGTTGTGCCATTTTTTTCCTTAACCCAATCTCCCTCTTTGAATTTGTGGTTTTCCATGTTGCATAGTGTTTAGGATTGTAAAATTCAACCCGTGTCTTACATTAGATATTATCTGCTTCAAAGATTGTGCCCGGCGGGATAAATGATGATACATATCATACATTGTGAAAAGTAGCTGAAATTGGCACAGGATTTTATCAGTTTCTGTAATTCCATTTAACAAAACGCACTATGGCATCTCCCACCGTTTCAGAATGCAGTAAAATGTTGCATGATAAGGGGCTCACAATCGCTTTCGCTGAAAGTGCAAGTGCGGGAAGACTTTCCTCTGAATTTGCATTGACAACCCACTCGGGCGGGTGCCTTAAAGGAGGTTTGGTTTGCTATGATGCCTGTGTGAAGGAAGACATCTTGCATATATCGCCTGAGCTAATTGAGAGGTATACTGCCGAATCAGCTGAAGTTACACGTGAGATGGCCATGAAGCTCAAAACAATCATCCCGTCAGATATACAGGTGGCCATTACAGGTCTTACGACTCCCGGCGGTAGCGAAACCGCGGAAAAGCCCGTAGGTACTATGTTTGTTCATATATTGATACAAGACAGGCCTGTATCTCTGAGACGACTTTACACAGGTCAGCCCGAGCAGATCATTCTGAATACAATTGACGAGGTGGCAGAAACAATTATGAATGAACTGCATTTCGAGGTAGTTGAAAGCGAAGTCTGACATCAACAATCATCAAACAGATATCTGACTATTAATTCTTTACAAATTACATTTATTTACCTTCACACCAGTATGAAAACGATCAAAGCAGTACCATTTATAGCTATTGCGCTCCTTACGGCAGCATGCAACTCAAATCCCACGCAAAATACTGCCATCGACACAAAGCGGTCAGAAAAGGATTCAACCTTTAACATTTGCTTTTCCTCAATGGTAAAAAAAGATACAGTACTATTGAATGCACATATGTCAGGCGATAGCGTTACGGGAAGTCTGGGTTACAAACTCTACGAAAAAGACCAGAATAATGGCTCACTTCTTGCCAAAATGTATGGAGATACACTCAGGGGAATGTATACTTTTATGTCCGAAGGAAAAGAATCAGTGAGAGAAGTCATCTTCATAAAAAAGGATACTGTACTGATTGAGGGATATGGCCCATTGAAAGAGGTGGATGGCAAGACGGTTTTTGAAGATGCTGCCAACATTAAATTCAATGGAATTGTACTCACCGAAGCGCCTTGTAAATAGTATAAGCAATTTGTAAACTGTCGCTGATATTTTTTACTTTTAGCAGTGTTGGGGAAAATACGTTTCTAACCGGATATCAGTCATTTATATCAGCGACATGGCAAAAACTAAAACTACTCATACAGCAGCAAGCGTCACAGATTTTGTAGAGGCTTTGGAAAACGATCAGAAAAAGACCGACAGCTACAAACTGATCGAACTTATGTCACAAGTATCAGGATGCGAGGCGACCATGTGGGGACCGACAATCGTCGGCTTTGGAAATTACCATTACAAATACGACAGCGGCCACGAGGGTGATGCGCCTGTTTTGGGGTTCTCTCCAAGAAAGGCAGCGATTTCTCTTTACGTATTTACCGGACTCGAAGAGCATGAGCACTTACTGTCCGGACTAGGTAAATACAGTATGGGGAAAGCCTGTATTTATGCCAAAAAGTTAGCCGATATCAATACGGAGCACTTAACCACATTGATGCAGGAAACCATCAAATACGTTGAAAACAAGTATCAGAGAACTAGTTGAATCAGATTTAAAACACAGCCAGCATGGAAGCGATCACTTTATCTTACATTTACCAGGTTTCTGCGGACAAACTCTGGAATGCCATCACCAGGCCTGATGAAATGAAGCAATGGTACTTTACCATACATGATTTTGAACTGCAAGAAGGCTCCGTTTTTACCTTTTATGAAACAGAAACCGGAGGTGCTTTTCTGCATCGGTGCATGATACGCAGTATTATTTCCGGACAAAAGTTTGAACATACCTGGGAACACCCATCGCACACCAAGGGAATATCGGTGCTTAGCTGGGATATAGAAGCCATCTCTGAAAATACATCAAGACTCACCCTTACACACGCCGGCACAGAAAACTTTGCAGATGGCGGACCGGAGTTTGCGACGGAAAACTATATAGCAGGCTGGAAGGAAATTCTGGGTTACTCATTACGTAACTATTTGTACGGAATTGAGAAGTTGATTTTCGAGACTGATATTGCAGCTCCAAAAGAACGCGTCTGGGAGTTATTGTGGGGAAAAGAAAGCTACCAGGAATGGACAAGTCCGTTTATGGCGGGATCCTATTTTGAGGGTGAATTTGGTCAGGGCAAGAGAGTTCACTTGCTCTCGCCAACGGGTGAAGGTTTGTACAGCGACATTCTCATTTATGCAGAAAACGAACAACTCACTTTTAACCTGTTGGGCAACCTGAAGAACAAAGAGGAACAACCTCTTGATGCTGAATCAGAAATATGGACAGGCAGCCGAGAAAGTTATTTCCTTACCGATACGCCAGCAGGAACGCGTTTAAGGGTTCAGCTGGACAATCAAAAAGAATATGGAGATCAGATGAATAAGGCATTCCCTGCTGCTCTTCAGATACTGAAAGAAATGGCGGAAGGGAGACGATAAATATTTACTTTTTATGTCTACATAAATCTGATTTTTTCCTCCTCTACATCCAGCCTGTGCAAATGCCGTCTTACAGCATCGTCATTGGTGGTATACGCCTTGTTCCATTCTTTTAACCATGATCGTTGCACGTCCAGCATGTGCAGGTACACCTCCCTGCATTCCCGGGTTAGCTGTTCGTCATCAAGCAGCGTATTGGTGTTTTCTAGCTGCTTCAGCATTTTACCCACAGCAAACTGATTTGCATCATCAGCGACTTCTCTGTTTTTAAGATAAACAAGGCTGTCATCTGCCAATCTCCGGTGCAAATGATGGTATTCCTCTTCTTCAGACAAATCATGATCAGTGTCTTTCAAATTGAACCTTCGAATAAAAACCGGCAGAGTAAGTCCCTGAATAACAAGCGTGAGTAATATGACGACAAAGGTAATAAAAAGTATATGGTTGCGTTGAGGAAACGGAGTTCCATCCGCAAGATACGGCGGTATGGATAGTGCAGCAGCCAGGGAAACCACTCCTCTCATTCCTGCCCAACCCAGCAGAAACGGACCCCTATAGCCGGGATGTCCCTGCTCTGCAACAGTAATAAACCTCCTGGCGAACTGGGTAAAAACAACAGCCCCATAAGCTGACAGCAACCTGCCAACGATCAGTAATACGGTGATCATAACACCATATCCTATCGCAGAAAGTATACTCACTTCTTCGAGCCCTTCTGTGATTTCAGGTAAATCCAGTCCGATCAGCATAAACACCAGCCCGTTCAATATAAAGACAAGAGACTCCCATACATTGATCGCTCTCAGGCGGCTACTACTGGAGAGAAATCTGTGACGCTGTTGCGCCAAAAATAATCCACCGCATACTACCGACAAGACGCCCGATGTCTCGGCGCTCTCCGCCGCAATGTACATCACATACGGCGTCACCAATGACAGAACAATATCCATATTCACATCAGTGGGCAGCAGCTTATGTGTCTTATAAAACGCAAACGCAATTCCCAAACCTATGACTGCACCACCCAAAACTGCCCAAGTAAAACTGACAAATGCCTGTTCGAAGACAAACTGTCCGGTACCTACAGCGACAAGCGCGAATCTGAAAACAATTAAGCTGGAAGCGTCATTCAAAAGACTCTCCCCTTCCAGAATAGACGCCAGCCGTTTGGGGATTTTTACAAATTTCAGGATTGCTCCCGCACTAACTGCATCCGGGGGGGATACGATCCCACCCAAAAGAAAACCGAGCGCAAGTGTGAAACCGGGAATAAATTTACTGGACACCACCGCCACTGCAAAAGCAGTAAGAAATACGATCAGGAAGGCAAAGCTGCCAATAATCCTGCGCCAGCGCCACAGCTCTTTCCACGTAGTGGCCCAGGCCGCTTCGTAAAGCAGCGGAGGAAGAAAAATGATAAAAATGAGCTCGGGATCAATATGAATCCTGGGAATACCAGGCACAAAGCTGATCAATAGTCCACCCAAAACCAGCAATATCGGATAGGCGACTTTTATTTTATTGGCCAGCATGACCAAAAATACAATGACCATCAAAATGGCCAGATAAAAGGGAAACTGATGAAGCATAGAGATTTAAAAATCCTAAAATAGTATTATTTAACAAATTTCTGTTTTTTGCATAAGCAATTTTCGAACGTTGACTGTTTAAAAAAATATCTGATGAAAGTGATCATTACAGGAGCAACCGGAATGGTAGGCGAAGGCGTCATGCTCGAATGCCTGCAAAACAACAAAGTAGAGCAGGTTCTGATCGTCAGCAGAAAACATGTTGATTACCAGCATCCCAAACTCAAAGAATTACTGATCGCTGACTTTTTCAGCGCACAGGATTTCAGAAAGGAGCTGCAGGGTTACGATGCCTGTTTCTTTTGTGCGGGTGTAAGCTCTGTGGGCCTGAATGAAGCGGATTACACCAGAATTACCTATGATACCACCCTTCATTTCGCGGGAGTGCTGGCCGATATCAATCCGGATATGGTCTTCAATTTCGTGACCGGAGCGCACACCGACAGCTCTGAAAAAGGAAAAGTAATGTGGGCTAATGTAAAAGGAAAAACAGAAAATGCACTGATGCGCCTGCCCTTTCGGGGCCAGTACAACTTTCGTCCAGGATTTATGAAGCCAGTTAAAGGGCAGAAAAATGTACGCTGGTTTTTCAAACCTATTATCGCCATTTACCCTTATCTTTTCCCGAAACAATCTCTGACCCTTAACGAGGTTAGTCAGGCAATGATCAACACAGTGCTCACTACCTACCCCAAACAAGTTCTTGAAATTGGCGACATCAGAACTTTGGCAAAGGCTGTCTGAAACATAGAAAACTCTTCAGAGAAATTTATAACTTGATGTGATAATTCTGTAAAAACCTAATCTGTCGAACTATGGAGAAATATTACATTGAGATCAAATGGGCTGTGATTTTCATTATCGTCTCGCTCTTGTGGATGGTATTGGAAAAAGTCACAGGTTTACATGCCGAACACATCGACAAACAGCAATACCTGACGATGGGATTTATGATACCGGCAATATGGACTTATGTACTGGCCCTTCAGGACAAAAAACGCAGGTTTTATCACGGACAGATGAGCTACAAGCAAGGCGTGATTTCGGGATTGATCATTACAGTTATCGTCACCATTTTCAGTCCTGCTACACAGTGGATAACGACCTATGTGATCACACCTGAATTTTTCCCGAACGTGATTGAATATTCTGTCAAAACCGGTTATCACAAAACCCGTGCAGAAGCTGAGGCTTTCTTCAACTTTAAAAACTATGTTACCCAGGGATTAATAGGCGCGTTAGCCATGGGCACGCTCACTTCGTTGATCGTCGCATTTTTCGTCAAAAGTAAAAAGCCGGCTTAAAAACATCTTTAACGGTTAATGATAGCCTGATTACCGGCAATATTCCGATCTTTGAAAACCTTAACAGACTTCAGGGATCGGATTTTATTTTATACCAGTGACTCAACCCAAACCGCCATTAAAAGTACTCGTAGCCCCACTCGACTGGGGACTCGGACATGCTACGCGATGTATACCTATCATCAGACAGCTACTGCTGAACGGTTATAACGTTACACTGGCCGGTGAGGGAAAATCTGCTATGTTGCTTCAGTCTAACTTTCCTGAGCTGAATATGCTGCCTCTGAAAGGCTATAATATCACTTACAGCAAAACAGGAGCTGGCTTTGTTTTTCGTATTCTGACCCAGATTCCAAAAATTCTGAATGCAATCAGAAATGAGCGGAATTGGTTGAAACAGATTCAGAAAAAACACAGTTTCAACTTTGTTATTTCAGACAACAGATACGGATTGAAGATAGACGGATTGCACTCCATTATCATGACGCATCAGTTGCAAATCCTGAGCGGAACAGGAACACTCGCTGATAAAATAATGCTGAGGCTACATAAAAAAGTACTGGAGAAATTTGATACGTGCTGGGTGGTGGACAATGAAGGAGATAATAATCTGGGAGGAAAACTTGCTCATCCAAAACTCGTGCCTTCGAATGCTACCTACATTGGTCTGCAATCTCAGTTCACCAAAAAACCTCATCCCCAACAAAGCAGCGATAATAATCAGATACTGATTCTGTTGTCCGGCCCCGAACCGATGCGGACACTACTGGAAGAAAAGTTGCTCACTCAGATCGGAACGTTGACAGGTTATCACTTTCATTTGGTAGCCGGAAACCCGTCAGGGAACAAACCTGAAAACTTGCCGGCTCATTTGGATTATTACACGCACCTGAATGCTGAGAAACTGGGCATCATCATCGAGCAATGCGGGCTGGTGATATGCAGAAGCGGCTATTCTACGCTGATGGACCTGGCTGCACTTGATAAAAAAGCATTACTGATACCCACCCCAGGACAAACCGAGCAGCTATATCTTGGTAAAAAGCTTATGACAGACAATCGCTGCTATTGTGTTGAACAAAATAAAATTGACCTTTCAGTTGACATTCCAAAAGCACTTACCTACCCTGGTATTTTTGCAAAACAAGATCAGAAAAACTTAGATGCAGCCGTCTGTAGAGCTACTAAGCTTGCTATGGGCAACGGGGATTAATAAATTTTTTCTGCTTTCAAAGCAACTTCTGACAGGAGTGCAAGTTGCTCTTTATGATCATAAATGAGATTGTCGCGCATGGTGAAGCGGCGTTCTCCCTCGATTACCAGCAACTGCTCACATTCTTCTTGAGCACAATCTGAACTTTTCAGTTGCAGCACTAACCTCACTTCTAATGTCACCACATCCTCAAACGTATCCACGTCCAGAATTTCTGTTTTATGAATAAAATCGCCGTTGAGCTGCCGGAGATACATTTTCAAACCAGCTGCATTTTGTACAGCAAAAAAAGGTTGGGAAAAATCTCTGAAAGCAGGATGCAAATATTGATTCAACATATCAAGTCTGCCGTTGTTCCAGACCTCTTCAATAAAACCCTCGACACATTTCACATCTGATTTTTCCATAATTTGAGAAGTTATGATCCACAGGAAAATAGCTGCAAAAATCCCCTGTGATCACTTTGTTAGGAGTTGTGATTACATAAGCAGGCGTAACTTCTGAATCCTTCGGCAGTCAGTAACCCCCTGATAAAAAGATTTTTAATCTCTTCGTCAGAACCAGGAATCTGATTTTCCTGAGAAGACAGATCCAGCCAGAGCGTGGCTACCACCTCTTTGTTCAGATCCTGCCGGTAGAAGTTCTTTCCGATTCCGTTTTTCAGCGTTTGAATCAATACATCTTTTACCAAACCAGCCCTGAAGTTTTCCACCAGTTCCCATGCCCTGGCATAACTCCTTTGCATATCTCTGATAAAATTGGGATTATGCTTTTTCCGAAATGCTGTGATCAGATCCCAGAGCGCACAAGTCTGCTCAATAGGATTCTCTGACGAATTCACCAGTTGGTCCATTTCCGAGGATGACCTTTCCAGCATATCCTCCATCACCCTGACTACCAGTTGCTCCTTGCTGACGAAATATTTGTAGAAGGTCTTCTTTGAAATGCCCAAATCCGTTGAGATATCATCCGTACGCACTACATTAATGCCGAACTGGGCAAAAAGTTCGGAGGAGCGGTTCAGTATCCTTTCTTCAGTCGTCATGTCTGAAAGCTATAGTTAAGTTTGTTGAGAAGTGTTTATCCTTTTGATTCCAATTGATCAGCCACATAGCTCCTGATATCTCCCACCCGTTGAAATACACACCAGATATTCGTATCTGTTTGTAGTCCAAAAGCTGTATCCAGCCTCTGCATCAGCACCTTCATCTTTACCTGATTTATTCCCAAATCGTGTTCCAACAAGGCATGGTCAGCAAATGCGGAAAGTGGTAATCCTGTCAATCTGAAAATAATATCCTTTAATGTTTCCTCCATCTCACACGTCATTAGCTTTCCGGAGAGACAAAGCCCCTCCGGAAAGTCACACTACAAATAACCCCATCAATTAAGATTTTCACCTATTGCCTTTTTATAGACAGCTTCGCTCACTTTGTACTCAATACGAGCATCAATGATGTTGCTGTTGGCCTGGGCCCACAAGGTCTGCGCTTCAAGCACATCCTGCCCCGTCACTGTTCCTGCTTTAAAGCGGTCGTTGCTCAACCTGAGATTTTCTTCGGCCTGCTGCAGAGAAGCGCCAGATAGTTCGATCTTTCTGGCTGCCTGGTTCAAGCTCAGATAGGCATTTTGAATTTCCAGCGAGAGCAACTCTTTGGTCTCAGCCAACTGGATCTGTTGCGCACGCAGCTTAAAACCTTGCTCTTTAACCTTACTAGCCTTTTGTCCCCAATCCCAGATCGGAATGTTCACGCTAAGCATTCCGAAATAGGATGCCATACTGTTGCCACCGGTTTCGATATTCATTTTTTTACCAATACCAACAAAACCACCAGCCAGCACACCTACAGTCGGACGAAAATCAGCTTTGAGCATTTTCTCCTGAAGTTCTTCCAGCTCAACTACCTTTTTCAATAATGCTATCTCGGCACGTCCTTCAATAGCGGTAGCAGCAGATCCGGCAGTTATGGCATCAAATGTTCCCACTACAGAATCCGCCGGCATCAGATCCGAATCCAACGGCGCTCCGATAATCTGAGCAAGATTCATTTTGGAAAGCTCCAGACCGTCTGTTGCTTTACTGATATTAAGCTCTGTTTCATTTCGTTGTACCTGCACTCGCAGCAGATCATTTTTATAGATCATACCTGCGTCATACGAGTTGGTTAGCTCTTTACTCAAAGATTCAAGCAATGCTTCGAACTTTTCGGCAAGTTTGATTTTCTCCTTCAGGCTCACAATCTGCCAGTACGCTTTGTCTACATTCAAAAGCACTTCCGTTTCGGTAAGCGCCTTTTGGGCTTCCTGAATCTGTACACCTTTTGTAGCTAAATCCCGTCCAATCTTGATTTTACCTCCCGCGTAAATCGGTTGTGTCACTGTCAGCGACGGACTCACACCTACTGCAGGCAAAAGATTACTCAACGGTTTGCCCACATGAAACGCTGCAATTGAACCGTCGATGGCGGGCTTATCCAACCCTTTGGTTCCATCCTGGGCAGCTCTTGCAGCATCAATCTGATGCTGCGCCTGTTTTATTTTTTTGTTTTGTTCAACAGCCAGTCTTCTGACTTCCTCTAGCGTAACAGACCTTTGCGCTGTTACTTGCTGAGCAAGCATCAACAGAGCCGCTGCAAAACCTGATTTAATATATGCATTCATGATTATTTCCTTGGTTTATGCGTGGGATGGTCGGTATTGAATATGATCGTCGGCATCTGGCTGCACAAGCTCCTCTTCTACCGGCTCAGGTTTTACAAACAGGAAGTACAGTACAGGAACTACAAATAGTGTAAGTACCATTGACACCATCAGTCCGAATGCCAGTACACTCGCCAGCGGTCCCCACATCGGAGACTTGCCAAGAATCATTGGAATTACACCTACCGCTGCTGCTGAGGACGTCAGGAATATCGGACGCATACGGCGTTTCGCCGCTGCCAACGCTGCTGCTTTGATCGTGTAACCGTGGTCATTCACCAGCTCATCCGCATAGTCGACCAGGATGATACCATTCCGCACTACGATACCAATCAGAGATATAATTCCCATGAAAGCGGTCATCCCCATCGGATTGCCTGTAAGAAAAAGCCCCAGGAATGCCCCCAATAAACTCAATGGAAAAGTTGCAAGGATAATAAGCGTTTTCTTAAAATTCTTGAACTGAAACAAAAGTGTCAGGAAAATCAGGATCAAACTCACACCCAAGGATGCACCCATACCGGGTTGATTTTCTCCGCTGTTTTCAATCTCTCCACCGTATTGGATCTGGATACCCTCAGGAATATCAAGCGCGGCGATTTTTGGTTCGATATTGGCCTGCACTTTTGAAGCACGGATTCCGTTTTGAGCTTCAGAGGTTACAGTGAGCGTACGAAGACCGTTTCTGTGTGCAATTTTTCCTGTATGCCACCCCGGTACGAGTTCTGCAACTTCTTTCAATGGCACTTTACCACCAAATTGCGTACTGATGTACAGATCTGAAAGATCGTTGAAATCTTTCCGGCTATTTGCGTCCAGTCTTAGGAAAATATCAACCGGCTTATCTCCTTCCCACAATGTGGAAGCACTGAAACCTTTCAATTGGGCTCCCAATGTTTGGGTAATCGCTTGCTTGGATACACCCAGACGACTTGCAACATCATCCTTGATATTTACTGTAACACCGAAGTTATCGGTATCATAATCATTGCGGATAAAGTTGGCGCCCGGCTCCCCTCTGAGAATCTCTTCCACCTGAGTAGCCACTCTTTTCTGATCATGGATATTTTCACCAATGACGCGTACTTCAATCGGGGAAGTTGCCTGCATACTCAGCTGCCTTACTTTTATCTCTCCATCCGGCAAAAACCCGTCCAGTTTTTTGAGATATTCTTTTGCCATCTCATTGGTTGCGTCGTCATCGACCGTTGTAATGAAAATCTGGGCAAAATTTCTTCTAGGTACTTCCGGTGCATAGGTAATATGGAAACGGGGAGAACTTCCTCCGACAAAACTGGCTACACTCACCACACGTTTGTCTTCCTTCAACATTTTCTCCAGTTTCTTCACAGCTTCCTCAGTAACCGGCAGTGAAGTTCCTGTCGGCAACCATACCTCCATGTTGAACTGATTTCTTTCGGCAGTCGGGAAGAATTCCTGATCTACGTTGCCTGCTACCACCAATGCCATTACCACAGATACAATAGCAACCGCAATGGTAGATTTCGGATTGCGGAAACAAAGCTCAACCACTTTGTTAAAGCCGTTCTGTAGTCTGTCGAGAATAGTCAGTTTCGGTGGACGGTCAGATACTTTATGTTTCAAACCATTCTTAATGAACAGATAACACGTATACGGAGTTACCAAAAGTGCTACGGCCATCGATGCTGTAAGAGCCACAGCAACCGTTACGGGCAAAGCCGCGATGAAGTCTTTGGCAATACCATTCATAAAGAAGGCAAGCGGGGCAAAAGCGAAAATAATTGCCAGCGTCGCCGTGAAAATAGGTAACGAAAGCTGGGTTGCTGCCTGCCAGGCGGCGGTCCATGGCGTAATTCCCTCATCGAGTTTTTCAATGTAATTATCTACAACCACAATCGCGTTATCTACCACCATCCCCATCACAATAATCAAAGCCACCAGCGTTACCTGATGCAGCTCAATTCCGATAATGTTGATAATACCAAACGTGATCGCAATCGATATAGGCGCTGCAAGAGAAGCAATGGCTGCAATACGGAATGGCATCAGCAGCATGATCACAACCAGTACTGTAGCAATGGCAATACCAAACTCAACCATAAAGTGACTGATACTTTTACCCACCACTTCCGGCTGGTTCACGATCGCTTCTACTTTCACATCGTCGGGGAAGGTACTTTGTAATTGAGCCATTTTGGCTTCCACTTCCTGACCGAACTTTACAATATTATTACCGGGCTGCATTTCCACAGTAAGCATCATCACTTTATCCTCACCCACACGGATATACGAGGACGTTTCTTCGTAACGTCTTTCAATGTTAGCGACATCTTTCAGTCGCACCACCGTACCATTCGGATTGGTATAGATGATCTGATTGGCGACGTCAGCTTCAGTATTATAGCGGGTACTTGCAAACACAGGTACGTTGTTATTGGCAACCGTGAGCTCACCTGTATATCCTGTCACATTCTGGGTTTGAAGCGCTCCTACAATAGCAGATATATCAAAACCGTACTGGCGCATCTTCAGATCGTCGACCGTCACATAAATCTGCTGTTTCTGACCTCCCGAGCGGTTGATCTTGGAAACGGTAGGAATTGTTTTTAATCCATCTTCCAGATTATCCAGAT
The DNA here is from genome assembly GCF_003383615.1 of Dyadobacter luteus. GTDB lineage: Bacteria > Bacteroidota > Bacteroidia > Cytophagales > Spirosomataceae > Dyadobacter > Dyadobacter luteus. The sequence goes on from NZ_QNUL01000009.1 coordinate 98,337, forward strand.
ACTTTTCAATTTCCGCATAACTTCTTTTAGGGGATGATACAGTGATCATCTGCGCAACCACATCACCGAAGTTACTGTTCACGATAGGCCCGATAACCCCCTTCGGAAGCACCCCGGCCATGTTCATATTCAAACCATGCTGCAAAGAACTCCAGAATTTCTTCCTGTCTTTCACAGTGGTATGCAATTCAACAGTGATAAAAACCTGTCCGTCCTTGGTTTCGGATTTGGTTTTTTCTTTACGGATCTCTTCGAAAGAAAACAGGTACTGCTCAATTTTGTTGGTCACCTGCTTCTCCATCTGCACCTCATCGGTTCCAGGATAAAATGCCATCACCATCCCCACCGGCATGTCAATTTTCGGATCCTCGCTTCGGGGCATATTCAGCAAGGCATTCACCCCAAGTAATACAAGCAAGGTGGTTACAACAAGCGTAACCTGCTTGTACTTCATAGCGGCTTCTATAAAGTTTAATGTACGTTTTTTCATGTTTGAAAGCGATTAGCTGTGAGCTATTGGCCGTTAGCTTTTATTGTAAATGATAGGGTGAACCTTCAATTTACATGTAGATATAAAGTAAATTTTGACTTAAAAACTCCGCTCCCTTACAGGCTAACGGTGGCTCCGTCTTTCAGTTTAGTCTGACCGGTTACCACTACACGGTCACCACTTTGCAGACCATCGCTGATCACTACATCGTCACCTTTCAGTCCACTGGCTGTGATGCGCTTACGTGTTACCTTGTTATCGCCGTTAGCCACATATACATATGTAATGTCGTCGGCATCGCGAATCACAGCCTTGGTAGGTACAGTAATCGCATCCACACTCTGACCTGTTGCAATCTCGGCATCGGCTATCATGCCTGGAAGTATCTTCCCTTGTCCGTTAAGAAGCTGTATTTTTACGCTGTAAGATTTAGTAGCAGCATCGGCCATTGGATTGATAATGGCGATCTTTCCTGTCAGTTGCTGACCAATCGTAGCGATCGAGACGTTGGCAGTCTGTCCTTTTGAAATCTTTCCGATTTCACTTTCAGGTACCGATACCCTTGCGTATACTTTGGATGTATTGATAATGGTGAAAGCAGGAGCGCCCGGTGCTGCCATAGCACCTTTCTCAATGTTTTTCGAAGTAATGATACCCGACATAGAGGCGTACAATTTTGTATCCTTCACACGCTTCAGAGAAAGGTTACGGTTGGCCTTTGCCTGTGCAAGTTTGGATTTGATATCTATAAAATCTTTGGCAGGCAAACTTCCTTTTTCATACAAACCGTTCAGACGGGTATACATATCTTCTGCCTGTTCCAGACCGGCAGACGCAATCAAAAGCGCATTGTCATATTCTGTAGGATCAAGAACGGCAAGCAACTGTCCGGCAGAAACCATTTGCCCTTCGTTAACCAATACGGATGCGACCGTACCAGGTACTGCAAAACCCAATTGAACCTGATTTTCAGCTTCAATCGTACCGGAATATCTGAGTTGCTCAGCTTCGCTCCCAGAATTGATTTGCTGTACTGTCACCTTAACGGGTGAAGTGTCTTTTGGCTTTTCTTCCTGTTTTTGTCCGCAGGCGATCAATACCCCTCCTACCAGTAGCGGAAGAGCAGATCTTTTCAAGGTAATATTCATTTTCAGATGTGTTAATAATTAGAATTATAGAATAAAATTGTTTTTTAGTCGACTAACGGGCAAAAAAATATCTTCACTGCCGCATGATACCTATCATCATCATCTCATTGAGAAAATTTACCTTGCCATCTACGTCATCAACACGGTTGTATAAAATCAGGTCAAGTTCGAGGCCATGATTGGCACTCATCAATACAAAGGCCATGATATCCAGCTCCTTTTCAGTAAAAAACCTAAACTCCTTTGTGGCAACACCATATTGTAGAATACCCTTCAAAATCCTGATTTCCTTCTCATTGTGCTCTGTCCGGTATTTGAGTGTCGGGTCCGTCATTTGACCGTTTCCAAGCATCTCACGCACTTCATTGATCATTACCTCATACAGATTGGTTACCTCTTTGATACGCAGGAGCCGGGACTTACAAAATTCTTCCATTTTCTGGCGAGCCGAAGGAGCAGCAGCAATCAGCTTCTGGGCCTGGTCAAAAAATTTGTTTTTTTCGTCCTGAATAATGGCATCAAAAATCTCTTCCTTACTTTTGAAATAATAATACAAGGTGCTTTTTCCTTTACCCGCCTCTCTTGCGATGTCTTCCATAGTAGTCTTGTTCAGACCGTATTTCTGAAAAAGGCAGTCCGCAGCCGACAAAATTTTACACCTTAGTATTTCACTTTTGACTTTCATTTTTAGACTAAAAATGATTTATAGTCCAAAAGTAGAGTCTTAAATTTTCCGCACCAAATTAAATCACAAAAAAACAGCCCGTTTCATTGAATATTTATATTGAAAATAAACAAAACAACGTATATACTATTCAATTTTCGTTGACACAGCTATTCAAATCCGACTAAAAACACTTCACAGTCTACAGGATATTGTTGCAATCTCACCAAACAGAAACAAAAAAATCGGCTGGCCGCTTGCGTATTGCAAACCACCAGCCGACGTCACTTCGCCTGTTAAAATAAGTGATCAGGGCTCGATTCGGAACCAGTCAAAATCAGCGTAACCTGAATCATTTATCTGCGTATCACGGGTACAGAATATCCCTACCTTCGCTCCGATCCACTTTCCGGGTTCAGTCTGAAATGCTTCTCCTACCTGTTCAAATTGTTTTCCGTCGCGACTGTAACTAAAACGGGCCAAACCTTTCTTTTCGATTTTTACTCTTAAATAGACATCTTCACCTGATTTGAATTTCCCCAGTGTGGTCTCCTTCTCAAGCTTGTCATTAATCGCTTTTTTGCAAACAACACTCACCAGCGCTATACCATCCTTCTCACTTTTCAGCACCAGCCCTGCATAACTCTGCCCCATCACAACAAGCCCAGTCCTTTCGTTAACAAGTTTAGCATTAGGCTTAAACGATAGCTTGGTAGTAGCTGTGAATTCTTCAGCCGGGAATTTCTGCATCAATACATTCGGTACAGACCATAGGTTAGCAGCACCTTCGGGTATTTTCTGAGAATAGAGCCTGAGAGATCCTGTATTGCTGGTCGACAACCAGATACCTTTCGGATTGGCCTGCCACTGCCATTGTTTACCCAAAGCGACAGAATTGAATTCATCCGATTCCGGCGGAGTAGCAATCGGATAGGTTTTACCCACATTCGGTTTTTTGTACACCAGCACAGGTTCGCCCTTTCCGTCTCCGTCCGCATCCGCTCCGATTACCGGCCAGTCGTTTACCCATTTCATAGGCTGCAGGTGTACAACACGCCCGTACATATCCTTATCCTGGAAATGTAAAAACCAGTCTTCCGATTTCCCGTTCACAGGCTTGGTATCCACCCATGCGCCTTGATGAGGCCCGTTGATGCCGCTTTTACCCTCGTCCATCACCACCTTACGTTCGTATGGGCCCCACACATTTTTAGATCTGAGTACAAGTTGCCAACCCGTTGAAACGCCGCCAGCCGGTGCAAAAATGTAATAGTAACCGTTACGCTTGTAAAACTTAGGCCCTTCTACTGTAGGATCCAGCTCATGGCCATCATACACAATCGCACCCTGATCCAAAACTTTGTCTCCGGCTGCATTCATTTCTTTCACAGTTATCACGCTTTTGATACCAGCGCGGCTCCCGGCCCAGCCATGTACCAGATACACCTTGCCGTTGTCATCCCACAAAGGGCAGGGATCAATCAAACCCAATCCTGCCTCAACCAATACCGGCTCGCTCCAAGGCCCGGCTGCGTTTTTGGCTTTTGTAAGATATATACCAAAATCGGGATCAGGATAGTAGATATAGAATTCTCCGTTGTGGTAGCGGATCGCCGGCGCCCACACGCCGTTACCATGCTGTGTTTTTTCAAAATGCGCAATGGGCGGCTGGCGATGCAGCGCATGACCGATCAACTTCCAGTTCACCAGGTCTTTGGAATGCAAAATCGGAAGTCCGGGTACGGCATCGAAGCTTGACGCGATCATGTAAAAATCCTCTCCTACCCGGCACGCATCCGGGTCTGAATAATCGGCATTCAGTACAGGATTTTTGAATGTTCCGTTGCCTGAATCAGACACCCATACTTTGGATACAGGTGCATCGGCATTCTGCACTTTACTCACTGTTTGCTGAGCAGATACTCCGGTCATCACCAGAGTAAAAGCGCCAGCCATAACGATATGTTTCATACGATGATAGCGATAAAAACGGGTTACTTTCCTTTTACAAGTGTCAGACTTTTTTCCTCTGCCCCCTTCTCAAACTGAGCTACTTTCTTTGATTTTGATAAATCCGTTTTATCGATTTTCAGGTTTTTGCTCCGCTCTCCTGTAACTGAAATCAGCAGATCGCTGCTATCGTATTTGATTCCGCTTAAAGAAATATTGGTACTGTTATCGCTGAAAATAATCGGGCTCACTTGCTTTGTGATCAGCTGTACATTATCAAAACTGATCTGATCAGCATCAGTAAGTTCAATGCCTTTATCTGCACTTAAAGTCATGTTTTTCATTGTAATATTGCGGATAGGCATTTCAGGTAAACCTCTGATAAATACCCCTTTCTGCGCTCCGTTACAAACAATGTTTTCAAATTGCATATTCCGAAAAACGGGTGTACCTTCATTGACAACCGGACTCATATCGCGCACCCCGTCCGTTGCGAATTTGACAAAATAGTACATGTCGAAAAATATAGCTTCCTGAACGATATCGCGCATGAAAATATTTCTCGCATAGATGTTTTCAACCAGGCCGCCCCGTCCTCTCACCGATTTGAAACGAAGCCCTTTATCGGTTCCCATGAACGTACAGTTTTCAATGAAGATGTTTCTTGCTCCACCACTCATTTCACTGCCGATCACAAAAGCACCATGACCTTTGTAAATAATGTTATTTCTGATCACACCATTCTCAGTTGGTTTGCCACGTTTTCTGCCTTCCTCATCTTTACCTGATTTGATACAGATTGCGTCATCTCCAACATCGAGCACGCAACCTTCTATCAAAAAGTTTTTGCAGGATTCGATATCCATCCCATCTCCGTTATGCGCATAATCAGGATTTTTAACACGCACATTTCTCATTGTCAGGTCTTCACACATCAAAGGATGCAAACACCAAGCACCTGAATTTTGAAAAGTTACGCCTTCAAGCAGTACTTTTTTACAGTTGTTGAGTACGACAAGGTTCGGACGCAGAAAATCCTTCATGTGGGCAAAATCCTTCGGAGTAGTGCCGGGTGTAAGCAGCATACTTTTATTCTGCACACTGGCTTGCTTGAACTGCTCGCTTGGATACCAGGTTTTACCATCATCTTTCAACACACCGCCAGATGCCACTTTTTCCTTCCACTCGCTTTCAGTCAGCTGACTTTTGTGAACAGCCCTCCACGCATCCCCGTTACCATCTACAACGCCTTTACCTGTTATAGCTATATTTTCAAGATTTAACCCTGAAATCGGAGACTCGTTTCTGGCAGCACTTTTTCCTTCATACGAACCTTCAACAAGTCCATACTGCGTTTTATCGGTAGTAAACAGAAGCGTAGCCGACTCCTGAATATGCAGGTTCACATTGCTTTTAAGTACTACAGGTCCCGTGATCCACAAACCAGGAGATACAAGCACAACGCCACCACCCTTTTTGCTGATCGTACTGATCGCTTCGTTGATCGCTTTGGTATTCAGCGTATGACCATCGCCTACTGCGCCAAAAGCGGTAATACGAACAGTATCTTTTTTGAAGACGGGTTGTTGGATTTTGGGAAGATTTTTCCAGCTATAAGCAGCCGCAGTCTGGGCACTTGCATCCCATGCGCAAAAGGCGGCAAGGGCAATCTGTAATCCTAATTTCTTGTAAAACATGGGCTTTTTCACATCGGGACAAGCTGTTCACCTGCCCAATTTTTGGATGAATACTAAAATAAACCCTAATAATCACATGCCCCTATTTTTCTACTGATGGAATGCCGGAAGAATTTTACTTTTTTTATTCATACCCAAACATCACGCCGCATACTTTGTAACCCACTGATTAACAAACAATAATAAATAACTGTAAAATCGACAATAATGACGGTAGGCTGATGCCAAATAAAAGACCTGACAAGCAATGCCCGCCAGGTCTTCAACTCATTTAACTTATTTACAAATATACTCGGGGTGCTATTTTCGATCTTTAAAGGTGCGGACCTATTTTCCCGTACCCAATATAAACTCGGTTCCCATCACCACCATCAGACTACCCGATGGCTCATTAGGATTTGTAAATACTGCGTAAACATCATGTGGCTTTTCTGCCAGTGACGCATCTGTTTTAATTTTGATCCGAAGTGGTGTCGGAGTAAAACCTGCTTTATCCGATGCTTCCAAAAACTCAGACTCTCCGATGATCTTACCAGAAGGGCTATCCAAATGAAGCGTGACCTTGCCACCTTTTGCATTCAGTTGCGCCTTGGGAGCTGTTGCCAGCACCAACAGCTCAGAGACACCCTTCAGATTCATTTGCTTCATACCCATATAAGCGCCCGAGCGTGATGGAATCGCCAGATTGTTTCCTCCAAACGACATCTTGTTTACATTCTCATAGGCATCGAATGCATGAACATCCACTTTCGCATTGTGTAATACCACCGTCTTTTCAGATTTCAAAGATGGCAATCCTTTCGCACCTTTGTCTTCGTAAGCAGCGCGAACGATAAACACACCTTTGCCTTTATCTCCGTCGGGAAGTTTGGCTGTATAGCTGCCTTTTAAAGGAAGTGAACCCGCCTTTTCGCTCGAAAGGCTCGTGATGTACTTCACCATTTCTGAAGCGTCAGCAGTCGACAGTTGCGGATGCGCTGCCATAGGCGTTTCGCCCCAAACGCCGCCACCGCCGGCAATTACTTTTTTGGTAAGCCTTTCTACGGCTGACTGATCTCCTTTGTATTTTTTGGCGATATCCTTGTAGGAAGGTCCTATCGATTTGGTGCTTACACTGTGACAAGCTTTACAGTCGCTGGCCTCAATTAGTTTTTTGCCCGTCGCCAAAAGTGCGCCTGCGTCCGCCGTTTGATGTCCCTGAGCAATCGCAACCTTGTCATATCCTTCAGCGAGGTAATCGATGTTAAATGCTACACTTTCTGCATCAATTCCTTTACCCAAGGTTCCATCTTCCTTATCGCTCACTTTCACTTCATAACTAAAATCTTTTCCCGGTGTAAAGAACGTTTTGTTGTTTTCTGACAATTCAATATCCAATACCGGAGCTTCATTGCCTACTGTAATATCAACCGACTGAAAAGCTGAACCACCTTTTCCATCTTTCACAGTCAAGGTTGCTTTGTACACACCCATTTTGGTTAGTGTCAAATTGGCATCCGGCGTATTGACTACTTTATTGAAACCATTCTTAGAGCTGATTTTCCAGGAATAAGACAGGTTATCGCCATCGGGATCCTGAGTTCCTTTTGAGGTCAATTTCAAATTGAAAGGAGCCGAACCGCCCAGTTTATTAGCCGCCAGTTCTAGCTTAGGTTTACGGTTACCTCCATTATATTCAATATAGATCAGACGTGCATCATCGTTAGCCGTAAACCATCCCGAACCATATTCAAGCATATACAAATCGCCATTTTCAGCAAACTCCATATCCATCGGATTCGAAAAGGAATAACTTGGCATGAACCGTTCCATTGACTTGAAGTTACCTTCTTTGTCCATCGTAACAGACATGATCCAGCCTCTCATCCAGTCATAACTCAGGAATTTCCCATCATAATACTTAGGAAAAGAGCGCGCTGCATTTTTAAAATCATCAGAATAAAAAACAGGTCCGGCCATAGCATTTCGTCCGCCTGCACCCACAAGTGGAAACTCAGGTGAAGCATCATAAGGATACCATATAAATGCTTTCTGGGCTGCAGGCAAAGTTTTCAGTCCTGTGTTGTTAGGTGAAGTATTGGTCGGCGCATCCACTTTCCAGCGTTCACCCGATTTCTCTTTCTCAAAATCATATTTGTTATAGGCTTTATTGTCGCCTACAAAATGCGGCCAGCCAAAGTTACCCGCCTTTCTTGCCTGGCCCACCTCATCATGACCGGCAGCTCCGCGGGAAGAGTCAGGTTTGGCAGCATCCGGTCCCACTTCACCCCAATACAAATAGCCTGTTTTCTGATCCACCGAAATACGGAAAGGATTGCGGTGCCCCATTGTGTAAATTTCAGGTCTTGTCAGCGCAGTTCCCTTTGGAAACAAATTACCCTCAGGAATGGTGTAGGTTCCGTCGGTCTGCGGTTTGATACGGATAATTTTCCCACGCAAATCATTGGTATTCGAAGAAGATTTCTGAGCATCCCAGGCGCTGCGTCCTTCGCGCTCGTCGCTTGGGCTGTAGCCATTCGAACCGTGCGGATTGGTATTATCACCTGTAGACAAATACAGGTTCCCTGCCTTATCCCACGCAATGGATCCTCCGGTATGGCAGCATTCTTCGCGCTGTGTCGGGATATCAAGCATTACCTTTTTGGAATCCATCAACAGTTCATCGCCTTTCAGCTCAAAGCGTGCCAGTACATTTTTCGATTCCTTAGGATCAGAATAATAAAGGTAAATCCAGTTATTTTTAGCGAAATCAGGATCCTTGCTCAATCCCAGCAAACCATCCTCACCCATTGATTCCTTACCTTCTTTGCTTACATACTTCACACTTACAGGAATATTCGCAATCGTTTTGAGCTCTTTGGTTTTACTGTTATACAGCCTCACTTCTCCTTTACGCTGAATAAACAAAACTCTGCCATCATTCAGCACGCTCAGCTCCATGGGTTCGTCAAGCTTCTCCGCCAAAACTACTTTGGAAAATCGGTTCTCCTCAGGACGCGCTTTGCTGAAATCCAGTGCTTTAGGATTTTCTCCTCCCGCGGCATACTGTATCCCTGCCCATAGGTGGTTCAGGAAAAGGGGCTCGGCAAAAGTTTCATCAGTATGCCCCATGCCGGTGTAAAAGGATCTTCCGCCATCAAAGTCCTGAAACCAGCTGATCGGGTGAAAATCAGGATTGGCACCACCTATGAAGCTTTTGTCGTCCAGGGTAAGCAGCACATTGATTTTGGGAGAAATGTTCTTATAACTGTAAAATTCATCGGTACGCTCAAACTGATCAGGCATACCTTTCGTAGCCCAGTGATCCTTCATAGCAACAGTAAATTTCCCTTTCTGTACATTACTCGGTGTACTGGGATGAGAAAGGAAATAGGCCCCTGCAAGCATTCCGTACCACGGCCAGTCATACTCTGTATCTGTAGCGGCGTGAATACCTACGTAACCTCCACCAGCTTGTATATATCTCTCGAAAGCAATCTGCTGTTCGTTATTAAGTATATCACCTGTTGTGTTCAGAAACACAACGGCGTTGTATTTCTTCAGATTCGCTTCGGTAAACAGATCCGAATTTTCACTGAATGTTACTGTAAATCCTTTTTCATCACCCATTTTGGAAAGTGCTTTCTTTCCGGCCTCAATGGACTCATGCCTGAAAGCTGCTGTCTTGGAGAAAACCAGCAGATTGTATTTCGGACTCTGAGCAAAGCCAGTGAGCATCATCAGGCACAAACTGGTCAGCAGCCCTGCTATTCTGTAAAATTTCATGGTTTTATAAGATTGATTTGATATTCAAAAGCAAAGTTAAACGATCTGATCATTATTGTATAAATTATATACAATAATTTTTTTTCATTTATATATTTACATATTACAATTTAAATACAGTGTCAAAAAAGCTGTTTTTATAGTAAATTGCCCGTTCATTAATTCCTAACCCATGATATCATTGCGCGCGAGCGATCACATCCCACAACTATCGATAGACTGTGTCATTTTCGGATTCAGTCAGAACCAATTGAAAGTATTATCCCCTAAGCTGATTTTCAAAGGCGACTTCTGGTCACTACCGGGCGGCTTTGTACGTCAGGACGAGAGTATAGACCAGGCAGCCAGGCGCATCCTTGAAGAACGCACGGGCATCAAGGACATTTATCTGGAGCAGTTCAGGGTTTTCGGAGAGACAGACAGAAGTAACCTGAGCTTTTGGGACAGGCTTACCGAGCTAAATGGAGAGGCCTTTGTCGCTGAACATTTTAACCGAAAAGAGCTGGAATGGATCACCAAAAGGTTTGTATCTATCGGCTATTATGCACTTGTAGACATTACGAAAGTGATCCCGGTGAAAATGGAAGCCGACGCGTCCGTAGAATGGTACGACATCCAGAATCTGCCCCCGATGATTATGGACCATAACCAGATTGTAGCAGCAGCGCTGGTGAGTTTGCAGCAAAACCTGGATCAAAAACTGATTGCTTTTAATCTGCTTCCTGAAACATTTACAATGAATGAGGTGCAGCAGATTTACGAAGTGGTGCTAAACAAGACACTTTTACGCAGCAATTTCCAGAAGAAAATCCTGGACTTGAATGTACTGGAACGCTTAGAGAAGAAGTTTACCGGCAAGGCGAATAAGGCTCCTTATTTGTACCGATGGGCGCAATGAAGAATTAAGAATGAGCAATTAAGAATGGAAAGTTAAATGATCATTCCTAAACTGTGTAACAGCACTGATCCCATCAAAAATTTCAACCAATGATAAAGCCGCAGCGACAGCATTTTTGGAAAATCGTGCTGTCGCTAAGACTATTAATCAAGTTAGATCTTTACACTTTTACCAGTAGCAACTGACTTGTAGATCGCCTCGACCACTTTGATATCCCGAAGTCCCTCTTCACCAGGCGCTATTAAATCTGTGTTATTGATAATCGCTGCGCAATCCTCGTCCATCTGTTTAGCCTGCTGACTTTTGAGTGGAAAGTTTATAATCGTCCCATCTGACATACTTCCCTTATTGCCCGAGTACGATGACTGCGGCTCCAGTTTTAGCCAGCCCTTTTCATAGTTGACCTGCAGGTAATTCATGTTAATTCCAAAACTTGTCTGACAGGTAGCCCTTGCCCCACTCGGAAATTCCAGCATAAACATCATTGTCTCTTCCACTTCCTTGTATATATCCGGACGTGTTGTTGACGCCTGAGCTATTACACTGATGGGCTCTTCACCTGTAGCAAGCCTTGCCCCCTGCAAAGCATACACGCCCATGTCGCCCATCACACCGCCACCCAGTTTTTTATTTTGTTTCCAGTGGGTGGTTCTTGCATCAAAATAGCCCGCAGCGCTGGTGATCATTTTGACAGGGCCAAAACGCTTGTCTTTTGCAACCTGCATAACGGCCTGGATATTCGGGTCGTGCTGGCAGCGGTAACCGATGGCCAGTTTTACTTTATTGGCTTTACAGGCTTCAATCATCGCCTGACAATCCGCTACAGTCGGAGCCATTGGTTTTTCACAAAAAACATGTTTCCCTGCCTTTGCTGCTCTCACCACAAACTCCCTGTGCATAGATGGTGGCAGCACCACATACACTATATCTATGTCAGGATTATTTTTGATCTGATCAAAATTCTGGTAATTGTAGATATTCTTATCCGGAATCTGATACTTCTCTTTCCACGCCTGTGCTTTGGATGGTGTTCCGGTCACAATTCCAGCCAGATAACATTTCTCAGTCAGTTGAAGAGCCGGTGCAAGCAGATCAGTACTGTAATAGCCGAGTCCCACCAGCGCAATACCCAGTTTTTCTTTTTTGGGAATCATGGACGCAAGCAGATTTGTGCCAGGAAGCAGGCTCGCTGCGCCAGCCAGAGTTAATGTCGAGAGAAAATCACGCCTTTCTATAAGCATTTTATCAGTTTTTAGGTTGAAACACAATTCGCTTTGTGTTACTAAGTAAACCAAAAACTGCAATACGTTTACTCAAAATGCATTCAAATTTGGCAAAAAACTGATTTTCCACGCAAAACGGGATGAGCTTCCAAATACGAAGCCCACCCCGTTTCCTGTTTCCTTAGTTATGCTGGCTTACTTTACCAGCCACATATCCGCATACAAATTGTCCTGACCAGCATATTGGCTCTGGATTGCCTTCGCAGCATTTTCACTGTTGAAGTTTTTCTGATCAGCAGGATACAACCACCTGCGGGGGATTTTACCAGTGGCATTAGTGCCTGTTCCTTCCAAAAGAGCAGGAACTCCCGTGCGGCGCTGATTGTAAAATGCCTCCCAACCTGAATTCTGAAAAAATGCAATGTACTTCTGTTCAAGAATCTGTTTAAGTCCGTCAGCATTGTTGCCTTTATAGGCCACCTCGGGTTGCGCCAGAAAACCGGCCACGTTCACATCCACCGTTCCCAATGTAACCCCGGCCACGTCTCCAACCGTCACAGTGGTTTGTCCTTCTACTCCATAGTTTTTAAGAGAAGCAGTGATTCCTTTGGTATAATAAAGAGCAGCACTTCCCTGCGCCCACCCCCGGTTGATACCCTCTGCAATATTCAGACACAACTCCGGATAGCCTACAATAGTATAAGCTTCGGGCCCTACAAAATCCTTGTAATAACGGGCATAACTGATAAAGGAATATGCACCTGCCGTAGAAGCCGCTGATAAGTCGGGCAATACCTGCGCAGGATTGGAGCCTTTATATACTGAAAAATCTGCAACCGTTTTTCCCGCCGTAAGCAAGGCCGGGGCTGGTGTAGCCACTACGAATACACGCGGATCTTTGAATTTAGTGAGCAGATCCATATACGGAGCCCCGATATTCGTTCTGTTGTTATAGTAGCTCGCCGGTCCGAGCGGATACTGGTTGTAGTTGGCATTAAACCTGAAAGACATATTATCCTCATTACCAGACATTAGTGGATATTTTGCCGGATTGGAAAGCATTTCAGCAAATTTTTCCTTCACTGCCAGATCAGCATTATCTGTGGCACGCTTGCTCAGACTTATCAGAACGCGCATCTTAAAGGCATTCACTACCTTCTGCCATTTGGTAAGATCATTGTTGAAATAAATGTCCCCGGAAATGGCAGCCGCAGTGGATATACCTCTTTGTGGAATCAATATTGCCAGTTCAGTATTTGCCTCGTCGAGCCATTTAAGCGACTGAGCGTATACCTCCTTTTGCGTATTGAAGACAGGCGTAAGATTATCAAGACCCAGTCCGGCTTCTGTCATGGGAATATCTCCAACTCGTTGGGTATACCATACAAACAGATAAGCCCTGAAAAATTTACCCAGAGCAGCATAAGCATTCTTCTCTTGTCCCAATGTTTTCTGAGCCTGCTCCTCCATTTTTATCACGTTTTTCAAAATTGCGTAAGTGGAGGCCGTATTGGTCCAGTTGTAGGTATTTTGCCCTCCGTAATAAGAATCATTGGAAACTGTATACTGATTCCAGCGCATGATCTGCCCCCACGGTCCTTCGAATACATTCCCTGAAATACCGTCTGTAACACCTCCGCCGTTGTAAATTTCATAGGAAATACGCCCCAGCAGATAATCCGAAGGAACAGGCTTATCTTCACCCGCTACATTGGGGTTTACTTCGAGACTATCAAAGTTCTGGCAACTTCCCAGACACAGGCCTGAAAGTAAAACCGCAGCTATTTTATATTTTCTGAACATCATTTTCAATCGGTTAAATTTTCTGATTCACTCGAATCACTACTTAGAATGTTACATTAAGGTTGATACCGAATTTGCGTGTCGAAGGCGACTGCAGCGGAGGATTTACAATATCAGCAGATGGATATTGATCCAGGTCGATGTCCTTGCGTGCAGCGAAGTACAACAGGTTACGTCCGATCAGCGACACTGAAGCACCTTTCACAAAAGAGTTACCCAATATTCTGGCTGGAATTGAATAGCCAATCACCACCTCACGCAGTTTCAGATACGACCGGCTGATGTAGAATGGAGTCGAAAGATTGTACAATTCCAACGCATAGGATTGTACACGTACCGCTTTGGTATTGGGTGCAAATTCCAGCTCGTCATAGTTGGTGATCTGCCCGTTCTCGCCGAAAGCAGGACTTCCACCTGTGAGCATCACACCCTGGCCTACATATGCACCCGTAAGTACATTGCTTGTTTTCACACCTTCCCACTCCTTCATTCTCGCCTCGCCGAATGCACCTTTGGTCAAATCTGCACCACGGCCCGACTGGTAGCCATCTTTCCAGACTTCGTCCAGAATTTTTCCGCCGACACGTCCGTCAAACTGAAAACTCAGACTCAACGCTTTGTAAGAAAACCTGTTATTGATGCCCCAAACAAACTTGCTGTTGGAATGACCTGCAAACTGCTTATAGGTAGTACCTGTAGGCGATGTAAGTGGCAATCCTCCGCTATTGTGAATCACATTTCCCTCACGGTCTCTTACCAGCTGATAAGCGTAAATCTCATCAAGTCTGTCGCCGATCTGGTAATAATGATCTTTCAAAAGTATCTGGTTGGCTCCTTCGTAAATCTCCTTGATACGCTCCTGATAAGAAGAATAGTTGGCCATTACAGTCCAGTTGAGTCCATTCGCAGTCTTGATTGGTGTTCCACTCAATGAAATTTCAAGCCCCTTTTTTCTTGTCACCAAACCATTGATATTCCTTGATGTATGTCCTGTGGCAGGATCTACACCCAATTGGAAAATACGGGGACCGTTATCGTTCTGGAAATAAGTCACGTCCAGACTCAACCTGTTACGCAAAAATTTCATATCAATACCTGCCTCGTAAGATTCAACCGAATAAGCGTGCAAACTGCTGTTGGCCAGATTTCCTGTGTAATCCGCTGACGGTGTGTTATTATACAGGTTTTTGATCGTATACGTATTTTGATTGGCATAACTCGGACCGTCGTAGGAAGTATAATACTCAGATCCATATTCCAGTGGTCGCGCCTGTCCTGATGGAAGATACGCCGCTCCTATCGTTGAATTCGTTAGTCCGCCCTTCACATTGGCATAAGATGCGCGCAGTTTCGCAAACGAAATCACCTGGGGCATGTTGATGTAATCAGATACTACCGTACTGGCAGATACTGACGGATAGAAGTAAGATTTATTTCCTTTTGGCAGCGTTGAGAGCTTATCTACGCGGCCTGTTGTAGAAAGTGTTAACAGATTTTTATAGGAGAAATCCGCACTGTAATAAGCACTCAGCACCGACATATCCGACTGGAAATTGTAGGCCAGCTTAGGATTCTTTGAATTGCTCAGGTTGTATACGCCCGGAACGATCAGATAATCGGTACTTGCATAAGAAGAGTTGTAGTTGAAACTACGAATATTACCACCCACAACAGCTGAGACATTGATGTCGGGAGTAATATTTTTGTTGAGCGTGGCTAAAACATCGGTATTGTTCTCAAATAAATTCCGGCGGTCTTCACGATAATCCCCTTGCTTCAAATCTCTTCCGTAAATAATCATCGACGTGGGCAGTTTCTCGGTTCTGAGCAGGTTCCAGGTCGTGATCTGCGTTCTTGCGCTCAGGGAGATAAAATCGTTGACTTTATAATTCAGTTTTGCAAAGCCGTATACATCATTTTTGTAATGTCCGCGCAGCCACTCATGTGCCATAAAGTAAGGGTTGTTGTTGCGCCCGTATTCCTGAAAATACTGCTGAACTCCCGGTTTACCAGGCGTTTTGTAATAATCACGCATATCTGCCTGGTCCCAATGTGCAGAACCATACACCATAAACATGTAGGTATAGCTGTTAGGTCCGTAGGACACATCTGGGAAATTGGGGGTAAACTGACGGTTGAAATTGATATTACCTTCCAGACGGATTTTCGATGAAAAATCATAACCCGCCGACAGGTTGAAATTCACGGATTGCAATTGTGTGTTCGGAGATGTGCCTTTCTGAAAAGTATGCGAAAGTGACATGCGCATATCAGACTTTTCTCCGGATGAAGAAATGGCGATGTTGTTGTTGGTCAGCACGCCTGTCTGCATAAAGTTCTGGAAATTGTTCGCACCCCGCGCAATCCATGGAGTGAGGGTACGCTTGCCATCTGCACCGATCGGACTGTCGTACTGCGCCACTCCCTGCCCTTCGAATCTTGGCCCCCAAACATTGGGGCGGCGGTCGGTACCGCCTTCATCGTAAGGACCGTCTCCGAATTTATATTTGTAGTTGGATCCTGCACCGTATTCATTCTGAACCTGGGGCAATGCCACAAATCCCTTGTCGAGCATCGTACTGGAATTCAACTCGATAGAGAAACCTCTTTTATCCTTGCTGCCTTTTTTGGTAGTGATCAGTATGGCTCCGTTCTGTCCTCTGAAGCCGTAAAGAGCGGCAGCATTCGGCCCTTTCAAAACTGTGTAAGTTTCAATGTCGTCCGGAGAAATATTCCATGTATCCGAATTGATCGGAACGCCATCCACAACGAAAAGCACATCGGTATTTCCTCTTAAAACCAACTGAGGTCTGGCAAGCATTTCAGAAGAAATCCCCACAGTGAGTCCTGCGATTTTACCTGTAAGTGAGTTGATCGGGTTGGACTCCCTTGCTTTTACCAATTCGCTTCCTGCCACATCCTGAGTGGTATATCCCACAGTACGCGACTCCTTTTTAATCCCTAAAGCAGTCACAACCACTTCACTAAGAGCCTTTGAATCTTCTGAAAACTCGACATTTAATTCTGTGCGGCTTCCGGGAGCAATTTCCTGTGTGCTAAAACCTACAGAAGAAAAAACAAGCACCCCGCCAGCCGGTACGCCCAGCTCATATCTACCATCCGCATCGGACAGCGTTCCTACATTGGTTCCCTTCACAAGGATACTTACGCCGGGTACACTTTGCTTATCGGATGCCTGAACAACACGTCCCTTTACCTGTAAAGTCTGTGCGTACAACGGCATTACGCTACATAAGATCACAACAAAAAGGACACAACAAATCTGTATTGCCCTTTTCGGGCAATCGTTTACAATAGAAATTGTTTTCATATTAAATAATTACTGTTTTGAAATGCCGGTAGGTGGAGCTTGCTTGCCCCGAAAAGAAATAAATATTTGATTTACAACACAATAAGAATACCACTCTTTCTTATCCAAAATTAAGAACTGCATGTTTCGTGAGCATGAATCTGACATTATCAAACAGTTAAAAACCACTGTGCCGCCCGAAACATGCAGCTTAGAATACGTATAAGATCAATAGGTATATTTACCGATTAACGCTATACGTTTAGCTTCATCTATACCAAGCTCCTTTTCCAGCAATTGATGTACAGAGCCATACTTTTCTTTAACAACTCTGAAAGCTTCCTGCAGATAACGAGGTTCAACTCCCGAAAGCACCTGGGCAATTTCAGGATTCAAACCATTGGTTACCATATCCTTTGTGAGTGCTTTACGCGTGTAGCGGTTCGACAGATAATATTCTTCTATAATCGTTTCCTCAGGAACATTCAATGCAGAGAGAATAAGCGCCGAGCCCACTCCTGTACGGTCTTTTCCGGCAGAGCAATGAAACAAAAGGCCTTCATCGCCTGAATTTTTCAATAGCTCGTCAAACATCAGCTGGTAGTCTTTGGCGCCAAGCATGATATCAGGATAAAATTTTGCGAAAGTATTTTCTGCGTCAGCCGTGGTTGCTTTCGGATCGGCAAGCATTTTCATAAAATTACCGGTTGACTTGCCGTCTGTACTGCCAATGTTGGCATGGATACGATTCATCTCATAAGCTGCCGGATATTTGTCGGGGCTTTTTTGAATTTCCGTCATATTGCGGAAATCAACAACATCCGTAATATGAGATGACGCTACAGCCTGTAAGTCCGTATCTGTAAACTTACCCATATCTCCGCAACGGAAAAGTCTGTCCCATTTCACAGTACGTCCGTCACTTGTCTTCAAACCTCCTAAATCCCTGAAATTAGGAGCAGCATCCATAGCCAGCCTTCTTTCCGCAAAATACAGCGTGTCCTTTTTATTAACAGCAGCAAAAAACACTCTCTGCGGTCGGGTGCTGCTCACTGTTATGGTCTTGCCATTTAGAACAGCAATCCTTTTCGACCAGTCTATTTTCCCGACAGTTTCACCTTTAAAAATCTTCCAGGGAGTTTTGTCTGAAGCTGAGATTGTATAGGTGCCGGCACTGTCTCTTTCAGCCCACATTTTCTCCATGGACAGGTGACTTTCCTGAGCTAATGCTGTGACAGGTCCCAGGAGAGCCAAAGCAAAAATTACATTTTTCATTGTACGATTGATGATTGAAATTTTTAAACTCATTTCCCCGAATATTTTATTTCCGAAGGCTGTGCAAAGCTGCACACAATGGCATTTCAAATCGACCGCCTCAAACGGGACGCACAAATAGCTCCCACTACGATTCACATATAACTAAATATCAATCAATTACAAATATTATGTTACTGTTAAGTTAACCAGAGCTTTAAAACATACAGGTTGTAAAATCGTCAGGTAAGCACTTCATGGACTGTCCTTGCGTATTCTGACGGGCTGGATCCTGTCAGCTCTTTGAAGTATTTGTTGAACGTGGATTTGGATTTAAAGCCACTTTCCAAACCAATCTCCATCAGATTCAATTCCGTATTCATTTCTCTGATCAGGCGTTTGGATTCTTCCACGCGATATTGATTTACAAATTTGTAGAAATTGATGTGCAACGCAGAGTTGAGTACCTCGGTAATATGATGTTTCGGAATGCTCATCATTGCTGCCAGGTCTTCCAGAGAAAACTCGGTGTTCAAATACGGTTTCTGAAGCTTCATTACCTGATTGATATGATCTGCAATCTGCTGCATCCTTTCCCGGGATAAAGTCGAATGCTGATACTTCCTGGTTTCGGCAGGCCCAGGCTCTTCTTTTGCTTTGGTTATTCCTGATATCTTAAATCTGTAGTTCAGCACACCCGTCATCATAATAATCATGGCCACATACCAAATACGCCTGTCGACAAAATGCGGCAAAGGCGTGAGTATCCCGACCACAAATATAAAACCAGGCATTAGCAGAAAAATGGAGATCATCCTGACAATTTTCAGTTTGTATCCCGTTGCTTCATCGGTCTGACCTCCAAGTAGTTTTAGTCTTGCCAATATATAGCTCCCATACCCGGTCATTGACATCAGCACGAGCGCTGTCATGATCTGATGGAAGTGTTCCAGATAGGCAAAATCTTCCAAAGCAAGCACATCGACCAGGGTGATCACGTTCAAAACGAACCCCAGCATAAATGGCAGAAAGTGGTACTTTTTCAGAACCTGAAGTGTAGGTTTACCTGAAATCGTATTCAGGTAGAACAGCATATACGGCCCGGTTAGTAAAGAGAAACAACCGTGGATTTTATCAAATGTGTTGTAATCGGGAGATATCAGCCAAAGCAGATATTTGAAACCGGTATGAATCAGAAAAAGTGACATCAGCACGATCAGATAAAAATCGTCGCTGTTCCGCTTACGGTTCGACCAAAACAGGAAAATATTAAGCCCTGCCTGAAATAAAATGGTTGTAATGAGTGTCTGCACTTTTTGAATACAAAAAAAGGCATTTAACCCACCTGCAGTGCTTCCGCAAGGTTATGATATTATTAATAATCTACTTCCGGATCTTCATGCACAAAAGCCTGATATCTGTATAAGAAAACGGAGGTGGTATCCAGTAAATTCAATGAATGAAAGAACTTTAACTATTTACATAATCTGAAGAGTTGATTCCTACAGCCTAAAATAAAATTTCAAGTCATCAAGTTATCTGACTTATGCTTAAATCTAAAAACAAATTCCTTCATCAGCTCAGGGCTCAGGCTGGCAAGCTCAAAAAAGATTATTTTGATTTCCGAAAAATTGAGAATTTCTTTCTGCTCAATAATAACAACGGCAACCATCAGATCATTTCAGACAAGACCTGCCAGGATCTTGACCTGGATGAGGTATTTATGTTTCTGGACCGAACCACATCGGCAGTGGGACAGCAGGTTTTATACAAAACGTTAAGAACAATCCCGAAGAATAAAACCAGAACAGACCGATTCGAAAGGATCATCCGGATCTTTGAACAAAATCCGGCAATAGTCGATATACTGCTACCTGAGCTTGCATTGCTGAGCAAAAAGGAAGCCTATCATATCTCGTCTCTCTTTCTGGGCAAGCACATTCAAAAGCCCGGGTGGTTTCTGATAATTCCCCTACTCTCGCTGCTGGCCTTGCTTTCTGTAATCCTGTCGTTTTTTCACCCCCAGTTTATTATTCTGTTGCTGGTTCTTCTTTCGGTTAATTTCAGTTTCCACTATTGGAATAAGGTGAATATATATCAATACAGCAGCTCATTACCTGAGCTTCTCAGACTAAATCGGGTGGCAAAAAACATTTTATCAACCGAGGCACTGAATGATGCTGAAAAAGATGTTCAGGCTTCTGTAAGGAAAATGGATGCTCTGGGCTCGCGAATGTTTATTTTCAAACTTGAAGAGAAATTACAAAGTGAGGCAGGGCAGCTTGTCGAGTATCTGCTTGAACTGCTGAAAGCATTATTGCTGATCGAGCCATTGATGTTGTTTCACATACTCAAACAAATAGATCTTATAAGAGACGATATCAGGCAGATATTTGAGTACGTGGGAAATATAGACGTGGCCATGTCAATTTATTTTTTGCGCAAGGACCTTGACTACTTTTGCAAGCCTACAATAAGTGCTGACGCAAAGCACATAAAGGCCTCATCTGTATACCATCCACTGATCTTCAAATCGGTTCCAAATACCATGGAAAGTCAGTCAGCTCTTTTAACCGGATCCAATATGTCGGGCAAGACTACTTTCATCCGCACCATCGGAATCAACACGATTACGGCGCAGACCATCAATACCTGCTTTGCACAAGAATTCACCATTCCTATTTTACGCGTCCACTCAGCAATCCGTATTACGGATGATTTACTAAGTGAGAAAAGCTACTATTTTGAAGAGGTACTTACCATCAGAGATTTACTCAAAGAAAGCACCTCAGGGCATGCAAATCTGTTTTTACTTGATGAAATGTTCAAAGGCACTAATACCGTTGAAAGAATTGCATCTGCAAAAGCTGTTTTAACTTATCTGAACAAGGGGCCTAACATTACAATCGCAGCGACTCACGACCTGGAACTGGCAGAATTGCTGAAGGATGAGTTCAGCGTATATCACTTCACCGAAATACTCGAAGGTGGAAAAATCACTTTTGACTACAGGATTAAGCCTGGCGTGTTAAGGGAAACGAATGCAATCAGAATTCTGGCGCTTAACAATTATCCGGCAGAAGTCGTAACAGAGGCAACCCTGCTTGCCGACAGTATCCTTAAAAACAAAATTTAAACTGAACATAGGCCCTGATCAATATCCATCAGTCAGCGTGATCTGATCTTTCACTTTTACACCTTTCAGGTATTGCCCGATATTCTCCACAAACTTTGCAACCTTGTCCCGATCGCGCTCGCTGTGTGCAGCCCCTGTGTGTTGAGTAAGAATCACATTGGTCATTTTCCATAGCTTTCTGTTTTCGGGCAATGGCTCTTTTTCAGTAACATCCAGTACCGCCCCACACAGCTTGCCACTTTCCAGCGCTTCGACAAGTGCAGTTTCGTCGGTAGTGTTCCCTCTCCCTATACTGGCATAAAGTGCCCCCTGCTTGACAGCTTCAAAGAATGGAGCAGAGACATATTTGTCTAAATTTCCTGGCAATGTATTGACAACCAAATCTGTATACACAAGTTGTTTTAGCAGTTTATCGAATGAATGAATATCTGCATCCGGATCACTCTTCGCAGTCATTTTGACCCGGCAACCGAATGCCGTCAACATTGTTTTCACATGCTCTGCTATCGCGCCTGAGCCAAGAATTATGACCTGTTTTTCACCCAAAATTGACAGCTCATTTTCCAGTTTCTCTCCCACCCACTTGTTCTCAATCTGATTACGCACCATCAGATGTACACCTCTGTAGAAACCCAGTACGCCTGCGACGATTGTCTCCGCACATGCTGCCGCGGACATATTACCAACATTAGCCGCTATGCCACTGTATTTCAAATCTTTGTATTGCTCAAAACCAACATTCTCCAGCTGCCAGAATTGAATTGAGGCGGGAACAGGATTGATCAGTTCAACAGCTGGATTGCCGATCAGCACCTCGGTTGTCTTCAGTGCCTCTTTCAATTCAGATTCAGACAATTCCTGTTTCAACACAATCTCAGCATCCTTTGGCAGTTGTCTGATTAAGTCCTCCAGATATTGTTTTTGCAGATCGGCATATATGAGAATTTTCATGTGGGTTAAATTTAGAGATTTTTGAAATCTGTGTCCTGACAATGTCATCAGCCGACTCTGAACTAAAATATTGTTCCCGACAGATTCGCCCCGCATCATTCTTAACATACCGATAATAGCCAAAAGTGTAGTTTTGCGGCGACTATAAGTCCATTTCAAACTGAAATTCCTAAACAGAAAATTTACAACTATGCCTGAACCCATACAAAGAAGAACCGCACTGAAAGGAATTTCCGCGGCATTGGCCACACCATTCTTAGGAGATAAAATCCTGGGTGCTGACAAACCAGTTCTCAGGGTAGCACACATTACTGATGTCCATCTTAAAAATGACCTCGGCGCACCTGAAAAATTCGCTAAATGTCTTCGTAACATTCAGGATCAGAATCCAAAAATTGACCTGATTCTCAATGGTGGCGATATCGTTTTCGATATGAACAAAGAGAACTTATCCGCTATTGATGCGCAGTGGGCACTCTGGAATAAAATAGTAAAACAAGAATCGAGTTTGCCTATGCATTACTGTTTGGGCAATCACGATGTGTGGTGGCACGAAAACACAAAAGACCAACCCATTTACGGAAAACAGTACGCTCTGAATCAATTGCAATTGACAAGTCCTTATCACAGCTTCGTCAGTAAAGGCTGGAAAATAATCCTTCTGGACAGTACGCATCTGGATATTGACAATACATGGTATATTGGAAAATTGGGTGATCAGCAGTTTGCCTGGTTAGAAAAAGAGCTCAATGAAACGCCGGCGACGATGCCTGTTCTGGTGATGTCGCACATCCCGATTTTGACGGCTCTTCTGATGATAGAAGACAATATTGTAAACAGGTGGGAAATGCTGGGCGGAGATATGCATACTGATACCGCTAAAATTATCGGCCTTTTCTACAAACACAAAAACGTGAAACTATGCCTGAGCGGGCACCTTCATATGCGGGATAAGGTTTTGTACAATAATGTAACCTATTTGTGTAACGGCGCTGTGAGCGGAGCGTGGTGGAATGGAATCAGGAGAGAATGTCCCGCAGGCTATGCTGTCCTTGACCTGTACGCCGATGGACGTTTTGACGAGCGCTACGTGGCATATTAATAAAAATAACGGCATCCGGATTCCCTGGGTGCCGTTAGAATTTGTGCATTGGTTGTTAAACTGTGCTATCCGTATTCAACCCTTATAAGGTTTTAACATCTACCTTAGGACATCAGCTGGCTTCATTGCTCAATTCAATTCATTATAGCTCCTGACTTACCCTCAAGTTAGCAGAGCTGGAACCTATTAAACCGCCGCTTCACCTGCCAACATTCCGCGAAAGCAACGTCCGGCCTGCTGGGGCAAACCGACAAAAAATATGCTCCCTTCATCCGGTTTGCTCTCCACCCATATTTCCCCCTGATTCAATTCAACAAGGTCCTTACATATTTTCAGACCTATTCCCGTACCGGATTCCTGCTCGGTGCCACGTGTACTTACGGTTTCAAAAGAAAATAGCTTTGCAAGATTGTCACCTGTAATACCCACACCAGAATCACGGATCGTCAGCACAACATCACCATGCTCGGCGCGGGCATTAAAAACGATATTGCCACCCGCAGGTGTAAATTTAACCGCATTGGCAAGCAGGTTTCTCACAACAATGCGAAGCATTTCTTCATCCGCCCAAACTTTTAGATCCGGATCAACCAGAACTTCAACAAAAATATTTTTACCTTCTATGCTTGCCTGCATCCCGTCTACCTTTTCCCGGATCAGATCATACAGCCTCACCTGTACACCATTCACTTTGAAACCATTCATCTGACTGCGTGACCATGCCAGCAAATTGTCCATCATAGACATCGTTTGCGACGCTGACTGATTAAGATAAGGCATCATCGCGGCCATTTCTTCGGGATCTACCATTCGCGCCTCAGCCATTTCGAGCAGACTTATAAACTGTCCGAACGGACTTCTCAGGTCATGCGCGATCACAGAAAACAGCCTGTTTTTGATACCGTTCACTTTCGTAAGTTCCTCATTTTGCTGTACGATATGATCGTTGAGTCCTTTAAGTTTAAAGTTGACTTTCCGAAGCCTTACCAGCGCATAACCCGCAACAAGCACCAGAAGCGCAGCGATCACCAGCACAAGTTGCTGGTAGAAGATAACATTGTCCTGCCCCTTTTTTTCAAGCAGAAGATGGTTATTTTTCGCCTCCTCCTCGCTGAGATCAAACCTGATTTTAAACAGACCCGACAAACGGTTTTTGTTATCATTGACCAAACTATCGTTGATCGCCTTGTGACTGCGGTAATTTTTCAATGCATTTTTATAGTCACCCGCAATTGAGTCGAGCATATAAAGCTTTTGGTACACCTCCGACATCCCTTCCCTGCTGTTCATTTTCCCTGCCAAACCCGCTGCCACATGGTAGTGCTGCCTGGCCCTATTGAATGCTCTTTGGTTGAAATAGATATTACCCATCAGAAGATGCAACGCCTGGATATCCCGTGGAGGAATCGGGTGCAGCTTTTCAACAGACAATGCCCTTTTGACTACAGCTAACGCCAGATTGTATTCATTTTTCGCAAAGTGCAATGAAGCCTGCTGATACAAGGAAATGACAATCCACGCATAATCCTTAATCTGGTCAGCCAGAATTTTGACCCTGCCGTAGTACGATGCAGCTTTATCATACATCCCCAGATCCTCATAGCAAGATCCGGTGTTAGACAGGATAGTGAGCATTAACTTATGTTTGTGCGAGCCGATAAGCCTTTCAGATTTCAGAAAAAACGGCAATGCCTGATTGTAGTCCTTTAAAGTAGCATAATAGCATCCCATGTAGTTGACAACACCCGCAACGTGAACGGTGTCCTGCTGCTGTTCGAAGAGTGCAAGAGCCTTATTCAGATAATCAAGAGCAACCACATCTCCATGAATGAGCATGTATGACAAAGCCATATTCTGGTAAGCAATCGCTTCCCCCTGTTTATAGTCAAGCAATCGGGACAACTCCGCTGCCTGCCGACTTGAAATATGCAACTTTCTGGCATCATAGGAAAAACTTTCACGGGCCAGTTTATTGAGTGCATTGACTCTGGCCGTGTCAGCACTGTAGTCACCTGAGGTGTGAATTTTGGATGTATCTGACTGGATACTAAAAGAATAAGAGTTGAAATGACCCATCATCAGTATTACACCAATGCAGGAACAAAGGAACTGTGCGTTCAACGACCGCATATTTTCAATAATGGAGGGTAGAATTATTAAATATTTCTACAAATTACTACATATCGGTTGGAAAAAGCAATGACAGGGTTTAAAGAATTTCAGGAGCGGAAACTAGTTTCTTGCTCTTTTTACAAGAGCTGATTTACTATTCAGTAAATCTAAAATCTGAGGTTGTTTTACGATATTGTCTTAAATAATGATGTCCGATTGCTTACTAACAGCCCATGTATCAGGCCTGAAAGACATGTATTGGAATAGTCACAGTGCAGCACCAACCGCCGTATCCTTTTTCGAAAATTAAATATATCTTGCTGCAATAATAACAACAATATTAAAAATAACTCACTCATCTCCTATCAACTACGATGTACGTAAAACGCCACCTGAACCCGCTGATTGTATATTTCTATTCCTGGCGAATGGTTTTATTCTCGCTCTTCACGGGAATTTTTGCCATTGTGCTTTACGAACATCTGGATTGGAAATGGGTAGCAATTCCGTGGTTGCCGGTTTCGCTGGTGGGTACTGCTACGGCATTTTTCGTTGGTTTTAAAAACAACCAATCCTACGACCGCAGTTGGGAGGCAAGAAAAGTGTGGGGTGCTATCACAAATAACAGCCGCTCGTTCAGTGCAGCGGTCAGGTCGTTTGTAGGACATGAACTGGAACACGAGCCAGAAAAACAGGAGGAGATTAATGACATGATCCGCATCATCATATACCGGCATATCGGATGGCTCTATGCCCTGAAATATGCCATGCGCCAGCGCACGACCTGGGAGCACCGCGACCGCGCCAGTAAAAGACAGCGTGTTGCCATTCACAAAACGCAGGAAACTTTTGAAGATGAGGTGCAGAAGTATCTATCAGAAGGTGAAGTGGAATGGATTAAAACCAAAAGCAACCGGGCCACGCAGATTCTTGACCGTCAATCACAGGACATTAAATTTTTAAGAAAAAATGGACTTGTGGATGCGTTCCAGCACGTAGAATTACAAAATCTGATTGCTTCGTTTTATGATGAACAGGGAAAAAGTGAGCGCATTAAAAACACACCTTTTCCCCGCCAGTATGCCACAACTTCGACGCTGTTCATTTTTGTTTTTATGACGCTGCTGCCGTTTGGTTTGCTACCGCAATTTGTCGAACTCGGCGAACGCTACATGTTTCTGCTGATTCCTTTCAACCTGATCGTTTCATGGGTTTTTATGTTTATGGAGTACGTAGGCGACATCAGTGAGAACCCTTTCGAAGGTTTGATCAACGATGTACCGGTTGCCAGCATCGTTCGCAATATCGAAATCGACTTATGTGAAATGCTGGGAGATGAGCAGATACCACAGAAGATTCAACCATATCAGGGGATGTTGTTTTAGGCGTAGATAACCAATAGTTTGATCTTAAAAAAATGAGCCGGATTCCACAAATTGGTCCGGCTCATTTTTTTCACATAATTACTGTTCTACAACGAACCTGGCGGATTGCTTTCCGACTGTGATCATGTAAATGCCCGGCGGCAAGCCACTGGCTTGCACGGTCTGCTTGCCAGAAAATGGCTTACTAAGCAGCAACTGACCTTTCAAATTATAGATTCTGATATCCTCGTTAGATGCACTGCTTTCAACTGTCAGCACATCTTTAACCGGATTAGGAAAAACGCTAAGACCTTCTGAATCAGAGGCAACCTGAATGATTCGGGAAAAGTCAAACCTGCCGTCATAATCTATTTGTTTTAAGCGGTAGTAATTAATTGGCAAGGGATTATTATCTGAAAATTGATAGGACTGAAGTGTTTTGGAATCTCCTTTCCCATCCATAAAACCTATTTTTTCAAAATATTTACCATCACTGCTACGCTCAATATCAAATCCGGCATTATTACTTTCAGAGGTGGTAGACCATTTCAGCAGATTTGAAAATTCTTTTGCCACAGCTGTAAAATTGACGAGTTTCACAGGTAGGGCATCAGTATACACATAATCTTCACTCACAAGGGATAACTGTGAAGCAATGCTATTAAACACAACAACCCTGTAAGTTCCCGTACCTGTCAGGGCAAAACTATTATTTCCGGCGTTTGTCTGAACCAGAACTCCGTTCTTCAACCAGTAGTAAGTATTATTTGCCAAAGTCCCGCCAGCATCGACAGATAAAACACCGCTTGTATTACTGATCGGAATTTTCGCCTGAGGACTGTAACTATCCAGCTTCGTTATATTCGACTCAATACCGGAAAAATTAAACCTGTTATTATCCACCCTTACGTAACCCGATGCAGGAATATTTGTTAATGGTGGAATTGTTCCACTAAGCAGGTTATATGCCAGATTTAAGCTAGTCAATCCGGCCGGACTCACAATGCTTGGCGGGACACTCCCAGTCAAATGATTGTTATTAAGCCAAAGTGATTGCATATTGGATAAATTACCAATTTCCGCAGGAATGGAACCAGTAAGTTGATTGTAATCTAACGAAAGACCTTTTAGTTGAGATAAGCTGGTGAGTGATAACGGAATGCTTCCGCTCAGGTTATTAGTACTCAAATCTAATCTAGTCAATTGGCTCAAACTACCTAGTTGTGTCGGAATACTGCCGGTTAGTTGGTTTGAGTTTAAAGATAAACTTCGAAGTAGAACCAAATTACCCAATTGCCATGGAATATTGCCTGACAGTGCATTTTGATACATATTCAGTCCCGTTAGTCCAATGAGATTTCCTATTTCTGCCGGGATATTGCCTGTGAGATTATTTGCTATCAGATTGAGAAAAGTCAAATTAGTCAAATTCCCCAGCGAGGTGGGTATTTCTCCCGTTAGTTGTGGATTATAGCTAATCGACAGAATATTTAATTTGTCTAATAAACCTAGCTCCATGGGGAGTGCCCCAACCAAATTATTATCATTTGAACTTAAATAGGACACCCGACCATTAGTACAACTCACTCCATACCAACCGCAGGGATTGTCACCCACATTCCCCGGCACCAGCCAACCCGTCTTATTTGTCCAATTGGATCCATTTGTTGCATTGTACAAAGCGATCAGAGCTAATCGGTCTTCTTCCAGACGGTCAGGGCCAATAAGGTAATTTTCGCTACTAAGCGTCAAATCTGTCACAACACTGTTCGTCACCTCCACTCTGTACACACCATCTGCTGTAGTTACGTATGAGTCTGAGCCTGTATTCGTCGCAACAAGGTTTCCATCACGATACCAATTATACGTATTGTTAGACAAGGTCCCTCCTGCAGGTGCGTTCAGAACCCCTCCGTTATAGTTCAGTACTATTTTAGCCTGTGGTGCATAAGAAGACAATTTAACAACATTAGGTTCAATAGCATCAAAATTGAATTTGTTGGCAAAAATACTCACTGATCTTGCGGGGAACGAAGATAGGTTCGGAAGCGGACCACTCAGCTGATTTTGTGACAACCACATGATTTCGATATTTGGCAGATTCCCCAATGAGGAGGGAATGCTTCCAGTCAGTTGATTTTCCCTCAAAATCAAACTTTTCATATTTGTCAAATTCCCCAGTTGAGACGGAATGGTGCCTGTGAGCTGGTTGTGGTCCAGCCATAAGGCCTGAAGATTGGGCAGATATCCTAATTCACCAGGGATAGATCCTGAAAGTTGGTTGTCATGCAGGTACAACCTCTCCATAGAGGAGATATTTCCAAGTTGTGCTGGTATCGCACCAGAAAGTTTATTCAAATTTAAGGACATATTTTTGATTGATGCACTGTTCCCTAATTGTGCAGGTATGGATCCACTCAGTTGATTTTCTCTAAGATCAAGATCTCTCAGCACCGGCAAACTTCCTAGGCCTCCAGGAATTGAACCCGTAAATTGGTTCTTTCCAAGATTCAAATAGTCCAAACTTACCATACCAGTAATTTGTGCCGGAATATCACCCGAGATATTATTATTATATATAGAAAATTGTTTGAGCGATGAAAGGTATCCCACTTCAATTGGCAAAGCCCCATTTAATTTATTGGAACTCAACTCCAGATACTCCAGGTTATTTAAATTTCCCAGTGTTGCTGGAATACTACCGGTTAGTTCGTTTGCAGACAGATATAAAGATTTAAGGTTGATTAACCCTCCCAGAGTGACAGGTATATTACCGGCTAGCTTGTTGTTATCCAAATAAACCCACTTCAGCTGATTCATGCTACCCATTTCTGGAGGAATCGATCCGTTTAGTTGATTACGGCTTAAGCCTAGAAACTCCAGTGAATTCAAATTTGCTATCTCCGATGGTACTGGACCTGTAATTTTGTTATTAATAAGATTTAGCGTTCTCAAGTTGCTGAGGCTACCCACAGTTGCCTGTATAGACCCTGTCAGATTATTATCAACGAGATAGACTTGACTAACCCTGCCACCGGAACACGACACACCGTACCAACCACAGGGACTGTCCCCAACATTACCAGGTACCTGCCAATTTGTTTTGTTCGTCCAGCCGGAGCCAGCCGTAGAATTGTAAAGGTCGATGAGAGCGAGACGATCTGTTTCGAGAGATTGTGCAAGGGTGTCGATTTCAAAAAGAAATGCTACTACTGCCAGTAAAAAATGTTTCATTAAAAATTCGGGATGAATTAAATTGTTTTTGAATTAACGAAGCCAGTTATTTCCGGCCTGTAAACAGAAACCTCCCAATCCATTTACATAGATCAGTGGATATTCACAGAAAGTTTTCATTAATGCTTAAACAAATGATTCAAAATCCGACCATTTACCTGAGCAGGTTGAGCTGACAATTAGTAAAGCTGTAAAGTAAACCCGTTCAACTTAAAACTAATTATTGCGCGAAGTAAATAAACGTTTAGATTAAACCAATTACCGTTTACGAATTATTTGTACATCTGAATCACTATATCGGAAGTATACTTTCGGCGACAGACTCACTTTACCAAAATCCTATTCCCAAGCAACTTCTCCTCATCGGCCGTTAACTCATCAACAAGCGCGTACCGTCTGGATTTGGTAATGGTCATTTCGTCCATGGCATCGACCATGTTCTTATAACTGGAAACGGCGGTGGGCTTTATTACAATGATGAACTCGTTGTCCTCTTGACCTTCGCTACGAACCAATGACCGAACCCGCTTATGAGCATCGAATATTACGTTTCTGAGATCAAACCCCGGGTTAGTTGTCTTTAGTGTAGAAGCTGCCTTTTCGTCATCTGCAGCGATACCGTCCAGATAATAGATTTCATCCCTGGCTCCCAGGAAAATTGTCAGCACACCAGATGCCTTGATAGGTTGACCTATTCCATCATCCGATTTGGAAGGAAAAAAAACTGACATTGCAGTAGGTTTGCTCATGGTAGTAGCGAGCATGAAAAATGTAATAAGCAAAAAGCCCAAATCGACCATGGGAGTCATATCAACTCTTGTCGACATCCTTTTGCTTTTGAAAGTGTTTCCTTTTTTAACATTCAAATCGCCGGTTTCTTCAATAGCTGCCATGATGCTGCAGGTTTAAATGAATGGATATTTAAATATATAAATCAATTATATATAAATAAATATCTATGCTTAGAATAAATACCAATGACAGAATTTAAGGTTATCGTTTGGAATGGTATGGTCGCCGGAGGCCGGTCTGAATGGCTCAGGGTGAAACCCTGGGAATAAGAAATGTTTGCAACAAACCGGCAACCCGGTAGAGGGTTGAACAGTGAAAGGTGAGTTGTTTTGGAATAGCAGCTACCATAAACCGTTCAGACTGGCTATGCCATTCAGACCGGAGTACTTTCAATCGCGGGTTTTCCGTTGCCGGATCTGGAACACATTTCCTTCCGGATCTATCCCGTCACATAGCCAGAAATCATAATTGTCAAATGTTTTAATTTCGCGCATGGATACACCATTTTCAATCAGTTGTCTTACCACTTCCTCTATATCCGTATCAGTATCCAGAACCAACTTGGCATTACTCTGTTCATCTACCGAATTCGATTCCTTTGCAAGATACTGCTCTCCCATCTGATGCAGCCCCAGCGATACATCACCTGCTGCAAGAAGAGCCCAGGTTTCCCCGAATTCTTCCAGGACAGTCATACCAAAATGGTATGTATAAAATGTTCGCAGAAGGGTTACGTCACGAACATAAAGAATGATACTACCTAGCTTAAACCGCATTGCTATAGTTATATTTAAAACAAAGTACACTTTCTCTTCTCCCGAAGTAAAAATTACAGGGCTACTTTTATTCTCTTTAAATCATCATAAGCCAAACCCTTTTCCCGATGATTCAGAACTCCTTACTTCACAAAATTTACTCCATGAACGCTTGACAAAAATTATCTGTTGCAAATAAAGTCACCAAGTGAATGCACAATATTATACAATTTTAATTAATGAAGGTTAAAGGCTATTTGTTCGCCATTCTATCTGCAATCAGTTACGGATTGATTCCTCTTTTTGTATTACCTATTAAGACGGCCAATTTTTCAATGGATGTGACGCTGGCTTACCGTTTTGTTATCTCCGCGCTGTTTATTTTAGCTCTGCTGATTTATAAGAAAGAGCCATTAAGCATAAAGCGATCCGAGTTGCTGGTTCTTGTGACATTGGGTGTTCTCTTTGCGTTAAGCTCAGAGTTTCTGTTTATGGCTTATGATTACCTTTCTGCCGGAATCGCTTCGACGATTCTATTTGTTTACCCCTTATTCGTCGCCATTACGATGGCAGTATTTTTCGGGGAAAAAATATCCAAACCCATGGCCGTTTCATTGATCGTCACTTTGGGTGGAATTTTTGTATTAAGTGCCAGAAATGGCATGTTTGACATCAATTATACAGGACTTCTTGTAGCTCTGACCAGCGCGGTGTGTTATGCCTTGTATATCGTTTTGGTCAATAAATCAAAAGTAGGTGCATCGGGCTTCAAACTCGCATTTTATTCTATGCTGTTTTCCGGTGGCTTTTATTTGGTCAAAGCACTTTTATTAAAAGAATCTCTTTTACTGCCAGACACAAAAATGCTGCTCAACATTACCGTATTTGGTTTTTCTACGTCGGTGATTTCCATTACGGCACTGGTATATGCTATTAAACTGATCGGCTCTACAACTACCTCCATCATGGGTGCGCTGGAACCGGTGGTGGCAGTTGCCATCAGTGTCATGCTCTTTCATGAAGCATTTACATTTCGGCTGGCAACCGGTATTGTGCTGATTTTGTGTGGGGTGATTATCAATATTCTCGCTGAGCAGAAAAGCCAGCAGATCAGCTCGCAGGAAATATTAGAGCCGCAAAATATCCTTACATAACTACGGCAACACAGTCGTGTTCAATGCCATTGCAGGATACTTTTTCTTCAGTGGCTTTTTTCTTTTTCTCCAAAGTAAATAACCGGTCAGTGACAATATCGCAGGACTTAGCCCTACCAATGCGTAAATAATTTTCACAAACAGATTGTCGTAGTGCCCCATGTGAAACTGCTTCATAGCCCAATAAAACTGATCGGCTGCCGGTTTGTCTTCAATTCTTATAATCTCTTTGAGCTCTCCGGTATCGCTGTCAAAATACACATCACTCGCCTTGCCCCATAGCAACGGATTGACCGTATCCTCAAACCGCCCGTTGACAACGACATCCTTTTTCTGATCAGTACCTACTTTGATGGCAATCGGTGTAAATCCTTTGATCTGCTGTGCTTTCTGAAGAATGATATCAATATCGCCTCCTATCAGATAGTTTTCCTTCTGAGCCGGAATGATTTCCCATTCGGAGGGTATAAACAGCGACTTATTCATCCAGAAGCCACTAAAAAACATCAGAAAATTCAGCACCAGTGACCACACGCCGACCACCCGATGTAGAGAAGAAAAGAATGTCCGTCCGTTTTTGAAGCTCAATCCGGCTTTAAAACGAAGCACCTCCGCAACATGCTTGCGGTAGATCCACACGCCTGTAGTCAGATTGACTATAAACAAAAGTCCGATAATAGCAGTAATCAACCTGCCTGGTTTATCGGCTTGCAAACAATAATGTGCCGAATACAGCCACCGCGAAAACGGGGCCTTTAAATCTCCAAAATTCCCCTTCTTCAACACCTGACCCGTATACGGATTCACAAACGCATAAGACAAATAATTATCCGTTGTCTTTTGCTGGTATTCAAAAATCATAAACTCATAGCTGTCATGACTCGTGGCCGGAAAATGATTCAGTACAATCTGACGTACCGGCGGGTAGCTCACGGCCAGCTTTCGAAAAATGCTATCGACAGAAGCTTTCTTCTTTTGCGGCACTACGTGGTGCAATTCCGTATGGAGACGATGCTCAACATCTTTGCTGAATATGAGTACGGATCCGCTGATTCCGAAAAAAAGGTAAAATAGCCCAAAGACAAGGCCCAGATAACCATGCACCTTGAACGCCATTTTTGTGAAAGTTTTTTTATCCATCAGTCAGCTTTCATCCGTGGGTTTGAGGATCACAGTTTGAGTTTGAGTGAAAGTATCACCTGACGAAGATTACCAGGCGTCACAAATCCTCTCCCACCGTAATAATATTTGGTATTCAAGAGATTATCTGCAGACAAGGCAAGCGCATAACCCGTTTGGTCATAGCTGATCTGCGCATTGATCAGACTGTACGCGTTTGTATAAAACTGACCTGCTGACCTGGAATTAATGATCACATCTTTGCCATAATGATTCCCTCCTAACCCTGCAGAAAGCCCTTTCAGAGCAAATCCTTTAAGCATATAATTGATATACCAGTTTCCAGAAAGTGCAGGTCCTGAATTCACTGGCCGAAGCCCTTGCGTATTCGCATCCGCAACAGTCAGCTTACTATCGTTATAAGCAAATCCGGCATGTAAAAAGAGGCCTTGCAAGGGAGCACTTTGCAAGTCCGCTTCAAGACCCCGGCTGCGTTGACGCCCATCCTGAATAAAAATACTGACGTTTTCAGGATTAGATCTTACCACATTACTTACCTGAATATGGTAGTAGCTTAGTGTGGCCTCCAACAGTTTTTTTGCTAATTCTACCTTTACACCAGCTTCCAGCTGATTGCCCAGCTGAGGCCGGAAATTCGAGATCGTTCCGTCCACCTGACTTGTCGGTGCTACATTCTGAAAGCCGTTCATGTAGCTGGCAAACAAGGCCAGTTTTTGCGGCAATACCTGATAGGTTACACCCAGTTTAGGAGAAAACGCTGTTTGGTTGTAATCACCGGTTGTTGCGTTTGTAGTTTTATTATAAGTTCCCTGGTTCACAAGCCTGTCAATCCGCGCGCTGATCATAATCGAAAGCGCTTCTGTAGGATTGATGACATCAGAAACATAAGCTGAATACGAATTCTGGACAGCAAGTGTAATGGCAGGAATTCTGCCGGCGAGCCTGCTGGTTATTTGCTGCGCGTTAAACAGTCCGTAAGCCGGATTATTGCCATGAACAGCTACAGTATCAAACACCGGTCTCACTGCTCCTTCCGCTCCATTGGCACGTGAACCATCCAGCCCGTTGGCTGTAGTGCCATAGCTATATCTGTAATAATCAAGTCCAGCCAATAGTCTGTTACGAACCCTTCCCACATAAAAATCGCCACGCAAATTCTGTTGTATTTGCTGACTGATGATTGATTCGGGCCCATAATTCACCACCCTGCGTATCACACTGGAATTATTATTTGTTAAAACCATCGTCTGGTAATCTCCGTGTGATTGGCTGTTATTGCTGATCAGGTTCGTTTCCGCAGACCAGCGGTCAGACAGACGGTAGCTGATCTTTCCGTAAAAGTTGATGGCCGTCGTTTTGAAAAGCACACTATTATCAGTAAACGATTTATTGTAATCCAGCTTCAGATCCGTTGTGTTACCGACCTGCACAGCTTCTCCGTTTGCAGAAGGATTCATTGGAATGAACAATGGATTATTGGTCGCTACCCTTCTGAGGATTTCCCCTTCTGCTTCAATTTTCAGATTCTTATTGACCTTGTAAGCAAAGCTAGGCGCAAGGAAAAGATTCCGGTACAATCCCTGATCCTGGAAGCTTTCTTTATTGGTGTACGCACCTGTCACCCTGAATAGTTTACTACGATCCACTGACAATGGAAGGTTCACATCTACTGTGGCTCTTTGATAGTTGTTATTTCCGCCGGCAAAAAATAAAGTGGCAAATTTGTTATGCTGTGGTTTCACCGTGATTCTGTTGATCAGCCCACCGAAAACGGTCATTGAGCTCGCAAATAGTGCGCCGCTAGGTCCTTTCACCACATCCAATTGCGCTATGTTAGAAGGATCTATATCTGAAGCAACGTAACCGTTAAGTCCGTTACGGAAATTGGATCTGGTCCTAAAGCCGCGGATGGTGTAATTGGGAGACGCACCTGCCCAGCTTGGCGTAACCCCGGTAATGTTGGAGAGCATATTGTACTGTACAAAATAGTTGCGGTTACGAAGCAACTTTCCACTTACTGTATGGCTTAACTGCGGATTTTCAAGGCTGGTGATGGGCATGCGGGAAGAGAACTCGCTTGAAATATCTGCTGTTTCCACCACCCCGCCAATAACTACTTCCTGTAATTCCAACGAGCGTATTTCTAGCGAATCTTTGACTTCCTGCGCATTGGACTTAAACGTGAAAATCAGCATCGCAGCCGTTAATAGTACTAACTTATTCATGTCTTACTTCATCTTTATTTCGCCGGATCCAAAATCCTTTCCGAGGGTGACAAATTCGTTTTAATTCCCTTGCTCCGCAATCCAAACTGTATTGCAAAAATCACCAATTTTCACATCGGAGATTCTGATTAATGTCATTTTAATATGGTCATCATATCAATTGCCATGTCGTTACTCGCTGACATACTGGTAGTCAACCGTTGTTCCTATTTTGACAACCCGGCTGTTGATTGCGATGCCGTCCTTCAGTATATACACCAAAAATTCGACCTGATCGGTTTTGTACTCTTCCGGGATTGTATAACCAAATGTTCTGGTAAGCTCATCTCCTGCTTTCAGCTCACCTGTTTCATCACCGTACAGATCCGTCAGGTAGGCCCTGAGCACATGATTGTGAACGTAAGTCGGGTCAATATCCGGCGCCTGTGGCAGGTACTGCGGATACACCATCCCACTTTCCAGCACACTCACTGCAAGCTTGTAGTTACCCGGCACATTGGCCCTTAGTTTGACCTGCAGAGTTGCTTTACGCTTATCGATCACCGAAACAAGCTTCAGCCCGGCATGGGCAGGCTTGTCCAGCGCCTTTTGCAAATACTCTCTTGTAATGTTGGGGGTTGAATAGGCACCTCTCTGGCGATAGTTTTCGTCATGATCCACAATCGTACTGGGATAAGCACCCGTCACTCCGAAATGCCGCTCCAGCTCGCTGTGTTTGCTAAATCTAAAAGGGTCATTTTCTACAAGTTTTCCATGTATGATCGACGCAAATATACGGTTGCCAATATCGCTGAGCTGCTGGACCTGCTGAATGTCGCGCTTGATGTAAGGACAAAATTTGCAGTCGGTTGTGGTAAATTCCCATATCAGCACATTCTTCACAAAATCTTTTCCCGGCAAGCCAGCTACAATCCCGTCATTTTCGCCAGATGGCGTTACCGAATCCAGCTTTGATCCACCCGAAGTGCAGCTCTGCAGCAGCGTAATCAATATGGACAGGCACCAGAGGTATTTCAATTTCTTTTTCATGATTTTCAAATGTTGATGTGTTAAAAAGAGCAGGTCAGTGACAGATTTGCACCTGTGTAAGCAGGCATAAGCCGGCACACACCGCCAGCGCATTGATAACCTGCCCGGTTTCTCCCGTACTGAAGTGCTACCCGTGTAGCTGATCGCGAGTAACTGGCTCCTGCATTGTAATAGTGGACGCCATTGCCTCCATAGTTATATAAATCACTGGTAAAAAAGCTCCATGAAGGAGCCAGTTCGTAGGTCAGGTTCAGCGACGCCCAGTTTCTATCTTGTTGTTTTTTGTATAAATGCCCTGCTTCAATTCTCAACGATCGTTTCTGATTAAAACGGTAGACGATGTCAGCCACAGCAATCTGCGCATGATAGCTTCCCCCTTTTTCACCTATACTTTCAGGATTGAAAGTCTGGCTTGAAAAAACCAAAGTGGTTTTAAGCCTAGAGTTCCATTGTTTATTTAAGTCAAAATTCAGATCCCTGTAAAATAAAGTCTTACCGGTTTGTGTAAATGAAAACCCCGTCTCAGCCGTTCCCATCAGATTATAATAAGCTGAACCGTTTGCAGAGAAATTGAGTCCGCTCTCACCACCTGCCAGGGAACCTTCAGGAAAAAAATGAAAGAAGTCAAGTTGTCCCCCGGCCTCTCCGTTACTTTGCGCCGCATAGGGATTCAGGTTAGCAATAGCATAGGTATACTGACGCGTAAGTGCTGGTGTATAATTCGCTACTTCTGTTAGTCCTACTGTAGAACGCGAAGACCTGAAATCCATATATTCCAAACGCCGAACGGTAAGCAGCACTCCTGTATGATCTTTGTTACAACCTGCCTCTAAAAGCAAAGCACTTCCATCCTTTTGCATGTTATCATTATAAATCGCGGGATCTGCGGTCTTATAAACGTATTCACCTTTCAGAGAAAAAGCGCCTCTCTGTAATTGTCCCTGAAAGGAAAACAGATTCACGTTTGGATTGACCGATTCAGAAGTACCTGTATAACGCTCATACCGATTAACATAGCTGGCCTCAACAGAAACAGCGCTTTTGCTCCAACCAAACAGCCGGGACACTTCCAGTTTATAATTCAAACCTCTCAGCTGACTTTCTGCTCTCTGAAGGTATTTTCTCGGCCTTCCATAAACTGCTTTCAGCTGCATAAAATCATTCAACCGATAAGCTACTTTCACTCCTTCAATGGAGTTGTTCAAACCCAGAAGCCGTTCTTCATAGGCTCGCAAAGCCAAACCGCTTCCAAACTGTTCATAAAAATCTCCTACCGTAACTGTCAGCTTCTCATCCTGAAAAGAGGCATATTTAAATGTAATCTTCTGACCGCTCAGCTCGGAAGGAAGTCCCTGCAAAACCGGCAGATATGCTTCGTAAACTACACCTGCGCTGAACTTTCCCTTTGTATAATCCAGTTTGAGAAAGTTGTTAGAGCCGAAACGATCATCAGGACTTGCTGCATCCGGTGCCTTATCATTGATATAATAGACAGAATTAGATTCAAATCCACCAGAAAGATTACCTGTTGACTGAGCCAGGCACACGGATATAGTCCGGATCACAAGTAGCAAGCTCAATAAAACAGCTCTCATTTACTGTGCAAATCTTTCAGTGCCTTCTGCAGCTGCAGCTCACTTCCCGGCACATAGCCTGTATGTGTGTATACCAAATTACCAGCCTGATCAAACAGAAACAGTTGCGGAATCGCGTTGACATTAAGTGCCCTTTTGAAATCCTGATTCTGGTCCAGCAGTATGGTCGCAGGCCAACGACCCGCCGAACTGAACGCTCTTACCTTGGCACTGAAACGATTATCGTCCACAGCCACAGCCACCAGTTTAAAAGGCGTTTCTGGTTTCCATTCTTCAAAATGATCCCTGATCGCATTCAATTCTTCCAGACAAGGTTTACAGATGGTTGACCAGAAACTAATCACGACCGGTTGTTGGTCTTTCAACAAATCACGTGTATTCACAGCTGACCCGGAGAGCGTATTCACAGTTAGTTGAGGTAAAACCCTCTGTGCTTCAACCTTGAAATTTATGATAAGAAACAGGATCGTAAATACGACCGTCATAGCAGGTTTCATGAAAATTTCTTTCAATACTGATGATAAAAGAATGGCAAAGCCACCCTTTCAGATACGGAAAGGGTGGCTTCATTATATTAATACCCAGGATTCTGAGGAGTTACCCCAAGATCTTCTCCTTTTTCACCAGTCGGGATAGGGAAACGGTAGTGTTTACCTCTTACGTTGTTGTACTTCGCATGCAGGTGCTTGTGTACCTTTGCAAAGAAAGGACTTACTGTATTGCCGTCTTTGCCCACTTTGCCCGATACCGCGTAAGAATCATCGTAGTATTCGAAATCTTTTACTGACTTCACTGAGCTCACCAAAGTCTTCCATCTTACTGCATTAAACCAGTCCTTCTGCTCGTAGGTAAACTCTAATGCCCATTCTTTACGGATATCGTTTACTGTTACGGCCGTCAGGTTTTTGGTTGTATTTCCGAATGCACGTGTTCTTAACTGGTTAACCAAAGGCAGCGCTTCTGCATTACGACCCAGTGCTACCAGCGCTTCTGCTTTGTTCAAAAGAACCTCTGCATAACGGATTTCAATACGGTCAATTTCGTTGGTTTGAATACAAAGATTCACACTGTTAGGGTAAGTACGGTCAATAAATTTCCCATAACGTGGCAAAGTGATCGGAGGCAGGAAGCTGTACTTCTTGTTGTTTTCCAATGGATTTTCCAGTACAGTCGTATACGAATACTCACGACGCTTATCAGTCGCATCCCATTGCGCATAACGTTCAAGGTTCGATGGCCCGATATGGTTGTCTTTTTCCAGTTCAAAAGCAAATGTGAAAGAGCAGTGACTCTGGTGGTTACCCTGTGCATCGATACCATCTCCATCATGGTGAATGGTAAAAATATGTTCCGGTGCCTTGCTTTCATTTCCTTTTCCGAAAATGTTGTTGAAGTTATCAAGCAAGCGATACTTACCGCCATTGATCACTTTATCGGCATGCTCTACAGCTTTGTTAAGACGGGAGGTTTCAATGTGAATATGCTCAGTGTCTCTTGACAAATTCGCGCTTTCCGCAATCTGATCCTGTGTAAGCGGCACATTTCCCCAAACCAGGTACACACGTGAAAGAATCGCATTGGCTGATCCTTTTGAAGGATTGATCGGACTGGAATCATAATCCGGAAGGTTGGCTTCTGCCTCAGTCAAATCCTTCACGATCTGTGCGTATACATCGTTTATCGACGCTCTGGTTGTAACCACCTTACCGGTCTCCAGTACTAAAGGAACCTCTCCGAAAAGCTGTACAAGATATGAATAGAACAAACCACGAAGGAACTTGGCTCTGGCCACGCTCACTTTTTTCGCATCTGCAGAAAGTGCTGATGAAGCGCTGATCTTTTCGATCGCATCGTTGGTAATCCCAATCGATTTGTACAGACGGTTATACACTTTCACAGGGTACCAGTTCGTAGGCTTCACTTCAAAGCGGCTTACCTCTGGTCCTGCTTCGCTCTCTTCTCCTTCAAAACTTACTGTGTTCTCAGATGAAGACTCAACCAGAAATGAAAACGATGAGCTGAGTGTCTGGTAAGGTCCCAGAGCACCGTTGACCAGTGCATACGCTTCCTCGTCTGTTTTTACAACACTTTCTCCTACTACAATTGGATCGTCATCCAGAGGCTTCTTGCACGCATCGACTGCGATTAAGAGTGCCAGAGCTATCAGCCCTTTTGAAACTCCTGATAAAATTGACTTTTTCATACGCACTTGGGAATAATTAATTGTTAATATATAGATGTAATAGACTTAAATAATACAGATTAAATCTGCGTGGGCACCTCCTAGAAAGAGATGGCCACGCCTGCCAGAAATGTTCTTGCAGATGGATAAGAACCAATGTCCAGTCCGCTGGAAACTTCAGGATCGTATCCCTTATAGGACGTGATGCGAAGCAGATTATTCGCCGAGGCAAACACGCGCATTTTCAATTGTCCTCCTTTAAGTTTGATGTTGTAACCCAGCGTCAGGTTTTTCATTTTCAGATAAGATGCATTCTCCACATAACGGCTGTCTATGTATGCAAATGGACGTGTTCCTGTAATGCGTGGCAGATAATTGGAAGGGTTCGATTCAGTCCAGCTGTCTAAAACCGAAGTCAGCACGTTATAGCTGTCATTTGGTTGTTCCAATGTACGTCTGAGCCCGTTAAAGAGCTGTGCTCCCTGCGATCCCTGAAATAAAGCGAACAGATCAAAGTTTTTGTAAGTAAGCGTTGTTGACAAACCATAGGTAAAATCCGGCTGGGAGTTACCGATAATCGTTCTGTCGTAGGAATCAACCACTCCATCTTTTTCGCCGTTTGAACCACTGATATCTGCAAATTTGAGATCCCCCGGACTTGGTGTGGATCCTCCCACTTTCGGCAGCTCAGCTACATTGTCACCGGTTTGCACGATGCCTTCAAAAATCAACCCGTAATAAGAGCCCAGCGGATTATTTACACGCAGGATCTGCTGAGAACTGTTACCCTGCTGCAACTGCTTGGTTGTTCCCATGTCAGTAATCGTGTTGATGTTACGGGCAATGTTAGCCGCCACAGCCCAGTTAAATCCTGATCCCTGGATCAATGTGGCAGTGATACCCAACTCGACACCTTTGTTAGTAACATGACCCACATTCACCAGCTGCTCAATCACCCCCTGCGAAGAGTTCACAGGTACGTTCAACAGCAGATCTGAGGTTTTTTTATAGTATATATCTGCTACCAGACCAAGCCGGTTCGAGAAGAATGAAGCATCCACACCCAGGTTGTGCTGCATGGTTGTTTCCCATCTCAGATTAGGGTTGCCCAGGTTATTCTTCGAATACGAAGCACTTCCATTATACTGTCCGGATGTATAAGTCTGAGCAAACTCATAGTCACCAATTTCCTGGTTACCCACAAGGCCGGTTGATGCTCTCAGTTTTAAGGAAGTCAGCTGATTCTGATTTTTCAGAAACTCCTCTTCATCCACATTCCACGACAGACCTATCGACGGGAAATAGCCCCAACGGTATTTCTCTGCAAACCTGGATGAATTATCGGCCCGAATCGTTGCTGTCAGATTGTATTTCTGCTTCAGTGTATAATTTACACGGCCAATCAATGAATTTAACCGGGCTTTGGAAGAGCCTGTAACAGGTGGGTAACGCACGGCTCCGTCGGCCAGGTTATTGTGTTTCAGATCCTCGTTGGTGAAACGTGATGCGATCGTGGTTGCATAACCCAGTTGCGTTTGCTGATATGTATAGCCGGCCAGCACATCAATAAAATGATTGTCGTTCAGCTTTTTGGTATAACCCAGTGTGTATTCAGTCTGCAACACTTCATTGCGTTTGTTACCTACTGCTCCTACTCCCTTTTCAGCCAGACCCAATGATGTATACGAAGGCGCAAAGAAGTTCTGCGTCGCGTTATTCACACTTGTTCCCACACTCACTTTGGCTATCAGACCTTCCAGAATCTGGTATCTTGCAAAGAAATTCGCCATCAAAGTGTTACTGATCGTCTGTGCCACACTGTTTTTCAGATCCGACACAGGATTGGTAGTTTTGGTGCCGAGTGCAAAATAGGCATACTCATAAGGGTTGCTGTAATTGTAACCTCCACCGCTTGCATGTATCGGAACCACAGGTGGTATAAACAGAGCGTATGTGAGCGAGTTGGTAATCCCGGCAGAAAACGGGGAAGAATTGTAATTCACCGGCTCTGTTGTTGTGAGACTGCTCTGGGTATTTTTTCCAAAAATAGTAGACAATCCGACCGTAAGATTTGGTTTCAGATCTCGTTCCAGATTGATACGTGCATTACTTCTCTTAAAACCTGAATTAATCACAATCCCTTTCTGATCTACTAAATTCCCAGAAATCAGATACCGCGTTTTATCATCCCCTCCGCTGATCGATAGCTCATGGTTCTGGCTCAGGCCGGTCTGCAACACCGCATCCTGCCAGTTGTAACCCTGGCCGAGCTGGCTGATCTGCTCATCGGTATACCGTCCTTTGTTATTGAAGTAATCCTTCTGTAATCTGGCCCATTGACTGGCATTCATCAGATCCAGTTTCCTGGCAGACTGCCCAACTCCGAGCGTGTAACGGTAGTTAATATTCGTTTCTCCGCGCTTACCTTTTTTGGTGGTTACAATAATTACTCCATTGGCTCCTCTTGATCCGTATATGGCTGTAGCTGATACATCTTTTAGTACTTCGATAGATTCAATATCTGCCGGATTAATTGATGACAATGGGTCTATACTGCTTTCAATTGCTCCCAGCCCTGTCTTGTTAGCGCTTGCATCATTATAGAAGATAAAGCCGTCGATTACATACAAAGGATCGTTTTTAGCATTCACCGATGTTCCTCCGCGGATACGGATCGACGAGCCTGATCCGGGTTGCCCTGAAGTTTGCGTTGCGCTCAAACCAGCCACTGAACCACCCAAAAGACCGTCCAGCGTTGGCATTACATTATTTTCCAGCACCGACTTAGGTACTGACACCACGGCTCCTGTAAGCTCTTTACGCTTCTGCTCTCCATACCCAACCACAACCAGCTCTTCCAGCGATTTCACGTCGGGCCTCAGGTCAATAGTCACCGAACGCTGTCCTCCCAAAGCAACCTCCTGTGTAAGATAACCAATGGAACTGATGACGAGTACTGTATTCTGATCAGTGATTTGCAACTGAAATTTGCCATTCGCATCAGAAACCGTTCCGACAGAGGTACCTTTCACAACCACATTGACTCCCGGAAGCCCCTCACCTCGTTCGTCTCTGATCGTACCATGCACGTCAACTGTAGCTGATTGTGTAAACTGTTCAGAAACTGCGGCATCCAATAGTCTTTTCTTCCTGATATAAATCTGTGAATCAACCCGTTGAAATTGCAGACCCGCCTCTTTGGAAAGTGTTCTGAGCAGCGTCGCGACTGAAACACTCTTGAATTCCAGGTTAACAATCTTGTTTTTATCCAGAGTTTCTCCATTATAGGCAAACGAGAACTGGGTTTGATTACCAATTTTGATCAGCGCATCCTCTAATCTGATATTTTTAAGTGAAACCTGAATATAGATTTCCTCAAGACTCAGGTGCTGGGCCTGGTCAGATCCGGCAACGGCAAATGATACGGCAAAGCATTGCAACATGACAACGCAAAGCAAATAATTGAGCATTCCGGAAAATTTTCCGTGTAAAAAGTGTTTCATTGGATTACTTGGCATTTTTCCGGGTTACAAAAACTTTATCTTTCACCAGCTTGTAGTGAAACTCAGATGTATAATTGAGTGCATCCAGAA
Source organism: Dyadobacter luteus (assembly GCF_003383615.1). GTDB lineage: Bacteria > Bacteroidota > Bacteroidia > Cytophagales > Spirosomataceae > Dyadobacter > Dyadobacter luteus. Next base: position 142,903 of record NZ_QNUL01000009.1, read on the forward strand.
TCTTATCAATGGAGACATTCTCAAAAGTGGCATTGAATTCTTCCTTGACTTCCAGGCCTTTATCGACAACAAAGGTTACATCATACCTGCGTTCCAGCACCGACTTGATCTGTGCGAAATCCGCATTTTTTAGTGCTATTCTGTCGTTAGTCCAGGCCAGTTCCAGATCAGGATCAAATGACCTGACTGTCAGTTCTTTTTCCGCTTTACTGAAAATCGTCATTTGAGAAGGACGGAGCCTTACCATACTTTCCTGAGGCGTTTGCCTGTCGGCAGCTACTTCCACAATCCCGGTACTTACAGCGACTTTAATCTGAGGATCAGCTTTGTGCGCATTGATGTTAAAGGAAGTCCCTACGACTGTCGTTGTCAGGTTTCCCGTCTGAATATGAAAGGGTTTGGTTTTATCAGGCTGAACTTCGAAAAAAGCCTCTCCTTCTAAAGTAAGATCTCTATGGGTGCTACCAAAATCACTTTGGTAGGTGATGCGGCTATCGGCATTGAGTGTTATCCGGCTTCCGTCGGGCAATACCAACAGATCCTTTTTACCTCTGGCAGTCTTCACTTCAATCAGTTTTGCAGCTACTTGCCCGGTCGGAATTTTAGTTGAATTCAAATAACGCCAGCTAGTCAATGCAGCAACCGAGATGAGCACTAATGCTGCCGCTGATCTGAACAGCACCGGCCACAACTGACGGCTTGTGTCAGATGCAAGCTGGCTATCGGAATCAGCCGCCTGGATTTTGCTCCAAACTGCCTGCATATCGCCGGCATTGGGCTGATAGTGGTTTTTATACTGAACCGAAAGTATAATATTTCTGGCAGTAGCAACCTTCTGCTTTTGCTCAGGATTGCGTGTTAGCCAGTCAGCCCAGAATAAATCAAGCTCTGCAGTTGGATTTTTCACCCAACGAACAAAATCCTGGTCGCCTATAAACTCTTCTGTTGTAAAATTTTCGTATCCCATTCCTTATGGATCATCTGCGGTGGTTTACTTCATAGAGACCAATCGGCGCAAGACATATACAGGGGACACAAAAATTTTATTATTTTTTTTCAAAAGAATAGATATACTCTCCAACAATCACTTATAATCAAACCGTTACACAAGAACCGGATATACCAGCGGCCAGAATAAGCTCGACAACGAAAGCCGAAACTCCCAGCATTTTTCTGAGTTTGAGAATCGTTCTGCTCATCAGAATACGCGCGTATTCAATCTTACCAAAACCCATGATGGTGGTGATTTGTGCATAGTTGAAACCTTCGTAGTAATAGTACATGATGATTTCCTTCTGACGCGCACTCAATGTCTGCAGAGCCTGTTGCATTCTCTGAAGTAAATCTTCGTCCATCTCCGCTTCGGGATTCTGATGGTTCAACGCAATATCGAAGCCACCTTCAACGGTAAAATCGTTGGTGACAAAAATATTCCTGTTCAGATGACGGATTATTCTGTTGCGAAACGATTTATACAAATAAAACTTAATCGATGAAACAGCACTCAATGTTGATCTCTTCTGTTGCAGGTAGATGAAAAGATCCTGAATAATGTCCTTTACAAGTTCGGAATCAGCAGTAAACTGTCTTCCGTAATTATAGAGCACAGGAAAATACTTGGTGTAAATATGCTCAAAAGCAGGCTGACTTCCCTGCCTGAATTCTGCCCAGATCTGTTCATCTGTCAAAGAGGAAGGCGGTGTAGCCCTGCCTGCAAAAGATTCCGATTCAGGAAGATGGGTAAAACTTATATCATCGCAGCTCACATTCATGGGTAAACACTGACAGCACTGTAAAAAACGGGTAGGTGGAAGAGTTAATCTTAATACCACTCATAAACTTGCCCAAAGTTAGTATTCTATTTAATCTATAAAAATAGTATAGTTAAACTTTTGAAGAATTTTATCCCTATGTCACCATTTCAAAAAGGTAAGTATACCTACTGATAGACACTCATGGTATACCATGATTTTGCCCTTGTGATGCTGTAATGATAGTTTTCATGCCGTACCTTGCAGTAGGATTACTCATCTGACTCACCTTCTTACATATATTACTTTACCCTCCATAAGCTAAAAGAAAAGGCATCTACATGGTAGATGCCTTTAAAGTAATACCTATCTATCACAATTAACACGATCATCCTGTGAAGAATGTGTGCGCAATTGTAGCCGCAAAGAAACGGATTTTAGTCGACAACTTTGCGTATAGACAAAAACATTAAACACAACCTTCTGAAAAAGAAATATTTATACAAAAATCCACGCTATCATCTTCCGTTCCCATCCAGGAAAACGCGTGCCTAATTTGTAAGAAAGAGCTGAGTCTGGGCCATCGCGGGCATATTGTATTCCACATTTTGCGTGCCTGCAACTCTTTTTCCCTCCACCACCGTTTCATTTCCTTCCCGGGTAAATCGTAAAAAGAATTTCTCCGCTTTAGCAGCATAGTCGGGTAGCGTCAGTACAGTGGGCTGATCTGACAAATAATAAAAATTATTGTTCTCAACATAAAACACAGCCGTTACAGGCGCGCCTGCCCTGATCCTGAACTGTCCACAATTGATATAATCACCTTTTCCAAGAAACAGGTAGTTGATGTTATACTTGTCAGTCAGCCTGGCAATCGCAAAAGACGCCTTTACATCAATCCTGTTATAACTGACAGGCTCCGCTGCTGAAGAGGAAAAAATAAAATCCTGAATCCCGCCTCTACTTTTTACTTCCAGACCAACAAAATCAGCCGATACATTCGCCGGATTAAATGTGTTGATTGAGGTTACGGAACGTTTCGATCTACCAGTTTCGGGCTCATATACGGCCACAAAAGGCTTATTCCATGCTTCACCATATTGTCTGACAACAAGGGTGGAAAGCGGCAATCGGGCAATGCTGTCAGGAATCATCTGATTGCTGCGAAATGCCTTTGATGCAGGAGCCTTCACCGCAAAAATCTCCCGCTCAGACGAGCCTTTCATCCAAAGATTCATGGTTACAACATCCCTTCCCGGGATCTGCACTTTGAATGTGGCATTATAATCCTGATTTGTAGTAACAGATCTTTTATCCCAGAAATAATCGTAGGCAAACAAATGTCCACCTGCGAAGGATAGTTTCTCCGTTGGCTTCACATCAAGCGGTTTGCCGGAAATGTCGGACAAAACCAGCTGCCCTCCCAGATTGTGGTAAAAGTAATCGTGCATTTTATCTTTCCCGTCCCTGCGTTTAGATCTGAAAACATCCAGATAGTAACCTGTTGAATCGCTGGTACGAATAATGCTTGTGAGCCTTTTCTGGTCAGACTGTGTTTCCGGCTCCAGAAAATAAAGCTCTCCGAAGGTTACCTTCGGGAAATATTGTTTTTTCTGACCCGATGCAGGATAACAGGACAATACCTCAAAACCGTGATTGCTTTTCATGACCGGATATGCTGAGATACCATCCACGGCAACTGTGTTATGGGCCGGGAACTGCGAATAGTACTCTGCATAATCCTGCTGAAAATAACTTGTTCCGATCCCGCCATCAGGACCCAAAACCAACCCTTTCCCATAAATCTCCATGGAGATACCATTCGCATGCATATGGTTTCCCTTAGAACCGGTCATTGCGACCATCATGCCACTTTGAGGATCCATACCATTACGCTGTGCAAAATAACTTACGTTGGGCGCTGAAAATACCGGGCTGACGTAGTCCTCAATTCTACCTGCTTTCACGGAGGCTTTCAAGGTACTATCAACAGGTATTTTCTGCTCTCTTGACAGGGCTTGATGTTGTTCGATGGTTTTAATGAACCTGGTGTATTTATCTTCCTGCCGGGTTTTGCCATTTTTTCTCGCATTTTCAATCAGCTGCACCGCAGACCTGGTCTGGAGCTGATGGTAATACGTATCCCCGAAAGCAGTAACATAACCGTTCGGGAAAATATATTCAGCCTCTGCCAAAGTTGCTTTTTCCAGTACGGGTAACTGCGGCAAAAGATCAAAATTGAAATTACGATCAAACCAGTTTATATATCCCGTAAAATCATGCAAAACACCAGAGGAGTAACCCGCACTCTCATTCCAGATTCCTGTACCCGGGTCGTAGCCTTCCTGCATCACTTTTCTGATCGACCATTGTCTCTCAGAATCCTCGTTCATCACCTGATTGATGTAATACTGTTTTCCTTTTTTGTCCGGATAAGTATGATTAAGCTCTAAAATGTTGGCAATCATCAGCACATTTTTGGCCTGCATCAGATTCCAGTTATTAAAAGCAACTCCGTTTTTCGATTGTAAATCCGCCCATTTTTTAAATGTTTCGGTATACAATTTATGCTTGTTCGGTGCATTTTCAGAGATATAACCATGTAGATTATCATACAGAGAAGTAAGATGGCCAAGCATTGCCACTTCCTGAATAACTTCAAACGTCGATAAACCAACGATGGTCTGGTGATGTCCGTGCGATAGGTCTATAGGCTCGCTGCGATAATACATACCCATCATATAGGTATCAAACAAATCAAATGCAAAGCGGACATATTCCAGATTTTTGGTCTGGGAATACAACATTCCCGCTTCAGCAGCCATCCGCATAATATTTGTATTGACAGATTCGATATTCCGGCCTGTTTTCGATACATCAGCCCACTCCACAGGTTGATCCGGTTTTGATTTGTTGATCATTCTTACCCCCCTGGGATCATCTTCATAGGGCTGCAGATCCTCCAGTTTTACATTTCCGTAAATCGTAGTGTGATCCCTGGCGCCTGGAAAACGCACAGTAGCCACCGGCGCTTTTCCCTCTGCATGATCGTAAACGCCGCCCTTGATAAAGACGTCGGTAGACTTTGTTTTCCAATACATCTGCAGCCGAGAAACCATCCATTCTGCATCTTTCTGATGCTGCCGGACGTAGTGATCCACATTGCTGCGGTATCGTTCGAGAGTTGTCGGATCAGCCGTTGTTTGTATATAGGGGCGCTTTGCGGGGTACTTATCGGGTAGTCTGATCTGAGCCGATGCCTGCAGACAAAGCAGATTCAGTACGAGAATACGAGCTACGTACCTTACTGATGACCACCAGTTTAAATATACCTGAAATTTGCTCATTGATGTAGATTCAACTGTGTTAGAATATAGCCGGTTTTGAGATTCATTCAGAGCTAAATCTTTTGCCCGTTTTGTAATTTCTTCAATCTTAACAGCGCTTCTATATAATAGTAATCGGCATAGTTGATTGAAACGTCGATCTCAGTTCCATTTGGATGGTGCCCTGTAGAATGCATCAGAAAAGCATGGTTTTTATTTCCGCTTTTGTAGTCCGCAGATGCCAGTGAAACAAGCATTTTCTCAGCCTGCTCCCTGTAATTCCTGCTTTTGACTTTGTCGTGAACCAGCGTAGACAGCTGCAGTAATCCGGAAGCTACAATGGCCGCTGCAGAGGCATCTTTTGGAGCATTCGGAATTTTCGGATCGTCAAAATCCCAATAAGGAATGTGATCCCCCGGCAGCCGTTTGATGTATACATCTGCCGCCTTCTGAGCGGTACGCAGGAAATCCTCCCGGCCTGTTTCTGTGGCGCTCATAGTAAACCCGTAGATTGCCCAGGCCTGTCCGCGCGCCCACATGCTATTATCTGCATACCCCTGATGTGTTACACCTTTGATGAATCGCCCGGACTTGTCGTCGTAAACGGCTACATGGTAGGAAGTGCCGTCAGCCCGAAAATGATACTTCATTGTTGTTTCAGCGTGTTTCTCCGCCATTTGATAAAGCTGCTTGCCTCCTCCATTTTTTGCAGCCCAAAACAGCATTTCCAGATTAATCATGTTATCCATAATCGTATTATGCGGCCATCCCATCTTTTTAATCATCCGTGGCCACGATAATATTGTACCAACTTCAGGATTGTACAGCAGGGCAAGCGAATCTGAAGCGCGGAGTAAAGTCTGTTTGTAGACAGGATCTTTCGTTAGTCTTAACCCATTTCCTGCACTCAAGTAAAACATAAAACCCAGATCATGATCGTGCTCTTTTTGATCCAATACCGGCAAAAGCGCACTGGTGTAGCTACTGGCAGCTTGCCTGAACGTTTCATCGCCCGAATACTCATAGGCATACCAAAGCATTCCCGGCCAGAATCCACTTGTCCAATCATCAATGCCCACATAATTCCAGCTGGTATCTGCTTTTATGATACGGCGTGGCAGTTGATTGAAAGGATGTTTTTCGGCTAATGTCTTCCTGGTTTGAGCTACACAATAGGCCAGCTCCTTCTCTACGTCAAGTTTTGTCTTTTTTTGAGAAAATACATTCCCGGTCATGCCGGCGAGCAGCATGACAGCAAACAGATATTTCATAATTTCAGTAATTCACAGACGTGATGCTGTGGTGAGAGATATAGCCCTTTGCGGGCGCTGTTATTTAACCGGCGTGAACCATATTGCCTGTCCTCCCCTGGCTGGCATGAGCATCTCCAGGGTCTGGTTGTTGTCGACTGTTTTCCGTTTAATGGCTACCTGGGTTCTGCTCGTCAGGGCAGGATCATCGTGGTAAACAGAGGCAGTATACTTCTTTCCTTCTTCCAGAAAATCAAGTGACAGCGTGAGCGTTCTTGCATCATTATTGGTAATTGACCCTACAAACCAGTCTTCTCCTGACTTGCGGGCAATAGTGACATACTGCCCTATTACACCATCGGTAACCAGTGTAGTGTCCCAAACAGTAGGTACTTTTTCAAAAAATTCAATTTCCGGTTCGTTTTCGTACGCAGCCGGTTTATCATACCAAAATAAAAATTGAAGCGGACTGTACATCACCACGGCAAGCGCGAGTTGATGTGCATGGGTGTTTCTTAGTCTCTTGTCAAAATAGCAGATTGTGTAATCGCCCGCGCCGGCAAGCCCACGCGTAAAAGGAAGAATCGTATTGTGGGTGGCATCGGGAAATTCCTCATTGCCGCGAATTCCCTCCTGTGTAAGCAAATTAGGATAAGTACGGCTGAATCCTGTGGGACGATATTCATCGTGAATATCTACCATCAGCTCGTAATCCGCCGCTTTTTTAACCGCCTCGTGCAACCAGTGCGTCCAGCGGTTCGAGCCGATCTGCACAAAACCAAATTTAACGCCTTTGATCCCCCATTTTTGATAGAGAGGAAAAAGTGTGTCTATCTGGTTCAGCAAGGCGCGCTGATTTACGTAAATCATGATACCTATTCCTTTGTCATTTGCATAGGCGATCAGCTCCTGCATGGCCAAATCACGCTCAGCAGAAACCTTTGAAGCGTCCGAAGCTACTTTCATTTCAGGACCGTACCAACCTGCATCCAAATGCACATACTGCAAATTGTGAAGGGCAGCAAAGTCAACGCAGGCTTTGGCGTCTTTCGTTGTGAGCCCCGACCGGATCACTTTTCCCGGTTTAATCCAGCTTGTGTTTGCGATTTTATTTGCCGGATTCAGGTTTAGCAGCAAGTCGTTATTCTCCAGTAATCTTCCGGGTTTTTCGCTTGCCATAACAACGCGCCAGGGTGTAGAGAATGGAGTGATCGCATCGACATCGCCATACAGGGAAGCCAAAAGCGTATTCTTTTTTGTTTTGCTTAACCTGAATTTCGTGCGCGCATAATCCACCATCCCCGCTTCCAGAAGAGCCACATGCAACCCGCCCGGCAAGGTGAGCGTCAACGGTCTTTCGCTTTCGTCAGGCCAATTTTTCAAAGGCAAAAGCGTATAAGGTCCCTGCGCCCAGCGCTCATAGTAAGCTTTACTACCTTCGGGTAGGGTGAACGCGGTTTGCTCACCTGTAATATGCATAAACAGACCATTCTTGTTTTCAGGAAAAAAGTATTTGAATGCCACGCCCGAATCGTAAGCCCTTACAATCAAATGCATTTCATAACTCCTGCGTCTGTCGTAAGCCGTACCGCTGTTGCCGGCAGTTGCCGCATTACCGGAAGCAAACTTTTCAAATTTGAGCACCATCTCATTGTAATGATCCTTTACTGTGCTCCGCTCTCCGTAAACCGGTTTCCAGATTTCATTTTGAGAAGTGCGCTCGGTCCCGGACAGATTCAGATTTTCAAACCAATACTGACTTGAATCATTGGTGATTGCAAGAGCCGATTCAAACAGGTTATTCTCGATCAGCACCCCAAGTTCCGATTCAAGTATGATGGGTTTGTTTTTATAGCTGACCTGATAATAAAGCTGCTTTGTACCGGATTTAAGCTTTTTCTGAACAACCTGAATCTTAAAATTTCCGTCAGGAGATTGTAGGAGCTCCCGAACAGGCTGGCCTTGCGATTTTACGGCCAGAAGAATAAGAAAAACGAGTAAGAAAGACTGATAATTTTTCATTAAGAATGACTGATATACAAAATTTTACATTTGTCCAATCCCTCGGGATACGATGAAGCCTGAGGGATTGAACAACCTCCCATCGGATTTTACCAACCCGGATTCTGAACCAGATTCGGATTCAGTAGTTTCTGGTCTGTCGGGATGGGCAACAAGTAGTTTTTACGGGAAAATTTACGGTTCGAAGCCGGATCCATAATCAGCGCACCTGTTGCAGCATCTACGCCGTTGGGGTACTTGGCAGGATCATAAATATTCTTGCCGGCTGCGTTTTTAAAGGTGGCATACTCTGTAGGTGTACCATTTTTTGTTTGCACTACGTGGCCCAGAAGAGGTTTGTTCAACTCCTGCTCGGCAATTGCCCAGCGCTTTAAATCATCGTAACGGCTATTCTCTCCCAGCAGCTCCAAAGCTCTTTCTCTGCGGATTTCGCCAAGCAAACTCAAATCGCTATACGGTGCAATCAGCGCATTGGTGAGCGGCGCTACATAAGCTCGTTTTCGGATCTGATTGATGGATAAATTCAGATCCGCATCAGAGATTTTACCACCACCCAATTCGCAAATCGCTTCGGCATAAATCAGGTACACCTCCGCCAGACGGATCTGGGGATAATCATAAGATTCCTGCTCTGTTTCCCTTCCCGGATTTTCAGTCACCCACTTCCGGTTGGCATACGAGTTGGTCGAGTTTATAGCCAGATCAGGATAGTAGGCCGGAATCGTAGCCGGAAAATTGAATAAAGTGGTATAGTTGGCCTTGGCATAGTCCGCTCCTCCTCCATTCACACCAGCTCCCCAGCCCCAGTATTTTACACCTGGTTTTTTGATAATACTTTTCAGGCGGGCATCTCTGTTTTCAAATTCGTCGGTCATCTTATTATACCCTTTTGCCAATGGTGAATGTGTGTAAGGCAGCCCATCACTGCACAGGTACATATCCATCAACTTTCGGTTCGGACCAATACCACCACCACTATGACTAATATTCAGCGCAGCACGGTTCAAATCCTTGTCGTACATACTTTTAAAAATAAACTCTTTGTTGCTAGCCTTGGTAAGTCCCTTCGGATTTGACTTGGCATCTTCCAGAACAAAAAGGTAATAGTAACTCAAAGAATCCACCTCATTCCAAAGCTGAAAAGTACCGTCAGAGAATACTTCTTTGGCAAGACTGGCAGCTTCGGTCAGGTAGGCAGTAACCTGATCTGATTTCTTCTGGCCGGACTCAAAATCAGTCGTTTCCTTCACATACTTCTCCCAGGTCGCCTCATAGAGCAATACCCTCGCTTTGAATGACTGTGCCGCCTGCCTGCTCAAATGCCCTTTGTCGGCTACTGCAATATTTGCCTCCGCCGGCAGACCATCAATGGCAATCGCCAGATCTTTCAATATTTGCGCCACCACTTCATACCGGCTGTTTCTTGCTGCCGTCAGCAAAGGATCATTGACATCGGCCACAGTAGTTGAAATAGGAATTCCACCATATCTTTTGAGCAGAAAAAAGTGGTGCCAGGCCCTGAAAAAATGGGCTTCGGCCACGTAGGACTTGATTTCTGCTTTATCTCCTGCATACTCCTCTCCCTTTTGAATCAGATAGTTGTTGGAGCGGATGTACTTGTAAGCATTACGCCAGTATATGTCAGTAGCTGGCTGGCCGTTCGTACCACGTCCCAGGTCATTTCCACTGGAGGATAAATCCGAGCCTCCATCTACAATATCAAAAAAACTGCTGTCATCAATCTTTTTGATTCCGACCATTTTATTGTAGAAATCGTTGGCAGCGGCCTTGAAATGAGAAGGTGTTTTAAAGTAGATCGCTTCCGTAGCCTGATCCAACGGATCCAGATTTAAAAATTTATCTTCACAGGATGTGAGTATTAAAAACAGGGAAGTGGCGGCGGATAATATATGTACTCTTGTTTTCATGTTTTCTAGCGAATTAAAGTTTGAAACGAATCAGAACGTCAGATCAAGACCCAGTGACCATGTTCGGATGAACGGATAGGTGCTGTCGCCCGGGCCTTGTTCAGGATCGAAACCGTCTTTCACTGAGGTGAACTCAAACAGATCATTACCAGAGAAATAGAAGCGAATTCTTTCAGTTTTAATCTTATTGCTGAATGCCTTCGGCAGAGTATATCCGACTACAAGCGACTTCAGGCGCACATAGGTCAATTTCTGCACGTTCACATCATTAAAGCGCCAGTTCCAGTTGTTACGGTCATTGTCAAATGACAATCTGGGATACTCGGCATCTGTATTTTCCGGCGTCCAGGTGTTGCCAATATAGGATGAGTTTACATTGAGATAATTGCGGAAGAAAGGGCCTCTGGCGTTTCCTTCACGAAGCAGATATTGCTTACCTACACCCTGGAAAAATGCCGAGAAATCAAACCCTTTCCAGTCGGCGCTCAAATTCACCCCGAATGTATAATGCGGACTTCTGTCGCCGTAGTAATAAACATCTCCGCTCCCCGGCGTGCCGTCGCCTACAGGATCAATATATCCGTTCCCATCCAGATCCACCACTTTGACATCTCCGGGACGAAGCTTTTTGTCAGCAGCAGCATGTGCCGACAAGTTTCCTGCTTTCACAGAGGTGTAGGTGGCCTGGTAAGCATTTACCTCCTCCTGATCTTTGAAATAACCATCGGTTTTGTAGACAAAAATGGAATTCAGCGCATATCCCTGCCGCTGTGCAACAGTTCCGGCAGTCCAGGTTTCCTTACCTTCCATCGACACCAGCTTATTGTGATTATCGCTCAGCTGAAATCCGATATTGTATCTGAACTCCCCTGCCTTATCCCGCCAGTTCACTGCAAACTCCCAACCATCCACTTTCAATTCCCCGCTATTGGATTTCGGAGCAGTAGCGCCCAGAATCTGCGGATAGGTAATATCGATGAGCATACCCACATTTCTTTTTTGGAAAAGGTCGAAGCTACCGGTGATTTTGTTGTTCAGAATTCCAAAATCCAGACCTACATTTTTATTGATAATGCGTTCCCAGGTTCTGGTAAGACTTGTCATTCCCGACAGGTAAGCCGTTTGCTGTAGAGCGGCTGTCTGCCCGAAAAGCATTGTTCCAGTTGTATTGATGCCAGAAACATAATCATAGTTACCAATATTGGCCTGACCACCGGTTTCGCCATAACTGGCCCTTACTTTCAGATTTGTAAACACACCCAGGTTTTTGATAAAGCTCTCTTCTGAAAGCCTCCATCCTGCCGAAACCCCGTAGAAGTTAGACCAGCGGTAGTCAGGATGGAATTTTGATGAACCATCACGGCGCCCGAGAGCCTCAATCAAATACTTTTCTTTATAGCTGTAGTTGAACCGCCCTACATAGGAAACCAATCCCCAGTGACTTGCTCCTCCTTTATTGGTTTGAATGTTGTTGGAGGCTGTATTCAAATCAGTCAGACCGTCAAATTCCAGTTTCGTTCGTTTTGCCTCTACTTCCTTCAGCTCATTCAATTCAGCGGTGGTACCCACCATCAGCCCAAAGTTGTGATCATTGCCAATGACTTTATTGTAATCAACAAATGCACCATAATTCTGGTAAAGTGTGATAGCTATGTTCTCGACAATTTCAGGATCAGGATATTGGGTAGAATTAACCTGTGTACCCAACCAGTTGAACAGCTGATAGGTCCGGTTGTACGATGACTTCCACCCATTTCGCTGCACGATCCCTGCCGTTCCGCTGATTTTCAATCCTTTCAGAATCTCCGCTGAAAGCCTTGTATTCAATCTGAAAATACCCTCAGCATTATTCACACGCCCTCCTTCCTTCACCATAGCATAAGGATTGCGTTGGCCGTAATCGTCATAATACTGTCCCTGTGAATTGTAAATAGGAAACACAGGTGCGTCAAAAAAACCGTTACCGATTCCGTTTTTAGGATTTTCTACCATTCTTCTGTCGTAAGACAAACCCGTTTCCAGTTTAATATTTTTAGCGATCTGGTAGTCATAATTGAATCTGGCGTTGTACTTCTTCTCACCATCGTAGGCAGGTCTTAATACCGATTTATTGTTGGCAAAGCCCAATGAAAACATGTAAGAGCTCTTCGCATTCGAACCTCTCAGTCCCACATTGTGCTGCTGGGATACTGCCCGTCCGTACAAGGCATCAAACCAATTGTTACTCTCATATTTCGAAACGATCCGGGTTGTCGGATTTGTAAATTCGAATGATTCCCCGTTGGCCATCCTTTCAATATTTTCCTTTCCCCACTGCGGAAACCATTCTACCGGATTGCCTGCAGCATCCACCCTGTCCTGTACAGAAGCTTCCTGATACATTTGCGCCCAGGTCTGCATGTTGGCATAGGGCACGCGGATACCGATTGTATTTAACCGTACATTAGCATTGTAAGTGATCTGCATTTTTTCTCCTTTGCCTCTCTTGGTTGTTACCAAAATAACCCCTCCGGCAGCCCGGGCACCGTAAATGGCTGCAGATGCATCTTTGAGCACACTCATCGATTCGATATCGTTGGGGTTAATCTGGTTGAGCTCCCAGGTCCCTATCACGGGAATACCATCAATAATAATCAATGGATCAACGCCTGTGATCGAGGATTCTCCCCGAAGACGAATGGACAAACCTTCATTTCCCGGACGCGAGGAAGTTCTTGTGATTGTGAGCCCGGGCACTTCACCCTGCAGCGATAAGGCGGCATTACTTACTGCCCGGTCCTTAAATACTTCTTCTCCGATCTGGGTAATTGCGCCGGTTAGCGTTTCCTTTTTTCTCTCTCCATACCCTACCACAATTACTTCATTGAGTGCTTTTGTATCTACCTGCAAAGACACGCTTAACTGCGTGGAGTTGCCCGGGCTGATCTCCTGCGGTATATAACCAACAAAAGAAAACACCAGTACAACCGGCTCATCAGGCGCATCAATGGCAAAGTTTCCATCCACATCAGTGATTGCGCCGCGGGTTGTTCCTTTTATTGCAATGTTGACACCGGGAAGGGCTTCCTTCTTTTCATCCGTAACTTTTCCACGAATTGTTCTGTCTATCACTTCCACATTTTTCTTTTCCTGCTGATCGGGAATCACAGAAGCATTGGCTGCCATGGTCAGTACGATACGTTCCTTGACTATTTTATATGTAATACGGTCGGGCAGAAACAACTCATCGAGCACTTCCGATACCGTTTTATTGGCCACAGACAAGGAAACTTTTCGGCTTACCGGAAGTGACCTTGAACTATATACGAACTTCACATTCGCCTTGGCTTCGAGCTGGGTAAGCACACTTCTGATTTCCTTTTGTTCTACAGACACACTCACTTTCTGCATCAGTAATTCCTGTGCATTGGCTACGTGTCCATATGTGTATGTGGCGGCAATGATAGCCAGCACGATTTGTATAAATGAAACTTTCATAATAGTACCTATCGGCGCTATGAATTGTATTCGTTTTTTCATTGTTTTGTTCTTGTTGGATCGTGAGAGATTTGACAAAAAAAGCCCTGCTTCATTTTGAAGAAAATGAACGACATTGTTAGCACAAGTTTTGGGGCTGCATTCAGACCGGAGATGCTCGAACATCTCCGGTTTTTTAGCGTAAAATTGGGTTTACCTCATATTGTTACGGTTAGTTTACGGATGATTTAAATGGAGGGCATTCTCCTCCGCTCAGCACGACCGACGTTTCCTTTACATCAGACTTTGTACCAAGCAGTGCATTAATAATTTCGAGCTTTACAAACATCGACTCGTCGGAAAGATCAGCAGTGATCGGACAGTTCAGTATAGATCGGTTTTCTATTTCAATCTCCACGCCATACGCTTTTTCAAGCTTATCCACCACTGTGCTCAGCAACGCCTCTTCAAAAACAAAAGCGTCAGGCTTTTGAAACTCGGCTGCGTGATCGACCAAGACAGGCTTATCCACCAGACCAGTTATGTATTGATCCGAGGCGTGCAGGAAGGTCACTTTCTTATTAGGTGTAAGCAATACACCGGTAGTTTTACTAAAATCAGTGGAGCTGCCGTCAGCCTTTTCTACAATCACCCTGCCTGTGATCACCGCCACTTCGACATTACCTGATTTTCCACTGCTGTTGATCGTGAAACTTGTGCCGAGCACTTTGGTAACAATACCCGCAGTATATACCAGAAATGGTTTTGAAGGATTTTTCCGGATATCGAAATATCCGTCCCCTTCAAGATAAACCACCCGCTTGTCGGTGTCAAAGTTTTTGGGGTAGTATAAAGTAGCGCCTGCATTCAATGTAACATGGCTTCCGTCTGCCAGTCTGATGACCTGTTTTGAAGACCCCGAATTACTTAGTCGGGACAGAAGAGCCAGCTCACCCGAGGTAATGTTAGTGAACTTGTCTGTTGATTTGCGGCTGTCTGAGAAAAAATAGAGAAAGCCCAAAACAAAAAGAACCGAAGCTGCAGAAGCAAGTTTAAGAAACGGCATATTCCACCATTTGCTGTCCAAAACAATTGTTTCTTGTCTTTCAGACTGCTTTTTAGCCTGAATTTGTTCCCATATTTTACTCTCCAGTTCCTGTCTGGCCTCAGTACTTTTTTCTTTTGGAGTGTCTTTGTCCAGTGCGTTATACCAAACATCCATCACTTCCTTTTCTTCGCTGCTCGCCGAGCCGTTGATATATCTTTCCAACAGTCCAAGAAAGCCTCTTCTTTGCTTATTCATATCGCGGTAGTTGTGTCTTTTTTAAGCACTGTAGATAAGTACCCTCACTGCCGCAATCACCGCAAATAGTTTTAAATAATAATTGAAAAATTATATCATTAAGATATCATTCCATAATTAATCTTGATATAATTCAATAGACAAAATCAAATTGAAAAGCAGACAAGTACAAAAAGAATAAAATCTTTCAGATGCACCCGCATGGTCCGGATGGACTGAGTGATGTGGTATTCTATCGTGCGCTCAGGAATGTGCAGCCTGGCAGCTATCTCTTTTACCGACAATCCTTCAAGACGGTTGAGACGGAAAATTTCCTGAGATTTCAACGGTAGCTGTGCCATTCCATATTTTAGCGCCTGTCGTAAATCTGCCAGAGCGAGTTCTTCCTCTGTTGAGCTATGTTTTTCCCCGAGAATTCTTACCGTTTCCCGGCTATATTCCTGGCGAATCATCTTACTGCGGATATGGTTGAGTACCTTGTATTTCACTGCACTAAACAAAAATTTATTCAGCTCCACAATCTCAACCTGGCCTCTTCTTTCCCACAAATCCACGAAAATATCCTGCACGATTTCTTCAGCATCTTCTTCCAGTTCTGCTTTACGTGCGGCTACCATATAGAGTTTGTGCCAGTAACGACGATAAATTTCCTGAAAGGCATTTTCGTCGCCTTCCCTGAGCAAATCTATCAGTTCTGAATCTGAGACAAACACTTCCTGCATGATTAGCTTCTGATTGGAAAATTTTTATTCAACGAATAAACAACAAAATACCCAAAATTATCAAAAAATGATGCAATTAAAGAGAATTTATATAAAACGGCTGCGAATAGTTTCTCAGTGAGACAAATGCCCGCACTTTAAACTACAAATCCTGGCCGGCAAATGCCGAATGCAGATATTTCTGTTTTTGGTAAGGTTTTTTTGTCAAACCCTTCAAACGAAAAACCATGCACATGAAAAAGTTACTGAGCGAAATTCTGTTGTCAATCGAAGAACGTTTCAATTATAAAAAGATCGAAACCACAAGAGAACATAAGCAAACACTGTATCTGGACACTGAGTATATCGACACTTCATCGACCAAACGGTACATCATTGTCACACCCAATCAGATACATTCCTTCTTTGAAATATGCCTCTACCACTTCCACGAGCAGCATCAGGCAGAAAAGTACTTTCAGCAAAAAACACAGGATCCCAAAGTTGCTGTCAAGGAAGAATTAACTCCGATTATCAGTCTCTGGTTTTATTTCAAACAGGATGAAAATCAAAAACATGAGACTGTGGTTTTTGATACGCTGATCTCGCCCAATCAGAGAATGGATCTTGATGTCGGGGAACTAAGTGTCTTTATCGAAGAGTCCTTTGCCAGTCACGAAGAGAAGCAGATGCAGTTGAGTGCTCTGCGGGGCAAGTAATGTTAAAATCCTGCGCTTTTACTTTTCCGGGGGCTGATGCAGTAGATTAAATCCATCGTAAACTTGGCTTACAGAGATTACAAAAACCTGTAGCAAATCAGGCATGACTGCTGCTGCGAAATCATACATCGATGAAAAACTATCTGTACTGTTTTGCCCTTATATTTCTGTTGAGCTGTTCTGATAACGACATTCCCAGGGACGCGCCGGATTGTGTCAAAAAAGTTATTGAAGGACTAAAGAAAGATCCTGTATCCAAGCCCCCGGCAAAAGTATATCAGTATCAATATGAAGGGCGCACTGTTTACTACCTACCTCCTGCATGTTGTGATGGTATGAGCACACTGATGGATGACGATTGTAACGTCATCTGTAGTCCCGACGGAGGAATCACAGGTGCCGGGGATGCCAAGTGCCCTGAATTCTTCAAAAAAGCAACAAACCAAAAGTTAATCTGGGAAGACTCGCGAAAGTAACTGTGCCTGATTACCTGTAGGTAATTGCTGGCGACTAACCGCTGACAGATATACTTACAACACAATGATTAATAGCACATTACAAAAAACCGGAAACATAAGTCATTTTTCGCTGCAGCCCGGTTCTGTTACTGAGAAATTCATTCAGATTTAATATTGCTTAAAACACGCTATTTTCGCATCGTTAAAACGACCAGAACAATAGTGTATAGTTTCAAAAACGATTATAGCGAAGGCGCGCATCCCAATATCCTCAGAGCTCTCGCCGAAAGCAACAATGTGCAGCAGTCAGGTTATGGCGATGATATGTTCACCACACAGGCCACTGACCTGATCCGACGAAAACTTAAAAACCAGCAGGCCGCAGTACATCTGGTTTCAGGTGGGACTCAGGCAAATCTGACTGTAATTTCGTCTGTACTCAAACCATATGAGTCAGTAGTATCTGCTGCAACAGGGCACATCAATCATCATGAAACCGGTGCAATCGAAGCTACCGGCGTCAGAATTGAAGCAATTGCGACAGAGGATGGTAAGTTATCGCCGGAGCTGATCAATGCTTTTCTTGAAACCGTAGAGCAAGTACACATGCGGCTTCCACGAATGGTATATATTTCTCAGTCGACTGAAGTAGGTACGCACTACATGAAAGAAGAATTGATAGCACTCTGGAACTTTTGCCGGAGGCGCGACCTGTATCTTTTCATGGATGGGGCTCGTCTGGCTTCAGGGCTGGATGCAAGTGATATGCAATTCTCTGACTTAGGAAAATACACCGACGTATTCTACATTGGCGGCACGAAAAATGGTGCTCTGTTGGGTGAAGCAATTGTGATTAATAATCCTGATTTACAAAAAGATTTCAGCTACAATCTGAAAATGCGCGGTGCGCTGCTGGCAAAAGGAAGGCTGTTGGGAATACAATTTACCGAGCTGTTTAAGGATAACTTGTATTTTGCAATTGGTGCACATCTGAACAAAACGGCATCCCGGTTGGCTGAGGCATTTCATCAAAACGGATATGACTTCCTTACGCCTTCCAGAACCAATCAGATCTTCCCTATCTTGCCTTATGCGGTGATCGAAAAACTGAGAGAAAACTATGACTTCTATATCTGGAAAAAGATAGATAGCCAGAATGCAGCAATACGACTGGTAACAAGCTGGGCAACACAGGAGTCTGTGCTTCTGAAATTCATTCAGGATTTGAAAGCCTGCTCCGCCGGATCTAACAGGGTTTAAACCTGATTCGCATACCAAAGCAGAACCAGCTCATTATCTCAAAAGACATTTCATGAAAACCATTCTATATCTCACCGACCTTTATTATCAGGCAAAGGGAAGAGTTTATTACCAGGAGGATCTTTTTATTGTTTCAAAACTCAAAGAGCATTTCAATATCCTGATAGGTAATCCGCAGCAGGTCAATGCTTACCTGAATTGTGCCGATATAATTATCTTCAGAAATACCGGCCCGGTTGCAGCTTACGAGACTTATTTCAACGAATTTGTCGGCCTTGTCAGAGAAAAGAACATACTGACATTCAACTCTTTTGATGGAAAGGCGGATCAGCAGGGCAAACACTACTTGCCTGAACTTACAGCTAGGGGACTGCCTGTAATTAAAACGATTGATAAACTGGAGCATCTGGATCTGCTGGAAAATCCGGAAAAATACATTGTCAAAACGCTCAACGGCGCAGACTCCATCGGAATGGAAATATTGTCTGAGCAAGAACTTCGTAAAGCCGATTTAACAGACCGTCTTATTCAGCCTTTCATTGATTTCGAATATGAGTTATCCTTTTATTATCTGAACAACGACTTTCAGTATGCCCTCTATGCGCCAGACAAAGCCAAGCGCTGGGAACTGACTCGATACGATTTCACAGAAGAGGATATAGCCTTTGCCGATCAGTTCATCAAATGGAATGGACTTACAAGAGGTATTACGCGGGTGGATGCCTGTAGATGTAAAGACGGCTCACTCCAGTTGGTTGAACTCGAAGATCTCAATCCCTATTTATCACTGGATGTTCTCAGCCCCGAAAGCCAGGAACAATTTATCAATAACTGGATAGATGTTTTGAAGTCTGTTTAGCGGTTGGTGTCTATACACACACGTGCAGGGAGCCAGTTAACTTTCCTATAAAAACTGCTGAAACTATCTGACTTTTAGTATAACCAGCTGACTTTTTCAATTGCATTGATTTCTGCAGAATAAAGAGCAATAGCATTATAAAATAACCATATATTTCGGTAATCAAGTAGTTAACGCGAAGGAAGATAGCTTAGAAAGATAATGACTGTATACGATAAAACCTGGCTGATCGAAAGCATCGAAAACGGTAAAAAAATCAAATACCTTTTCTTTTGGGGGCATCAGAAAAGCAGGAGTGGCCAGGTTACCGCAACTTGTTTCAGCCAATGGTATGAATCTTCTTTTGTTATTGACGAAAAAAATACAACACTGCAGAACACTGGATGATGGCTCAAAAGGCAATGTTGTTTGGTGACCTTGATACTTATGATCGGATTCTGAATGCCCGGACGCCTGCTGAAGCGAAGGATCTGGGTCGAAAAGTAAAAAATTTCGATGAAGATGTCTGGAATAAAGAACGTATCAATATAGTGATACAGGGCAACCTACAAAAGTTTGGCCAAAACAAGAACCTGAAAGATTTTTTGCTCAATACGAAAGACAGAGTATTGGTGGAGGCAAGTCCCGTTGATACAATATGGGGAATCGGGCTCGCGGCTGACGATGTCAAAACAGAGAACCCCTCCAAATGGGACGGACTTAATCTACTAGGATTTGCATTAATGACAGCACGTGATATTCTGGGTCAACAACCCCATAAATAGCAAGGTATGCAACACCAACTAAGAGCACATATAGAAAAGATTGTTCCTCTTTCAGATGAAGAGTTTGACTTTGTGCGTGCCCATTTTACAGCAAAAAAATTCAAAAAGCACCAGTACCTGATTCAGGAAGGCTATCCTGTTAAATACCATCATTTTGTAGTATCGGGACTACTTAAACTGGTGTACACCGACGATTCCGGAAAACAGCATATCGTTGCCTTTGCAATGGAAGACTGGTGGGAAACGGATTTTCACGCCTATTATACCCAGACCAACGCAACCATGTCGCTGGAATGTGTAGAGGAAACCGAAGTACTGTGTCTGTCACTGGACGACTACAGAAAACTATGTGATGGTCTTCCTAAAATGGAGCGTTTCTTTCTAGAAAAATCACATTGGGGATTTATAGGTGTGCAAAGACGAATCATTTCCTGGCTCACTTCCAGCGCCAAAGAACGCTACGAACAACTGCTTGCAAAATATCCGCAGCTTGTACAGCGTGTTCCCAAGAGTTTGCTGGCCGCCTATCTGGGCGTATCCAGGGAAACACTCAGCCGACTATCGCGCTAGCGTGATCAACATCACAAAATATACGTGACATTTATCAAGAACTGATTTCACCGATTGCCCGCAACTTTGCAGTGTCAATTTTTAACAACGCCCTGACAGGGCACGAAATCATAATTCTGATAAAATGGAAAAGAGAATCATTAATCCATGGACATGGCAGGATGCGCGCAGCTACGCACAGGCCGTTGAAGTAAAACATGCCGAGGCTACTTTGTATGTTTAAGGACAAACCGCCATCAGCGCAGACGGAATATCCAGCAACCAGGACATGAAATCCCAAATCATACTTGCCATCAAAAACCTGGAACAGGTCATCACCGAGGCCGGATACGAGTGTAAAAACATTGTCAGGCTAAATATTTATACAACCGATACCGCTGAGCTCTGGCCTAATTTCCCTATCATCCAACAATGGGTTGCGCAGCATCAGATTCAGCAGGCCACTACTTTGCTGGAAGTAAAGAGTCTGTTTGAAACACTGAAAGTAGAACTGGAAGCTACTGTGGTGAGATGATAACAACAGTATAAAATCAAATCCTTCAACCTGCCGTTGTACTCATATGATTCAGTATATAAAGGATTGCAGTAATTAGTTTTCTGTTGCACGCAACCCACAACCTGGGATGGCCGTATACGCTCTTGAAACTAATTTTCAATCCTAACAAAACTGAAATGAAAGCTAAAAATTTCATGAGTACCCTTGTCGCCATCGCATGTGCGGCGCTTGTATTCTCATCGTGCAGCGAAAGCACATCCGTTGAGAATGAACCATCATACGACATTACTCAGAAATCGACTTCTCTGGGGAATGTACTTACCGATCAGAAAGGAAGAACGCTCTATTTTTTCACCAAAGATGTGAAAGGTACCTCAGCTTGTACAGGAGGCTGTCTGGATATCTGGCCTATTTTTACAACGGCAACAACCGCCCGCCTGGACACAGGTTTGGTTGCAGGCGACTTTGCCACAATTATACGCGCAGATGGAAAATCTCAGGTGACTTACAAAGGATGGCCTCTTTACTACTATGCTTCAGATGTGGCTGCGGGAGATGTAAAAGGGGAAAATGTCGGAAACGTGTGGTATGTAGCGAAAAAATCCTATTCCATTATGCTGGCTAATACGCAGCTCGTTGGGAATGATGGGAAAAACTACACCGCAGATTACAAAGAGGGTACTGGTGATACGCAGTATTTTGTTGATGCAAACGGTCGTACGCTTTATGCTTTTAACAGGGATAAAAAGAATAAAAACAACTACACCAAATCCGATTTCAGCAACGACGCGACCTGGCCTATATGGTCTACGGATTGGAAGGATGTACCGTCTGTTCTGGATAAAAGCCTGTTCTCAACCATCGATGTTTTTGGCAAAAAGCAAATGACTTACAAAGGCTGGCCACTTTACTACTTCGGTCCTGACAATACAACAAGGGGCTTAACCAAAGGCGTGAGTGTGCCTACACCGGGCGTGTGGCCGATCGTGCAAAAGACCACTACCGAAGCGCCGGAATAATTTCTGTGAATTCACTATCCGTAGTTTCCTGTTCAATTCTTATTCCGGGGAGCTACGGATAACCACGTTTCAATAGTTATTGATCAAAGCTTTGGATCTGTCGAAATAGGTAATGGTTGTTACTATGCCATCCGCAGATAGTTTGCGCACGCAACTGTTATTTGTGTCCGCGATCAGCAAATTACCTTTGCTATCATAGGCCATTCCTTTGGGGAAGTTAAACAAGGCCAGCGTTGACTTTCCATCTTTATAACCCTCTCTGGCTCTTCCGCCTATGTTCTGTCCACATGGGTCAATAAGACCACTTCCTGCCAGGGTTATTACTTTCCCGTCGGCAATTTTGGAAATACGGTGACTCCGATTATCCAGGTATACAACAGCACCCTTATTATCCAGTAACAGCGGTCCCGGATCAAACAGCTCTGCTTTGGCAGTATCTCCCGGCACATATACCGGGCACCACTCGCGTTTATAAGGCTTACCGCCGAGGGTACTCCATGTAAAATCAGCCATATTCAGCTTTCTGACAGCTCTGCTATACCCACCACCCGCATGGATCACATTCCCGTCACGGTCAACCGCAATTCCTGTAACATTGTTAAGTAGCAGCAGTTTCCCATCTGATGTTTTCAATGTACTTACGTTGCCCTGACTGATTTTTCTGATGCAATACCAATTTTCAATCTTTCGGTATCTGCCAGGCACGTTGGGTTCAATCCATGTTTTGCCAGCTTTGGGATCAATCTCTTTCAAAAAAAACAGGGCAGCGTCTGCCGCGTAGATTACATCATTTTGATCAATGTATAAACTCTGAATTTTATTAAACTTGGCCTCCAGTAATTTCCCATCTGCGCCACCGCCATAGTTTTTATCTCCCGAATAAAATTCGATGACACCTGTAGCCTGATTCATTTTCCAGATCGATGAGCCTCCCGAAAAGTACAGCTGATCTTTGCTATCAATTACAATGTCTCCAAAAAAGATATCGGAGACCAATGTCATTTTCCCATCCGGCGCAATTTTAGTAATTCCTCCTTGATGCAACACATATACATTGTCTTTGCTGTCGACAGCAATTTTACGTGGTTGCAATAAAAATGTGGACGGATCCTGCGCACTACCAGTAAATGATAATGACAACAGGAAAAGCGGGAGTAACGCCTTCGCCAGGTAATGTTTTCTCAGAAGTCCTTTCATGAATATTGAGTTGGGTTTTGATAGCAAAACTGTCATCAAAGATATACATAATCACCACATAAAACTTTACTCCGGATCGTCAGCCATAATCAACAATCCCCTCTCGTTCAATTCATTGAAACAAAAAACCGCTCATCAGTATTTCCGATGAGCGGTTGCTTTTGATACAAGACATGTCAAAAACCTGACACAGCTTTATTTTTTATACTGATTAATGCTGGTGCTCTTCAGCTTCAGAAGCTTCAGCCTCACTTGCAAAACCTCTGCCTGCTGTGCTGCCACCACCAAAGAAGATAGCATTTGTAAGTATTCTGCCAGGCGCCAGCCAGTAACCACGGAACGTTGGCGACTCACCAAATATCACTACCGAACCTCTTCCACGGCTATTGCTGACAATCACAGCCTTGTCTTTCACTTCTGATAATGCTTTGGCTGTAGCAAATCCGTTTACCAGTTCTGCGGCAGTAGTTTTCAATAATACATTTGCAGGCGAGGATGCTGTCAATCCTGTTACACTGTTTTTAAGTGTATAGAATTCTTTGGATGTAAAACCATAGCTCAACGGATGCGCAAGGTTGAGCTCTCCACGTACAATCACACCATTCAGACGGCTACCGCTCTGACCGCCACGTTGTGTAGCAACCGGTGCAGCCGGTGTTTCTGCCTGTGAAGCCCTGCCAACAACATTACGTGTTGTTGTAGTACTTTCTGCTGCACCACGCTGTCCGCTATTTCGACCTGCAGCATTTGCAGAAGAAGCCTGGTTAGCGCGGGCTGCGGGTCCTTGTGGTTCAGCAGCGGTTGGGCTCACAGGCGCACCGTTCTGATTTCCGCGACTTTCCCCACCACCAGCAGCAGGTGTCAATGAAGAAGCCCATTGAGCCGCACCACTCAAAGCGACAAGCGTTCCACCATTGTCAACCCAGTCTGTCAGACGTTTGCTTACTTCAGGTGCAAGCTGACCGCTTCCTAAAATGATGGCAGTATATCTTGAAAAATCTACTCTCTCCAGCGACGTGGAACTGATTTTGGTCAATGGGATTCCATGTGTGTTACCAAGTAATGCAGACAACTCGCCTACACTCGTCCAGTTTCCTGCTGCAATCACAGCCACAGAAGGCTTTTTCAAAACACGGATATTGTTACTTCCCAGATCAATCCCAGCCACGCTGAATCCATCGCTGATGGCGTGTACAGTAATGTTTGCCAGTTTTGCAGCTTCGGTGAGGACCTTAAACAATTCATCAGAAGAAATCTCCTGATAAGCCACAGGAACAACAATGGCTCCGGCAGCGAAGCTTTTATTGCCCGCGCTGGTTTTGGTTGTGAACGGACGCTGCGCTACACGCGCCTTCACACCGCGCTGTTGTAAATAATACAAAGCTTTGGGAGAAAGATAATCGTAATAATCAAACGCATACGCAAGCTCTGAACGAGCTGATACCGACCCCGAAAGCGCAGGCACCTCTTTGATTTGTTTGCCTTCCTTCAATACAGATTTCACTTTTGCAAACGGCACGCCATAACCATGAATCGTACTCCATGCAGAGATATCATAAAAAGTAGTGCTGTCAGTAAAACGGTTTGTTTCGTTTTCTTCAAAGATTGATTGAAGCACTCTGAACTGTGGCTGCTTCAAAGGAATTACGTAGGCACTGCCCGGTTCAAATTTCTTACCATCCTGTGAAAAAGAGGAGGTGAGTTCATATACCTGAATCTGGTGTTGCAGCAGATTGTCGATCAGAACATTATTGATACTCTTGTCTTCCTTGCTTCCGAAGACAATGTATTTGGTACCCAATTTTTCAGCCTGCGTTAATGCACTTTTGAAAAACTCTTTCTGATGATTCAGAAAAACACTACGCTCATCGGTAGCAGCACGAACAGCAGCAATACTTGTCAGGAAATTGTCACGCAGGTTTTTGGAGAAAGTCCTTATGCCTGCCGGTGTTTCCAACTGCACGCCTGATGTGGATCCGATCTCCAGGGTTGTACCTGCACCTCCCTGATAATCGGGATAGGTAGAACCATAGATAGGCGAAAGGTTGGTGAAATTTTCTTTCGTATAAAACAATGAACCGATCTTATTCAATGATGCAGAGAAGTATTTGGCAAGGATATTGTTGAGCACATCGTAAGTCCCCGGAGGCAAAATATTGCTCCATGAAGTTAGCGGAGACGGCTCAAAATAATAGGTACTCCCCCCTCCCATTTCGTGGTAATCCAGGTAAACATTAGGATACCATTTGTGATAAAACGCGACGCGGTTGCGGCTCTCAATCTGCGTCAAAGGAAGCCAGTCGCGGTTCAGATCGTTCCAGAAGTGATTGCCGCGGTGAGGTGTAAAACCGCTTCCATGTTCTGCATCCGCAGGATCGGATACCGGCGGCCAGGAATGAAACCCGTTAATATAGTTGGCAGCTCTTTCACGACCGTCAGGATTCTGAGAAGGTTCGATCAGGACAACTGCCTCATTCAAACGGCGCTCAATATCCGGATCCTGGGAGGCTACCAGATAATAGGCTACCAGTACCGAAGCGTCCGTTCCGGCGATCTCACCACCATGTACGTTGTAGGCAAGTTCTACAATTACTTTCTGAGATTTAATATCAACAGAAGCATTAGGATCTACCAGCTTCAAATGTTCTTTTCGGATATCTTCCAGATTCTTCTGGTTTTCAGGTGAGGTCACAAATAGTTTGATCTGCTCTCTGTTTTCCCATGACTTGCCAAACACCTGCAACGAAACACGATCAGATTTTTGATCCAGTAGTTTGAAATACTCTACCACTTTGTCGTAGCGCACCAGTTCGGTACCAATTCTGAAACCGAAAAAAGATTCCGGAGTTGGTATTTCAGCATTGAGCTTGCCCTGATCACGGAAATAATACTCGTCCTGTGCGCTGGCTGCAACCTGCACTGTAAGAAGGGCGAAAATGAAAACTATACCTTTTTTAAACATGGTTATTTATATGAATTGTTGTTAATCTTTTACCTGTCGTTTTCGCAATAGGAATCCGGGAACTAAGCCTTATCTGGCACTTATACCGAAAAGTGGATTATCAGTATCCGGGATTGTTTTCTCCACCCAGATCGGGATCTGCCAGCACGTCTGCCTGTGGGATAGGAAACAACCAGAAATTTTTCTCTACACCCAGTACTTTTTCAGCCTGCCCGGACCGTACCAGATCAAACCAACGATCGCTTTCGAAAGCAAATTCAAGTCGTCTCTCATCCCAGATAGCCTGCAGTACTGCCTCCTTATTGGCATTTCCCACAGCAAACAGTTCTGCATCAGCACGTCCCCGCACAGCATTCAGATCGGCGATAGCTCCCGCCAGATCAGGGGAAGCTTTGCCCGCTCTTGCCTCAGCACGGATCAGGTAGAGTTCAGCAATACGAAGCACATAGGCCGGATCCAGATTGGGAGATACCGTGCGGTACAAATTGCCATAGATATCGGTTCCGCGCGTGGCGATCAGCACTTTTCTGCTACCTCCTTTGGCTGCATTGTTCAACAGATTGATCAGCTCATTGGTCGGTCTGAATTCATACGATCCACGTGGTGTTCCTGAAGCGGGAAACCACGAGCTACCTGAAGTTCCCGTATTGTTAGTAGTTGCCGACAACTCAAATACAGATTCTTTGGTAAGATACGGCGACTGAGAAAATGCGCTGTAGGGTTTTACGAGTTCATACTTAGGATTGCTGATTACGGCTGTAGCTTCTGCTTCGGCCTGCTGATACTGTTTTGTATACAAATACACCTTCGCTCTGACTGCCCGCACGGTGGCACGCTGGATTTTATTCCGCGTCGTATTGTCATCTGCCGGCAATAGCTCCTCTGCTTTGGCAAGATCGCTCAATACCTGCTTGTAGGTATCCTCCAAAGTACTGCGTTTAATGCTTCCCAGTGAAGTCAGATCGGTAGTCGGTGCTAGTTGCAACTGGACACCTCCCCAGCTGCGCGCGAGTGTGAAGTAAGAAAATGCACGAATAAAGTATGCCTCGCCCAGCAGCTTACTTTGTTCGCCGGCAGCAAACGCTTCATCACGTACCTTGGGAATTTCTGATATTGCCCAGTTTGTAATGTTGATCAGCGTATAGTTCGAGCGGAATGCACCTACGATCGCAGAATTGGTAACTGTAAAAGCATTGTTATCCAGCTCTATATTCTGACTTTGACTACCGGCAAAAAAAACGTTATCAGCCGGCAGCACGCCCAATGTAATTGCTGTTGAGTTACTGTAACCTTTTAGATTAGTATAAGCTGAGTTGACAAGCGCACGGGCCGTAGCTGCATCATAAACTGCGTTGGTTGCCAGCAATGAATTGGTAGGTTTCAGATCCAGAAACGACTCACAGGAACCAAGCCAGATCACCGATGCAAACAGCAGAGGACGTATAAAAGGAATGTTCAGTTTGGCTTTCATTAAAGTATTCAATTAAAAAGTAATGTTAAGGATGACTTCAAAAGTGCGGGATTGCGGAACAGTTGCCCAGTCGTAACCTGCTGTGTTCTGATCGGTGCTTTGTGCACTTACTTCGGGATCCAGCCCTTTATAACTTGTCAGCGTCCACAGGTTGGTGGCAGATAATGTCGCTTTCACTCTGGTAAGTTTCAAAGCAGATACGATGCTTCGCGGCAATGTATATCCCAGCGCCACATTTCTCAACCGCAAAAATGATCCGTCTTCCAGGTAGCGGCTGCTCAGATTGGCTACCTGCCCGGTGTAGTTGTTTGCAGGTGAGTTGTTCACAGTAGGATTCAGCGTGTACCTGGTCATCTTAGGGATATCTGTCACATCACCCGGCTTTTGCCAGCGCGCGAGCTGGTTAGCATCAAAACCGATTCCATTCTGGATACCGCCATGTACCAAAAAGAAGTCATGCATATTCAGCAGCTTATTGCCTTGTGTAAAGTAGAAGAACACATTCAGATCGAATCCTTTGTAAGTGACTGTATTGGTGAGTCCTCCTGTGAAACTGGGATTAGCACTACCAAGTATCTGACGGTCAGCATAGGTGATCATGCCATTTTGGTCCACATCGTCATAGACAGCGTTACCCGTCTCACGGTCCACTTCCAACTGCTTGTAAAGAAAAAATGAGTTCACCGGATAACCCTCTCTGAGAATAGAGGTACCGCGGTTGGTTGCGCCAAAGGTCTGTTCCTGAGGAATCTTTTCGATCCGGTTTCTATTGGCTGATATATTGAATTCTGTGGTCCATCTTAAATCGGTGGTATTGACATTGCGGGACTCCACTGAAAGCTCAATTCCCTTGTTACTGATCTCGCTATAATTACGTATTGCTGCGCTATAACCGCTGCGAGATGGCACGGTTACACTCTGAAGTCCGTTGGTTGTATACTTTCTGTAGACGTCAAGTGAAATATTCAGACGGTTCCTGAACACGGAGAAATCAAGTCCCAGATTGGTCTGTTGGGTGGTCTCCCAGGTCAGATCAGGATTAGCAAGGCGGCCCGGCGATATACCCGGCTGATCCAGGTAACCCTGTGAGTTGGCATTCCAGATGGCGAGTGCATCATAGTTTCCGATACCGTTCTGATTTCCCGAATAACCGAAGCTCCCACGTAACTTGACAGCATCAAACACATTCAGATTCTGAATAAACTTCTCTTCTCCCAGGTTCCAGCTTAAACCACCGGCAGGAAAGTAACCCCAGCGAACATTTTGTCCGAAACGGGATGAGCCATCCCCGCGAATGCTGAAATCGGCAGTAAACCTGTCGTTATAGGTATAGGCTGCTTTACCAAAAAAGGAAACCAACCGGTTTTCGCTACGAGAAGAACTACCCGTTGTAACCGCGCCGGAAGATACCTCACGTAAAACATCGAATATGAAGTTGCTTCCTGTTGCATTTATCCCCTGGGATTGCTGCACATTCACCGTGTTTCCCAGCAGTACATTTACATCGTGTTTACCTTTGAAAGTTTTTACATAAGTCAGCAGCTGCTCGGCGGTGTAAACCTGTATCAGACTGTTTGATGTGCTCGCTGCACCATTGGTACTGATAGAAAAATCAGAAAAACTACGTGAACCATTGTTGGTGAAGTCAAAACTGGCGCTGCTACGGAATTTCAGCTCAGGTAAAAAGGTATATTCCCCATATAGGTTGACCGTATTTCTCCATGTCACATAGCTGTTATCCAAATGCTCAATGAGCCTGTTGTGGTTGTTGAATGTAGCATGATTCAGATAGTTGCCATTGTCATCATAGATAGGCAGGAACGAGCGCGGAAAAATCGCGGAGTTGATAATTCCACCCGGATCATTGTCGTTATTGCGGACCTTTGCGCGCTCGGTACGGACTACATTGTAGCTCGTACCCAGTTTTAGCTTGGCAGTAACGTTGTTGTCGTAATTCAGCCTCGCAGAGAAACGCTGAAAAGTATTCGGTTTCACTGTCGACTCCTGCTTTGCATAACCCAAGCCGATATAGTGATTGCTTGTCGCATTTCCTCCGGATACTGACAGCTGATAATCAGATGTGGCAGCTGTCTGAAAAATATCGCTGATACGATCATAGGTGGGCAAGTTGGCAATATTATCTCTGCCAAAATCAGGAGAGCCTTCCCCTGTTTTGAAAGGGTAAACAATATCCCAGTTCGTCGGTTTTTCGCGTGTGAGGTAGGCTGCAAGACTCTCGTTATTGGCCTGTGCGGTATTGACCCAGGTCTCGTTGAGCAGTTCACCTGTCTGCGGTCCTGTCGCACTTTTGAATTTATTTACCGGATTGGCCCAGCCTTGTTTCACTGACAGATTGATCTTGGAAGCCGTATTTCTTTTTCCGCGCTTGGTAGTAACCACAACCACACCGTTAGATCCCTGAGATCCGTAGATAGCCGTTGCATTTGCATCTTTCAAAAGCGTAATACTTTCAATATCAGCGGGATTAATATCAGCCAAAGGATTCGACAACAGGTTTCCCCCTCCACCCGTAACAGGTAAAGTTGTATTCAGAAACACGCCATCCACTACGTACAAAGGGCTCACGCTTCCTCCAATTGAGTTGTTACCCCGGATTACAAAACTTACTCCTCCGCCCGGTGTTCCCGAAGTTGCAGTAATCTGCGCGCCAGTCGCTTTACCCTGCAACAGTTTCAGAAAGTCCTGATCCGTCTGATTGGTATTCGCCTCAGAAAAACCAATTTTTGTGATAGCTCCGCTTATGGATTTATTCTGCTGAACGGTGTATCCGGTAACGACTACTTCATTCAGAAAACTAAGATCTTCCGACAGGGAAACACTAATAGGTTTTGAAAAATCATTGACGGTAACTTCCTGCTTTTTATAGCCTATAAATGAGAAACTTAAAACTACCGGTAAACGCTGTACGTTGATCGTGAATTTGCCATCCACATCGGTAATAGCGCCGTTGGTGGTTCCCGAATGTATGATAGAAACCCCAACTAGTGGTGCCTGCTTGTCGGAGTCGAGTACAACTCCTGTGATAGCGCCGGATGATTTACCAGCGGTTTGAGCATAAATAAAAGTTGTTGACCCAAGCAGCCACACTGCTACCAGCCAAAACACCTTCCGGGAAGAATAATACATTGTTTTGAAGAATTGATTACGATTTTGTTAGAGATACCAGGGCATAAGATGACCAGTCCTGACTGATAAAAAGATCAGCAGAGAATTGAATTTAGAAACAGGCAGTACGTCAATCCGACCGCAGCCGACTGCAGGAACCCGTTCAAAAATACGTTGAGAAGAAAATCAACAACTGCCCCAGGACGGGTAAACAGTGGCCGCGCTAAAATACATAGATGCTGAAGTGCAGGAAACGGATTTCCCTACACCGACGATTTGAAGGTAAAACGATTGATTCATGGAAAGGATGTTAGTAAATATTAATCATTTGGTTTAAGGAATAATCGGCTCTCAGAGATACACACTCTATTAATAGTACCCTCTAATGCTTATGCATAAAGCCCTTGCGAATTGGCATCAAAAGAAATCAGTCAATGAAAGTAGAATACATATCCTATAACTTTAATAGACGGATAGCAAAATAGCATAGACAAATTGTAACAGCCAAGCTACATAAGTGTTATTCGGAGATCTTACCACCACATTTTCTGTTTCCCTGCCACTAGTTCCTGACAAAATCCTATTTTTTATTACCATTTAAAAAAATACGCTTATGATTTCTGAAAACCACAGCGTCTGATCAACGCTACCACGCTGGTGGTACACTATCAAATTAAGCCATGTCAATAGCGCTACGGCATCTGTGAACGTGCTAATTTGGACAATTTACGGTATATCATTGTCTTCCGATTTTCTTATGAGTTCGATTGTAATTGCCCATGAGCATCCCGACTGGTTCAAACCCTTGTTCAGGGAACTGACTGCACGCGAGATTGATTTTGAAACCATTAATCCCACACAGCATTATTTTTTACCTGAGCAGCAAGATTTCCCTTTTCAGGTACTGTTTAACAGAATGAGTCCTTCGGCATACCTGCGCTCGGGATTGCAAGGTATTTTTTACACATCCAATTATCTCAAACACCTGGAGAATAACGGAGTTAGGGTGATCAACGGGTCACAGGCTTTTAGATTTGAGACTTCAAAAGCACTGCAATTGATTCTACTGGATCAGTTAGGTATAAATTATCCTAAGTCCAGAGTAGTGAACCACCTTTCTCAGATTGTAGCAGCTACCTCTGGATTACGTTTTCCGATTGTTGTGAAAGCAAACATCGGTGGCAGCGGGGCTGGTATTGAAAAGTTTGAAACGATTCAGCAGCTCACCGAAGCAGTTGAAAATAACAAAATTGATTTTGGCGTAGATCATACAGCGCTGGTTCAGGAATTTGTGCCTGCCCGGGGAGGGTATATTACCAGGGTGGAGACGCTCGGAGGCAAATACCTGTACGCGATCCGGGTGCACCTGACTGGAGAATCCTTTAACCTTTGCCCGGCTGATATTTGCCAGACTACCGACGGACAGCAGCTTGTCCGGAATGCCTGTGCGCTGGATGCTCCGGCAAACGGGCTAAAAGTGGAGGCATTTACACCTGACGACGCTGTGATTGAAACCATAGAGTCCATCGTTCAACACTGTGGAATTGATGTCGGTGGTATTGAGTATATCATTGATGACCGCAATGGAGAAATACTTTATTATGACATCAATGCGCTCTCTAACTTCGTAGCTGACGCAGTGAACGTGATTGGCTTTGATCCGCACCAAAGACTCGCGGATTTCATTGAATATACGCTTTCTAAAACTTCACAGAAAAAAACTCAACTATCACAAATATGAGATATGGATATTGGCTTCCTGTATTCGGAGGCTGGCTGAGAAACGTCGACGATGAGCAAATGCAGCCTACCTGGGAATATGCCAAACGGCTGGCAATAACAGCAGATCGGCTTCGATCTGACATTGATTGCCGAGCTGAATCTGAACGACATTAAAGGAGAAGAATCTGCGTCTTTGGATGCCTGGTCAACAGCAGCTGCGCTGGCCGCGGTTACTAGCCGTCAGGAAATCATGGTGGCTGTCCGGCCAACATTTCACAACCCAGCCCTGCTGGCCAAACAAGCAGCAAACATTGACCATATCAGTAATGGCAGATTATCGTTAAACCTGGTTTCCTCCTGGTGGAAAGATGAAGCAGAGAAATATGGAGTACATTTCGAGCAGCACGACGACCGCTACGCAAGATCTGCCGAGTGGCTTACCGTTCTTGACAATGTATGGAAAAAAGACCGCTATACATTCTCGGGCAAATATTACAACGTCAAAGATAATCTTCTCTTTCCCAAGCCAGTTTCCAAACCCCGCCCTCCTATCTATGCCGGAGGGGAATCGGAAGCTGCCAAAGAACTTATTTCTTCCTTTTGTGATGGATATGTAATGCATGGAGACTCGCCGGAGATAATAGCCAGACGTATAGATGATATGAGAGAACGACGGGAACGCAAAGGTTTGCCTCCGATGCAGTTTGGCGTTTCAGCGTACGCTATCGTCAGAAACACCGAAGCCGAAACACGCAGGGAACTCGACCGCATCACAAGCATTAAGGCCGATAGTCCCGGCTATAAAAACTATGAACAATGGCTTTCAGGTACACAGTTGGAACAGCAACTTTCTTTACAGGATTATGCAGTATCAAACCGGGGACTGCGTAGCGGGCTTGTTGGTACACCGTGGCAGGTTCAGGACAGAATTGCTGAATTCGAGAAAATAGGCGTTGATTTTCTGCTATTGCAAAGCAGTCCTCAGATAGAAGAAATGAACAATTTTGCCGAAAATATCATTCAGATAGTCTCAGCTTGATAAAGCGGACATGGATGTTTTCGTACATTCAATACATAGTAGCGTACCCATACAGTAAAGCAATGAATTTAAAAAAACCAATCAACCAACTTATTGAAGAACATCAGACTGAAACCAAAACAGGGTTACGGCGATCACTGGGTCCTGTTAACCTTATAACGCTGGGAATAGGTGCGATTGTAGGCGCAGGAATATTCTCACTGACAGGCATCGTCGCTTCTGAAAACGCGGGGCCGGCTGTTATTTTGTCTTTTGTTCTGGCTGCGGTTGCATGCGGATTTTGTGCGTTGAGCTATGCCGAATTTGCCTCCATGATTCCTGTGGCCGGATCGGCATATACCTACACCTATGCAACCCTGGGTGAGTTTATGGCATGGATTATCGGCTGGGACCTGGTCCTGGAATATGCTTTGGCATCAGCAACAGTAGCGGTAAGCTGGTCTAGCTACGCAGTTAAGTTTCTGGCGCAATTTGGTGCTGATTTACCGCCCGAGCTGATCACCTCTCCGTTTGACCCGGTGCAACTATCAGACGGCACCGTATTCACTAGTGGTATTATCAACCTTCCGGCCGTGGTGATTGTATCCTTACTTTCGCTTTTTTTGGTAAAGGGAACAAAAGAATCTGCCTCGCTGAACAACTTTCTGGTCATTCTTAAAGTCTGTGTGATCATACTCTTTATAGCACTGGGCTGGTCATTTATTAACCGCGATAATTACACCCCGTTCATTCCCGAAAACACGGGAGAATTTGGTCACTTCGGCTGGTCGGGTATTGTACGCGGAGCCGCTGTGGTGTTCTTTGGCTTTATCGGTTTCGACGCCGTGTCAACTACAGCCCAGGAAGCAAAAAATCCTCAGAAGGATATGCCGATCGGAATAATCGGTTGTCTGCTGGTTGCCACCATTCTGTACGTTTCGTTTTCCTACGTGATGACAGGACTTGTGCCCTATACTGAGTTTTTAGGAGATGCCAGTCCCGCAGCTACCGCTTTCGCGGTAACAGGTTATCATTTTCTCAACAGCGCTTTGGTCATTGCGATTCTTGCCGGGTATACATCTGTGATTCTGGTAATGCTGATGGGACAATCACGGGTTTTTTACAGTATGTCCAAAGATGGCCTGCTGCCAGCGTTTTTCAGCGACGTGCATCCCCGTTACAAAACACCCTGGAAAAGCAATTTATTCTTCCTTGTTTTTGTATCTGCGCTTGCCGGCTTTGTACCCATCTCTGATCTGGGCCACATGGTGAGTATAGGAACCCTTTTTGCATTCTCACTTGTATCGCTTGGTGTGATTATCTTGCGCTACAAACAACCTGAAATCCACCGGTCGTTCAAAGTCCCGGGTGTTCCTTTTGTCCCGATCATTGGCATTGGAATCTGCGTGTTTCTGATGGCAGGATTGCCTCTGGAGAGTTGGGAAAGACTGTTTGTGTGGATGGGCATCGGAATCGCCTTTTATTTTTTATACGGAAAAAAACACAGCAAACTCGGTCAGCAGAATTCAAACAATCAACCTAAATAAATCAGACGATTACAGGACAGTTCCCTATGGAGCTGTCCCTTTTTTTGACGGTCAAATCATACCGGGTTGTTACAAATCCAATAACCTGTTTTTCTTCCTCCCGCATACTCAGCGGCCCATTTTGACTACAAATCCCCTCAGTTAGACTACAAACACAAGTCAGGACGTAGCGACCTTTGATGTATCATAAAAAAAGAAATAAGACATGATACATCAAAATGAAAAGGCTCCGAAAATATGGTTTATAACAGGTACTTCACGTGGATTCGGACGCGTTTGGACGGAAGCTATCCTGCAACGCGGCGATAAAGTAGCAGCCACAGCACGCTCGCTGGAAAGTATTGCTGACTTCAAAGAAAAATACGGCGATAATGTGCTGACACTTGAACTGGATGTTACCAACCCAGGTCAGGTGAAAGAGGCTGTTGAGCGGGCTCACGCACATTTCGGAAGGCTCGATATTGTACTCAACAACGCTGGTTATTCACTGGTTGCGACGATCGAAGAAGCAGAGCCGGATGAAGTAAAGGCGATGTACGAAACAAATATCTTTGGTCCCTTGGCAGTGATCAAAGCTGCATTGCCACTTTTAAGAAAACAGGGTGGCGGTCACATTATGGGGACCTCCAGCAACCTTGGCCATGTTACGCTTCCTGTCATCGGCTATTACGCTTCATCCAAATGGGCATTTGAATCGATACATGAA
This sequence comes from Dyadobacter luteus, assembly GCF_003383615.1. Taxonomy (GTDB): domain Bacteria; phylum Bacteroidota; class Bacteroidia; order Cytophagales; family Spirosomataceae; genus Dyadobacter; species Dyadobacter luteus. Next base: position 178,534 of record NZ_QNUL01000009.1, read on the forward strand.
AGTCTGGCTATGGAGGTCAAAGATTTTGGAATAAAAGTAACTATTATCGAGCCGGGTGCTTACGCAACAGAGTTTGGAAGTCAGGAGTCGCTGAAATTCTCCGCCGGGATGGATATCTATACTGATTTCAAGAATCAATTCTTCCAGCAACTGCAGAGTCTTGAAAGAGGTGATCCCGCAGCAACGCCACAGGCTATTTTACAGATCGCCGATGCAGAAAATCCACCGCTTCGTTTCTTTCTGGGAAGCCATAATCTCCCCGGAGTTAAGCAGGCCTACGGGGAAAGGATCTCAGTTTGGGAAGAATGGGATTCACTGGCCAGCTCGGCCCAGGGTCAGGCGAAATAACTTTCAACACCCTTCTATTAAAAATCAACGCCGGCCGGCACATTCTGTGTCGGGCCGGCGTTATATGAATTCAAACACGGACAACATGTCAAACCATCATCAATTCGTCTCTATATCCGATGCACACAGGGCTTTTGGTTTACCCAAACCACTTCATCCGCTGATCAGTCTGCTCAATCAGAACGAAGATCCCGTGCAACTGAATACTTTCCCGGATACACATGTGCTGACGTTTTATAAAATCTCCTACAAGCCAAAACTCAGCGGCAAGGTGCGCTACGGACAGGATTACTATGATTTCGATGAAGGCGGGCTCTTGTTTGCAGCACCAAATCAGATTATCGGAGGACTGGAGGATGATGCCAGTAACTCTATCCCATGCTCGTCTCATACGCTGTTGATCCATCCGGATTTTCTGTGGAATCATCCTCTGGCGAAAAAAATCCGTCAGTATGGTTTTTTCTATTACACGACCAACGAGGCGCTGCACCTTTCCGAATCAGAGAGAGATACGATTATTTCTGTTTTTGAAATGATTGGCAATGAACTCAAAGGAAGGATTGATGATTTCAGCCAGCAGATTATCATCTCCCAAATCGAACTGCTGCTCAACTACGCCGAACGCTTTTACAGACGCCAGTTTATTACCCGCAAATCAGTGAGCAACGAACTGATGCAAAAACTGGACGATGTTGTGGCAGATTACTTTGACAAAGAGGTAACGACCAACCAGGGACTACCCACGGTTAACTACATTGCCGAACAGATGAATCTTTCGCCGAGCTATCTGAGTGACATGCTCCGCTCTCTGATCGGTTTGAATGCCCAGCAGTACCTGCACAGCAAGCTCATTGACAAAGCCAAAGAAAAGCTATCGACCACCAATCTTTCTGTAAGTGAGGTTGCTTTTGCATTGGGATTCGAGCATTCACAATCTTTCAGCAAACTGTTTAAAACAAAAACAAACCTGTCTCCTTTGGAGTTTAGAAGGTCGTTTAACTAACAAGCATAACCACAGATGGCTTGATATGATCACAAATCAGCGGTTTGTAACTTCTTTGAACCATGAGATTCTATCCTCCAACATGCCGGTCAGCAAATTATAACTGCTAGAGATACAGCAACAGCCTGCTTCTGGCCGATTCCGAAATTTTCTTCCCCCAGCAAATAGCACTTTAAGAAGGGCAACACGTCACAAATTGATCAATCAGAAGAAAAAATAGAATATCATCCAGTTCAGCGCCGGGAGTTGGTGGTACGATAAAAAAACAATTTTGATTTTTGCCACAATTGTAATCTTCAATGATTTGTTTTGTCTATTAAATTTATAGACTTAATATTCTTACTTCCATTACCACCATGCATTTATTCTGTTCCGCGGTTACCCGAACCGGCGGTTTTTTCATGTTTGTCAGTGTTCTTCACTCAATATCCACCTCTGATTTAATACGAGAAACAGCCAGATAACCCATGTTCATTGCGTCTTTTTCAATATTGGAGGTATTTCCTGCCTGCCATAATAAGCGCACCGAGAACAATTTAATCAGCTCACAGTAAGAGCATTCATCCACCATGTATCATTTCAAATACAGCAATAGCTGCAAGTTCAACCAAGTGCCATGAATCCATCGCAGGAAAAAACAAGTATGACTTATGAAAAATAAATTACCATCTCTACAGCCTGGTCACCCAGGCTTCTTTCGAAAATTAAACTACGCTTTTCTAATGGTTTTGTGCGTCGCTTTTACCAGCCACGCGCAAAACGTAATCAGGGGAACAGTGCTCGACGAAGCTAATCAGGCCATCGTTGGCGCCACGGTAACCATTAAATCAGCCGGCACGGGGGCCGTTACTGACGGCGAGGGAAAATTCAGTCTCACAACCAGCAAAGCCTTACCGCTCACACTTACTGTGAGTTATCTGGGATACAAAACCCAGGAATTATCAACAGGATCGGGACAGGAGCCTGTGCGCGTTCTATTGGCAGAAACAACCAACCAGCTTGATGAAACTGTTGTAGTAGGTTATACCACTTCAAAAAGATCAAGTTACACAGGATCCGTAGCAGTTGTCAATGCCAAAGACCTTGAAAATCTGCAGATTACAACAATAGGCAAAGCTTTGCAGGGAACGATCCCCGGGCTGCAATCCATAGCTGCAACAGGTCAGCCGGGGGCAGACGCAGAGCTGTTTGTGCGTGGTGTGGGATCGGTGAATGCTTCTGCAGCACCACTTTATGTGATTGATGGTATTCCGGGAGGCGATGCTAACAATTTGAACCCCAGAGACATTCAATCCATTTCGGTTTTAAAGGATGCTAGTGCGAGTGCACTTTACGGTTCAAGAGGAGCCAACGGAGTTATCGTGATTACAACCAAAACCGGGTCGCTGAATTCAAAACCCAACTTCAATTTCTCGGTAAACTATGGTGTTACCGGGCGCGCTGTGAAGGACTATTCGTATTTGTCGGCAAAAGATTATTATGAGCTGCAATGGGAGGCACTTCGCAATACTCAATTGGATCAGGGTAAAACAGCTGATGTAGCCGCTCAGTATGCTACTGACTACCTGGTAGAAGGTGCTCTGAAAGTCAATATCTTCGGGCCTAACTACCCAAAACCGGTAGGTCTGGATGGCAAAGTGGTGGCAGGTGCAACTCCGCTGTGGAACGACGACTGGGGCAAAGCCATTTCACGTCCGGGGATCCGCCAGCAATACGATCTGAGTGTAAACGGTGGAAGTGCCAACACCAAGTATTTCCTGTCGGCTGGTTATCTGAACGAGCAGGGCTGGATCAGAACATCCGATTTCAGAAGATACAATCTGCGCACTAATCTGCAGTCAAAAATCAACAAGTGGCTCGATATCGGTACCAATATCTCGTTATCATCCGGTTTACAAAAATCACCTAACCAAAGCGATAGCAACACGGGCAACTTTGCCAATTTCCAAAGACTTATATCCAATATCTATCCTGTTTACGAGCGCAATGCCGACGGATCCTACATCCTGGATGAGCAGGGAAATAAAAGATGGGATTACGGAAGATGGCGGCCAACGACTGCTGCCAGTGGTTCAAACATTCTGGGCTCAGCGGAAAATGCCATATCAGGACAGCAGACCGATGCTGTATTGCTGGGAACAAACTTTACCCTTACGTTTTTACCAGGATTGTTCCTGAAAACAACTGCCAATATCGACTATCGCGCGGTAACATCTCACAGCTACTCGCACTCTTACTATAGCACCGGAGTGATCACCGATGGTGCAGGTTCGGCATCAAGAAGCTCAAACCGTCTGCTGAATTATACGGTAAACAGCTTCCTGAATTATTCTGTCAATCTGGGCGCAAACCATTCTTTAAGTTTGCTGGCCGGACCGGAAATTTATGTAAACAATCTTTCATCACTGTCAGGGAGCCGTACAGGGTTTCAGGTATTGGGTAAAACCGAACCATCTGCCGGAACAGTCAGTGGCGTATTCAACGGTACATCTGACGATTACAAGCTGGCGAGTGGCTTGGCCAAACTGGATTATGATTATCTGGGACGTTACCACTTCTCAACAAGCTACCGCCGTGATGGTTCTTCCCGTTTCAGCAAACAGGCACGTTGGGGGAACTTCTGGTCTGTGGGAGCTGCATGGAATATCAAACAGGAACAATTCCTGAAAAATGTATCTACGCTGGATAATCTGAACCTTCGGGCCAGTTACGGAGCTCAGGGAAATGACAACATACTTACTTCGGGCGGCAGCATTAATAACTACGCTTACGGAGGATTCTACTCGATCTATAACAGTCTTGACAGACTGGGCCTGTTACCATCTGACCTTCCGACACCTGACCTGAAATGGGAAACTAACCTGAATCTTAATTTCGGGGTAGACGTGTCTTTGTTCAATAACAGACTTATCGCGCAGCTGGATATCTTCGACCGTCAGTCAAAGGATTTGATATTCAATAAACCTCTTTCTCCATCAACAGGTTACAGCGGAATCAACGCCAACATCGGTTCATTGAGCAACAGAGGTATTGACGGACAGATCACGGCCGTTCCGGTTCGCAATAAGGATTTCAAATGGAACCTGACACTGAATTTCGGACATTATACCAATAAGATCACAAAACTCCCGCAGAAAGAAATACTTACAGGCGCAATAGGCCAATACGGAAACACAAAGAAACTGGTAGAGGGCGGATCTATTTATGACTTTTATATCAAAGAGTGGGCTGGCGTGAATCCTGCGAACGGAAAAGCAACCTGGCATAAAGATGTTCTGGATGAGAACAAAAACGTAACAGGACGTACTACTACAGAGAACCAGACAGAGGCGACACCTTATTTTCAGGGCAGTTCCCTACCCGACTTTTATGGTGGTTTCACCAACAACGTTTCTTACAAAAACTTCGATTTCTCATTCCTGTTATCTTACAGTCTGGGAGGTAAAATCTTTGACGGGGATCAGCCGATGGTCTCTCACTTAGGTAACGCACCGGGCCGCGCATGGTCAGAGGAGGCGCTCAACCGCTGGACTCCCGAGAACCTGAATACAGATTTCCCCCGCTTATCGTATGTGTCAGATGCATGGAACACGATTCCTTCAACAAGGTTCCTGTATGATGCGACCTATGCAAGGCTGAAAAACATCGCGATTTCCTACACATTGCCACAAAGCCTTGTTTCGAGATTGTCTTTGTCAGATGTAAAACTTCGCCTTGTGGGTGATAACATCCTGACCTTTTACGGACACAAAGGACTGGATCCAGAGCAGACTGTTTCAGGTTCTACCTTCTACCGATACCCTGCACAAAAATCATTTTCAGCAGTTTTAAATGTATCATTTTAACTACAAATCTTATCAAACTATGATACGTAAATTCAGTTATTTACTAGTCGCTCTCGCATCTTTTACATCATGCAGCGACGATTTCTTCGATACCGCTCCGGCAACACAGATTACAACTCCTGAGGTTTTCACTTCAGAGGCAAACATAGATGCATTCCTGAATGGCTCGATCCGCTTTTTACTGGAAAACAGCACATCTCAGGACAATCCGGGCCTGCCTACCATTTTTCTTACACACGATGTGATGGGCGAAGATGCCTTTGCGCGTGATGGCCGTTATGGATTCAGAGACTCTTATCCTTACCGCGATCCGTTCGATAATACAACGCGACGCGCTCTGTTTTTCTGGACCTTACAGTACACATCTATCGACCACGCCAATAACCTGATTGCCAATATCAAAATTGACGATGCAAGTAAGGCTAGTTTGAAACACCTCAAAGGTCAGGCTTACGCGCTGCGCGCGCACAATTACCTCAATCTGGTCAGACAGTATCAATTTACCTATGTCAAAGACGCGTCTGCAAAGGCGGTACCTATTTATACAGATCCGACAACACCAAGTACGGTACCCAAGCCAAGAGCCACGGTTGCAGAGATTTATGCTCAAGTAATCAGTGATTTGACAGAAGCTGAAAAGCTGCTTGCCGGTTTTGAGCGTACGGTTAAAAATCGTCCTAACCTCAATGTTGTATATGGCTTATTTGCCCGCACGTACCTTACACAGGAGAAGTGGGAGCTGGCACGTGACTACGCTGCCAAAGCAAGATCGGGTTATCCGATTATGACCCCTGTGCAGTATACGCAAGGATTCAACGATGTAAGTAACCAGGAATGGATCTGGGGGCATCCGCAAACGATCACCCAGAACAAAGGCGGTTCTTCGTACATGGCCTATATCGAAACCACTCCGTATGCAACCGATGCTGCCGGCACCAACCTTTACTACGGCTACAACAGCATCATGCCGGATCCGAATTTCATAGCTTTGTTTGAGCAGAACGATATTCGTAAATCATTATTCGAGATTGCCAAACAGCCAACGGAGGCATTGTACAGAGGATATCGGTACAAAAAATTCAGAAACAAATATCCGACCTACGATGCACATATTGTCCTGATGCGCTCCTCAGAACAACTTTTAATTGAAGCTGAAAGTAAAGCAAGACTAAACGATGTTACCGGAGCTACCACGACTTTGAACGAACTGAGACGCCAGCGTGGCCTGGCAGATTTGTCGGGACTGGATAAAAATAAACTGATCGACGAGATTCTGCTGGAACGACGCAAGGAGCTTTGGGGGGAAGGTTTCCGCTTGTACGATATACTAAGAACGCAAACTGCTCCGGTAAGAAAGGAAACGACAGAGAAATTTGTCGATACCCGTGGTAACACGGTGAGTATTCTTGGCCATTGGATCACCAAGTTTCCTGATGGAACGGCATTGGTTCCCAACAGCAAATACTACCTGTTTCCTATTCCGTTGAACGAGATTAACAATAATCCGAATTTGTAGGTTACGGATTCAAAAACTTAGAAAAGCCTTGTCCAACTTCCGGGCAGGGCTTTCTCATTATCACCGGCTGCCACTGCGTTTTAACAGAGCATCCACTTGTTACAACACAGCCCTATGAGTTGTCTTGCTCCAACTCGACCAGTATCTTCAAACATTCTCGTTAGGATGCAGATATGAACCTGCTGGCCCCCGGGTTTAACGACTCGAATTGTGGCCATAAGCTGAATAGTCGTCAAGATGACTAAGATGCTGTGTAAGTGCGCAATCTTCCATGCTGGCTCCGCCCCTCTTATCACAATAAAAGCCTGTACCAGACCTTTTCACTGTTTGAAACCGATGTAAATCTCTTTGCGCTGAGGATAATTTGACAAAGTCTGGATCAAGGGAACAGCGAAGGCATAAGTACCGTCGGTTCTGCGAATAGCCGGAAAAGGTATCACAGCCTTACCTTCTAGGGATGCATCTTTATTTTGTGAAATCAAATCCGCTAGATCATAATCGTAACCATTTACGACAGGCAGCACCACATGTAATACAAGAGAACTATCCCTTATTTCACCCGCCGATGCTATTCTTACCACTACCTTGCTCTTCCATCTGGTAACAGACGTGTTAATAGAAAAACTTTGACCCTTACTTTCTACATGTACAGACTTCCCCAAAACAAGCTCAACTTGCTTCTCAATAGGCTGTGCCTTGCTATTCGAAGCAATAAAATTGAATATTAATAATATTAAAATATATTTTTTCATAAAATCGGACATATGTATATAACTGTTACCTAAATCTAAATATTTATTCCATTAAACAAGATTTATTAAATGTTATGATTTTTATGAATAAAATAGAGTTCAAAATACCCGCAGCAAATCCCTTTATTCAGATAGCAATACTTCTACTATTTATTTTTAAGATGACTATATACACCTTGATGAAAAATTAACTTTATTAACAGGGAAGTGAATTATTTAACGAAATAATAAAAGTGTAATTAATCCATTTCGCACACAGAGCAGGTGATTATAAAACGTTTCCTGTCAGAAGACAATCTTTCTCGAAAATTGCAATTGTCATAAAGCTTTGGGTTGCAGGTTAACACGCGAACCGCTATCTGGCTTCCACAACTCACTCACGCCTTACTATAAACGTTTTTCTTTGGGTAAACCATTGTTTTGGAAGCACTGGAAAATATATCACTATTACCCAAAGCAATACTCAGGTCCCGCCTTAGCAGAACCTGATAACCTTAAAATCGGAAGTCAATTTTCGTATACGTGCCTTTATCTGCCTGATAACCCCTTAATTATCATTTAAAGAGACAAACCTTTGTACATTGCCAATCAGTTCTATCTCATCTCCCTGAAAAATATCACAGTTATCCTTACTCAGCCCAACCTGACGGATACTCTCATCACAGGCATAAACAAAAAATTTAACACCGGGTTTGTGTCTGCTGATAAACGTGGTAAGTGAAATGACCTCCTGATAAGACGATCTGTCCCCGAGCAGTAAAATCACGGGAGACAGAGGTGTATTACTATTGAAACCAACGCTGTTTATAAAACCACTGATTGAACTGGTTTCTACATAGGACAGATTCTTTTCATCGAGCAATGAAACAACCTTCCTTCGGTTTCCGCTGAAATAATCAAAAACAATTGTTTTTAACATAATCCATATGCCTAAGATTGTTCTGTAAGTTCATCCGTTATCCTATCTGTTTACTGGTTCATTCTAACCAGCGCATCGTTCAGAGCCATCACGTTGTTCACATTCATCTTCCTGAATAAATTCCCTTTAATAGAACTTATCGTTGTCGACTTGCGTCCCAAATGCTGGGCGATGTCGGAGGTCTTCATACCTTGTACCAGGTAATCAGCAATCTCTCTCTCACGTGCCGACAAAGGATGTTTCGCTTTTATTAATGGCTGTCTGTTCGGCAGGGTCAGATTGGCCAGGATAACGCTTAATAGCTCGCTGCAAAAGAAACGGTCTTTAATCTGGATATCACGAATACAGGTAAAAATCTGAGCGGTATCACAGGATTTGAGTACAAAGCCTGACACGCCCAACTGAACCAGATCTACCAGCTCTTTGTAGTTGAACTGATCTCCGTAAACCACCGTCTTCGCATGCGAATATCTCTCAGAACAAATCCTTGCTTCACGGTATATCTTCATTATGTCCTGCCCATTCCAACCCAGCATGATCACATCCGGTGCTTTGCCCGGCTCGGGCAGTTTGAGATGTTCCACACAATCAGCGGTACGGACATCAAATTCATCTGACAGATTTTCTTTAAGCAACAATGAAAATCCATCTCTTACCATCGGATAACTGTCAATTAACACTATAGACTTCATAAAAAATGGAGGATAATTGGGAAATATTAACACTAAAAAGGTATACTTATCTGTATCGAATTAATGAATGTAATTAAAACAAATTTAAAGTTATATGTCCTGGTTTATATTCGAATTTTACATAAATTTTAATAGAAATATTTCTATTAAAATAAAGACAATAGTAGCAGACGATGAGTATACGAAACCGCATACTCATCGTCTGCTACCAGATACTATATTACGTATAACGTAATAACAGAAAAAACTTCAGCAATAAGAACTTACCTCTTATAAACAACTATTTAGACTCGGAGAATTTTATAAATAATAGTAAATTGTGCGCCTGTAGTTAGGTTTGTTGCTACAACAATACTATTTCTTCAAACCACGTGATTTCCCAATTGCCGAGAGGATTCCACATTGTACAGATTGTCCCGATGGCAGCAAGATTGGATCTTACTTTTACCTGGACACGCGTGGCTAAAACTGCCAACAGAAGTAACCCCCTGTCTAACATTTGGTATAACTTATTCTTTTCTGCTTTAAAAGTTTTAACCCAGGCTTGTCTAAAATTCATAAAGATTATTTGAGACAGACCCGGGTTCTTCAATCATGATTAACAAGCCACTATACAGCTTCTGTAAGATTAGCTATTTCGCTTGCAATGCAAACAGCTTCGCATCTGCAACTTTTTTCTTCTGCAAACGTTTTGAAACCCTGTTTTCCTTTTTGAGGGATTTGTGTTCAAGTTTCGCCAAACGCTCATCCACCGTGTATTGCAGGTCGGCTATCTTCTTCTCCTGTTGTTCTATCAGTTTTTGTTGGTCCTGCAATGCCTTCACCAGCAATGGAGTGAGCTTTCCGTAATCAACCTGCCAGGCGTTTTCCGTAACATCTTCTCCTCCCACAGTTACTGCATCAGGATATACTTCATACAATTCCTGCGCGATTACACCTGTAGTGCGGGTTTTTGTAGAGTCAGAAATAAAGTTGTAATCTTTGATTTCAATTTTCATCAAATCATTTAATGAAAAGCGTGTAGACTCAATGTTCTCTTTCAGTCGTCTGTCTGAAGCGGAATTGTAAGCTATTCCGGCTGCACTCCTGGTAATATGACCGACCAAAGCACCGTTGAGGTAAAACCGCACATACGTATCCCCAACATTTGCCGTCTTTTTACTTAAATACAGGTTAGGAACAGGTCCGCTCATTTGTGATTGTATCACCCCACTTCCCAAAACCAGCACATCCTTACTTGCTGTACCAGTATTGGCATACCCCGAAACAGACCCCGGTGATGAAAGAAGAATATTACCTGATCTAGAGATGCGGCTTGTCTTGGTGCCACCTGCATCGCCAGGACCGTAACCCAAATAAAATGGGGTTGATGATTTAGTCGATATATAATTCACCCAACTACCTCCGCTACATATCCATACCTGACCATTCGTTGCACTGGCGCTGGCGGTATCGGTATACATCTCTCCGGGATTGGTACATGTGCCTGTAGGTGCTCCATTACCTTCAGTAATAGCGCCACTACTCTCGCTGACATTCGAACGAACCCATTTGGTCCCATCGTTAAAAAACAGCCCCGGATACAAATCCGCTCCTGGATCCAATCGGGTGTTATACACCTGCATACCGGCTACGTGGGCAGCTAACGGAGCTGGATTCGTAGCTGCGGTAAGTGCTACACGGGGTAACAATAGCCCTTTGCTATTACTTTCTATTTCCAATGCCGCATTGGCGTTAATGGTTGCAGGGTTATCACCTACTTTTACCTGAGCATTAGACACACTGGCCGCTCCGCAAGTAAGTGCTGCGATGATCATTGTACTTTTAAAAATTAACTTCATGATTCGTATTTATTTGGAGAATAAAAATTAAAAATCGTTCTTCCATACCCTTTCATGATTCGAAAAAAATGTTAGCTTTGGAAACAAAGCTGCAATTTTGATCACAATCTGTAAAAACTATGAATAGAAAGGCGCTTGAATATTTATTTCTGAAAACTTTGCCTTTAATCAATATTAAATAAAAGCAAAGTTTTCAGGCTTATTTCCTACAGGTTAGTTAGACACTTTGGCTATCTGTAAAAAAGCAGTAGATATGCCGTCAGCAGCAAAATTAGGGCGAAAACGAACGTCAAGAACATCACCTGCATTAAGGTGAACCATTCGTGAAGCACTTGCAGTGTAACCTGCTGAAGCAGGAATTCCGCCATCCCAAAGATTTCCTTGACCACTCTCTACATTATTTACATAGATGAATGCAGAAATAGAATTCGAAGCCGTTCCCGATCTTGAAAAACCGACATTAACTGAGTAGTACCCACTCGTAGGGGCTGTTAACTGATCGTTAGTTAAGTCGAAATTATTCCCTTTATCAAACAATTCCGTGTCAAAATTAACCTTAGTAATAATTCCACCTCCGGAATAGGGCAAAGACTGAGTTGTGGTAAGTTTAGCACTAAGCATAACCTCAGCATCCTGCGAAGCAGGTATAGATGGCTGCCAGCTCGATGCACCATTCGCATCAGAAGTGAGTACCTTGCCAGCTCCCTGTGTACCATCCTGTATAGTTACTTTACCTGTTGCTTTGTCTACAATAGTTTTGTTCCCATTTGTTGCTTCTACTTCCAGATTACTACTTGTCCCGATGGCAGCAGGATTGGATCCTACTTTTACCTGAGCATTGGACACACTGGCCGCACCAAATACGAGCGCAGCTACGATAATGGTATTTTTAAATATGGATTTCATGATCATTTATACAATTAAGAATGATGAATTAGAAATAAAGAGTTTTAAGTCAAACAGTAATCATTCTTGAATGTTCGGGAGGTGCCGTAGCGGCTTCCCTGTATATCATTAACGGAAAGTCGTGTACTTCATGGTAATGCTGGTAGGTTTTGGGGGTATACCTTTTGTGTTCAGTCGTTAAAGGTGTCAGAATGGCTTTAGCAGAAAATTCGAAAGTACCCTGGTGTCCTCCCTTAACAGGCAGGCTGGCAAATCTGGAATTTTGTAAAATGCTCGCTCCATGCTTTAATTGCAAAGCCGCGCTGTCTGATAAAATCAAGGCTCCTGCAGACACATCCAGTATTCCTGATTGTAACGAAAGAGATTGACGGATGACAAGCTCGCCTTCCAGTTGTACCCTTCCTGGCATGACAACTACTAAATTATTTACTTCGCTTCGTTGAGATACTATTTTAGCACTGCTTTCGGCTCTCATCACCAAGCTTCCCTGGCCCAATACGTGCGCATCTACCAGATGTATGTCGCCGTGCACGGCCAAGGAGCCATTCGCAACAAACAAGGTATCAAATATACCTATGCCTGCCCTGTTCTCAACAGTTTTCCCCAGGCAGCATTGCATGATGAGAAAGCAATACCCGGCAATGTATAAAAAAGAGCTCCGTAAAAATTGCACCATAGTAGTAAGGATTAGGTGGCGACTTTTGTTTTCCGAATGCACTCACGCATGGTAGTTACCCTTTTCAGAGTTACCCGCCGATACAATCCATTAGTATTAGTCTGAGGAGATGGAGATCTACATGAAATGGTCTGATAGGAACGGATGACAAGAATTACTTGTCTGGCTTGGTAGCGGAGGTCTATGTGTTTTTTAAACCTCCGCTACTTTAACCCCTTTTTATCTGGCAACAACCAGCTTTTGAACGCTCTCGCCACCATCTTTTCTTTCGATGCGTACAGAGTACATTCCTGAGGTCAGGTTTTTCACACTGATCTCTCCTTTACTTACCGAAGCCGTCTGATACACCGTCTTACCGTTCAGATCAATGATTGATACTGATGTTACATTCTGAGCATCACGAAGGCGTATAAAATCAGATGACGGATTAGGATATACGGACAGATCTTTTGATATACCTGTGATGTTAACCGATCGAATACTACTGTACGCAAAGGTATTATCCAAATCCACCATTTTTAGCCGGTACAGGTTATCGCCATGCTCAGGGGATTTGTCATCGAAACTATAATTCTTTAATGAATTACTTTCTTTATGAGACGCCACTGAACCGATCCTAATCCAGTTTTTACCATTCGTGCTCCGCTCAATTTCGAAACGGTCGCTATTAGTCTCCATAGTTGTAGACCATCTGAGCTTTGCAATTGAATTTTCAGCAATGGCATTAAAGGCAGAAAGAAGCACAGGCAGATTAACATCTGCAACTGTAACCGAAGTAAATTTATCCGGGGCATCAGGATGTAATGTCCAGGCACCACCGTCGTTAAAAACCTGAGTACCTACTGTTAGTAAAGTACTACTTCTTGGCCCTACAGCTTTAACAGGAATTTCAAAAAAGGGCTCATCTGATACCCAATCTACCGTATTAACGAAGACGACATTGGTAGGTGTAGTGTTGTCAGTATCGATCTCCCATCCATTCGGAACCACTATAGATGAACCATCCCATGGCGCCTCAGGCGCTAGTGTCAACACTACAATTGCACTTCGTGCTGGTACAGTTCCACCAGTTTTTCCAATCGCACCATAAAACGAACCCGCTGCATCCGGGTGATCACCGTAACCGGCAAATGATCCAGGAACATAATCTCCCCATTGCACACTAACTACCTGAGCAAAGTTCTTCCCTCCAAGGAATATTAAAATTGCAGATAGAAATAAAATTTTAATATATTGTTTCATACCTTATTATACTGTTGTGACTTAATTTCTAGTTAATTTTCCAATAATCTCATTGTTTCCGTTGTCAGTCGCCAATTCACCTCCTGATAGGTCCGGAATTAATACCCGCAATGGGTGTGTGCCCGAAGGAACACTTGCAGGTAATGTTATATTTCCAGTAATTGTAATTCCTGTTGTACCTTCTGGTACATCCAGATTACTTGTGAGGGTATAGTACGTAGGGGTATTTGCTACTGTCCAGTTAGTCAATGCCGCGCCAGTCAATGCGATAGTTGATGTTGGACTTGGTTTATAAATACGTACTATAACAGGATTAGTGGCAATAGTGCCCACTCTCATATTTCGTACTCGTACTGTAAATGAACGAGCTGTTGTTGGCAGAGTAAAATCAACATTCAGAAGCACAAGGTAAGGCCTCAAATCCGGTGTGGTAGGTTCCGCTGTTACACTTCCAAAAGTAAAAGCAACATAATTGTCGGGAGTAACTCCTGTGGCCACTACACTTCCAGTACCTGTTAGGGTTCCGGTGGCTGTGCCTCCAAGGCTTTCCCATTTGCTGGTAGTCGCATTGTATCCGACTATGGCCAGGTTACTTAAATTTCCACCCGCTAATGTATTTACATTACTTGCAGCGTCCCAGGTAAGGGTTAAATCTACCGCTGAGGGGCCGTCTATATCCCAGTATTCTACATTACTTACCGCTGTAACCCCTGTACCCAAGTTGGCTACCGGAAACGGCGCCCCTGCCGGAAGGGTCGCTGCATTGGGATTTTCCAACCAATACGCAGCCTTAAAATCACCGGAGGTAGGTGCAGAAATGCTTACAGGTCGCATCTTGGTGCCGTTGCCTATAGGAAACGTGAATGCGGTTGTTCCGTATTTACCCACATAGCCATCAATATGACCTGCATCGTTTGCTCCTGAATGTGTGGCAGCCGGACCAAAACTAACGATACCGATCGGTGTTGTACGTGCTGTCTTGATAATGCCTGGCTGTGTACCGGCACCACCAGCTACGAATGTATGCGCGCCAAAGAGCGTCGCATTTCCACTATTGTGTACAAAAGTGTTCCCCCAACTACCTTGCTGAGCAGTAGCCATATAGGGTGTGGCAACCACCGCAGCCAGTACAATAGGGCTGATCCAGCGTGGCACCCACAATCCATTGAGTAGTTTTCTTGTTCTCATGTGTAAAAGTGTTGTTTAGTAAAATTGATTTTCGATTGAAAGCGTATTCATCAGACATAGCCTCTCCGTTTATGCGCTAAAGAGCACAAATTACCTTTCTTGACTTTCAAATGGTAAACGAAAAGAGATGTGTGTTACGAATGTGAACCATCACCAAGAAGCGCCTGCGGGAAAACTAGATATTCCCGATATTGCGACTTTAAGGGAGACTCAGCCACGAATAAACATGACTAAAAGGAGTAGAAAAGGAGATGTGTTTCATAGTGCTATAGTGATTTTGTGTATTTATGAGGACAAATATATTTACCTCCCAACTACAAATAGTAAGCATCTGACTTGCCGAAACTAGAAACATTACGATGTGACCGATAACTATTTTCATCGTGTTCAAATTCCGCATCGAACCGCACCCTCGGATTATGCAGATATCCAATTAAACAAAAGTGTATATTTATCCAATTCCGATTACTCTACTCCTTAGATATGGAAAGGATTTGGAGTCATCCTAATTCTGAAAATAGGGCAATGATCTTCTCAATACTCAGTCAAACTATTATACAAATGATATCCTCCGGTTTGGGCGTCCCGATCATGATCTGTGTTAAGATAACCTAACAGCAAATAATGCCATGTCTACCAGTGGCTATAAAGACGGGATGCTAAAATATCAGTTTCTTCTCTATGACATTACCTCCTGATACTTTTTTTAAGAATCAGCATCAAGCGGTGTTTTATTGATACAAGCTAATTTTGATATAGCTTTCTCTTTCTTTTAAAGAAACTAAATATGTATTTTTATTAGATGATCTGCAATGCAGATGTAACTTACAAACTATTTCTGCCAGCCGAAGTGATTCGCCTCTCCCAAAGTGATAAGAATCAAAATATATTACTAATTTCAAAATAAAAAGTCGTATATTTACGTATGAAATATGCTGACATTATTAAGGAAAGCATTGCTGATCTCGTTCTACTGGAAAAGCGAGAAAAGAATGCAATG